>JAWPMR010000001.1:3811922-4447242 GCA_033344815.1 Paracoccaceae bacterium | reverse complement strand
AAGGGATGGAGCGTGTGTGACATGGGATCGCTTTCTGATTTTGGAGGGTTTACTCAGCGGCGACGCTCAAGCAGGGCGCCTGTACCTGTTGCGAAACAAACCAGTCTTGTGCCGCGCCCACGCCCGAACCCAGTTCAATCTGTGCACCCGCGCGCGTCAGCGCCATTTCAGCCAAAGACAGCGATGTGAGGCACATGCCGTCATTCATGTCCCCTAGATGACCGATCCGGAACACTTTGCCGGCCAATCGTGCCAAACCCGAGCCAAATGAGGCGTTGTAGTCCTCATACGCGATCCGCAGTACGTCGCGCGCATCCACGTCCGAAGGCACCCGAACCGCAGACACCGTATCAGAATAAAGCGTGTGATGTTCTGCCACCAGATCCATGCCCCACGCCGCGATACCCCGACGCACACCTTCTGCAAGCCGATTGTGACGGGCGATGACATTATCCAGCCCCTCTTCATGAATGCGCTCCAATGACTTGCGCAACCCGTGGAACAACTGCGTCGGCGGCGTGTAGGGGAAATACCCATCCGCGTTCAACTTCAGCATATCCTCGAACTCGAAATACGCGCGACGCATTGTAGCGTGACGGGATGCTTCCAGAGCCTTTTCACTGACGCCGAGGATACCAAGTCCCGCAGGCAGCATCAGACCTTTCTGGCTGCCGGTAACGGCAAGGTCGACGCCCCAGTCATCCATACGGAAATCAATCGAGGCCACCGACGATACGCCATCCACGAACAGCAGCGCATCATGAAAACAATCATCCATGGCCCGGCGAACCGCGGCAACGTCTGACGTGACTCCGGTTGCCGTTTCGTTATGGGTGACAAAAACCGCCTTGATCTCGTCTTTGGAGTCCGCCCCCAGACGACGAGCATATTCCTTGACAGGCACGCCTGCGCCCCAAGGCACGTCAATCACCTCCACGTCAAGACCCAGCCGTTCTGCCATCTCAACCCAAAGTGTCGAGAACTGTCCAAAGCGCGACATCAGGACCTTGTCGCCCGGGTTCAGCGTATTGGTAATTGCCGCTTCCCAAGCACCGGTGCCGGAGCCGGGGAACAACATGACGTTGCCGGTTGTCGTGCGCAAAACTGTTTTGAGGTCCTCAAAAAGGCCCAGTGTCAGATCGCCAAAGTCCGGTGCCCGCATATCCTGCATGGGCACATTCATCGCCTGCCTGACCGCCTCGGGAACATTGGTGGGACCGGGAATGAAAAGATGTGTCTGACCTGTGCGCATATGAATTCCTCCTTGTTTCGAGCACACATTGCACGTTGGGGTGGCATTGAGGAAACAGAACCGGGTCATGCTGTAAATGAAAATTTTTACAACATACACAATTGTAAATTTGTAAAAATTTCGCTATGTGAAATTATGAAAACTTTTGTTGGGCCACATTTGAGACGGCTGCGCGTCGATCACAATCAGACACAGGCGCAGATGGGCAAAACGCTCGGGATCAGCACATCCTACGTGAATTTATTGGAAAAAAACGAGCGGAGCGTCTCCGTTTCCGTGCTTTTAAAGCTAATGGAAGCTTATGGTGTCGATTGGCGTGACATCGCGAATGACGATGAAGCCTCCCAACTCGCTGATATGCGCGCAGCGCTGCAGAACCCTATTTTCGAACCCACCCGGCCTGATCTGACGCAACTGCGCGCTGCTCTGACCCACAGCCCGGACCTCGCCAATAGTTTTCTGCAACTGCATCGCGCTTATCTTGCCGTATCGGATCAATTGATGAGCCTTGCTGGCACTGCCGATGGAAAAGAGGCGCTTTTGCCGGCCTCTCCTGAATCAAACGTCCATAATCTGTTTCGCGAGCACCAAAACCATTTTCCAACACTCGAAACCGCGTCTGAAAATTTCTGGACGGGCGACGTCGTTCCTGCGGATGAGGTTTACACAGCGCTTAAATCACGGTTGCGAGACAAACTCGGTCTTCAGGTTCGGGTTGTTCCAAGCGATGAGATGCCAAATACGCTCAGAGAATATGATGAGACCTCAAATGAGGTGCGATTGTCTGAAGCCATGGACCACCCGAACCGGGTTTTTCAGTTGGTGCATGTGGCAGCGTTGATTGAGCAGCATGACCTACTTGAAGATATCCTTGCGCGCTCCGGTCTTGAGGATGCGCGCAGCCGTGCGCGGTATCGTGTTGAGTTGGCGAATTATTTCGCGGCTGCCGTGCTGATGCCCTATCACGCTTTTCTGCGTGAAGCTCAGGCCAGCAAATACGATTTTGACCACCTTGCAGCGCGTTTTGGTGTCAGCTTCGAGCAGGCGTGTCACCGCACCACTACGTTGCAACGCCCCGGCGCCAAGGGCGTCCCTCTGTTCTTCTTACGCATTGATAAGGCCGGCAACGTCACCAAGCGCTTCAATGCGACGGATTTTCACCTCGCCGAATATGGCGGTGCCTGTCCACGGCTTGAAGTTCACACCTCCTTTCGCACGCCAGGCCGGATTGTGCCGCAATTTGTTGAGCTTCCCGATTCCAGTCAATTCTTCGTATTCTCGCGTACCGTCGATCGTCCCACCTTCACCCGGCATTCTCAGGACGTCAGGTTGGCGGTTGCCATGGGGTGCAGCATCGATCATGTGGGGGACATCGGATATGCGGATGATCTTAGTGTTGCTGCCGCCTATATGACCAAGATCGGCATCAATTGTCGCGTGTGCCCTCGCATGGACTGCGACCAGCGCGCGCATCAGACGGTCATTCTTGCCAATCCGGTGGATGAAACGCGACGCGGTGCGACGCGATATTCGTCCTGAACTCAGCAGAAGTTGTCCGAGGCTAGCACCTTGCTTTTACTGTGCTCTTTTCGCGTCGCTGTTTCCCATGTGTCGCCGCCATTTATCTGGCCGGCGCAAAATGATCGAACTCGAAAACAACGCGCAGGTGGGGCAAAAATCTGTAGCACGCCAGAGACCAAGCTAGATCCGCGTTACAAGCGGAAGACCTGTCAGCCCCAGCCGTCCAAGCGCATGGCCGTTTGTAACAGCCTCTTCGTCAACCGCCGCGTGAGCAATTATAGGTGGTACTTTGAAGCGATGAGCCCGCCGTTGTCTCGATGAAAGCGCACGGTGCCAAGCTTATAGCAAAGCGTGTGTTGCCAAGCTTAGTGTCTTTGCGCCGGGCAAATCTCTGCATTTGTTTGCCCGATAGAGGTGCGTCCCAAATTCTCCGTCCAACATCGGACTTTGGGCTTCGTATGTGATGTCCTGTTTTCAATCGACGCGTGGTAAGCTTAACGTCGAGAAAACCACAACGTCGATGGTCTGCGGTGGTCGCAAAGGAAACCGGCCTACAGGGATGCGCGCCTGTCAAGCGTTCCGATTTGACAACAACACCAGCCTGATTTGGCCGGAGGATCACAAAGTCGCCAGACTGTGTAGCAGGCAAGCCCACCCCGAAAGCTTTAACCATGATGGACCTGTCGCGCTTTTGTGCCGCCTCACTTGCGTGTTTAGGCCACTTTCCGTTCGAACGCGACCGGGCTTTTCAAACCCACTGTCGAGTGTCGACGACACGGATTGTAGAACCCGTTGATGTATTCGAAGATCGCCATCTCAGCCTGCCTGCGCGTTTGCCGTAATCGCCGCCAGATCAGTTCAGCCTTGATGGATTTGAAGAACGTCTCGACAGCCACATTGTCGTAGCAATTGCCCTTGTCAGTCATCGAGACCTTGTATCAATGTTGGCGCAAGATCTTCTGATAATCGTGCGAACAATATAGCAACGCGCGATCCGTTTGATGAATGCAGCCTTTGGGTGCTGATCTGAGCGCAACAGCCATCTTCAGAGCCCGTATCGCGAGATCGCGCTTCATGCGGTTACTGACCGCCCAACCGATCACACGCCGGGAATGCAGATCAACGATCACGGCCAGATACAGCCCTCCTTCCCGGGTCCAAACTAGCTGCTGTCCCCGCCCACTTCTGGTTTGGTTCAACTGCCGTAAAGTTACGATCCAACAGGTTCGGCGCGACGTTGAACTTGTGATCGCTGTCCCCGCTCTTGTCTTATAACTTTCAGTGGCTCCTGAGGCGAAAGGGAGCCACGGCCCAGCGCGTCATTTATGCCAGGCAGTGGCGCGGGTCAGACCGCTCCTCTCTTGGTTTTTGAGGACCTTTGCCGAGCATACTCGTCCGTGTCTTTTCTGATGACCTGAACCACTGACCGACAGGGTATTGCGCAGCAATGTCCCGAGAGGTGGGTGCTTGGGCTTTGGGCCCGGATGACACGACAAGGTGAGGAAAAGACAAATGAACGATACCATTGGAAAAGATATTTCCAAAGACACACTTGATGTTCACTGCTTCAGCGACGGCAAACTACGCAGTTTCTCAATAGCAAAACTGGACATTTGTAACTGAGAAAATGGATTGGTTTGCAGCCAGCGTCAGTGATAATTTTCGAGGCTACCGGTGCTGATCATCGGCAGTTGGAGCCAGCGCTTGGTTCCAATGCCATACCGTTTGTCAAAGTAAACCCAAAACAGGCGTGCCGGTTTGCGCAAGCCAATGGCAAGTTGGCGAAGACAGATCGTGTGGAGTGCGAGATGCTGGCAAAGACGGGCGCGGCCTTGCAGCTGGTTCCAAAGCCCATCTGCGCAGAAAATCTGTAGGATCTGAGAGCGTTATGATCTGCACGGCGGGTACTCGTAAAGGATCGTATAGCCGCCAAAGCACGTAAGGCCACAGCGACCAATGCTCTCATAAAGCAGCAATTGGAAAGGCGTCTACGCCAGATCAAAAGCGACATTGAAAAAGGTGATGCGTCGATGTTGGCCCTGGCAAGCTTGGATCAGCGCATGAGCGAACGGTTGGAAATTCTGTCCAGCACCCCCGGAATTGGGACGACAACAGCGCTCCTTATTCTCGTGGATATGCCTGAGATCGGCACTTTGGACAGCAAACGGGTCGCCGGACTCGCGCCGATGTCACAGAGTTCCGGGAAATGGCAGCGAAAGGCAAGAATACAAGGTGGCCGCCCAGGTCTGCGACACGCTATCTTCATGCCTGTCCTGGTCGCGATCCGGTTCAATCCGGATCTGAAAGCCAAATACGATCACCTCGTCGCCATCGGGAAAGAGAAAAAAGTTGCGATCACAGCGGTCATGCGCAAGTTGTTGGTCCTTGCAAACGCTCTACTGCGCGATCATCGGAAATGGGCGGAAAAGGCGACTTGACCAAAACGGACACTCGGTAGATTGCCGCACAATCGTCTGCCGGGCAATGGTCGTCACCTTGTGTTTGCGGGTTCTAGCCACAGATATGCCATTCTGGCGCATCAATCTGACCACACGACGGTGTCCGACATCCAAGCTGATTTCCTTCAGTTCTTCGGTCATCCGTGACCTGCCATAGCTGACCAGGCTGAGACGCGACTGCTCTTTGATATGAATCAGTGTGACCAGACCGGACCGCTGCCCGCGACTGGCTTGGCGACTGCGGAAGGCACGTAAACCGCGCGCGCTGACGCCGACAACCTCGCACAACCGATTGGCTGGAAAACTGGCTATGCTCTTCGACAAACCTAAATCTCATTGCTTTAGGCTCGCAAGGAACTGCCCTCTGGGCAGATTACTGCGTAATCGCCTGTCAGGTAAGAGGTGGCTTTTTTTGGGGATTTCCCCCTCCTCCTTGAGGAGGCATTTCTCACGTCCAAGACGGTCAATCTCTTCGGCGAGGTTTAAATCCTCTTTCGACAACGCATCTGTGTCTCGATGGGCGGTGATCCATTTATTCAGCCTAGGCATACCGACGCCAAGGTCATCGGCCACCTGTTTACGCGTCAACCGAATGTTCAGTGCGATCCGCACTGCATCAGCGCGGAATTCGTCCGTCCGTTACAGTCCCATAGTTCGTCTCCTTTGGTGCAGTAAATGCCATCAAAGGAGCAGCATCAAACTGCGATAGGCTCCTCGGATTTGAGCGCTTGGTTTCAAATGATGCGGTCATTTTTGCTCTGGCGACGCAGGATTCACATCTCGAACAGGCAGGAATTTCTTGAGATCACTTGGTGTGATGTGAACAGGTCCCGCCCTGTTTGCTGCTGGCGAAGGCCCAGAACCGGCAACACTCGCCAATTCCTGATTTGCAAAGCGCCCAGTTTTTCGCCAGTTTTACTTGCATGGAACTGCTTGCGTTTGATCACAACCTATTACTGGTGGCCATGTCAGGGCTGATTGCGCTGGTCGCTGGTTTCACCGGGCTGTCACTGACGCGTAATCTTTCGGACAAGACGGTCGCTCAGAAAACGCTCTCTGTCGCGCTTGCATCTGTCGCACTTGGCGGTGGCATCTGGTCCATGCACTTCGTTGCGATGCTGGGTCTGCAACTGCCCGTATTGTTCTACTATGATGCGGCCATTACCTTGATGTCGGCGTTGACGGCCATCCTGATTGTCGGGGCGGCTTTGATCCTGCTTCACTTCACCCTTCGCAGCCCCTTGGTGATTTCAACTGCGGGTGCGCTCGTCGGGGTCGGCATCCTCGTCATGCACTATATTGGAATGGCGGGGCTTGAATTGTGCCGCGCCATTTACACGCCAGTTGGTGTTGCGACATCTTCCATCGTGGCTGTTGTGCTCTGTGTCGTCGCGTTTTGGATCGCCTATGGTCAACGGACCAATCGCAACATTCTGCTCGGGACGCTCTGTTTTGCAGGTGCCGTTTGTTCTGTTCATTTCCTTGCGATGGCTGGCACAAATTTTGTGGCGGATCCGCAGGGTGACGAGTTTGGCCCCCGGATGAGCAACGAGGTTCTGGCGCTTGGAGTCATAGCAACCAGTTTTGTGATTTTCGGTGCTTTCCTCTGGGTAGGCATTACCTATCTGGTGCCCCCCTCGGCAGACGAGACCCCAATACCGGTTGCGCCTGAAGCAGGCATCAACAGTCCCGGGCTGCGGATTCCGTGCGAACGCGACGGTGGCAAGGTTTTCGTGTCACCTCGCGATGTTTTGATGTTACGAGCAGACGGGCATTACACCCAGATCTACACGCAGCATGATCGCATGTTCTGCGTGTGGCCCATCACCGAAGCCACGAAACGCCTGGTGCCTGTTGGATTTCTTCAAACCCATCGCAGTTATCTCGTGAACCCGGAGAAGGTTTCCCGGTTTGAGCGGACCAAGGACAAAGGGCGCTGTATTTTTGGTGCAGGTGATCTGCCGCCGGCGCCGGTCAGCCGTTCCAAGCTGAAAGAAATACAGGACGCTTTGCTGGCGCAGGGCGGCGCAGTTGGTGCAAGCTAAGGCGCATTTCGTGCAAAACATCAGTTTTTCATCAGTTTCCTGAAGCCTTTGCAACCCCCTGCATGCACGTTTCCACGAGAAAACTCATCAGCGCTTCAGGGAGGAGAGCCAATGATTCCAGCAGCATTTGAATATTACCGGCCACAGGACATGGCGGGTGTACTGTCCCTGCTCGACGAACACGGGGATGATGCACGGGTGATGGCAGGCGGGCACAGTCTGATCCCCATGATGAAACTGCGTATGGCAGACGTCCCGCATCTGATTGACCTGCAGGACGTCGACGGGTTGTCAGACATTGAGATCGACGGTGATACGATCCGGATCGGGGCGATGGTCACCCAGTCCGACATCATCGCGCATGACGGGCTGACGGCTGCGGCGCCGATCCTGCGCGAAGCCGCATTGCAAATCGCCGACCCTCAGGTGCGCTACATGGGCACTGTTGGTGGCAATATCGCCAATGGCGATCCGGGCAATGACATGCCGGGCTTGATGCAATGCCTTGATGCATCTTTCACCTTGATCGGTGCCGATGGCGAACGTGACGTCAAGGCGCGGGACTTCTATGAGGCCGCTTACATGACGGCGCGCGAAGACGACGAGGTGCTGACCTCAGTCACAATCCCCCTGCCCAAAGGTGGATATGCCTATGAAAAGCAAAAGCGCAAGATTGGCGATTACGCCACCGCTGCGGCAGCTGTGCAGATCGTCAAAGAGGGCGGTGTTTGCGTCGCAGCATCCATCGCGATGACAAATCTCAGCGATACGCCCGTTTTCTCAGAAGCTGCAGGGGACGCATTGATGGGCACAGCCGTCGATGATGCGGCGCTCAAAGCCGCGATGGCTGCCATGCTCGGGGACATTGATCCGACCGAAGATAACCGTGGTCCGGTCGCATTCAAAAATCACGTGGCTGGAGTCATCCTGCGCCGCGCCATCGAACGCGCCTGGTCGCGGGCATAAGGGAGAGGGATACCATGTCAAAGAAGAAACACATCACGCTCAACGTGAATGGCAAGCAAGAAGAATTCCTCGCTGAGCCGCGCGAATTGCTGATTTACACATTGCGTGAGCGACTGAACATCACCGGTCCGCATATTGGCTGCGAAACATCCCATTGCGGTGCCTGCACGGTGACGATTGATGGCAAATCGGTCAAATCCTGCACCATGTTCTCGGTTCAGGCCGAAGGGTCCGACATCACCACCATTGAAGGTATTGGCGGGCCAGACAACCTGCACCCTTTGCAAGAGGCGTTCAAGGAACACCACGGCCTTCAGTGCGGCTATTGCACGCCGGGCATGATCACGCGGGCGACCAAACTGCTGGAGGAAATCCCGAACCCGACGGAGGAGGAAATCCGTTTTGGTATGGCGGGCAACATATGCCGCTGCACGGGGTATCAGAACATTGTGAAATCCATCCAAGCTGCCGCGACTGAGATGAGCGCCGCCAAGGAGGCCGCAGAATGAAAGATGAAGTCACACGCGACGAACGCGTTGCCAACCTCAAGGGCATGGGCTGCTCGCGCAAGCGGGTCGAAGATGCGCGGTTCACCCAAGGCAAAGGCAACTATGTCGATGACATCAAGCTGGACGGGATGCTTTTTGGCGATTTCGTACGTTCTCCCTACGCACATGCGCGGATCAAGAGTATCGACACCGCTGCTGCTCTGGAGGTGCCCGGCGTTTTAGCGGTACTGACAGCTGCCGATCTGGAACCGCTTGGTCTGCACTGGATGCCGACGCTTGCTGGTGACAAGCAAATGGTGCTGGCCGATGGCAAGGTGCTGTTTCAGGGCCAGGAAGTGGCTTGTGTGGTCGCCGAAGACCGTTATGCCGCCGCAGATGGCATCGAACTGGTCGAAGTCGATTACGAAGAGCTGCCCGTGATAGTGGACCCTTTTGAGGCGCTGACATCCGATGTTGTGTTGCGTGAAGACACTGTGGATGACACCGGGAAAGCTACTGATGGTGCTCACGGGCCGCGCAAACATCCCAACCACATCTTTACGTGGGAAGCGGGCGACAAAGAGCCCACGCAAGAGGTCATCGACAGCGCCGAGATCGTGGCCGAAGAATCCATGTATTACCACCGCACTCACCCCTGCCCGCTTGAGACATGCGGTTGCGTGGCCTCCATGGACAAGGTCAACGGCAAGCTAACGCTGTGGGGCACGTTTCAAGCCCCCCATGCGATCCGCACGATCGTATCGCTGATCTCCGGCATCGAGGAGCACAACATCCGCGTGATTTCACCTGACATTGGCGGCGGTTTTGGCAACAAAGTGGGTGCCTATCCGGGCTATGTGTGTTCCGTCGTGGCCTCCATTGTGACCGGTAAGCCGGTCAAGTGGATCGAAGACCGGATGGACAACCTGATGACCACCGCCTTTGCGCGGGACTATCACATGACCGGCAAAATTTCTGCGACGAAAGCGGGAAAAATCACCGGGCTTCAATGTCATGTGACGGCAGATCATGGCGGCTTTGATGCCTGCGCTGATCCCACCAAATTCCCCGCGGGTTTCATGAATATCTGCACGGGGTCTTATGATATCCCCACCGCCTATCTGGAGGTGGACGGAGTCTATACCAACAAAGCACCCGGCGGCGTCAGTTATCGCTGTTCCTTCCGCGTGACGGAGGCGGTGTATTTTATCGAACGCATGATCGAGGTTCTGGCGATCAAGTTGAACATGGACGCCGCTGAATTACGCCGCATCAACTTCATCAAGAAGGAACAATTCCCTTATACCGCCGCACTGGGTTGGGAATACGACAGCGGCGACTATCACACGGCATGGGACAAGGCCCTGAAGACCGTTGGCTATGAGGGCTTGCGCGCAGAACAAGCCCAAAGGGTCGAAGAGTTCAAGGCGGGAAAAACCCGCAAACTGATGGGCATCGGCCTCAGCTTTTTCACAGAAATTGTGGGGGCCGGCCCGGTGAAAAACTGCGACATCCTTGGTCTTGGAATGTTTGACAGCTGTGAAATCCGCATCCATCCGACGGGTTCGGCGATTGCGCGATTGGGCACGATTTCCCAAGGTCAGGGGCACGCAACGACATTTGCGCAAATCCTGGCCTCCGAAATTGGTCTGCCTGCCGACAGCATTACGATTGAGGAAGGCGACACCGATACAGCCCCCTATGGTCTTGGCACCTATGGGTCGCGTTCTACGCCTGTCGCCGGTGCGGCAACGGCCATGGCGGGGCGCAAAATCCGCGCCAAGGCACAGATGATTGCGGCCTATTTGCTTGAAGTCCACGACAATGACGTGGAATTCGATGTGGATCGGTTTGTCGTCAAAGGTGCGCCAGAGCAGTTCAAGACGATGAAGGAAATCGCCTTTGCCGCCTATAATCAGGCGATCCCGGGGATTGAACCGGGTCTGGAAGCGGTCAGTTATTATGATCCGCCCAACATGACCTACCCGTTTGGGGCCTATGTCTGTGTGATGGACATTGACGTGGATACCGGTGTGCCGGAAATACGCCGGTTCTATGCGCTGGATGACTGTGGGACTCGGATCAACCCGATGATCATTGAAGGTCAGGTACACGGTGGTCTGACCGAAGCCCTTGCCGTCGCCTTGGGTCAGGAAATTGCTTATGATGACATGGGCAACTGTAAAACCGGCACGCTGATGGACTTTTTCCTGCCCACAGCATGGGAAGTTCCAAACTACGAGACCGACTTCACCGTGACGCCAAGCCCGCATCACCCGATTGGTGCGAAGGGTGTCGGTGAAAGCCCGCATGTGGGCGGCGTCCCGTGTTTCTCCAATGCTGTGCAGGATGCGTTCCGCCCCTTTGGCAACACGCATACCAACATGCCGCATGATCATTGGCGGATTTGGCAGACCGCCAACAAGCTTGGCCTGCACGGCTAAGAAAGGGCGCAGGGCGAGCCCAAACTTTGCCCTGCGCACAAACGCATGATCTGGACAGATTTACAAACCGCCCTCGCTGGCGAAGGCTATGTTGCCTCTGACGATTTGGCTGTTGCATTGCATCTGGCTTTGTCGCTTGGGCGTCCCTTGCTTCTTGAGGGGGCAGCAGGTGTCGGCAAGACAGAAGTCGCGCGCACTCTTGCCGCCGCCAAAGACACGCAGTTGATCCGCCTGCAGTGTTATGAAGGGTTGGATGCCGCACAGGCGATTTATGAATGGAACTATCAGCGTCAGCTTTTGACAATCCGCGCTGCCGCTGAAGATGGCCAGACCGGCAAAGACGTCGAAGATCGGATTTTCTCGCGCGACTTTCTACTGGAGCGCCCCTTGCTGGCGGCCATTACGCAAGCCACGCCGCCCGTTTTGTTGATAGACGAGATCGACCGCGCAGATGAGGAATTTGAAGCCTATCTGTTGGAAATCCTTTCCGATTATCAAGTGTCTGTGCCAGAGCTGGGGACCATCACCGCCACGTCACAGCCAATGGTCATCCTGACGTCAAATGGCACGCGAGACCTGTCTGATGCACTGCGCAGGCGCTGTCTTTACACCTATGTTGATTATCCGGATCGCGACACAGAGCTTGCGATCCTCAAAGCGCGCTGCCCCGAGATCGAAGCGCGGTTGGGTGCACAAGTCGTCGGCTTTGTACAAAAACTGCGCGAAGAAGAATTGGAAAAGACCCCCGGCATCGCGGAGATGCTCGATTTTGCAGCCGCTTTGATGGGCTTGGGGATTTCCGATTTGACGGATGATCCTGCGGTCCTGCAATCCACGCTGACGACGCTTTTGAAAACCCAAAGCGATCAAGCCCATATCACGACCGAAGTCGCAGGCCGTATCGCGGGGCGCGCAGCATGACGCGGGTCACGCGCTTTGCAGGACGCGACCCCGGACCAGCAGCACGGGTCGGTGGTTTTATCGCCCATCTGCGCAGCAATGGCCTGCGCCTTGGCGTGGCAGAGGCCGATTTGGCGCTGTCGGCATTGGTCGAAGTTAACGCCATTTTCCCTGATGAAAGCCGCCGTGCCTTACGCGCGGTGTGTACCGGATGCAAAGAAGACGCTGAGCGATTTGACGCCCTGTTTGACAGCTATTGGATGGACGCGGGGCGCGTGAAGCAAAAGATCATTCCGACCAAATCGAGCAAAATCGACGACAACATGCACTCATCGCTCGAAGCCAAAGGACAGGACGCGGGCACATCCGGATCGGCAACCGCGCCAGATGACGGTCAAGGCGACGCCGACAGCGACGGGACTGGCAAATTAATCGCCACCGAGGTGCGCAACCTGGCACGCAAAGATCTGCGCGATCTGGTGCGCCCTGATGAGATCGCGCAAGCAGAAGCCATTGCGCGTCGTTTGGGCATGGCCTTGCGAGATAAACGGTCGCGCCGCCGCATTGCAGCGCGCAAAGGGGACCGGCTCCATTTTCGCAAAATCATACGTCACAGCCTGTCCACTGGGGGTGAACCAGTCCGGCTGCTGCGCAAACGCCGCCCCGACCGGACCCGCAAAATAGTAGCGCTTTGCGACGTATCCGGATCGATGACTGTCTATAGCCAAGTTTTTCTGGCGTTCCTCGCGGGTCTGATGCGCGCCGATCCTGCAGCAGACGCTTACTTGTTTCACACACGTCTTGTGCGGATCACCGAAGCCTTGCGTGACAAAGACACGATGCGCGCAATCGGGCGTATGTCTTTGATGGCGGACGGATTTGGCGGTGGATCCAAAATTGGCCCCTCGCTTGGCTTGTTCGCGGATACTTACGCCAAACGGTTTGTAGATGGTCGAAGCGTGGTTTTGATCCTTTCGGATGGCTACGACACCGAAGCGCCTGAGTTCATGAGCGCGTCCCTGGCCAAGCTCAAGAAACGCGGCTGCAAGATCATCTGGCTCAACCCTCTGAAGGGATGGCGAGATTACACGCCGGTGGCCGCAGGCATGGCGGCCGCCCTGCCCCATCTTGATCTGTTTGCTGCGGCCAATACGCTGAACGATCTGGCCGCTCTGGACCAAGAGCTTGCTACGCTATGACCCCTGCTGAAATCCTGTCAACAGATCTCGCCGAAGCAGCTCAGGAGCTGCGTGACAGCGATCAACCCTTTGCCTTTGCAACCATCGTGCGCACCGTCGGCGCGACTGCGGCAAAACCCGGGGCAAAGGCTCTGTTAGGTGCTGACGGTACAATTTTGCACGGCTGGCTTGGCGGTGGTTGCACGCGAGGGGCGGTAAAACGCGCAGCGATTGCAGCGCTGCAAGACGGCGCGCCCCATCTGATCTCAGTTGCCCCCGAAGAGCTTTTGGCCGAAAAAGGAGTTGCTGCCGGGGATGACATTGAAGGGACCACCTTTGCCCGCAACGGGTGCCCCTCAAAAGGCACCGTGGATATATTCATTGAGCCCTGCCTGCCGATGCCGCAGTTGGTGGTGATCGGCACCTCGCCCGTCGCCCAGGCGCTGACCACTCTGGCACCGCAATTCCATTGGGCAAGCACGTCGGTCTTGTCCCCTCAGGATGGCCCCGATACGCGGCAAAAAGTCGTTGTGATTGCGACGCAAGGCCAAGGTGATCTTGATGCGTTGAAACAAGCGCTGGCCGCGCCTCGAACGCATATCGCCTTTGTCGGAAGTGCCCGGAAGTTTGCGACTTTGGCGCATAAACTGGAGACTGCTGGGCTGCCACGTTCAAAGATTGACGCCGTCAAGGCGCCCGCCGGGCTGAATATCGGTGCGGTCACGCCTGAAGAAATCGCGCTGTCGATTCTGGCGGAACTGGTCAGCCTGCGCCGTTGCTCAGTGAAATCGCACGAAAGCTGACTTCGGCACAATCCCTTGGGCGGCGCACAACCGCTGCGCAAGCGGTGTGATCTCGCGTCATACCGAGGCCAGATGGGTCACACTTCGATTGATCTCGAACTGGTGACCCGGATGTCGAATGTTAACTGTGCTTTCGACGCCATTTCCAAGCGGCGGCTGTGCGACTTGGTCAACGTAATTCTGCACAACACATCTGGAAAGCCCAAATAATGTTGGGGAAAGGCGTGAATAAGGACTAACCTGTCAGGAATGAAGAGGTCACTGCCTGAGTATCGAAACCCTACGGGACAGCGCATAGGGCCACCCGCAAGACTTCCCGTTAGAGGCAAGAAAGACCCGTCACAAGAGGCGTGATTTTACCGAGACTGACGCTAAAGCCACATTGAACCGCTACCGTACATCATTCGAGAAGATGTCTGCACGCCTCAAACGTCTCATCGGCTGCCACTACCTCACCTCAACATACAAGACAGTGCCGAGGACGCGGTCCAATGCCGTTTAACCACCCAAAAGCTCGGCACGCTCGCAAAGTTCAAAACAGGGTGGATAGACAGTCGATCAGAAGACTATCCAACATCCAGCCACCCGAAAAACCTAACGAAATTTTCCAATCTCATCTGGATAAAACGGCCCTCGGCGTAGACAACTCGCGAACCTTATCCTGCGTCGCAGGATGGTCCGATTTATGCTTGCGCAGCATCACCTATGAATGCGGCCACCAATCCAACTGTAAAAAATCCCTTTCCATTTTGTTGGGCAAACTTCAAACCAGAGCGCTATCTGAAAGAATAATCATCAGTTCAACGCTTGCGAAAGCGGAGGAGAGCACGCAAGACACTACTCTTAAACGCATTTACGAAATTGCCATCGCATCACATTTTGTCTTGCACCAAAGTGGATTCGACCGGATAATTATTTTTGTTAAATCTGCTTTGAGCTTCCGGCTGTTGGTTTTTGGCCATGGGTTCTTTGCTGTTATTGATTTTTCTTGCGCGAATGACCGCAGCGCAGGGTCTTTAAAGTGTTTTTAATTCGGCCGTTACAACCACCGAGAGGACGGCTTGCGTCGCCAAGGTGGCGCAACTTGTTAAAACAGATGTAAACGGGGCCTCTGCATTCCGGGCCGACACGCTGGTATACGAAAGTTTGTCCACGCTGCAAGCGAGCCAGACCGTACAGAGCGCACAACAGAGGCCAGCGCCCGCTACCCAGCTTCCGAAGCCGCGGGTGAAAACATGGCACAGCTGTTGGGACTGGCCGATCGGAATGAGCAGATCAATGCGCGGTTCGTCTGGCGTACAAGAGCACAGGAGTAGTGCGCGATTCTGTATGGCGCTACTCTTCGTAAGAAAATGCAGAACCATGGGGGACACGATAATGGAACAGAATTTTGATCATGCGCTGGAGCATGTCCTGGTACATGAAGGCGGCTTTGTGGACCATCCGAACGATCCGGGCGGGGCCACAAACAAGGGCGTGACCCTTGCCACATTCCGCCGTTTTTACGGCGCGGCAAGCACGGTCAGCGATCTGATCAACATCACGGACCAGCAATTGGCGCGCATCTATCAGGCCGGCTATTGGGACAAATGCCATTGCGACGACCTTCCCAGTGGCGTCGATTACTGCGTTTTTGATGCGGCAGTGAACTCCGGTCCGGGACGGTCCGCAAAATGGTTGCAAGGGGCAGTCGGGGCAACCAAGGATGGTGCCATCGGCCCACAGACCCTGGCAGTCGTGGCTCAGGCAGATCCAGATGACGTCATAAATGACATGTGCGATGCGCGAATGGCGTTTTTGCGTAGCCTGCGCACCTTTAGCGTTTTCGGCCGCGGCTGGACGCGCCGTGTCGATGGCGTGCGCACCGAAGCGCTTACGATGGCCGGTGCATCCGTGGGACAAGGCAAAATCGATGGTGTGCTCCCCGATCTGGAATTCCCGGTGCTGCGTCTTGGGGCCAATGGCGCTTGGGTGACAAAAATTCAGGAAGCGCTTGGCATCACCGCGGAAGGGGATTTTGACCAGCATACGGATGCTGCCGTGCGCGCATTTCAAAGCGACAACGGGCTCGCCGCCGATGGCATCGTGGGCCGGGTGACTTATCGCGCTCTGGGGCTCGCTGGCTAAGATCTGGGCGGGTCAAGAGCCCGTCAACTCGGATACTATTTTGCCTATCATCCGCAATCGTTTGCGATGGAACGATCGGCTTGATCCCTAAGAAAGGGATTTGTTCGGTGTGTTTGATGCGATCTTGTACGCATTATATCGGCATGCCCGTGGCATGATCATGATAAATGCAGATACTGTGTCAGCATGGTTCCATCCATGCAATCAATTGGTGCCGATGTCATTTGGAAGCGATGGGTGGGCAGAGCAAAGGCTTCCCTGAATACCAAATTGGCGTTGGTTTTGGCAGAAAAGGAACAGCATATTCGTCAAGTTCGGCAAGCATATGGAAAAGTCATTGCTGCAGAACGTCTGATTGAAGACCTGTCGGACCGGGACAGGAAAGCGCTCAACGATTTAGCGCTGGGGGAAGCAATCGAGTCCCAAATCTTTTCCCAACGACAGAGTTTGGACACTTTCAATACCGAAGTGCTCGCTGACGTAAGGGTCAAACGTTAAGGTCGACTGCCTGACGAGAGAAGTGATCTGCGAATAAGAAACGAAAGACCCATTCTCCTGAGTTCAAAGCCCAAGTTTCACTTGAAGCGTTTCGCGAGGAGATAAGCCTGACGGAGTAGCCCACGCAATACGGTGTTCACCCAACCCGGATTGGCACTTGGAAACGTGCGGCCATAGAGAACTTGGCGGTGGCAATTACGCGCGGGGTACTTCCCCTGAACAGGTGAGTGCGGTTGAAGTCGACAAGCTACATTCGAAGACGGATTAGTTGGTGGTGGAGCGGGACTCTTTGGCCGAAGCCGCGCCCCAATTGCTAGGGACACGCGGTAAAAATTGTCGAACAAAGATCACAAGTTGAGCGTTCGTCGATATTCTGTGCTGCTGACATTGTCGCGGTCGAATCTGTCCTATGAGGCGAAAGTTGAAAGCGCTGAAAACCTGCGGTTCATTGACAAACAGGTCTTGGAAACACAGTGGTATGGATCGCGCCAAATGGCCCGGCACATGAAGCATAACAACCATCAATGCGGCGGACACTGCATGCGCCGCGTGATGCGTATCATGTGATTGGTGCCGCTAAATCAGGAACCTATCACTGGCAAGTTGCACCCACAGAATAAGATCTGGCCACCCCTGCTGCGCGCATTTTGCCGCGAGGCGCGTCTTGCGGGCTGGTTGTTCCCAGGCCGCAGTCGCAGTGACCCGATTTCGACGCGGCAGTTCAACCGCGCCTTCTGCGAGGCTTGCGACTTTGCAGAAACAGGGAAGACAGGCTCGCTCCACATGTTGCGGCACAGCTTTGCCCGCCGTCTGCTGGAAGTTGGGACGGATATCCGCGTGATCCAAGTATTGCTCGGGCACGTGTAGCTGGAGACCACGATGATCCAAACATAGACAGTAACCAAAACGATCCACGTTGTTTCCAGTCCGCTTGATCTGTTGGTGAGCCGGAAGGCTAGACTTAGGTAGGCCCCGGCTTCGATGCCCTACCCCAGACTGGAGGTTGCGGATATCTTCCGCGTTCATTGTCCTGCCTATCGTCGGGACCATGCCGAGCCGCTGCGCAAGGTGGCTTTGTTGTGGCCTGCACCAAGTACAGCCATCAACAGATCGCCCATTACGCATGTCGCAATCGGCATAGCCCGAAGTGTCAGGGTGGGGCGGCGCAAGACTGGAGGCAGGCGCGGATGGAAGACCTTTTGCCGATTGAGTATTTCCATGTGGTCTTCACGCTGCCAGCTCAGATCGCGGTCATCGGGTATCAGGTAAGTCAGCGGTTTACGGGCTTTTGTTCGAAGCGTCAGCCCGAACGCTGCTGACCATCGGCGCCGCTCAAAAACAGCTTGGTGCAAGGATCGGCGTGACTTTTGTGCTGCACTTTTGGGTCTCGGCGATGACCTGTCACCCGCACCTGCAACTACATGTCATTGTACCGGGTGGTGGATTGTCATCGGACGGGGCGCCTTAGATCGTCTGCCGCTTGGGGTTTGTGCTACCAGCGAAGGTCCTGTCGCGGCTGTTTTGGTGTCTGGTCCTCGAAGGGCTGAGCCGTTGGTACAAAGCAGGTAAGCTGCGCTTGTTTGGGGGACTGGTGAGGCTGGCAGACGCCGGACGCCTTGAATGCCAAGTTGGCGCATCAATGGCTCGACGGTGCAGCGGGCAACATCATACTTCTCACGCTTCATCGCGTGCCAAAGTTTGCGTGCGCCAGAGACAGACCGGTTTTTTGCCCAGATGTCGGCTATCTCCTTGCGCAGAGACGCATCTCGCTTGGCACGATCCGAAGCCCGGTCAGGATCACGCTCGACGGCAAGGCGTTCATAGAACGTCCCCTCTCGGGACATTGCTGCGCAATGCCCTGCCGGGCAGTGGATCGGGCGATTTGCCCAAACCCGGCAGATCGGCTCGACCCCATGCTCCCCGCGAAAGTCTTTGATGAAGGCAATCATTTGCGAAAGGGGGGGGCGAGCTCCGTCCCACTGCGCGGCAGTCGCCGCTCGCAGCGATGAGAGCGGGGGCAAAATAAGCGGATGCCTTTTTCAGGATCTCATTCGCCTGACGCAGTTGCCGGTTCTCACGCTCAAGCTCCTTGAGGCGGTCCAGTTCAGCAGTCGTCACGCCGTCGCGTTTGCCGGTATCCGTCTCGTGTTCTTTGACCCAGATGCGCAAACTGTCACGACTGCATCCAACCCTCTGAGAGATCGACAATATGGCTACCGATCTGCTCGCATTTTCGCTCTCGTGATCCAAAACCATCCCCACCGCGCGCGCGCAGTTCCTCTGGATAACGTCTTCCGTTCTTCGTCTTTCCCATGACCCAGTATCCTTACTGATGGGTCTGCGGCAAACAACAGGCGGTTCAGGTGCCGGCTGCCAAACTGTTTACCTGCTAACCTTCACGCTTCAGTAGGATGCGCAGGCGGCGACAGTCAAACCTCCGTCGTTCGGATGACCGCTCTTTCAACCAAGCTAGCAGATCAATATCCGTTGGCCGCTTCGACCGGCGCCGATAGATAGGCGGATCGATGCCAGCCAAGGAAACCGGATCGGAAAGCCTAAATGCAAGCGGCACAAGAAACGAGCCGTAGAGCAAGCACAGTGAATGGTGCGACTGCGCCTCCAAAGTTGTCGGGTTAGGCTGCAGTGGCTTTGCCCGACAACACCCTGGCATGCATTTCCGAAACCGGCCTGCTCAACAGGAAGCCCTGCAGGCAGTCGCAGGGGGTGGATCGGATGAAATCAAATTGTTCCTGCGTTTCGATACCTTCGACCGTAACCGACATGTCAAGCTGATGTCCGAGAGAAATGATCATCTCGATAACGCGGCCATACCGAGCTTTGTCGAACGAATAGGCCTCGAAAAATGACTTATCGATCTTGAGATGCTGAAAATCGTAGCGCCAAAGATAGCTGAGGCTGGAATAGCCTGTGCCGAAATCATCGATTGCGATTTGCACGCCCAAACCCCTGAGCGCTGCAAGCTGGTCGGTAACGCTATTCTGTTCGTCGAGCAGGACCTGCTCGGTCAACTCCAGGCAGACACGCGTCCCGTCAAGTCCGCTCGCGTCGAGGGCTGCGGCAAGATCTTTGTTCAGCGTCTCAGTTTGGAACTGGTTGGCAGATATATTAACGGCAACGAAGAGCGGCGCCGGCCACGCTGTGGCCGCCTGCGTGGCAGCCATCAACACCCAACGACCAAGATCGCCGATCAGACCGATGTTCTCTGCAATCGGAATAAACTCCTCTGGCGAAATCAGATCGCCATCCCGCGTGCGCAACCGCAAAAGTGCTTCAAATCCGACAACGCGCGTCGCGTTATCATAGATCGGCTGGAATTCGAGAAAGAACCGACCTTTGTCCAGCCCGGCCCTCACATCGGCTTCAACGCTGCGACGCCGGATTTCCCTTTTCTCAATCTTGTCGGAGTAAAGCGCAACTTGGCCGCGACCGTTCACCTTCGCCCAATAAAGCGCAAGGTCCGCCCGATGCATTGCCCAGCGTTCACTCTCTCCTTCGGCAGACAAATGTGCGCCAATGCTCAGGCCGGTGCCAATCTCTTGATCCCCGCAGCGTAATGGCCGATCCGTCATGTCTATCAGACGCGCGCCGATTGCACTCAGATCATCGAGGTCGATATCGGGACAGACAATTACAAATTCGTCACCGCCCAACCTAGCGACGATGTCTTTATCGCGTGTGGCCTCGACTAAAATCTTGGCAATGCCCTGCAGGAGTTTGTCGCCGATGGCGTGACCATAGGTATCATTCGTCTCTTTGAATTGGTCGATATCAACAAACAGCAGGCCGATATCCGCGCGCGTGTCTTTGATTGACTTGAATAGGGAATTCAGCTGCTCGTTAAATGCACCGCGGTTCAACAACCCGGTCAGGGAGTCACGTTCAGACAACTTGAGGAGTTCGCGATCCCGTTCCCGGAGTTCTTTGTTCCGCCGGATGAGCATCAGACTGGGCACGAGATAGATGGCAGCGGTTGCGGAGACCAGCAACAGACTGAGAATAGAGAATTTTTGGCGCAGTGCATTTGCAAGACCAGTGGCATCCACGTAAACTTCAAATACACCTACATTGTCTCCCGCATCACTGTTCACAGGCATGTAGGCTGCGACATAATGGTCCGGGCGGTACCGGTTTTCGGACCCATCCTTCACCACGACGATCGTCTCGCCGCTCACCGCCACCTGTGCGGCCGTTGCGTTGAATTGAGAAGCATCCTCGACCTCGAAGAACGCTCGATCAGACACGAACGTCAGGGCCCCGGCGGGATTAAATGCTTCGAAACGGAAAATATCTGACCCGGCCATGGAGGCCTCAACTGCACTGCGCTGCTGCTCAGCCACATCCTCTCTCGTGAAAAGCCCTTCAATCTCGGGCACGGAACGAATGAATTCAGCGCGCCAGGTCACCGCTGAGCTTTCCGCGTGCCCTAACAGAGTACGGTCCACCAAATCGTCTTTCCACTGGGAGATCGCAAGCGCCGAAGCTCCGATCACAAGAAATGCTATTGCGAAGGGGCGTAGGTAATCCCGAAAAGATGAACGGATCATCATTATCCTCGAATTGCAGAACTGGTCAAAACTCGAATATATTTAGAACTAACACATGAGGATTTAATGCCGATCCAACGTATTCTTACGTCCAATTTACTTAGAAATTGAGTCGATTTGGTGGCAATGGCATTAATCAGAATGTGTTTCACAGTTCAGTCCCAAAGGCGTTTTTCGGGGCCTAGCCGATTCATGTTTATATACCGGCGACAATGGTAATGCGCGCAGCTCAGGTCACGTGTGAGGCCGTTCCATATGACCTGCAGCTTAATTGGCTGTGTCCTCCGCTGCGCAGGAGCACTGAATTTGTCGCGCCTTTCGCGTTTTTCGTGCTGCGAGCGCGCACAGTACGAAATCACCATCACTATAGCCAAATTGGGCTCGAAGCGCTCTCTGGCCGCGGGGTGAGCGGGCCAAACGAACGACGGCTAAGCAGATTAAGACCGCTTCTTTCCAGGGCTCTCTCGTGCTCAGATCATGTAGCAAAATCTGCAGTTCAGTTTTGAACTTCTCGAATTGTTCTTTTGAAAGCGTAGTCCCTAAACGTATGTCACATGTTTCGCAAATCCTGACACTCTTGGGCGTTGAACAAGATGTCGATAGATTTGGCGACATTGGTGTTCACCTCGCCCCGGTTTTGGAACACTTTGTGGTTAATAGGTCAAAAAAACTGCTTCAGTGACGCCACCGCCCCCACACATGCTCCTGTGCGCATGAAGAAGGCAAAGAGCCCCTTGTCGCGCTTGTCAAATTCAGTGGCGCTGGGCATGGCTTGGAAAGCGTGAAACGCAGCTTCAGGTGACGGGCATTCTATTTAATTTGCATTCTGTGCAATCTTGGCAGATTTACGGTTATTGTTGAAGAATCGCGTATTGCTATAACTCTGCACCCTTTTGTGTCTGATCTGCCCCACCAGCCAGTGAAAGAACTTGCGAACCAATGTCAGCGTGGCTTCAATTGTTGAATGGCTCAAGGGTTGCCGGCGTTGGTTTCTAGCTTGGGACAGAGTGGTCGTGAATTTGGCCGCTTGCTCGATATGAAACTGCTGGAATAGCTTGAAACCTGTTGATTGCTCAAACTTTAGTATAGCGGCCAGCACCTTTTCTGTAGACTTGACGTCCAGCGCATCCGCTTCCTCAAAATAGAACACAAATTTGCGTTTCATCCGCTCGTTTTACTCAACAACTATTCTCTTCCTGTGATCCTTTTCTTGCGGGCGATGTTGGGCCTAAACTTCAAGCTGCCCGGCTGGGCTGCTGCTCAAAGTGTGGTGTTGAACTGAGCTTAAGGGGTTCGAATAGGCTCAAGACATGCGCCTGATTGCAATGTCGCAAATCTCGTCAAATTTGCCCAATTCACACTTGCCCGCAAACCGCTGCAAGCCCCCTCATACGCTTCACAAAAGCCTGAAAGCCACCCCCTTCTCGCGTTCATGGGTAAGTAGTCGACCAGCGGCCTGAACGGCGCTTTACATTTGACAGCATAAATCTGATCAAAACCCTTTTTTACTAATCTCTTGGCCGGCTTTTCGACAAAATGGTGGCTCAATTCAGTGCCAAGAATGTAATAGGGGTTAGCGCGCTCCACATACGGCCCGACTTGATGTGCCAAGCTCAGCTCAGCAACCTCACGCGGCGCGTTTGCGACTTCTGACGCCCAATCGCGGAACGTAGAGTGGAAGCCGTGGACCGTCACAGCCTCGACCTGCATCCGGTGCAAGAGCACCAGTATCGACCTATTAGACAGCGGCTTATGGCCTTTCCGACCCTCAAACATGTAATCTAACTGCATTGCCCGTAAGAGTTCGATGAACGAAAATATTTCATCGGACAAAGGCACGCCGTGCTCTGCGCCCGCCTTTAGGCTCTTTCTGCACGTTTGTGTCACTGGCAATGCTAAACTCGAATGAAAGGGACATGTCGGTATTGAAATAGACGCACGCCTTGATGTCGCTGCTTTCCGTCCAAGTGACGACGAAACCGCCGTCTGCGAGGGCCGCGACCTCCGATTCAGACGCAGCCGGGCGGTACTGGTAGCATCCCAGACATTGAAACCGCTGATACCTGTGCTGTCAGCGATCACGATCGTAAATTCGCTACCGACGAAGGTATCCGTCTCATGAAAAACGGTAACGAAATCGCCCTTACGGAGGACCGCGAAATCGCCGATCAAATCCGGAGTGGAACTGTTCTAACCAATGGCGAATTCCGCCCCAATCACCCCTACCTGATCTATCGCCCGGCCACCGATGTCGTCGTCGGTGCCCACGTCTTCCTTGTAAGCCAGGAACACGTCGTCGTCCGAGGCAATCAGGTTTGCAGCGATTTGCGGATTGCTCAGGACGTCTGCTGCCACGTTTTCGGTGTCAATCGTAAACGCTTTCCCCATGCCGAACTGCGGTGTGTCGTCGAAATCAAATCGTTCATAGTAAACCGTGGCCTGGTTCACATTGCTGATCGAATTGTCGATGTATGTTTCCGCGAAACCATCATGGGTGGTTGTCAAGTCGAAATCCAGCTCGTCATGGGCGACTCGGTCCGATCTCAGCCGGAACAAATTTTTTTCAAAAAGCCTGTGGCATCGAAGATCTTGGCAACGATATCCGTGCCTGAAGATGGCGCCACGTACCCAGCAGGGGTGGGCTACCCCGCGGTGTTTTCCTGTCAGCTCACAACGAAGTATCTGTTGTTCAAGCCGATGATCTGGGGGTTTGACTGGCTGCCAGTTGCAGCCGTACCGGTGTTTACCTGAAATTCGCTCGGCCATTCTGTAGGCGTCGCCATACTATGTCGCCTTTATAAATGTGCAGAATTCTAATCTGCAGAACGTGTCAGGCGCACTGGCCATCGGAAAGAAATCGTTAACAAATTCAAAATTCGCGGCAATCCGCCGCGTCAAAGTTACTTAAATGGTTTCGACAGTGGTTGTCGTACACGAACTCCAGATACGCCCTGATGGCCTGCAGACAGTCGGCGCCCTTCACGGTTCCGTCAAAAAACATGTCCTCAGCCTCCGAATAACAAATATCCGCGCGAAACCAACGTCGGTAGCGGCTTGGATCAGCAATCTGAAAATTCAACCTTTGATACACACAATGCCTTGCACGAAGGGCTGGTTGCTTCATCTCTGAAAAGCACGAATTTTCTGGCAATTGCGGTAGTTTCGACGCTGCGTGCGCATGCAGCGCAAAGCCCCATGGCGGGGTTGGATTCTTCGGCGGTATTTGCTGCGCATCTCACCATTGGCCGATTTGGGAAACCAGCCGATGCGCTGCATCGAGCTTAAACTGGTAAGATGCGGGACAAAGCGGACTCTCCGCGGAGTTGTTCCAGTGGCCGGTGTCGGCCTTTCGCGATTGCTAAATTACCCCTCGGGTCCACAAATCGGATAACTGAGGTTTCAGCAGTTTGTCGTGCAGAAATTTTTCTTCTGGACTTTTGGAACGTTCCATATCTATCTTGTGGAACGTTCCAAATTTTTGTTGGAGTTCGGAACATGGGGAGGATTGAATGAGCAAGAACATCGCTGTCAGTGAGGCGGTTAGCCGAATTCCAGACGGTGCCATTTTGTCTGTTTCATCATCCTCAACGCTGGGATGTCCGGATGCCGTACTTAAGGCAATCGGTGATCGATTTGATCAAGAGGGTCACCCCCGCAACATCACATCCTTGCATCCGATCGCAGCCGGGGACGTCTATGGCGTCAAAGGCATGGACCATCTCGCAAGGGACGGGCTTTTGGCCCGGGTTCTTGCCGGCTCCTACCCCTCCGGCCCATCGAGTGTTGAGATGCCTCAGATCTGGAAAATGATCGTGGAAGACCGAGTTGCCGCCTATAATGTTCCGTCTGGCATCATGTTTGATATGCATAGAGAAGCTGCGGCTCATCGTCCTGGCGTTCTGACTAAGGTTGGTCTGGATACTTTCGTGGATCCCATGCGTCAGGGCTGTGCGATGAATGACCGCGGTGCTGGCGCACCGATCGTCGCCCGTGCAGAATTTGCCGGGGAAACCTGGCTGCACTTCCCCAATATCACGCCGAATGTTGCCATTATTCGCGCCACAACTGCAGACGAGAGCGGTAACCTTACCTACGAACATGAGGGCGCCTATCTGGGCGGTCTTGAACAGGCGATTTGCGTGCGCAATCACGGCGGACTTGTGATTGCGCAGGTCAAACGGGTTACGGCAAAGGGAAGCTTGCGACCTCATGACGTTCGCGTGCCGGGCCATTTGGTTGATTGTATCGTTGTTGATGCAGAGCAGAAACAGACGACCGAAACGGCCTACGATCCAGGGATCTCTGGCGAGATCATGCGGCCTTGGGACAGCTTTTCCATTGCCGAGCACGGTGTCGAGAAGGTCATCGCGCGGCGGGCAGCGCAAGAGCTGCGGCGTGGCATGACCGCTAATCTGGGATTTGGAATCAGTGCAATGGTGCCTCGTATTCTTCTGGAAGAAGGGCGCCATGATGCCGTCACTTGGGCCATTGAGCAAGGGGCCGTTGGCGGCGTTCCACTGACCGGCTTTGCCTTTGGGTGTGCCTCGAACGCGGACGCATTTGTGCCTGCTCCACAACAGTTTATCTACTTTCAGGGCGGCGGCTTTGATGTGTCCTTTCTGTCATTCCTTGAGGTGGACCGTGAGGGCAACGTCAATGTCTCAAAGCTGGGCAAAAAACCCTATCTGACGGCCGGCTGCGGGGGCTTTGTTGATATTACATCACGGGCCAAGAATATCGTGTTCTCTGGTTGGTTCGAAGCCGGAGCCAAGATCAATTTGACCGATAACGGTATCGACATCGCAGCCCCTGGAAAATTCACCAAGATGGTGGATAAGGTAGAACACGTCACATTCTCTGGCCGCCGCGCGCGCGAGCAAGGGCAGAATATCATCTATGTTACCGAGCGTTGTGTCATACGCCTGACCGACACGGGCCTGCTGGCCACCGAAATCATGCCGGGCATCGACCCCCAAGAACACATTGTCGGTCCATCTCAGGGCCGTGTTCAAATAGCGGAGAATGCCACTGTCATGCCGACGTCGCTTTTGGTTGATGCACCCATGGGGCTAAACCTGTGAGCGACATCACATGCACATATGCGGAAAGCACAGCGGTCCTGGCGCTGCACAACGTAGACAAGCTGAATGCGTTGACCACCGACATGCTGCGCGCGTTGGATGGGCACCTAAGCGAGATTGAATTCAACGACACTGTCCGTGCCGTCATAGTCACTGGAGCGGGTTCCAAAGCGTTCTGTTGTGGCGCTGATATCGTTGAGTGGGGACCCCTTGGCCCTGCGGAATTTGCCCGTCACTGGGTTCGCAACGGCCACCGCATTTTTGATCGGTTGGCGCGATTTTGCAAGCCAACGATCGCGGCAATCAACGGACACGCCTTTGGCGGTGGGCTGGAACTTGCGGCCTGTTGCGACATTCGGGTGATAGCACCCCACGCCACGCTTGCCCTGCCGGAAGCAAAGGTCGGCATTGTTCCCGGTTGGTCGGGCACCCAGCGCCTGACGCGCCTGCTTCCTGAACCTGTCGTCAAGGAAATGGCGCTGTTTGGTCGCCGTATCACTGCGGACCGCGCAGTAGAGCTTGGCTTTGCAGCAGAGGTCGCTGATGACGCGCTGACCGTAGCGCGTGAGATTGCGACCACGCTCGATGACATCTCACCGCGTGCCAATGAACTGGCCAAGGCCATGATCCACGGCGCTGTGGGCGAAGACACCGCCGCTGCCATAGAGACCCTTGGCAGTGCCGCCGCCGCCTCCAGCACGGACCGAGACGAGGGCGTGCAGGCCTTCCTTGAAAAACGCTCTCCTGCATTCGGCGGAAATTGAACGATGAACGATCTCACGATAAACGATGCGATTGATTTCGACCTTCCGGCTACCTTTCTGGGCCGTCATCTGATTGCTGGGGAATGGGTCGAAGGCGCGGAAACGTTTGAGCGGCGGTCGCCCTCCCACAGCGCGGTGGTCAGCGTCTGCGCAAAAGCAGACAAGGCCCTGACAGAGCGGGCGATCCATGCCACACGCGCTGCGTTTGATGCCGGTATCTGGAGCAGGATTTCCGGCAAGGAACGTGCAGCAGTTCTGCTGAAAGTGGCTGACCTAATTGAAGCGAATGTTGATCGTATCGCGGTCCAGGAAACCCTCGAAAGCGGCAAGCCGATTTCGCAGTCGCGCGGCGAAGTTGGCGGCGCGGCCGACCTTTGGCGCTATGCAGCATCATTGGCCCGCACAACCCATGGAGACAGTCACAACACGCTGGGCGAGGACATGCTGGGTGTCGTGCTGAAAGAACCGATTGGCGTTGTCTCGATCATCACACCTTGGAATTTCCCATTCTGGATATTGTCGCAAAAACTGCCATTTGCGCTGGCTGCGGGGTGCACTGTTGTTGTGAAACCCTCTGAGATGACACCGTCCTCAACCGTGATGATGGGAGAGTTGTTGCTGGAAGCAGGTCTGCCCGCCGGGGTGTGCAACATCGTTTTGGGTCACGGCGATCCCGTGGGTAGCTTGATGTCGACCCACAAAGACGTCGACATGGTCACGTTCACAGGGTCAACCGCCGTCGGTATACTTATTACACAGGCTGCTTCCGGCACGCTCAAAAAAGTCGCGCTGGAGTTGGGTGGCAAGAACCCTCAGGTGATCTGCCCCGATGCGGATCTAGACAGTGCCGCCGATGCCGTGACGTTCGGTGTCTATTTTAACGTCGGCCAGTGCTGTAATTCATCAAGTCGCATCATCGTGCATGAGGACATCGCTGAAGAATTTGTGGCCCGTATCGTTGCTCTGTCTCGTCAAGTGAGATTTGGCGATCCGATGAATCCCGAAACGCAAGTCGGGGCCATCGTCACGCCCGAACATAATGCCAAGATTGATACCTATGTACAGGCGGCTGTTGCAGATGGGGCAAAGCTTGAGATAGGCGGCGGAACGCTTCCCGTGGGCGGTCTCAGCGAACAGTTTTACCAGCCCACGGTTATCAGCGGCGTCTCACCCGCCATGGCAATCGCCCGCGAAGAGGTATTCGGCCCGGTTCTGACCGTGCTGACCTATCGCACGCTCGACGAGGCCATAACATTGACAAATGACAGTGACTATGGACTGTCGGCGGGCATCTGGAGCGAAAATATCCACACTTGCATGGAATTCGCCCGCCGCGCTGAGGCCGGTACGGTTTGGACAAATACCTGGATGGATGGCTACCCGGAGCTTGCCTTTGGCGGCGTCAAACAATCAGGTCAGGGCCGCGAGATCGGGCGCTATGGATTTGAAGAATTTCTCGAGGTGAAATCGCTGGTCATGCGCGTTGGGCGCACCCGCGCACCTTGGGTTGAAAAAGACGCCTGAAAAGGGCGTCAAACACGAAACGCAACAATGGGAGGATACCATGCGTTCATTTTTTAAAACAAAAACAGCGATTGTACTTGCACTGTCCGCGACAGTGGGCACGGCATCTGCTGACGGTCACAGCGGTGTGGAGGTTCTGCATTGGTGGACCTCCGGCGGTGAGGCTGCAGCACTGAACGTATTGAAAGAAGACCTGAGCGGTCAGGGTGTCGGCTGGACGGACATGCCTGTTGCAGGTGGCGGTGGTTCTGACGCGATGACAGTGCTGCGCGCACGCGTGACGGCTGGCGACCCACCAACAGCCGTGCAGATGCTGGGCTTTGCCATTCAGGACTGGGCTGGTGAGGGCGCTTTGGCGGACCTAAACACGCTGGCCGCCGAGCAAAACTGGGATGAGGTTGTTCCGGCAGCACTGCAGGGCTTTTCCAAGTTCGAAGGAAACTGGGTAGCAGCCCCTGTCAACGTTCACTCGACCAATTGGGTTTGGGCCAACTCTGCGATCATGGCTGAACTTGGTTTGACCGAAGCACCGTCTGACTGGGATGGTTTTGTGGCTGCGATGCAGGCCGCACAGGATGCGGGTTATGTTGGTTTGGCCCATGGTGGTCAGGCGTGGCAGGACGCGACAGTGTTTGACTCTATGGCGATGGGCGTTGGTGGCCCTCAGTTCTATCAGGCAGCCTTCATCGATCTGGACCCCGACGCACTTGGCGGCGCGCAAATGATCGAAGCTTTCCAGCGTATGGAAACGCTGCGCGGTTTCGTCGATGACAACTTCTCTGGTCGTGACTGGAACCTTGCGTCTGCAATGGTCGCCAACGACGAGGCCCTGTTCCAGATCATGGGTGACTGGGCGAAGGGTGAATTCATCAACGCAGGCCAGACCGCTGGCGAAGAATTCCAGTGTTTCCGCGTGCCAGGCACGGAAGGCACTGTAACCTTCAACTCTGACCAGTTTGCCATGTTCGAAGTATCGGATGCGGTCGCAATGGACGCTCAGATGACGATGGCATCCTCCGTCATGAGTCCGGAGTTCCAGGTCGCGTTCAACACTGTCAAAGGGTCGGTGCCCGCGCGTACAGACATTTCTGACGCCGAGTTCGACGCCTGTGGTCAGCTGGGCATGGCGCAATTGGCCGAAGCTGCGGCAGGCGGTGGTCTGTTCGGCTCCATGGCCCACGGTCACGCCAACAACCCTTCTGTTCAGAATGCGATGTATGACGTGATCACAGCGCACTTCAACGGTGAGTATGACGCTGAAACGGCGGCTGCCGAGCTGGTCACAGCCGTAGAGCTGGCAAAGTAAACGACTCTGGCTGGTCCGGCACCCGGACCAGCCGCTTTGCTCATTTCCAAGCGGTAGGAGGCAACCATGGCGACTGATACATCTGTCGACCTGCGCACGCGGCTGCAAAACTGGCTACCGAAACTGGTGCTTGCACCATCTTTCGCGCTCGTGCTGATTTTCGTCTACGGCTTTATTGTCTTTACAATCTATCTCAGTTTCACTGACAGCCGGATGTTGCCGAGCTACGGTCTGGTGGGGTGGGAGAACTATTCAAAATTGTTCCGCATCCGTGAATGGGATGTGGCGATCACGAACCTCGCGATTTTTGCATCGCTCTATATCGTGATCTGCACCGTGATCGGCCTGCTCCTAGCGATTTTCCTCGACCAGAAAATTCGCGGCGAAGGCGTGCTGCGGCCAATATTTCTTTATCCGATGGCGCTGTCTTTCATCGTGACCGGCACCGCATGGAAGTGGTTTCTTGACCCCGGCATCGGGATTGAAAACACGATGCATCTGTGGGGCTGGGAGAGTTTCGAGTTCAACTGGATCAAAGACCGCAACATGGCGATCTACACGATTGTCATCGCCGCTGTGTGGCAAACCAGCGGGTTTGTGATGGCGATGTTTCTGGCAGGCTTGCGCGGGATTGATACCGAAATCCTTAAAGCAGCGCAGATGGACGGGGCCAGCAACTGGCAGATGTACCGTCGGATTATTATTCCACAACTGCGGCCTGCTTTCCTGTCTGCATTCGTGATCCTGTGTCACCTTGCGATTAAATCCTATGACCTTGTGATTGCCCTGACAGGTGGCGGGCCCGGCAATGCCACGGCTGTGCCTGCAACGTTTATGTATTCTTACACGTTCACGCGAAACCAGATGGGGATTGGTGCGTCGTCGGCTGTGATCATGTTGATGACCATCGCGGCAATCATGGTGCCTTATCTGTACGCCGAACTGCGGGAGAAGAAGTGATGGCCATTTCATCCCAAGACAACGCAATGCGCACAGGGCGCGCCACGCGTGTGTTTATCTACGTGTTCCTGCTTGTGTTCGCGCTTTTCTACTTGTTGCCATTTTTCATCATGGTCGTGAATTCGGTCAAACCGCTGGGTGAGATTACCGGTGGCAACATGATCGCGCTCCCCGAAGTCTGGACAATTGAACCATGGCTTAGCGCGTGGAGTACCGCCCAGATCGGAGTCGAGCCGACAGGCCTGCGACCTTACTTCTGGAACTCCATCAAGATGGTCGTACCGGCTGTGGTCATCTGCACGATCATCGGGGCGCTCAATGGTTATATCCTGACCAAATGGCGGTTTCGTGGGGACACTTTTATCTTCGGCCTGATGCTGTTTTCTTGCTTCATCCCGTTCCAGATCGTGTTGATCCCGATGGCGCGAATTTTGGGGATTCTGGATATTTCGGGCACCACGTCGGGCCTTGTGCTGGTGCATGTGGTTTATGGGATCGGGTTTTCGACGCTGTATTTTCGCAACTATTATGCTGCGTTCCCGACGGAACTGGTGCGCGCCGCTCAAATCGACGGCGCAGGGTTCTTTCAAATCTTTTATCGCATCTTGTTGCCCTCTTCAGGGCCGATTGCGGTGGTGTGCGTCATCTGGCTGTTCACGAACATCTGGAACGACTTCTTATTTGGCGCGTCCTTTGCCAGCGGCGGGGCGGCGCCAATGACCGTTGCGCTGAACAATCTGGTGAATTCATCCACTGGCGTTCGCGAATACAACGTCCATTTCGCCGGCGCGATCATGGCCGCTTTGCCAACGCTTCTCGTCTACATCGTCGCAGGCCGGTACTTCGTGCGCGGACTAATGGCCGGATCAGTAAAGGGGTAAATTTTAAATGTGGCCGAGGATTGGGTGCAACCAACCCCCGGCCTTGTCAAGATCGTCAATCGTCGGTTCGCAAGCCGACCTCAACACAATGAGGAACATCACAAATGAATAGAATAGCCAATAGCACAGCCGGGTTTCTTTTACTTTCGACGACGGCACTAAGTGCCGAGCAATCTGTAGAAGTCATGCACTTTTGGACCTCTGGCGGCGAAGCCGCCGCTCTGGGCACAATTCGCGATCAAGTCGAAGCACAAGGCGTAAATTGGCAAGATGCACCCGTCGCAGGCGGTGGCGGCGAGCAAGCTAAAACCGTACTTCAGGCCCGCATCGCGGCAGGTGATCCTCCAGCAGCGATGCTGATGCTGGGTCAGAATATCATAGATTGGGCCAATGAAGGCATTCTTGGCGACGTTAATGCAGTAGCAAATGCGGAAGGATGGGATAGTGTCCTTCCGCAAGCGGTTCAGGACTTCAACAAGATAAATGGCGCCTATGTGGCCGCCCCGACCAACGTGCACCGCACGGACATGATCTGGGCGTCTAGGGCCGCATTTGATGCTATTGACGCGGAGTATCCGGCCACGTGGGAAGAATTCAACGCACTCGCCCCGCGCTTTGTGGAGGCCGGGATCATTCCGGTCGCCCATGGCGGTCAGGCCTGGCAAGAGGCCTATATGTTCGAAGCGCTGGTCGTTGGTGTAGGTGGCCCCGATTTCTACCGCAACGCCTTAGTTGATCGGAACCCGGACGCGCTCACTTCTGAAATGATGCAAGCGGTCTTTGCTCAAATGGGCGAGATCCGCGGGATGGTGGATGAGAACTTTTCTGGTCGCGACTGGAACCTTGCCACATCCATGGTGATCAATGGCGAGGCCGCGATGCAGATTATGGGTGATTGGGCAAAAGGTGAATTCACCAATGCAGGTAAAGTTGCGGGTGATGATTTCGCCTGTATTCCTGTGCCCAAAACCGATGCTGGCGGATTTGTCTACTTGGTGAACTCGCTGAGTTTCTTTGCACAGCCCGATCCCGATCAGGCTGACGCCCAAGCGGTGCTTGCCCGCGCGATCATGGATCCGACTGTCCAAGTGGCGTTCAACCAAGCGAAGGGCGCGATACCGGCTCGCACAGATGTTGACCTATCGATGATGGACAGCTGCGCTCAAGCAACAGCTGCCGAGTTTGTTGCCACCGACAATGCAGGTACTGCCTTGCCAACTTTTGCGGGGACACATGCCGCCAATGCAGGTGTCGCTGCTGCTGCCACGGACGTAATAACTGAATTCTTCAACTCGGATATGGCTCCTCAGGAAGCCGTGGTACTTTTGGCCGAAGCGGTCGAACTGGCAGAATAGAAATTGTCGGGGCGCGGGCACAACGCCCCGCCCCGCGACGAAGGAGTAAAAGCGGATGGGATTTCTGGATATTAAAGAGGCGACCAAGTCCTACGGATCGGTCGAGGTGCTGCACGGCGTTGATGTTTCGGTCGAGGAAGGCGAGTTTCTGGTGCTGGTCGGTCCGTCTGGCTGCGGCAAGTCCACCCTGCTCAATATGATCGCGGGGCTTGAGGAGATCACGACTGGCGAGATCGCCATCAAAGGCCAACGCATGAACGGGGTGCATCCATCCAAACGCAACATCGCGATGGTGTTCCAATCCTACGCGCTTTACCCTAACATGACGGTGGCCAAGAACATCACCTTCGGTCTTGAGATGCACGGCACGCCCAAGCCCGACCGCGACAAAGCCATGAACGACGTAGCCGAACTGTTGCAAATCACGCCATTGCTGGATCGCAAACCCGGCGCATTGTCAGGCGGACAGCGCCAGCGGGTGGCGATGGGGCGTGCCCTGGTGCGTAACCCGGATGTGTTCTTGTTTGATGAGCCTCTGTCTAACCTTGATGCGAAGCTGCGTGTGGACATGCGCACGGAGATCAAGAAGCTGCATCAAAAACTGGGTACGACCATCGTCTATGTCACCCACGACCAGATCGAAGCAATGACTTTGTCGACGCGTATTGCTGTGATGAATGGTGGCTTTGTCCAGCAACTCGGTACACCGCAAGAAATTTACGACACGCCCAGCAACATTTTTGTGGCGACTTTCATGGGATCGCCAGCGATGAACGTCGTCTCAGCAAAGGTCGCTGTGGAAAACGGGCGTCCTGTGGCGCAGGTCCCTTTGCATGACGGGAGGATAGCCACACTTCCATTCAGTCAGGACAATTTAGTCGATTGGAACGGCAAAGAGGTTTTGCTTGGCATCCGGCCTGAGACGATAACCGATGAAGACGCAGCTGACCGGAAATCATCCAACATCGCCCCGATGACCAACCGGATCGTGGTGACTGAACCAGCGGGTTCTGATACCTTCGTGACGATGACTTTGGGTGGCAAAGATGTGATTGCGCGCATGCGCTCTGACGCGGAGGTCCGCCCCGGTGCCGATTTCAACTTTGTCGTGAACATGGAAAAGGCCGTGGCCTTTGATCCCGAAACCGAAAACCGGATTGCACCCTGATGCAACCGGACGTGATTATCATCGGCTCAGGGATGGGGGGTGCGACGTTGGCAGCAGCGTTAGCCCCGTCGGGCCGTAACATTCTGATCCTTGAGCGGGGTGAACATCTGAGGCCATCTTCGCAAGACCGGGACAGCAACGCGATTTTCAAACACGGCGTTTTTCGCCCGGACGAGACTTGGTTGGATAGTGCTGGTGTGCCGTTCAATCCGGGCAACTATTACAATGTGGGCGGCAATTCAAAGTTCTATGGTGCCGCGCTGATCCGTTATCGCACAGAAGATTTCAACGTGGTGGGCCACAAAGGAGGGGCGACACGTGGTTGGCCCATATCCTATGATGACCTGGAGCCTGACTATCAGGCCGCGGAACAGTTTTATGCTGTGCGTGGGACGTTGGGTGAGGACCCGACGGAACCTGCCCATTCCGGTGACTACGCCTTTGCGCCTGTCCCCGACGAGCTGGACATTGCAAACCTTCGCATACGCCTGAATGCGGCAGGCTTCAATCCCTCGTCAATCCCGCTGGGCTTGGATATCGACCGCTGGCTGGCCGCGGGACAAACCACTTGGGATGCCTATCCGAATACCTGTGGCGGCAAGATGGACGCGGAAACATGCGGACTCGCCGCTGCGCTGGCACATCCCAATGTAGAATTGCGAACGGGGACGCGTGTCATGAAGCTGGAAGTAGCGGATGGCCTTATCACTGGCGTCGTTTTCAGATGTAGCGACAGGGATGAAACTTTGACAGCCCCGATCATCGTTTCCGCGGCAGGAGCAGTGCAGACAGCAGCACTCTTGCTGGCTTCGGCAAATGACGATTGTCCGACAGGTATGGCGAACAAATCTGATCAGGTTGGGCGCAATTTCATGAATCACAATTGCTCTGCGGTGCTGGCTTTGCATCCAATGCGCCGCAACCGGGCAATTTACCAAAAGACGTTGATGTTAAACGATTTTTATCTTGGCTCAAAGGTGCAACCACCTTTGGGCAACGTCCAGATGTTGGGTAAGATCACCGGTCCGATCCTTGCTGCCAATTCAAACTTGCCGCAATGGTTGGCAAGTTTAATTGCCGCGCGAAGTTTTGATTTCTACGCGATGTCCGAAGACCTGCCCAACCCCGAAAGCCGCGTCACCTTAACAAACGGGCAGATCAAACTGGATTGGCAGCGCTCTAACTGGGACGCGCATTTGCTGCTTATTGCCAAGCTCAAACAGACCTTGCGCAAAGTTGGCTTTCCTATCGTTCTTTCGCGGCCATTTGATCGGCGTACGCCTTCACACCAATGTGGGACGGCGCGCATGGGTGCGGACCCGAAGGCGAGCGTGGTGGACACATTCTGCCGCAGTCACGATCACAAAAATCTTTTTATCGTAGACGCCTCCGTTTTGCCCACGTCAGCTGCGGTGAACCCGGCACTCACCATCGCGGCCCTCGCAATGCGTACCGGACGCCACATCATGGAAACGGAGTTTGCAGAATGACCGCGCGGGGGTACGACTTCATAGTCATCGGGGGCGGTTCCGCAGGGTCTGTTATTGCTGCGCGCCTGTCGGAAGTACCCCAAGCACGCGTACTGCTACTTGAAGCGGGGGGCAGCGACCGCCACCCCTTTTTCCACCTGCCCGCAGGTTTTGCCAAGATGACCAAAGGGATCGGATCATGGGGTTGGTCCACGGTGCCGCAGGCGTCGATGCAGGGGAAAGTCTTCAACTACACCCAAGCCAAAGTTATCGGCGGGGGCTCTGCCATTAATGCACAGATCTACACGCGCGGTGCCGCCCAAGACTATGACGAATGGCGGCAAATGGGATGTGAAGGCTGGAGTTATGAAGGCGTCCTGCCCTATTTCAAGAAATCCGAGGACAACGATACCTACGCCGGTAAGTATCACGGAAAGGGCGGCCCGTTAGGTGTGTCGATGCCTGCGGCACCCTTGCCGATCTGCGATGCATTTATCGAAGCCGCAGGGCAATTGGGCATCCCCAAGACCACGGATATGACGGGCGCATCGCAAGATGGTGCAGGCTACTATCAGCTGACCCAGCGCAATGCGCGCCGATCCTCTGCGGCCATGGCGTTTCTGGCACCTGCAAAATCGCGTCCGAACCTGACGATCCAAACGCAGGCGCAGGTGCGTCGGATCACACTTGAAAACGGCCGCGCCACCGGCGTTGAAATGGCCAACGGAACCAAGGTCACGGCAGATCGCGAAGTGATCTTGTCATCTGGTTCGATTGGATCGCCCCGCCTGCTACAATTGTCGGGCATCGGACCAGCGGATCATCTCAAAGGCCTCGGGATCAATACTGTCTTTGATCAACCTGGCGTGGGATCGAACCTACAGGACCACCTTGACCTCTATGCGATTTGCGAAGTGACCGGCCCGCACACCTATGACCGCTTTGCCAAGCTGCATCTTTCTGCAGTTGCTGGCCTGCAATATTTGCTCACGCGCAAGGGGCCCGTTGCATCCAGCCTCTTTGAGACGGGCGGTTTCTGGTATGCAGACGAAAACGCCCGCTCACCAGACATTCAAATGCATCTGGGGCTCGGTACAGGGATCGAAGCGGGTGTCGCGACAATGCGCAATGGTGGTGTCACGCTCAACGCCTGTCACCTGCGCCCGAGATCCCGCGGCAGCGTGCGCTTGCAGAGCGATAACCCCACTGACATGCCCCTGATTGACCCAAATTACCTGTCAGACTCGTACGACCGAAAGATGTCGATACGCGGATTGAAGCTGGTGCAGAACATCCTCGCGCAGGATGCGCTCAAGCCCTACATCATGGCAGAGCGCCTGCCGGGGCCGGATGTGCAGACGGATGAGGACTACTTCAACTTCATCTGCGTCCACTCCAAGACATCGCACCACTGCGCAGGCACCTGTCGCATGGGCAGTGACCCGGACGCCGTGCTTGATCCGCGTTTGCGGTTCAATGGCATCGACGGCCTGAGGGTTGCTGACGCTTCTGTAATGCCAACCGTAACTTCATCCAACACCAATGCCCCTTCCATTATGATTGGCGAGAAGGCAGCCGACATGATCAAACAAGACCAAGGAATATCATAATGATCCGCCACATCGTTCTAACCAAGTTCAAGCCGGAAACGCCTGAAGATGCGATAGCAGAGATTTACGCCGGACTCTCCGCCTTGTCCGAAAACCTGCCTGGGGCGCAGAATTTCACCGGTGGGCGGTCTGATAGCCCCGAGCAGATCGAGCGGGGCTATATGCATGGTTTCGTCATTGATTTTGATGATTGGGATGCGCTCCAGAGATATGCGAACAACGAAGCGCATAAAGCCTTGGGGGGGAGGCTTGTCGCCAATGCCGTCGGTGGGATCGACGGTATTTTGGTGGTTGATCTAGACGTCTGAGGAAGGTCGCGCGTACCAATGCTGAACAAGAGCCGGGACAGGATGGCACAATGAAAGCGCGACCCACAATTTTGGATGTTGCGAAAAAGGCTGGCGTGTCCAAATCCACGGTCAGCCTTGTCTTGCAGGGCAGTGACGCAGTTAAAGAGGCCACGCGCCTCGCTGTGCGCCAATCCATGGCGGATATTGGTTACGTATATAATCGGTCGGCTGCGACGCTACGCTCGTCTTCATCGGGGCTGATTGGGTTGGTCATCAATGACTTGCGCAACCCTTTCTTTACTGAATTTGCCGCACTTTTTCAGATGGAGTTGGCAAAAAACGGATTTGCCACGGTTCTGGCCAATTCGGATGAGGACCCCGAACTCCAGACCAGTATGATTTCGTCGCTTGTTGAGCATGGTGTCTCGGGTTTCATCATTTCGCCAAGTTACGGCAATGAAGAAGAAACGCTGTCTGTATTGAACGCCGCAAACACGCCGACTTTGCAGGTCTTCCGGTCTTTGAAATCGGGAGATCAAAGGTTTCCCTTCATCGCGCCCGATTATGAACGCGGCGGGCGGCTGGCAGCCGAGCATCTGATCGAGATGGGATGCAAAAACATCGCGTTTCTGGGTGGTCTGGACGGGCGCCCTGTGACCGAGGAACGGATGCATGGATACCTGTCTGTTCTTGCTGAAGCAGGGGCGGAGCCTGTGGTGTTGACGGGTCAGGCCACACGTTCATTCGGCAAAATAATGGCGGCACGCCTCAGGGCGGACCACCCGGAGGTGGATGGGGTGATTTGCTTTAATGATCTTGTGGCCCTCGGTGTGCTTTCAGCCTGTTCGGAACTTGAGATCACGGCCGGCACTGACTTGCGTGTTGTGGGCTTTGACGACATCGAGGACTGTCAGGACAGCTATCCGCCTTTGACCTCGGTCAGCTGCAATATTCCCGATCTAGCAAAGGCGACGGCAGCACAGATACTGGACTGGATCAAAAACGGGAAAGCGCCGCAGATGACCGCGCGCAGCCCGGTCCAGTTGATCAAACGCGCCTCAAGCGGGGTTTGATTGTAAATTCCCCATGTATTTGATTGCTCAAGAATAAAAAATGGAACCTTCCAAAATGGAGATGAAGGAAAGGAAAGACAGATGAAGCAGGTAAGGGTTGCCGTTTTGGGCGCGTCTGGATGGATGGGCAAGGTGCACACGATGGCCTATCAAACATTCCCGCATTTCTTTGGCGATGGCGGAGGAACTGCGCGCGTTATTGCGCTCGTATCAACCACAGCAGACCCAGCAGACCTGACTTTTCGCGCGCCGGGCGCAAAGATCATGCGCACCTGGCAAGAGGCAGTCGCAGATCCGAACATCGACCTGATTGACATCTGCCTGCCAGACAACATGCACTATGACGTGGCCAAGGCCGCCTTGCTAGCGGGCAAACATGTGCTGTGTGAAAAACCCCTTGCCGATACCGCCACCCAAGCCCGTGAGCTTGCGGACATCGCCCGCGAAAAAGGCGTGATCGCTCGCGTTGGACATGCTTTTCCCCGCAACCCGGTGCATGACCGTGCCAAAGAGATCATCGACGCGGGTGAGATCGGTGAGATCAAACTGTTCAAAGGCTGCCAGCACGTCGATTTGTTCGGTGATCCAATGGCCCCCTATATGTGGCGTGCCAACGGCGATCTGGCCCCTACGGGCATCATAGGCGACACCGGCAGTCATGTGTTCAGTTTCATGGAATTTCTGGTCGGCAAGGTCAGCTCTCTGGTCGCTGACAATTACATCGCAACGCCAAAACGCCCCGTGATCGAGGGCAGCGAATTGGGTCAGAGCGAAGGTCTGACAGGCAACGAAGATTGGGCAGATATTACCAACCCCGATGGGTCTAACATTCTGTGCACTTTTGCCAATGGCGCGCGTGGTCTGGTCGATTTCAGCCGCATCGCCACGGGCCGCAAGTTCATGCAAACCTATGAGATTTACGGGACCAAGGGCAGCCTCTCCTACACGTATGACGAGGTAAACCGCCTTCGTTTCTATTCCTATGACGATCCGGTCGGGCGGCGCGGCTATCGCGCAATCGATGTCGGACCAGAGCATGAAACTTACCGCGCTTTCCTGCCCCTGCCGAACTTTGCACTTGGCTATAACGAAACCAAAATCATCGAAGCCGCTGAAATGGTGCGATCCATCACGTCAGGCCAGCCGATGTGGCCGACCTTCGAGACGGGTCATCACATTTGCCAGATCGTCGATGCCTGTATGGAGTCCTCGCGTCTGAAGCGTTGGATCGATATTAAATGAGCCTTTCAGTTCCTCAACATATCCTTGATGCGCTGACCGACGTGACCATGCCGCGTCTGCCAGCCGAACCCGATGCGCCCGAGCAGTTGAAGGTCGCCGGCTATCAAATACCTGTGTTTCGGTCCGGCAGTATCGTCATAGGCAGCGGTGCCGCTGGACTGCGGGCCGCGGTTGAGATGAAGCGCCGCGATGTTGACATAGCCATCATTAGTCAAAGCGCGTGGGGCGGCACTTCGGCCTGTTCTGGGTCTGACAAGCAGACGCTGCACACCGCCAATACCAAGGATCAGGGCGACAACTTTCAGGATATGGCCGCGTCCATCCGTGCAGGCGGCGCAATGGATGAGGACACTGCCTATATCGAAGCAGTTGGTTCAATTCGTTCTATGGCGTCACTGCAATATCTGGGCCTGCCGCTGCCGCAAGACGCATTGGGCGGAACCCTGCGTTACCAGACCGATCATGATGAGGTCGGGCGTGCCACCTCTGTTGGGCCGCGTACGTCGCGCCTGATGGTCAAGGTTTTGGCAGAAGAGACCATGCGCCTGAACATCCCCTTTTTCAACCACACGACTGCCGTGAAGATTCTGACCGAAGTTGATGGAGATCACACCTGCGTCGTTGGCGTGCTCACAATCCGGCCAAAAACCGGTTCGGATCAGAATCCCTTTGGATTGGCGCTTTTTCAGTGCTCTTCGGTTGTCTTTGCGGCAGGTGGTCCGGGCGAGCTTTATCGCGATAGCGTATTCCCGAACGGCTGCTTTGGCACGCTTGGTCTTGCGCTGGAGACTGGGTTGGAGCTGGTCAACATTACAGAAAGCCAGTTCGGGATTGGCACGCGGCGCGAAGGGTTCCCGTGGAACCTGTCGGGTACTTATGTGCAGGTGATCCCGCACATCTATTCCATTGATGCTGACGGGATCGAACACCACTTCCTTGCCGATTACTACCGCACCACCCAAGAGATGGCTTCGAACATCTTTCGCAAAGGCTATCAATGGCCATTCCATGCGAGCCGGATGTTGGACTTTCAATCCAGCCTTGTGGATCTCGCAGTCTTTGAGGAAGGCCAGAAAAGGCGGCGGGTTTACATGGACTTCAACCGCAATCTGTTGCCCGTTCCCGGTGATGAACCCTTTTGCTTTGATCGGCTGGACGACGATGTCCGCACCTATCTGGTGACTGCCGGCGCGACACACGATTTGCCAATCGACCGGTTGCGCCATATGAACCCGCTCGCGATCGAGCTTTACAGGCGCTATAAGGTCGATATCACCGCAGACCCGTTGGAGTTTGCTGTGAACAATCAGCACATGAACGGCGGCATTGCGGTCGATATATGGGGGCGCAGCAATATCGCGGGCATTTACGCGGTGGGTGAGGCTGCGGGCACACATGGTGCTACGCGCCCCGGTGGGTCTGCTCTGAATGCCGGGCAAGTCTTTGGCACGCGCGTGGCTGAACATGTCGCCGCGAGTGGGCGGGCAAATGCGCCGCCGCAAGGGGACGTTTTGCAGCAAACTGAGATTGCTGTGGATGAGATAAAAGCGCTGTTGAACACGACCAGCGAGCAAAATGCCCAAGACCTGCGTGCAAGTATTCAGGCCCGGATGAGTGATTATGCTGGTATCCTGTGCACGCCGCATGATGTGGCTCAGGCACGCGATGCAGCTGGTCGGCTCAACGATGTCATCCGTAAAGGGGGCATCTCCTACTCCCGCAATAGTGAGGTCGGCCGCGTCCTCCAATGGCAACAAATGGCGCTTGCGTCCGAGGCAGTGCTGATGGCGCTTGATTTCTACATCGCGCAGGGCGGCGGCAGCCGCGGCGCGCGGGCGATCTGCGACCGGCATGGCGCATCTCTGCCGCAGTCGCGGACAGGGCCTTTGCCGCAGGTACGTTTTCGGCCTGAGCGCGACGAGGATAAGAATGCACAAATCCTCGTGCGTCTCGCTGGCGAGAAATGGACCATTTCCACTCGACCTAACCGCGCTTTTGATGCGCAAGCCACGTCTTTTTTTGAGCGTGACTGGCCTGCATGGTTGACTGGCGGGATCTATGATCTGAAGAAAGAGGAAGACACTTTCTGACATTTAAGTCCGACAGAATTGTCACAATCGGTGAAGCCAGGAACGAGAGGGCAGTGACAGGCCAGAATACCTGTCGGCGCAGTTTCGCGGATGACACCTTCAACACCGCCTAGCATATGTCACATTCTATTGGTTTTGTAACTAGAGTTCGCCTGGAGTTGCCGAAAACTATGGTGACCTTGCCCTCTTTAATATGGCAATTGACAGTAAGCTTCGGGGGTCTAACCTCCGCCGCAAGCAAGTCGTCGATGTGATGGCATCTGGTCAGATAAAGGAGCGGGCATCAGTTTTGCAGAGCAAAACCAACAAACCCGTCCGGTTCGAGATATCGGGAGACACTCGAGTTTCGGTTGCGAAATAGATGGAGGACCCACTCATGGTCGGGTCTGAATACTTGTGACCAGACCGATTTCTCGAGCGTCTCCACATCTCTACGCGCCGATATGCACGGATCATCCGGGATTGGGTGACATGGATAGGATTGGGAGCAACCGCATATGGGACACATTCAATGCTACGAACCAAGGTAACCCATATCTACAAGAACACAGGCAATGCGCGGGCTGCGCGATTAGGGACAAATGCACAAACAGCACGGAACGCCGCGTTCGACGCTGGGAGCACGAAGACGTTCTGGAACGGGTGCAGCAGCGGCTGGACAAGGAGTCCACTCAACGCGCTGTGCGCAGCATGACGGTTGAGCATCCCTACGGCACGATTAAATCATGGATGGGCGCGACGCACTTCACGATGCGCAGGTTGAAAAATGTCGCCAGCAAGATGACGCTGCACGTACTCGCCTACAACATGACCCGCGTGCTGAGATCATGGACGTACCGACGAGGATCGCAGCTACGAGGGCGCAAGAGCCCTCGTTTGCCCTGCAACTTGCGCCCAAATAGCCCCATCCGTCTCAGATGGCTTCCGCCGACCTCACAATCCATCCAGTCCATCAAGTTGATGACACCAAGCCAAAAAGGAAACAAAAGTCGAAAGCGATTAGAGGCTCCGAGATCAACCGGGTTTCCACACACCCTCCGGACAGAGCTGCCATTGCAAAATTCTGAAGTCGGCCAAAGCTGACATGGCTTTGCAACACGACGGGCGGATAACCCAGAAGGTTAAAATGATGAGTGCGCGGTATGAGTAATGGTATACATAAATTCGGACGAAAGATAAAAAAGTTAAAACATAGTATTAGGTATGCCATTCGTGAGGCATTGTCGCAGCTGTAGCGAAACCAATTTATGCCACACAGCAACCTGAACTTGTGAACGCCGCGCGATAACTGAATGTCCGGTCTAAGGAAGCTGCATTGCCGCGCCTTTCGACGTCAACAGTGTCCGGTTCGGGCCGTTTGTGTTGGATCCACGGCGTGCTGCACAACGACGATCACCCGCCAATCCATATGGGTGGACCGCTCTTCGACCAAGTGTTGTATTTTATCATAATCTTCGCAAAGGCTTCACCTTTCGTAAATCTGTTCAACCAGTCTCTCAGACTGACCCAATCCTGCGCGTCAAACCAAGCACGGTCTATGTTGGCGAACTGACGGACAAACGGCAAAATGGCTTGGTCAGCAAGTGTCGGCCGCTCTCCAAACAGCCAGGTTTTCCCTTTGAGGCGCTCATCTAGGTCCTTCAGAAAATCAGCAGCCTTTTGTCGCTCAGCCTCGATATCTAATTCAGGGTAACGGGACGCGTATTTTGTATGATCCAGCGCGGCTTTGAACGGTCCGTCATTTGCCGCAATCAGGTTCCAGCCATCTTTGGGCATATCCAAAAGCCTCTGCGGATCGTTTTGTTCAAGCGCCCAGATCATAATCTCAGAACTTTCATCCAACACGCGATCACCCAGGCGAAGTGCAGGTACGGTGGCCGATGCAGACGTTTCCAGAAACGCTTGTGGCTTATCTTTCAGCAGTATTTCGCGCACTTCCACTCTTACCCCCGAGCTTAGCAACGCCAGACGTGCCCGCATTGCGTAGGGGCAGCGCCGAAAGGTCCAAAAGATCGGATGGTCAGACATATCGAAAGGTACCTGGAACCTCGGACCCGATCAATCAAAGACATCCTATTTGCGGATTTTACCCGGACTTGTCACGCTCGGCATCAAAGTCCGCAAGCTGGAAACTCCTCTGCTTCGGCCACCAGTTTGAATGACTTCCAAGGGCCGCTCAAGTCGCTGATCGAAAACAAGATAGCTCAGATGTTGGACAGCGTCTGACATCAGGGTTGAACGCAATGCGACCTCAGGTGCGGCAGGTATAGCTGTCTGCTTTGTGGTAGAGCGAAAACGGGGTCTTCGATGATGTGGAATTTCGCCAAACTGAGGGGATTGCCTGGCCCATCTAAGCGGATATTCTACAAATTGTGTCGAGCAACTTGATCGCTCGCGCTTTAAACAAAACGAAGTAGTGACAATGACCCACAAAGACTTCCTGAAATCACTGTCGAGCGCGGACAAGGCTGCGCTGACCGAGCGAAGCAACGCTGCGGGCCTACGTCATTTGATGCTGCACGCCGGTCTGATCGTCTTTTGCGGTTTCTTGATTGCGCTGAAGGTGCCGTTCTGGTGGATGCTTATTGTGCCGCAAGGCATCCTGATCGCCTTCCTCTTCACGTTGCAACACGAGGCCACGCACAAGACGCCTTTTGCAAATGAACATCTGAATGAATGGGTCGGCTGGACCAGCGGTCTGCTCATCTTTCAGCCGTTCTTGTGGTTTCGCTATTTCCATCTCATGCACCACCGCTACACCAATGACCCGGCGAACGATCCGGAATTGGCTGGGCTGCCCAAACCCGAAAATTGGCCCGACTTCCTATGGCATCTCTCAAGCATCGGTTATTGGCGCGACAAGGTGCATCTGTTTTGGTCTTTGTGCTTTGGTACCATCGATGCGCCCTATCTGCCAAAGCGTGTGCATCCACGTTTGCGCCGGGAGGCAAGCGGGATGCTGGTGATTTATGCGCTGGCCTTGGTTTTTACGTTGTTCGTGAAGCCGGTTCTGTTCTGGGTTTGGATTCTGCCTCTGGCCTTGGGTTTTCCAGTGCTTCGGCTCTATTTACTTGCTGAACACGGACGTTGCCCGACAGTTGCTAACATGTTCAATAACACGCGTACGACTTACACAAACCGGATCGTCCGGTTTGTCGCGTGGAACATGCCTTACCACATCGAGCACCACACCTATCCACAGGTGCCGTTTCATATGCTACCAGCTTTCAATGCAAAAATCTGCGAGCATCTCGGGGTCACCAGCCTGGGGTATGGCCGTTTTACACGGGATTTAATTGTCTCGTTCAACCATGAGTCTACCTGAGTGGGGTAGACAAAAGCGCTAAGTCCCGCTGACAGTGTGTGCGTACAACTCCAGACTTCGCGCCTGCGGCGAACGTCTCTTTGGAAGGACTGCGGCGCGACATTGTAGCGGTAGGGCAAAGATCCGTTTCGTGCCGCCAACTATCCTAAAACCAGCTCCTTCATCCTAAAGGTCCGCCACTAGATTAGAGACTTGTCAGTAACACCTGCTTCAAGTCTCTGGCTCCGGGGCGTAGAATGGAGGCAGATGTTTGTTTCCCATTCAGAAATAGAGCGAGGTCCATATGAGTATGATTGCAAAGGCGACGTCGATTGTTGGTGGAACGTTGGCAGCTATGCGTCGCAGAACGTCCCCTCGGGAACAAGCGATGGGCGCAAAACCGAAGATCCCTCAGGCCCAGAATCAAGGCATCATGACACTTAAGATGCCGGTGGCGGAGGGGTGGAAAGACGGCCGGTTACCGATCTGCGCAGATGGTTTGAAAGTCAATGTATTTGCGGCAGATTTAGACCACCCCCGTTGGGTCGAAGTTCTTCCAAACGGGGATGTTCTGGTCGCTGAATCAAAGGAACAAGCTGGTCCGCCAAAGACGCTCATGGACCATGCTGCACAGGCGACCATGCGCCGTGTTAAGGCCATTGGGAAAAGCGCCAATCGCGTCACCCTGTTTCGGGACGAAGACGGCGATGGGATTGCCGAAACGCGCCATGTGTTTGTGGAAAACCAGAACCAGCCCTTCGGCATGGCTATGGTCGGTAACAAATTCTATCTGGGCAATACCGACGGGATCAAAGTCTTTGACTACGTTCCCGGAGCAACCAGGCTCGAAGGTGACGGCCAGACCTTGATTACCTTGAAACCGCATGGTCACTGGACACGGAGCCTTATTGTCTCGCCTGATCAGAGCAAGATCTATGCTGGCGTTGGATCACTCACCAACATTGCTGACCAAGGGATGGAGGTTGAGGAAGGCCGCGCCGCAATTTGGGAGCTTGATGTAGCCACACGAAAAGCACGCATCTTTGCCACGGGTTTGCGAAACGCCGTTGGCATGGCATGGGAGCCCACAACCCAAAAATTGTGGACGGTCGTGAATGAACGTGATGGGCTTGGGGATGAGACACCACCTGACTATTTGACCTCCGTCGTCGAGGGAGGGTTCTACGGATGGCCCTACAGTTACTGGGACAGAATTGTTGATGATCGGGTAGAACAGGATCCGGCGAAAGTTGCCGCGTCGATCGTGCCGGACTACGCACTTGGCGGCCACACGGCATCTTTGGGTCTATGCTGGATGCCCTCGGGCACGTTACCGGGGTTTGGTGAGGGCATGGTCATTGGCCAGCACGGTTCATGGAACCGCTCCATTCTCAGTGGGTACAAACTCATCTTCGTACCGTTCGAGGACGGTAAGCCCAGCGGTGAGCCACGCGACATATTGACAGGGTTTTTGTCTGAAGACGAGAAACAAGCTTACGGTCGTCCCGTGGGCGTAACACTTGGCGCAGATCGCAAAAGCCTGTTGATGGTCGACGATGTGGGGGATGTGGTTTTCCGCGTAAGCGCCGGGTGAACAATATATAGCCACAAAGATCCAATAATTCTTGCTTCAAAAAGAGTCCCGCGTTGCGATGGTGACGAATGTCTCCTTTGACGGACTGTATTGTGACTTCAACTTACCACATTGAATGGCTGCAATAGACCGGTTGCGGGTAAGTGTGCGTGGAGGCTGGTGGCCTGGGACGACACGGAGTAGTTCTATGCGCCGGTCGGGACCGAACCGCTGGACGACATGCTGCTGAAGGCTGCGCCGGAACTGGCGAAGGTTCTGTTGAACGGAGAGTGCTTTTAGGCCAAGGACTTGGATAGCACGCGCGCCGGTGAAGACCCGAAGATTGACGATAGTTGCGCAAAGTTGCTTTTTATGGTACAATTATTACGGGAGTTTCGGCCTGGGCGTTGTTGCATCAACGGGCCAATGGTCCTCTATACAAAGCTTTAATTACCTATTTCAAAGCCACCCAGACTGGCGCCAAACCTCTGATATTACGGAGACATTTTCATGGCTATCTCGATCAATTCGAACAACGGAAACATCTCGGCAGGCGGTGATAACACCGATGGTGACCTGCTTTTGAATGCCAATGACGGCACGCGGCGCATCCATCTGGATGCGGGTAGTGGCAATGCGTATCTTGGCGGCAACGGCGCCGATGGGGACCTTGTGCTGATGCCCGCCGGGGCGAGCAGCCAATCGTCCTCGGCGGGTACGATCCACATGAGCGGCGACTCGGGCAACTATCGGGCGGGGGGCAATGGCGCGGACGGGGATATCACTCTGAATTCCAACAGTGGTGAACGGCGTATCCACCTTGATGCCGGCGGCGGCAACCTGTGGCTGGGGGCGAATGGCGCCGACGGCGACCTGGTACTGCTGCCCAGCGGCGCAAGCACACAGTCGACTACCGCGGCGACGATCCACATGAGCGGCGATTCCGGGAACTACCGCGCCGGTGGTAACGGCGCAGATGGCGATATTACGCTGCAGGCCGACAACGGCGATGACCGCATCCGGCTGGATGCGGGCGGCGGTAATATGTGGCTCGGTGGCAACGGCGCCGACGGCGACATCGTGGTCTTCGCCTCAGGCGGAGACAACACGACGCTGAGCCAGGCCACGATCCATATCAATGGCGACGCCGGCGATATCATCATGCAGAACGCGGATTTTGCCGAGGATTTCGACGTGGCCGCCTGTGCCGTGGCCGAGGCGAGCCCTGGCACTGTGATGTCGCTGACCGATGACGGGTCGCTGGTGCCGTGCGAGTGCGGTTACGATCCGAGGGTCGTGGGCGTGATCTCGGGCGCCGGCGATTTCAAACCGGGCATTGTCATGGACAAACGCCACGACGTCGAGGACCGGATGCCGATCGCGCTGGTCGGCAAGGTCTATTGCAAGGTCGATGCGCGCATGGCGCCGATCGCGGTCGGCGACCTTCTGACCTCGGCGAACACGCCGGGCCACGCGATGAAGGCAGTCGATCGCGAGCGCGCATTCGGCGCGGTGCTGGGCAAGGCTCTGGCACCGCTGGAGCACGGCACCGGCCTGATCCCCGTCCTAGTCAACCTGCAATAGGAGGACGGGCCATGAGTGCAAGCATCAGAAACGTAGCGGACTCGTGCCTGGACAAGACCGGGCGCCTGTCGCTGCGCGAGGATATCCTTGGCGTCTACGCCAACGACAATCCCCGGAACCGATCGGTTCTCGCGCAGATGAACCGCGTCCAGAACATGCCCTTCGTCAAGGTGGCGCTGGTCACGATCCAGGGGGCCACGCCCCAGATCCAGCGCGACCTGGACAACGGCAACGACGTTTACCAGAACGAGTGCGATGTCTGGATCTATCCCACGGACAGCATCACCGTGAACAACCCCGGGCTGCTGGTCTTCGAGCAGGACGATTGTCGGGGCAGCGGTCATAGCGTGAGCGACGACGAAGACGAACTATTCGATCTGGGCCGGAACTTGGGGGCGAACGTCGTTGGGTATTACGTCAATAACCCCAGCCCGTTCGGCTGTGCCGCGCACCCGCCGGACCGGCGGGGGTTTTGGGTTGGGCCGGGGGCGTCGCCATGGACATGGGTGCATGAGCTGACCCACGTGGTCGGGGACAACCCGCATATTGACAGCGATGACAGTTGCGACCTGACGAACCTGATGACCGGCTGCGGGACCAACAACATCAACGTCGCACTGCCCAACCTGAATGCATCACAATGCGACAATATCAACGACGACGACGATGTCGAGGAATGCTGAGGAGGCGACAATGGCAGAGTTAGACAACATTTCCGAGCGCATGCTGGCCACCGATTGTGGCCACTCGCTGGAGGAACTGGCCGGCAAGGCAACGGCTGAAGACCTGGCCGTGCTGGTTCGGCTCATCGAGGACGCCGGCACACCCAATGCCCGAAAGACCCGTGCGATGTTCGTGCTCGGGCGGATGAACAAGAAGGAGGCCGTGCAACCGATCCTAAAAGTGTTGCCCAAGCTGGACCAGGGCGGCCGGTTTGCCGCGCTCGACGCGCTTGGCCGGCTGGGCGGGGCCAAGGCGCGGAGCGAACTGGTCAAGATGACGGCCACGGACAATGCCCAGATCCGCAAGGTCGCCACGCAGGCGCTGGCGCGGATCGGTGACAAGACCGCAATGGACCGTTTGAAGGAAATCGCTGAGAGCGATGCCGAAGCCTTCGTGCGTCGAGCCGCCCGCAAGAAGCTGGTGCTGCCCCACTGAAGTGTTCGGCCCCTATGGTTAGGAATCGGAGGGTCAAAGATGGGAATCGAGCGACACAAGCCGGAAGAGATTGTCAGTAAGTTGCGGCAGGTTGAGGTGCTGTGCGGCCAAGGGATGGCGCGCGTAGACGCCATCCGACGTGCAGATCACAGAACAGACCTTCTATCGCTAGCCTAAGCAGTATGGTGGGATGGGAACCGACCAACTGAAAGAGCTAAAGCGGCTTCAGAAGGAGAATGATCGGCTGCGGCGAGCGGTATCGGACCTGACGCTGGACAAGCTGGTCCTGTCGTAGGCCGAACGGGGAAACGACTGAGCTCTTCACGTTATAGCGGTAGCCACGCATTCCCTTGTTCTTCCACTTTGCGCCCACGTCGAATGAATAGACTATTGGCACCCTCTTTCTATTCCTCAACAGGAGGTTACGATGAGCAGACGACCCAACGAAAAAAACGAACGCACCAAACGGCGCTTCATCGAATACCGGAAGTTTGCAAGACAGCTTTCTGAACAGACTCTTGATCGTGAACTTGCGGCGCTGGAACGCTTCGACGCTTGGAACGGACGGAAGGGTTTCGCGCGCTTTCATATCGAATGGGCGATGGGAGTCCTTACGCATCTTGAGCAGGCAAAATCCAAAGCAGGCAGGTCTCTGAGCAAATCGACAACCCGCGCCATTATGGCGACCCTGCGCGAGTTTACACTCTGGCTTTCTCAGCAAGACGGATTCCGCAGCCGCATCAAAACGGCGAATGCCGACGATTCTAACTTGTCCCGCCGCGACGAGGCCGAAGCGCGCGCGGCCCCTTCGCTTCCCGCCCCTAGTACCAAACAGGCCAAGCACGCCCTTTCATTGATGCCCCAAGTAACCCTCGCGAACTGCGCGACAAAGCAATCTTCGCCCTTCTCTGCCTTACTGGTATCCGCGTTGCCGCGCTGATCTCTTTGCGCATCTAGAACGTTGATCTCGAAGAGAAATCAGTGGATCAGACCCCCCGCGAAGTTGCAACGAAATTGGGCAACGACATCGACACGTTCTTCGCAAAGGGGTTTGAAGAGGCCGAAGCCGTTCTGGCCACGTGGATCGACTATCTCGACGAGACTTCACTTTACAGCCCAGACGATCCGCTTTTCCCGGTAACAGCTTTGACCTCCGATGCCGAAGCTGGCTTCAAGGCAAATGGTTTTGAGCGCCGCCATTAGAAAACCACCGAACCTGGCCGCAAGATCGTCAATCATGCCTTTGCTGTTGCAAACTAGCAAACCTTTGGCCCGCACGCTTTCCGTCACATGCTGCCCGCCACGCCACCAAAACCTGCACGTCGGTCGCAGAACTGGTCGCTACGTCGCAAAATCTCGGACATAAAGACGTTCTCACGACGCTGCGCAGCTACGGCCAAATCAGCCGTGAACGCCAACGTGCGCTTGTCACTGGCGAGTCAGAAGACGACTTTGATGATTGAGGGATGCAGATTAGGGCAAGTGAAGAATTGCAAGACGTGGGAACAGGTGTGGGAACGCGCATTGCTAAAATGAGATTTTTCGTTTAAAAACAATTTCATTTAAAAGGTTATTGGCGGAGGAGGTGGGATTCGAACCCACGGTACGCTCTCACGCACGCCGGTTTTCAAGACCGGTGCATTCGACCACTCTGCCACTCCTCCGGTGTCACCCTCCTAGTGATCTGGAATTGATTCTGAAACCTCAAAAAAATTTACTCTTTAGTCAGGGGATTTGTGCCTATTTCAACTTCAACATCTTCCCTGTTCTCATGCACCAAGTTAGGATAATGACTAAGACCCGCTTCAAGAGGGACAAATGAGTGCCGGGGAACCGGGATGCAGGCAAGGACATAGGCAATGCGCGGAAACGCAATTCATCATCGAATTACTGTTTTACAACTTGTTATTGCCAGTTTTTTCCTGAGCGCGCTCGCGGGTTGCGATGATGCAGGATCCTTTAGTCTGAACGACGTTTTTAATGCTGAACCGGACGCGGAAGCAGGCTCCACCTCCCGAACGCAAGAGGATCAGGTCAGCGAGCGCGATATTGAAGCGCCCGATGTTTTTTCCGTCAGTGAGGCGGGTTTGTGGGACGGGAGGCCGTCATTGGGCGGCGTTTGGGTTGCCCACCCCGACGTTACAGAACCCGAACGCGTCATCATCCGAAACCAAGCCAACGGTCAGTCCGTCGTCGGCGCGCTGTTCCGGCGCGCCCGCGATGTTCCGGGCCCGAGATTGCAAATGTCGTCGGATGCCGCCGAAGCCTTGGGTGTCCTTGCAGGTGCGCCCGCCGAACTTAACGTCGTCGCATTGCGCAAAGAAGTCATTGCTCAACCACCCAATCCATCAGATCAAGGTGCTTCAGGCGGCACCAGCGAGATCACCGAAACGCCACTCGACCCGGTCGCCGTTGCAACAGCTGCACCGGACGCGCCGGGCTCCAGTCAAGCCGATAACGGCCAGACGGCAACACGCCCTGCCCCGTCGGAAAACCAATCGAACCTGCCTCAATCCACACCGGGTAAACCGTATGTTCAGATCGGTATCTTCAGCGAGGAAGCCAATGCCGAGCGTGCAGCCAAGCAAATGCGCAGTGCCGGCCTGATCCCAAAAGTTGAAAAACGGGAAACAGATGGTAGACCTTTCTGGCGCGTCGTTGTCGGGCCGGCCACGACGACCGCCGAGCAGGGCGAACTGCTCAACACCACCAAAGGCGAAGGATTTACTGATGCCTATGCCGTCACAAATTAACTTGCTCAGGAGCTTGCCCTCATGATCCGCCTTGTCGCAGCCCTTTTTGCCCTTGTCGTATCCTCCACGATGGCTCCGGCCTTCGATACCAAAGCAGGTTCTGCTTTCGTGTTGGATCAGACCACTGGAACCGTTTTGCTGAACAAGGAGGCGGACACCCCCTTGCCGCCCGCGTCAATGTCAAAACTAATGACCCTCTATATGGCTTTCGAAGCCATCCGGCGGGGCAAGTCGGATGGCGGGCTGGACCTTAACGAAGAGTTACGCGTTTCCGAACACGCACAGTCTTACGGCGGATCCAGCATGTTTCTGCGATCGGGCGAAACCGTTACTGTCGAAGACTTGATCCGTGGTATTATCGTACTCTCGGGCAATGATGCCTGCGTTGTCATTGCCGAAGCCCTGTCACCAGATGGCACGGAATACGGGTTTGCACGGCTGATGACACAGCGCGCTCAGCAGTTGGGCATGACCAATTCGACCTTCACCAACTCCAACGGCTGGCCACAGCCCGGGCATCTGATGTCCATGCGCGATCTGGCGACCCTGTCTGCTCGACTGATTGGCGACTTTCCAGAATTTTACCCTTTGTTTGCAGAAACCGAGTTTGAATTTGACAACCGCGTGCCCAGCAACCGTCTCAATCGCAACCCCTTGTTGACCATGGGAATAGGCGCGGACGGGTTGAAAACCGGTCACACCCAGGAAGCAGGTTATGGGCTTACCGGCTCTGCCAAACAGGGGGACAGGCGTGTGATCTTTGTAATCTCGGGCTTGAATACGGTTGCGGAACGCGCGCAGGAATCCCAAGCCATCGTAAACTGGGCATTCAGACAATTCGCAATGCGGCCCCTAGCCAAAGAAGGTCAGCAATTCGCGCAAGCAGATGTGTGGATGGGCAGCGAACCCACAGTGGGTTTGGTTGCTGCCGAGGATATCAGTATTCTGATGCCCGCTCTGGCGGGAAATGAGATAGCTGGCGAGGTGGTTTACACCGGTCCTGTGAACGCCCCCATTGCTGCGGGCGATCAGCTCGCCGAGTTTGTATTTACGCTTGAGGGGCTGCCTGAGACGCGCGTGCCGTTGGTGGCAGATCGCGCGGTTGAGCGCGGCGGCTTTCTGAGCCGTGTGAGCACCGCCGCTCTGGTTCTGTTCACGAACTTCATTCAGGGCCCTGAGGGGGCCACGTGAACGCACCCCCCCGCTGCACTGGCAGGTTTATCACGTTCGAAGGAATCGATGGCTCAGGTAAATCCACACAAATCCAGCGCCTGGCACAGCATCTCACAACGGCTGGGCATGAAGTTGTCCTGACGCGTGAACCCGGCGGATCTGCCGGAGCAGAAGAAATCCGCGCTTTGGTGTTGCAGGGAGACCCCGACCGCTGGTCCGCCGAGACTGAAATCCTGCTGTTTACCGCGGCACGCCGAGATCATCTGGAACGCACGATCCAGCCCGCCTTGCGCGCTGGCAAAATTGTCTTGTGCGACCGATTTGCGGATAGCACACGAATGTACCAGGGACTGTCGCGCGGTGACCTGCGCGATGTGGTCGATCAGTTGCACACGCTTATGATCGCGCAGGAACCGGACCTGACAATCCTGATTGACATGGACCCGGCTGTGGGTTTGTCGCGTGCGCTCTCGCGCAAGACGGCAGACGAAAGATTTGAAGCCTTTGGCGAAGATTTACAACGCGCAATGCGGCAAGGCTTTCTGGATCTGGCACAGGAATTTCAGGCGCGCTTTCGCATTGTAGACGGCGCGCGCGACGTGGAGGTTGTTGCGGACGAAATCGCTGCCTTGGTGGAAAGCGAACTGGTATGAGTGCACCAGATCAGATCGACGGCGCACCGCATCCCCGCGAAACGGCACAGATCTTTGGTCAGCACAACGCAGAACAGGCCTTTCTGGACGCCTACGCAACAGGGCGCCTGCACCACGCGTGGTTGCTGACAGGTCCGCGCGGCATCGGCAAGGCCACATTGGCGTGGACCATTGCGCGGTTTTTACTCGCCACCCCGCCAGTCGACCAAGGTGGGTTTTTTGAAGCTCCGCCACCGCCCGATACACTTGCAATCGACCCCGAACATCCGGTCTCATATCGCATTGCAGCCGGGGCGGAACCGGGGTTGAAATCCATAACCCGCACACCAAACCCGAAAACGGACAGAATGCGCGATCAGATTGTCGTGGATGACATCCGCGCGCTAGCAGGATTTTTTCAACTTTCTGCAGCTGATGGGGGACGCCGGGTGGTCATTATTGACGCCGCCGATGATATGAATCCCTCTGCCGCAAACGCCCTTTTGAAAATGCTGGAAGAGCCCCCTGAAAACGCCACGCTGCTGCTGGTAAGCCATCACCCGTCCGGCTTGTTGCCAACCATTCGGTCGCGCTGTCGGACTTTACGGCTCAATACCTTGTCACCCGAGGCTATGACACAGGCCTTTGAGCAAGCCGGGATCGCAACGGGAGCGCAAACCGCAGCGCTTTCGGAACTTTCCGGCGGATCCGTGGGGGCCGCAATTCGGCTGTCATTGCTGGAAGGTTTGAAAACATACGCCGAGCTTGTGGCCTTGATCGAGCAACTGCCACAGTTTGATCGTGCACGTGCTTTGAAACTGGCAGAAGGCGCTGCGGCACGCGGTGGCGAAGCCAAACGGGATCTGTTGTTCGACTTGATTGAACTTTTGTTGTCGCGCTTGGCGCGCTCCGGAGCGACAGGCAAAGCTCCGACCGTCGAAGCTGCGCAAAACGAGGCTGCGACCCTGATACGCCTGGCGCCAAATCAGACGGCAGCGCGGGCCTGGGCACAGGTGGCACAAGAAACCGGCGCGCGCGCACGTCATGGACGCGCGGTGAACCTTGACCCTGCGGCTCTGGTCCTAGATACCCTGATCAAGATAAGTCAAACTGCCAGCGGATAAAATTCGCTCTGGCGCTGAACGACCGGACCGGCATGACCGACATACCTCAGATTACCGACAGCCACTGTCACCTCGATTTCCCCGATTTCGACGGTCAACACGCGGAAATCATCGCGCGCGCAGCCGAGGCCGGGGTCGCGCGCATGGTCACGATCTGTACCAAGCTCAAAAACGAACCTACCGTGCGGGGGATCGCCGAAGCCCACGCGCCGGTGTTCTACGCGGCGGGAACGCACCCAATGAGTGCGGCAAGCGAACCCTTGGCCACTGTCGATCAACTGGTCGCATTGGCGCAGCATCCAAAACTTGTCGGCATCGGCGAAACAGGTCTGGATTACCACTACACGAGCGAGTCCGCCGACATTCAAAAACAATCGCTGCGCATTCATATTGAAGCTGCGCGCAAAACGGGGTTGCCGTTGATCATCCACGCGCGCGCCGCCGATGCGGATATGACGCAGATCCTGCGGGAAGAACATGCAAATGGCGCGTTCTCCTGTGTCATGCATTGTTTCTCATCCTCGCCCGAACTGGCTCACGCGGCATTGGACCTTGGATTTTACCTGTCGATGTCCGGGATCACGGCCTTCCCGAAATCATCCGACTTGCGCGGTATCTTTGCCGCCGCGCCGCTGGAGCGCATTCTGGTGGAAACAGATGCGCCCTATCTTGCCCCACCGCCCTATCGCGGGAAACGCAATGAACCTGCCTATACGGCTCACACTGCACGCCGCGCCGCCGAAACCTTCGGGGTGGCTTATGAAGTGTTTGCCGAACAAACGCAGGCTAATTTCGAGCGCCTTTTCTCCAAAGTCATGCTTTTTGAGGCCGCCGCCTGATGGCTGAACTGCGCGCAACTATACTGGGCTGTGGCTCTTCGGGGGGAGTCCCGCGTCTCGGTGGGCATTGGGGAGACTGTGATCCCAACAACCCCAAAAACCGGCGCCAGCGCTGCTCATTGCTGGTGGAACGCGATGACGGCAATGGGACCACCACAGTTCTGATCGACACGTCGCCAGATGTCCGCAATCAATTGCTGAATGCCGACATCGGACGGCTTGATGCGGTGATCTATACTCACAGTCATGCCGATCATGTGCACGGCATTGATGATCTGCGTATGATTGTGTTCAATATGCGCGCTCGCCTGCCCGTCTGGGCCGATGCACCAACGCGTGCCGCTCTTATACAGCGGTTCGATTACGCGTTCGTCCAGGCGCCCGGCTCCACCTATCCGCCCATTCTGGACATGCACCTGATAGAGGGTGACGTGACCATCGAGGGCGCTGGGGGGCCGCTTTGCTTTCAGCCCTTTGAGGTCGCGCATGGGGGAATGAACGCATTGGGTTTCCGCATTGCCGATCTGGCTTACCTGCCCGATGTCGCTCAGATCCCCGATGGGGTCTGGTCAAAGCTCGAAAATCTGGATTGTTGGATCGTTGATGCTCTGCGCCGGGACCCGCATCCGACCCATGCCCATTTGGCCCGCACGTTGGCGTGGATCGACGCGGTACAGCCAAAACAAGCCGTCCTGACCAACATGCACATTGATCTTGACTACGAAACGCTGCGCGCGGAAACGCAACCTCATATCGAACCGGCCTATGATGGCATGACCCTCACCTTTGCGGTGACCTGATCTTCTTTTGGCTCTAAATACTCCCGCCGGAGGCTCCCGCCCCCGTTACCTGGCGCAAAGGCAGCCGCATGCAAACCCTGCTCGATGTCATCCTCCCCGTCTTTCTGGTCATCGGGTTTGGCTATGTCGCCGTCTGGCGCAAATTGTTTCCGGTGACCGGCATCGACGGCGTGATGCGTTTTACGCAGAATTTTGCCATACCCTGCCTGCTGTTTCAGGCGATCGCAAATCTGGACCTCAACAGCTCTTTTGATCCAGGTCTTCTCAGCAGTTATTATGCCGGAGCTACGATCTGTTTTGCCCTCGGCATGTTCGGCGCGCGTTTTCTGTTTAACCGCGACTGGGAAGACTGTGTCGCCATCGGATTTTGTTGCCTGTTTTCGAACTCGGTCCTGCTCGGCTTGCCCATCACCGAACGCGCTTACGGCGCAGAAGCACTCACAGGGAACTTTGCCATCACCGCAATTCATTCGCCCTTTTGCTACGGGTTGGGCATTACCGTCATGGAAATCACCCGCAACCGGGGCCAATCCCCGCTGGTGATGCTGCGCGCCGTGATCCGCGCCATGTTTCGCAATGCCCTCGTATTGGCCATTGGTCTGGGTTTCATCGTCAATCTGTCCGGCATGTGGGTCCCGGCGGTCGTCGATGATGCGCTCACGCTGATTTCACGGGCCGCCCTGCCCGCCGCATTGTTCGCGTTGGGCGGCGTGTTGGTGCAATATAAACCAGAAGGCGACAGTCGTGTGATCGCCATGGTGTGTTGCGTCACACTGCTGTTGCACCCTGCGCTTTTCTGGTTGTTTGGCGCGGCACAGAACGTCCCGGTGGATTTTTTCCGTTCCGGTGTCTTGACTGCCGCAATGGCGCCTGGGTTCAACACCTATATCTTTGCCAATATGTACGGGCGCGCCAAACGCGTTGCGGCGTCCTCCGTCCTGATCGCCACGGGTGCATCGGTGCTGACAGTTTGGGTCTGGCTGATCCTGCTGGGAAGTGTTTGATCACCCGTGCCGCGCGGCCACCGTTTTCAATACAGAAAAACCGTAGAGCGCCTCAAACCCTTTTTCGCGTCCATGACCGGATAACCCGGTGCCCCCAAAGGGCAGCTCAACACCGCCCCCTGCCCCGTAATTGTTGATAAACACCTGCCCCGCCCGCAGTGATTTGGCCAGACGCATCTGGCGTGCCCCTTGCGCGGTCCAGACTGAGGCGACGAGACCATACGCAGTGCTGTTCGCAATCTCCAAGGCTTCAGCCTCATCTTCAAACGGGATGATCACCTGCACCGGGCCAAATACCTCGTCTTGCGCGAGTTTGTGAGCCGTGTCTACGCCCGCAAAAAGGGTCGGCGTCACATAGGCCCCAGAGCTTGGCAGATCGGCGGGGATCTCAGATTTAGCCGCAATCTCCAGATCCGCGCCGTCCATCAGAAACCCTTCCACCAATCGCTTTTGTCGCATGGAAATCAGCGGACCAACATCCGGGTTGGCCATGGCAGGTCCTACTGTCAACACCCTGTACCGTTCGGACATTCTCTCAACCACCTGGTCGTAAACGCCGCGCTGCACCAGAATACGGGAAGACGCCGAACAGGTTTGACCGGCGTTCTGAATGCCCGCATTGACCAGAAATGGCAGTGCGGCGTCCAGATCCGCATCATCAAATACCAGTTGAGGGGACTTCCCGCCAAGTTCCAGCGTCACCGGCACTACGTTTTGCGCCGCCGATTGTTGCACTTGCTTGCCCACATGCACAGAGCCGGTGAAAGAGATATGGTTCACTCCCGGATGGGCCGCGAGCGCGGCGCCCGCCTCCGCACCCAGACCCGGCACCACATTCAACGCGCCGTCAGGCAACCCCGCCTGCTGCATTAATTCGGCAAAGGCCAGTGCTGTCAGGCATGCCTCTTCAGCCGGTTTCAACACGGCGGCGTTGCCCATCGCCAAAGCCGCCCCCACCGAGCGGCCAATGATTTGCATCGGGTAGTTCCATGGCACGATGTGCCCCGTCACCCCGTGCGGTTCGCGCAGCGTGTAAACAGTGTATCCATCCAGATAGGGAATGGTGTTGCCGTGGATTTTGTCCACGGCCCCTGCATAAAACTCCATGTAGCGTGCAAGAGCCACAACATCCGCGCGCGCCTGAGACAATGGTTTGCCAACGTCGCGGGCCTCCAGTTCGGCAAGCAGGTCGATATGGTCCAAAACCAACTGCCCTGTCTTATAGAGCATGCGACCACGCTCCACAGCTGTGGAGCGGCCCCAATCACCCGAGAGCGCATCCCGCGCAGATCGAACCGCCCTGTCAATGTCCGCTGCGTCTCCTCTGGCGATCTGGCAGATCAGATCCCCCGTCGAGGGATCATGTAATTCCAGGGTCCGCCCCTTTTCCCCCGCCTGCCACTTCCCGGCAATAAAGCAGTTGGTTGGATCTATTCCCAGGGGTCGGAAGCTCATTTTCAATATCCTTGACTCTGCGGCTCTGCAAAGAGGGCAGTTCGACGGCACAAGGTCAAGCGCCCTAAGCCAGAAGTGAGCTGGATCATGCGGCAAACACATCCTGCGTTACGTTCTGATCTGGACGCTCTTCACCTTTGCTTTTATTATGGAAACATGGGACGAGGGATTACGTTTTTTGCGAAACTGATATTGGTCATTGCGGCTCTCGCACTGTCCGCAACAAGCTTTGCCCATCGGTTTTCCGCCGAACCGTCATCGCCTGAACTGGTGAACTACCTGAACATGGGCGGCACGCTGGATGAGATCTGCGGTGATATCGACCCCGCACACCATCTCAACAGCGCATGTGATGCCTGTCTGGTTGCCAATAGTGCCTTCTTGCCGGCCGCCCATGCGGCCACACCGGTTTCGTTGTCTTGTAATAAGCGAACGTATCTGCCCGATACTCAGCATCAGTGGACCGCAACTCATGCAGATCACAAATACCGTCCCCGTGCGCCCCCAACCCCCGTGATATTCTGATCAACTCTCATATGTAATGCGCGCAGGCGCCTATCACGGAACACAATTATGAAAAACGTTTTCGCAGCAGCCACCGCTGCACTTCTGACTATGTCGAGCGCCGCTTTTGCCCACGAATTCAAGGTTGGCGCGCTGGTAATCAACCATCCGATGACATTCAACACCGCGGCCACAGCAAAATCCGGTGGTGGCTATCTGGAAGTGACTAACACGGGCGACACCCCTGACCGCCTGATAGGTGCCAAGGCCGACTTCCCGCGCGTCGAATTGCATACAACCGAGGAAAAAGATGGCATCGCGCGCATGATGCACGTTGATGGAATCGACATCCCGGCAGGCGAAACGGTCGCCTTGGAACCAGGCGGATACCATGTCATGTTCATGGGCCTCGGCGGAGATGGATTTGAGGTGGGCGAAAAAATCCCTGCAACACTGATTTTCGAAAACGCCGGGGAAGTCGAAGTGATGTTTAACGTTGAAGAACGTGGAAACAGCGACAAAACTGATCATTCCGGTCACACAATGTCAAACTAACGCGAGGATGGGGTCATAACCTTGGCCCCTTCCTTCCAAATCCGTCATGTTAGGATTTGATACGGCTCAAGACCGCCGCCTGGCTACGGGCTGCAGGCGACAAGAAGGACACAGACAATGAAACTCAACGCGGATTTCTCCCAGCGCGCCATGGTGCGATTCGACGAAAGCACATGGGTCGCCTCACCAATGCCCGGTGTCGAGCGCAAAATGCTGGACAGGATCGGGGATGAAGTGGCACGCGCGACTACCATTGTGCGCTACGCACCCGGCAGTGCCTTTTCCGCGCACACACATGATGGTGGCGAGGAATATCTGGTGCTGGAGGGTACGTTTTGCGACGAACACGGTGCTTTTCCGACCGGAACCTATGTCCGCAACCCGCCGACTTCGAGCCATACACCCTCAGCCCCGGATGGGGCGGTTATCTTGGTCAAACTACATCAGTTTGATCCTGCGGACCGCACACAGATCCGGGTCGAAATTTCTGACGCACAAGCTGTGCACACTCTTCACACAGACGCACATGAAGATGTGCGGGTTGAAAACTGGGCGGCTGACAGCACCCATGCGCTGGATGCGTCAGGCGGTATGGAACTCTTTGTAATCAAGGGTGGTTTTGAAGAGAGCGCGGATGCGTTTGGCGTCTGGGACTGGCTTCGATTACCAGCGGGAACCGCTTCAGAAGCGATGGCTGGCAAAGACGGTGCGCAGGTCTGGATAAAATCAGGGCATCTGAGCCCAGTGCCCTTAGCATGAATTCTGCCCATAGCGATGTGGTGATTGTCGGCGGCGGCCTAAGCGGGCTTGCCGTGGCACGAGGGCTGTCGGAGCGGGGCATTGGCTTCACGCTTCTGGAAGCACGTGACCGTCTGGGCGGGCGTATTCTCGGCGAGACTTGCCTGAAGTCGGAGGGGCGCTTTGACATGGGCCCGGCATGGATCTGGCCCCACAATCAAAGGCTCTTGGCACTGATCCAGGATTTCGACCTGCGCCTGTACAACCAGTATGGCGAAGGGCGTCTGGTGTTTGAGGACGCCAATGGTCACCTGCGCCGCGACCTCGAATTTGCCACCATGGGCGACGCGCTTCGCATCAAAGGGGGCAGTGATCAACTGATACATGGGCTATCGTCGAGTCTGTGCTCACAACATATCCATTTAAAACAAGAGGTCACTCAAATCGACCGAATACAAGGTGGGCTGCAGGTGCAAACAGCTTCCGGCATGGAAATTTCAGCGCGACGGGTTGTTCTCGCACTGCCCCCTCGCCTTTGGTCAGACCGTATTCGATTTACACCGGATCTGCCGAGCAATCTCAAACATGCGCTGGCTGCCATTCCGACCTGGATGGCGGGTCATACAAAGGTTGTCGCCACCTATGAGCATGCGTTTTGGCGGGACGCCGGGTTTTCAGGTGATGCAATCAGCCACATTGGACCCCTGACGGAAATCCACGATGCCACCGATGAGATGAACGGTGCCGCTGCGCTGTTCGGATTCGTCGGCGTATCGGACCGTCACGACATTCGCACGCGCGCAATTGAGCAATTGGTTCGCCTTTTTGGTGTGCAGGCTGGGACGCCTGGTGATGTGTTCGTCAAGGATTGGGCCAGTGATCCGATGACCGCCGTGCCGCAGGATCAAAACCTGCCGCGTGAGCATCCAATCTATCTCCTTCCCAGCGAGTTGGGCGATTGGGCGGGAACAGACATCCTGGTGGCCGGAACAGAAACCGCGCCTGGGGACGGTGGGTTTTTGGAAGGCGCATTGGAGGCTGCCGAAACCGTTTTGGCGCGCCTGTCTCAAGATCAAGCGCCCTGATGCCAAGGCGCTCATAAATCGATCTCGACCACTCCCCCCGGTTTCGCAGCTCGGCTTTGACATAGAATAAGCGCGCTTTCACGTTGTTTGTTGGACAAAACAAAATCGCGATGTTCAACCTCCCCGGACACAAGATCACATTTGCAAACGCCGCAGATACCGTCGGAGCATTTCACATCCACGCTGAACCCATTTTCCAGCAAAACATCCGTCGCTGCCTTATCCTCCGGCACCTGTAATTCTCGTCCGGAACTGGCAATTTTCAGGGTGAAGGGATGATTTTTATACTCCGGCAATTCAGGCACGGAAAAGTATTCGATATGGCAGGCCTCCGTTGGAAAACCCTGCCTTTGCGCGGCTTGCACTACACTGTTCATGTAGAGGTCCGGACCGCAGGTATAGACATGCCAACCTGGCTGATAGCCAGACAAAACCTCGTCAAGCACTGCGCGGTTGTTTTCATCCGATATATGCAACGCCACGTTTCGAGCCCAGGGTTGCGCCATCAATGCGTCGGCAAACGCCGCCTCAGTACGGCGAGACGCTGAGTAATGCACTTCGAAAGCCAGGCCCCTGGCATGGCATTCATGAGCAAAGGCAATCATTGGCGTGATCCCGATGCCCCCTCCCATTAAAATATGTTTGCTCGCTTCATCCCTTAACGGGAAGTGGTTGATCGGGTTGGATACAAATATCTTTCGCCCCTCTGAAAATATCTTGTGCAGTAATTTTGAGCCGCCGCGCCCGTCGTCTTCGCGCAGAACCGAAACCTTGTAGCAAGAGCGATCAGCCGGATCGCCCGAAAGAGAATACGGTCTGACGAATTCCGGCGCGACCACAATATCCAGATGCGCCCCCGCCCGCCATTCTGGCAGTGGCGAACCATCGATGGAGGCAAGCTCGTATTGCGTGACCTTTGGCGACAAATGCGTCACTTTGCGCACCTGCACGCGGGTGACGGGCGCATCGCCGCCGCCCAGAAAAGTATGCGCCAACCCTTCCGTGTCACCACGTTCCAGCCGGGTTTGGTATTCCTTGGCGGTGATCAGAGCCTGATAGGCTTCGATCCCCTTCTCGCGGTCCATCGGAAAAGGGAAAGGCCAGGGCGGTGGTGCCAGATTTGCGGGGTAAACAGCCAAGGTCTGATCTTCGTACTTCAACTTCAGATCGGTTTGCAGTTCGCGTTGATTGGAAGGCCCCTCAACAGGATCAAACCCACCCCGCTCATTCACCTTCAGATCCCACCACCACCGCTTTTGTGGGTTGATCCTGCCGTTACCCACCAAATCATCTGCACGTGCCAACACGCCTGCCATGGCCGGGACATTCATTGCGATCCAGCGTAGAGGTTTTTCGTGCTGCAACCCTTCGACGTTCCAGGGGCAGGTTTTCATACACCGCCCACACATGGCCCCGCCCATTTGCGTCAGTCGATAGGTTGTACATTTCTGGCTGTCCGATTTCCAGATTTCATAGCCATTGAACATCAGTTTCGGACCTGCCGTAATCGCCCCGGACGGGCATTCACGCGCGCATTTGTTGCAGGATTCGCAAAAGGCCTGCATGCCAAAATCAATTGGCTTGTCATGGGACAGCGGCATGTTTGTGGTGATGCAACCGGACTTCAGACGCGGGCCCAGAAAAGGGTTCACGATCACCTCGCCGATGCGGCTGACCTCTCCGAGCCCGGCCAATAGCAACAGCGGCGGTTGCAGCACCTCCCCGTCCAGATTGGTGTGAACGCGGGCTTCATAGCCAAGGTTGCGGATGTGTTTGCCAATCACCCCACCCAGCAGGGCAAACCGCAGATAGGCGCGCATGGATTGGGTGACCGCGATCCAGTCGTCCCCAGAGGACCCTTCCGTTGTCTCGAAACCCTGATCAATAATCATGCTGATCGCACTGGTATGCGTTGGCACAATCGGCTCGCCCACAGCATCGTGGCTATACCACACCCAATCAGGGCAGCGCGAAATCCCGACCGCATCCGCACCAAGGAAATAGCTCGCGGCCTTGATCCCGGCCGCGTTGCGCGCCGCATCTTCGGTATCCGGCGCAATGTCATCCGCCACGGTCCCGTTTTGCAACAACAGAAACGCTCCGGATGGGCGGCGTATTGCTCTGCTGATCGGCGCTTTTTGCGCGAAGTATCCCCCCGTGGTCGCTTCCTGGTTGGCTTTGCCCATGTCGCCAAACTGCGCGCGCGCGAACATGTCGGTGCGTTTGGGCACCCGCGCCACCCGCGCCTCGTCAATATAGGTTGTCGGCTTTTCCACTCGCTTCAGCGTTTCAAACGGATAGGCACCCTGCGCATAGTGACGCTTGGCATAAGGATCCAACGTCATTGCATTTTTCTGGGACCCGGCCCCGAGTTTCCAAGCCCAGCCGCGGGTCACCGATTTCGGCTGTTGGGACAATGGCACCAACGGCGCATCCGGTGTCATGGCAAAATTCGTCGTGATCGCCGTCACCTGAAACCGATCCCCTACATAAGGGTTGACCAGTCGGCCGTCTTCCAACGTCGCCAATCCGGCCCTGATCGTCAATTTGTTCAGATCGACATCCGACGCACTGGACGTATGCGCTTTGGCGTCATAGCCAAGGACCCGCAGGTAGCCTGCGATGATGATCGCGGTTTCCGCCCCCAAAAGGCTCGCCCGGTAAGGGTTGGCACCCGAAATCCAGTCATAACCGGATTCTTCCCGTGCGGGATCGCGGTTGTAGTTGTATAGGAAAACAATCGTATGCGTATGGGCATCCAGACTGCGCGGCGGCGCGGTCATACTGTCCTTGAGGTCCGCCATGATGGTATCAATTCCGGCAGATAGTGTTTTGGTTTGCTTGGTTTTCAAATCCTCCACCAGACGGTCAATGTCAGGATTTCGTATTGGCGTGCGGAGCAAATGGTCCGCCTCAAGCCGTCCGATGCCCACCATCGGTGCGTCCTGAAAATACCCAAAGGACTTGATATGGCGCGCCCGTTCCTCAGGATCATCCGGGCATTGAGAAATTTCGGAATTGATCAATCCGTCACGAATGGCGTCGAGCATCGCTTGATATTCGCTCATGGCACTTACAAGAGAGCGCGGCGTATCGCGATGCTCAAACCGCACGGGCGACATCGCCGGTACATGTGACAAGTCAGATTGACCATCGGCGCGCGCCAGACGTTCCAGCGGAAACGGTCCAAGATGGAACGGGCGTTTTCGCGTCGAAAATATTCGGGCGTTCAAGTTGTCTTCCTTTGGCGCGTGTGCAGCCGATTGTTTTGTTACTGCAATGCCCGGCAAAACATCAGATGTCAAAATTATACAGATGCCATTGTGCGATCAACAGGCGCCTTTCCGAACTTGACGGGGCGACGCAAACTCGATCAGGGATTTGCCGCATCGCGCGTTTTTCGGCGTTCAGTATGGTGTAACGCACGCAAGAAAATCGCGATGCACCGACCTTCGTCACGTTTGAAATCAACTAGTCATCGTCACGATGTTGGGGCACCTATAGGAGTGGAGCTCCCCCTGGCAAAGCCAGGAATCATGGGTTCGGGGCGGCTTTGTAATGATTTTTTTCACAACTGAACCGGCAGCGCGCTATCAGTTTTTCAACTTGCGCGCGGCACACTTTGATCGTCTGCCGCTTTCAGTTGTCAAATTCACACAAAATCGCGGTGTGTTGAGAGGACATTAACGAGCGTAAATGATCTGCGTTGGTGTCGCAGGCACCAGACGTGCGCCCTTCGATACCCAAAAACTCACCAACGTCGAGGCGTGTGGTGCGCCTAGCCAATGAGCCGACGGGCGCGTTTCAGAGGTCCAACTCCAACACTTCTGTTCCCTTGGCCGGCACGGCACAGCACAACAGGATTTCATCGACACCGATCTCTGCAGTGGGGGGCGTACGATACACGACCTCTCCTGCGCTCTTTCGGGTAGCGCAGCTGCCGCATACGCCATTTCGGCATGAAAAGTCAGGCTTCAAACCATGGGCCTCCGCTGTGTCCAGCAGCGATGCATCACCTGCGTGCCAAGGCTGCTCAACATGCGACTTCGCAAATCTGACCACGGCGGTTTCAGCTTCATCAACCTGGCGCAAAACGGCTGGGTCATCCGGTCTACGCTGCAAAGCGGCAGGTCCAAAAGCCTCAGCCTTGATGCGCTGATCACAAACACCCACGGATCGCAATGCAGAGTACGTCGCCTGCATGAATTCTGCTGGGCCGCAAATGTAATAATCACAATCCTCTAACAGCAAGGTATTTCTAATCATGTCTGCGTTAACCCGTCCCACATGATCAAAATCCTGACCCCGGGTCTCATCACGTGCCGGGTTACTGATCAGCGAGTGGTATTGGATCGCGCCGTCGCTTTGGGCCGACAAGACTAGAAACTCATCCCGAAACGCGCGTTGCATTGTATTGGATGCACTGTGATAGATCGTCATGGGTCTCAAATGCCGTGTGCGCGTCGCATGGTGAACCACTTGCCGCGCCATCGAAATCATCGGCGTAATGCCTACGCCGCCGCCAATCAAAACCGCCGGCCGGGTTTCTGCCGGATCAAGCGTGAAATTCCCCTTGGGCGCTTTTACATCAATTGTATCTCCTACTTTGAGTCCGGTGTGCAGGTGATTTGACATCTGACCATCAAGTTCATGTTTGATCGAAATCCGGTAACCTGAGTCGCTCGGCGCTGATGAAACCGTATATGTTCGCAAAATCGCTTCATGCATCCCGCGCGGGGTCGCGCGCACCGTCAAAAACTGGCCCGGCTCAAAGTTTGGTACAGGCGTGGCATCTTCGGGTTCCAGATAAAACGAGCGAATGACACTGCTTTCATCCACAATGCGGCTAACCACAAAACGCCGCCATATGTCGCGTTCTGCCTCTGCTTTGAGTTGTTTTGCCGTTTCGGCCCAATCACCGGCCAACAAGCTTCCGGGAGACCATTCCCCGAAGCGCGCGCGCAAAGGCAGAGCATCAAACATTTGCACGCCATGAGCCAGCGTGAAACGCCACCCCCGCTCAGCACCCCTGAAAGCGCTTATCTCAGGGTCATCTTCCCCCAGCAATTCGACCGTACCGGTCAAGCTCAAGACATCACCGGTTGAGAAGTCGATGAAGGTCAGACCCGCCTTGGGATTGATCAGAAAATTACCCAATGTATTGAACAAATAATTGCCCGAATAATCGGGTATGGTCAGGGTGTTACCCTCGACCTTGACAAAGCCCGCACGCCCACCGCGATGAGAGACATCAACGCCTTGGCGCGCCGGATCATCACTGGGATGTACACCGCTGGCGACAAAGAACATGTCCGCTTGGCCAATCCACGCGCGTTTCGTGTTGTCCAACGTGTCGAACCGCTCCGTTGGCGCGGAGTCATGGCCCATTGCGGTGTCTCTTACAAAATCGATATCACGTGTTTGAATATACTGCGGGCAATTGCCAAAGGATTGATCCACCTCCAGTGAAAAAGAACCACTCTTCACGCTGGCCACCCTTGCATTCATCCGATTGCGACGCCGAGTCCCGAGATCGATGCCAAGGATCCCAATCGCAGCGCCCGTTTTCAGGTTCTTGGCCAAAGGATCATCTTTCACGGGCATCGCTTTCACATCCAGACGCGTGTTGCTGGGGCTCTGCACAAAGCCCGGACGTCTGGCCAGGATTGATGCCCAGGGCCGTCCCCCATCATCCATACTGCCGACCACCAGAAACGGCAGCGTGGCAAAAAACGAACGATGCTGGTCTGGCATGAACGGGCGAATTGCACGACGACCAAAAGCCTCAATCGCCTCGCGTTTGCCGGCACGCACTTGCAGGGTTTTTTCGCCCTCGTGGAAAGGCGACGGTGTAGTGGGATCAGGATCAGGCATGGTAGACCTCATTTGAATGTCGAAGTTGAGTTCGCTTCCGCCCACGTCGGCCGCAATAACAGGTCAAGCTTGCAGGCCCGCCTTGGTTTTTGGCATGCCAATGAAACCGGGCAAGGCTTCGACATTGGATAGAAAGCGGCGCACATTCGGGTAAGGGTCGAGTGAAACGCCCCCCTCTGGTGCATGTGCGGTGTAACTGTAAATAGCGACGTCTGCGATGCTGGGCGTATCGCCGACGAGAAAATCACGTCCTTCCAGATGTGCCTCAAGCTTTCCCAGGCCTTTCGCGGCGGTCGCATGGCAAGCCTCTGCATTAAGCGGCGCATTGAACACTGTGATCAACCGTGCCGCGGCTGGGCCAAAAGCGATCTCGCCTGCAGCAAGCGTCAGAAACTTTTGCACTTCGGCTTCAAGCACCGGATCACTGGGCAGAAAACCCGGGGCATATTTGCGCGCGAGATATACTAAAATCGCGTTGCTATCGCTTATGAATGTGTCTGTGTCCTCCAGAACCGGCACTTGCCCGGCAGGGTTCATCGCGAGGAACTCAGGGGTCTTATGCGCGCCATTTGGCAAATCCACATCGACAACGTCATGGGCTATCCCCGCAAGATTGGCAAAAAGGACGACACGATGTGCATGTCCGGAGAGCGGAAAACTATGAATACGGATGTTGTTTGTCATTGAGGCCGTCCTCTATTGAATTGGGTTCCGGTAGGTCCGGACAGGAGAAGACATAGCTTGATCAGGTTCCGGCGATAATATACCAAAATCTGGAATATTTATGTACAAAATGGGGATAATAAGTTGGATACCATCCGAGGCATGCGCATCTTCGCCGCCGTGGCCGCGCATGGGTCCTTCACCGAAGCGGCGCGGCGTCTGGGGATCAGTACCAAACTGGCGAGCAAATACGTACGCCAGCTTGAGGAAAAACTCGGCGCTCAGTTTTTCCATCGCACAACGCGATCCGTAACGCTGACGGAAACAGGCGAGGCCTACTACAAACGCTGCCAGCCCCTTCTGGATCAGTTTGATGAGTTAGAAGGGTTGGTACAGTCGCGGCAGTCAGAGTTGGCAGGCCCGGTGCGGATCACCGCCCCCACCGGGTTTGGCAGCGCGCAATTGGTGCATGCATTAAAGCCCTTTCAAGAAGCCCATCCAAAGGTTGAGGTCGACCTTCATTTATCTGACCATCATGTTTCAATCATTGAACAGGGTTTCGATCTGGCCATACGGTTCGGTGTTCTGAAGGACAGCACTCTGGTGGCCAGAAAACTGATGGACATGCGGATCGTCTTTTGCGCGGCCCCGCAGTACCTGTCAGAACATGGAACCCCGAAAGATCCAGATGCGCTCATGACGCATAACTGCCTGTTGCAGACGACACGGCAGAGCGTAGATCACTGGCAAGTACGGACAGATGGCGATGACAGCAGCATTCCCGTTGCCGGCAATTTTCGTGCGAATTCGCCACTGGCTGTTGCACATATGGCGGCAGATGGTCTGGGGATAGGGCGCATTCCGCATTACACTGCGGCACCTTTTCTCAAAGAGGGACGGCTCAGGCTGTTGCTTGAAAAGCATGAGTCCGATCTGTTGGGACTTTATGCGGTCTATCCGCCGGGGCGCCACCTGACCGCGCGCATTCGTGCCGTCATTGATCATCTGGCGGATTATTTTTCACACCAAAGCTATTGATAAGACGCTTATGATGCCGCAGCATGGCTCTGATAGATCTCGGGGAACCAGTCTTCTCGCAGCCTGTCACCAGGTTGCATGTCATGCCCTGGAAAAGGCGGCGATGTCGGGCCCGGACGCGCCACAAATCGCGCGTCATCCCCGACCAGACGCAGCGAAAAGGCACGGCGACGGCTTTTGGTTTCGTTTCCACGCGCCCCGTGCAGAATGCCAAAACTGAAAGCCACTGCATCTCCCGGCGCCATGTCCCATTCGCGGATTTCCATGCCTTCTCTGTCGGGATCCGGCACCGGCATATAGGCATCATCATCGGGAAAGAAACTGGTTTCAGACAACCAGCGCGTCGGCAAGACCGGTTTTGCCCACAGATGGCTGCCTGCCACACACCGCAGGCTTGCATCCTGCACCGGATCAAGCGGCGACCAGAAACTCACATTCTGCTTGCCCTCAACAAAGTAATACGGCCCATCCTGATGCCACGGGGTCGGTTTGGAGGTCCCGGGTTCTTTGACGAGGACATGATCATGGAAAACCTGAACCTTGCGGGATCGCATCAGATCTGCTGCCACTTCAGCGGCTGGCGAATTGCGGATCACATCTTCAAATTCGGGAATGCGCGTCCAGTTACAATAATCATCGAAAAAGCGTCCACCCTCCCCCGCCTTGAGGTTCTCGGCAGCAAAAGGTCCGGGTTCCGCCATGTTGCGCGCAACACCGGCACGCAGCGTCTCTACATGGTCACGAAACAGGCCTTTGATCAGCACGACACCGTCACGCTGGAAGGTTTCCACGTGATCTTCAGTCAGGAGCGCGTGTGTCATTTATGATATCCCAGTACTCGACTTCGGTGCCCAGCCAGTCAGTTTCAAAAGATCAAGGCCGGGTATGCAAAACGGATTTTGCCAAAATCCTATCGCTTTGATTGAGTTTTCGAAAGAAGAGTCAGCCCGATTACACAATTAAACGAAAGCATGCGCCATCTTTCCATTTAGGCTGGTACTTGCGGTGTTGTGAGGCGTTACGGCGACCGGCTCACGACCACGACGCATTTCCCCAAGTCTGTGCGCGGTACCAAGTCGCCGTTTGGGTCTCTTAAAAGGCTGCAACAAGATCCTGCGACGGCGGTCCTGCCTACCTAGAACTCTACAAAAAATGCCGGCCCATTCCACAAAAACAAACGGCCCCGGCTTATTGCCGGGGCCGTCGCAGGATGACCTGCCGTGCTTATTCAGCAGGCATGACCGAGGTGTCCGGATCGATCGTTGTTGCAACGCCGGCAGCTTCGCGGCGACCATCGTTCCAAATTGCCTTAATCAAAGCGATGCACATCAGCGCCATCACGATGGAGAAAGGCAAAGCGCCGATCACCATTGCGGTTTGGATGGCACCGGTCCCGCCCGAGATCAGCAAGCCCCCCACCACGCAGGCAAGGGCAGCCCCCCAGAACAGGATGTGGGGACGGGCTTTGGGGCCTTCGTCACCTGCCGCATTGATGGTGTTCACGATCAGTACCGCGGAGTCAGCGGACGTGACCAGAAAGGTCATCAGCAAGACAACAATCAGGACCGCCATGCCCCAGGCCAGAGCCTGTGCAATCGGCGCGAGCATGAATTCGGTCATGGCAAAGATCTTGTCACCATTGGCCGCTCCCAGAATGGTACCATCCGCACCCCCGTTGAGTTCCAGATCAATCGCTGTACCGCCAGCCCAGGCGAACCAGACAAAGCACATCAGCGACGGCACGATCATCGCGCCAAGAACGAATTCACGGATGGTCCGGCCGCGCGAAATACGCGCCAGGAACAGTCCCACGAAAGGCGCGAATGCGATCCACCAGGCCCAATAGAATACTGGCCACCAGCCCTGCCATTGCGTCAGCAGGAAGGATTCCGACCCTTCGACACCGTCTGAGCTGTAGACGTTGAAGCTCAGCCAGGGCAGCGCGACCAGATAATCCCAGATGCCGACAAAGAACGCCAAAGCGCCGAACCATGTTGCCCCAAAGATGATGAAGAAACCCAACAGGAAGATCGACAAGACCATGTTGATATTGGACAGCCATTTGATGCCTTTGCCGACACCGGAAAGGGCAGAAAGCGTGGAGGCTCCCATGATGACGGCCAGCGCGATAATAATTCCGAGCGTTGTGGCTGATCCATCTTCCAGCGCGAGCCCGCCAATCCCAATGCGGGTCAAGCCTGCAACGAATTGCTCAACGCCAAATCCCAGCGTTTGCGCCACGCCGAGAATGGTCGCTACGACTGCCACGATGTCGATAAAGTGGCCCAGATTACCGGACAGGGATTTGCCAAAAAGCGGCGTGAGGGAGGAGCGAATGGTTAAGGGAAGCCCGCGACGGTAGCTGAAAAACGCCAATGCAAGTCCGGCGACCGCATAACAGGCCCAGGCCCCAAGCCCCCAGTGGAGGTAGGACCAGACATAAGCTGTGCGCACATTGTCCGCATCAAGGGCTGTCGTCACACCCTGAATGACCGACGGATTATTCTGGAAGTGCGCAACAGGTTCCGCCACAGCCCAGGTCAACATGCCGACACCAATTCCGGCGCCGAACATCATGGAGAACCATGAGAAATTGGAGAATTCGGGCTTTTCACCATCCGTGCCGAGGTTCAGGCGCCCGGCCGTCGGCCAAATCGCCAAGCCAATGCAAACAATGACAAAAGCGGTCACAACCCAGATGTACCAAGCTGCAAACTGCGCAAGAATTGCCGTGTTCCAATTGCCAAGAACGGTACCCGCCTGCGTCGGCCAGACGATACACCAGACCACCAGCATGCTGATGATGATCTTACTGATCACGGTCACGTTGACACTGAATCCACGATAAAAACCGCTGTCGGCGGTTTTTATCGGTAGATCCGATAGTGGTGGCTTTAATGACATTATCTGTCTCCCTGTTTGAGACCGGGCGCACCGCCCGACCTTCGTGTTTATGAGCATAAGCCTCGCACAGTGTTTGATAAGCTGCAACATTACTGTGTATAGTTTCATGTACAGGAAACTTTAGATGGCCAAACGCGCACTCATTCGAAGCCTCAGTGACGTCGATATTCGCCTCGTGCGGATCTTCATAATCGTTACGGAGTGCCGCGGGTTCGCCGCGTCAGAGTTCGAGTTGAACATTGGCCGTTCCACAATCTCCAAACATATTTCGGATCTGGAACTGCGGATCGGATTAAAACTCTGCAATCGAGGTCCTTCCGGGTTTTCGCTGACGCCGGAGGGTGAACAGGTTCTCGTGGCAGCGCGAAAGTTACTCTCTTCCATTGATGGTTTTCAATCCGAGATCGATAACATTCACACGACACTGACAGGCACCTTGCGCTTGGGTCTCTTTGATCAATCCAGCACCAACCCAAATGCAAATATCCATAAAGCCATTCAAAAATATGACCAAATTGCGCCTGAAGTTGATCTGGAAGTTGCACTTGATCCTCCCAGTACGTTGGAAGCCCGTGTCATTGATGGATCGTTACATGCAGCGATCGTCCCGATTCATCGCCATTCCACCCTGCTGAATTACATCCCGCTTTATTGCGAACGGATGACTCTTTATTGCGGTGAAGGGCACAGCCTTTTTGATGTGGCGAGCAATTTGCCCTTGGCAGATCTGAACCTCGCCGATCACAAATATGCCGGATACGCCTTCAACTCACCCAATATGATGGCCGGCCAAAATCTTGGGATTACCCGCGCCGCACGCGTACAGGAGGAAGAGGCCTTATCGCTGCTCATTCAATCCGGGCGCTATATTGGATTTTTGGCCGACCACGTCGCCGAAACATTCATTCGCAAGGGAATTGTACGTCCGATTGCACCCGGCGAAACCAGCTACACCAGTACTTTTGCAGCAATCACGCGGAAAAAACCGGAAGCGGATCGCAAGACGCTGGAGTTCATTTCCTGCTTGATCGCATTTCACGAAACACAAGAGTTATGAGCGACAACGCGGCGTTCAATGTGCCCCGTCGCTTTGGGTACGCAACAACACCGTAACACGTAGGACCATGCAGACCAAAAACCAACGGGCGTCAGAAAGCGCTGGGGTGGTGAACCAATACACCCGTCCCATCACTGGCCAATCTTGCGCTAGACTGGCAAACAGAACTGTTATCAAAGGGTCGATGCGTGATCTTACCATTTGCATAAAAGCACTATCTGAGTTTTCAGTAACTGGCCCAAAACCTAAAACCATCGCAGGGACAGCAAGACGTGACGGGATTTCTGATCATTTGCCTGATAACAGCAGGTTTTACGATGATTGCCCATCGCCTGTCCTCCACGATGATTACAGCGCCAATGGTTTTCCTGACGCTGGGGTTTGTATTATCGCTGACCGGATTGTTGTCGACAGAAGCATCGCACGCACTTCTGCACCCGGTTGCCGAAATAGCCCTGGTTATCCTTCTTTTTCTGGATGCGGCTCAAACCGATCTGATTGCCTTACGCAAACGGCATGTCTGGCCGTTGCGTATGCTGTTGATCGGCTTGCCTTTGTCTATTGTACTTGGTGGTCTTGTCGGTTTCTTCCTTTTCCCCACATGGCCTTTGGCGGGTCTTGCCTTGCTAGCGGCCATTCTGGCGCCAACCGATGCCGCCCTTGGTCAGGCGGTAATCACTAACCCGAATGTGCCGATGCGCCAACGCCGCGCATTGACCGTCGAAAGTGGCTTGAATGATGGTCTGGCGCTTCCGATCATCCTGTTTTTTGCCAGCGTGACAGCAGCTGAGACCACCGACATCGGTGGCGGTGTTTGGCTGCTGTTTGGTGCAAAGCAGGTCCTTCTGGGTACTCTGACCGGAGCCGTTGTCGGTGCCTTGGGGGGATGGGCATTGTTGCGCGCAAAGGCTTTTGCCACCACCTCCGACATCTATGAAGGCGTTGGCGCGATCGCACTGGCTGGGGCGGCTTACCTCGCGGCCATCTTAATCGGCGGGAACGGGTTTGTCTCGGCTTTCGTTGCGGGGCTTGCCTTCGGCGGCATTGTCATGGGGGCTTGCAAATTTGTCTATGAATTCACTGAAAGTGAAGGACAATTACTGGCATGGTCGGCATTCTTACTGCTGGGTGCTGCCATGGTGCCCGAAGCGATAAACCACCTGACATGGCCCATGCTGGGGTTCATTCTGCTCAGCCTTTTTGTCATACGCCCCCTCGCGGTATGGATTTCCCTGATGCGCACGGACGCCCGCCCATTGACGCGCATTTTCTTCGGGTGGTTTGGCCCCAGAGGTCTTGCGACCGCTCTGTTCGCTCTGATGATCGCCGAAGACATTCCGCTTCAATTTGGCGAACAGATCCTGCATGTGGCGATCAATGCGGTCTGGATCAGCGCTTTGTTGCACGGTCTCAGCGCCGCCCCTGCCGCCAAGTGGTATGGTGCCAAAACAGCCGGTTCCGCCGAGGCGGAAGAGGACGACCCGCCCCCGTTCCAGACAGGCAACTAATGGTGTGAGCGCGACCACACCCGCAACCGGGAGATGGTCAAGGGTCAAGAAAGCGACGCCATGATATTGCACCGCACTCCGGAACCAACGACAGTGTCTCTCATTAAAACATCGGCCATGGCATAGTAAGATGCGGGTCGGGACCAGCTATCACTGCGATTAATCCAAATGGGTTTCGCAAGAAAAAGGATACGAACACATTGGTTGAATTCGCTGATCAAGTCGCGATTGTCACGGGGGGCGCGCAGGGCATTGGGCGCGCTGTTGCAGAGCGCCTGGCCGATGGTGGCGCCCGTCTTGCGATCTGGGATCTTGACGCAGATCTTGCACAGGAAGCTGCTAAGAATATTGGGCGAGGCGCATTTGCATGCAGCGTGGATGTGGCCGACTGGAACAGTGTTGCGGCGGCCATGGAAGCGACCAATGACAGTGCCGGTCGCGTAGACATTTGTGTGAATTCTGCAGGGATTGCCGGGTCGAATGCGCCACTGGTCGACTACCCGGTTGAAGAATTTCGACAGATTACAGAGATAAATCTTCTCGGCACGTTTCACGTCAACCGGGCCGTTGCACCGACCATGATCGCACAAAACTACGGACGCATCGTAAACATCGCCTCGGTTGCCGGAAAAGAAGGTAATCCGAACGCAAGCGCCTATTCTGCATCCAAAGCCGGCGTTATTGGATTGACGAAATCTCTCGGCAAGGAATTGGCTGACAAGGATATTGCCGTAAATTGCGTGACGCCCGCCGCTGCGCGCACTCGGATCTTTGATCAAATGAGCCAGGAACACATCGACTTCATGCTGTCCAAAATTCCCAGAGGTCGTTTTCTGGAGTTGAAAGAAGCCGCCGCAATGATCTGTTGGCTGGTCAGTCGTGAAAACAGCTTCACGACCGGGTCGGCGTTTGACTTATCGGGCGGGCGGGCAACCTATTGAGTGCAGACCTGCGTGCCTGTGCTGAGCAAGACGGATGGCAGGTCGCCGCAGGATAGCAAGTTTCACCGGATCACATCTTGCGCAACTAGGCAATTTGGTTTGCGTCGGAATTTTCAAAACTGAAGCGGTCTCCCACCGCGTGGTCACCATGCATCTGGCAAGGGTCCCGCGTCTGTTTCACCCTGTCAAACAACCACCGGGCGGCGGATAAAGTGGATGGATGCGGCAAGACTGTCGGAAAATGGAAACGCGACATCTCGGTTTGGCCGCGCTCTTTTGCAAGCGTTTGAAGATTCGGGTTGGCGAGGATCGCAGAGCAAAGAACGACAAAGTTTAATCTGTTTCGGAGTGATGGCAGCAGGCATTTTCGACGCGTGGGTTTCTCGACAAGAACTTGGGAGGCGCAGTGCCACATACCTGAGTGGGTCAGTCTTTAAGCAAATGCATATCCCCAGCCATGCGGACGCGCGCGACGCTCAACACCAAGCCAAGCAGCCTGCGACCGACATCGCAAATGGTTTGAACAAGACCGATCGCCAGATCAACCGCATCGGTGAGAACCCACCGTGAAAACCAGCACCAAAAACGGTTTGGCTATTCACATATTAAGCCAAGCAGGCTTTTACAAAGCGTACGGTGAAAATTGGTCGTTGAATCTGAAAGAGCCGGCCATCCAGATATGCACAACCGCTCTAAAAACAACTTGCCGTTCAACCGGTTCCTAAGCCTTCGGTCTTGCAAATGATTGCTGGCACAGAATGCCAAGTCGCGCCCTTGCTAGGCGCGCAGGTGCTTACCTAGCGACTTACGGATCATGCCACTCCAGTCGCACCAGGTCTATATCCGTTGTTGAAAAGCCAAAGCCCGCCATCATTTCACAATGAACTGATGTGCCAATATATCCCTCCAAAATGCGATTCACATTTGCCAGCAAATCACGGTCCTGTTTGTTCACGGCAAAACACCCAAATTCAGGCGGTTTTTCGCATTCCGGCACGGTCAGATATTCGGCGTCGATGTTCGGATTTTGCTGTATGAATCCGGCATGCGCACGTGCAACGCTGGCATAAGCGTCCACAGCAGCAGAACCAACGGCGCCAGCGGCTTCATCGTATGTCGCGAAAACTTTGATCCGCTCCTCTGGAATGCCGATTTCCAATGCCGTTTGATGCTGAACCTGATCCCGTATGACAGCCAGCGTCGCAAGGGGATGGTCGGCCAACGCACGGTATCCCGACAGATCAAACGGATTGCCTGCACGCACCAAAAAACCATCGCTCAGTGCCCACACAGGCCGACTGAAGAGCACGGTTTTCCGCCGTGCATCAGTCGCAAATAGTCCGGTGGTCATATTCCAACGTCGAGCCATAAGACCGGGTAAAAGATCGGAAAACTCGGTTTCGATCGGGTCGAATGGTTCATTCAGTCGGGCGCACACAAAACGTGCCAACTCAATATCACACCCGACGACATCTCCCGAAGGGTCAACATCATTAAAGGGCGGCTCCTTAACATAAGCGATGCGCATAAGACCTCTCAAAAAATCGGCTAGTTGCGTTTGAAAATGCGTTTTAATCCACCGGGATGATCTTGCCTGTGGTGGGGCCTTCAACGCTTTTGGCGTAGGCGCGCCCGACGCGCCGCGAGCAAACCGGATTATGACCAGGAAACCATTCGCCATAACGTTCAACGGACACATCCAGCAGGCCAGGACTGACCACATTGATCCTGATCCCGCGCGGCATTTCGATAACTGCACCCGTCACAAAACCCGCCAATGCACCATTGGCCATGGCGGCACCGGATCCCATTCGGATCGGGTCACGGTCCAATATGCCACTGGTCAATGTGAGCGATCCAGCGTCATTCACCTGCGATAACCCGGAGAGCACCACATTGACCTGCCCCATCACTTTCTCGCGCAGACCCTGCATGTATTGATCCTCGGTAAAGCGTGTCAGGATTTCAAAATGCACATCACCTGCCATTACAACCACCGCATCCACCGGACCGGTTTGGGCATACATCGCATCAACCGATGCCCGGTCCGACATATCCACCATCACGTCACCGCTGGAGCGCCCCGCCTTGATAATCTGGTGGCGTGGACCAAGTTCGGCGCATGCTGCACGACCAATATCGCCCTGTGCACCCAGCATAATGATTTTCATGCGCCGCCCTCCTCATGAGATTTATAGATTGCCAGTTTACGAGCCAAAACCGCATCGCATTGATCCAACTCTTGTCGTCGTTCCGCGAGATGAGAAGCATGTGCCAATAGCACGGACTTTCGTTCGGAAATTGTCTGGTCGCCAGCACGGTAGAGCGTCGCAAAGTGCCGCATGGTTTTCAATGGCATACCGGTCTGGCGCAGCCAATACAGCAGCGTCAGCCAGTCCAGGTTTTCCGGTGTGAAACGTCTGTGCCCATCCGCGCCGCGATCAATCGGCGGCACGATACCGGATTTTTCGTAAAACCGGATTGTATCGATGCCCAGACCGCTTTTTGCTGCCGCTTCCGCTATGCGCATAGTCACCTCCCATGTCAGTCATGCAAGGTCTACCAGCCCGGAGTAACTTCAGGTCAAGACGTTATTTCAGGCGCTGGTTTGATAGGTCATGCCGTCTTGCGGGCGCGTCGCAGGAGTTTCAAAGCAGGTAGGAAGATCAGGATAAGGGCGATGATCGTGATCGGCCCGGCCACGGGACGGGTGAAGAAGATTGACGGATCACCAGAGGACAGCAGCAGCGACTGGCGCAAGGTCGGCTCGGCAATCGGGCCCAGAACAATCGCCAGGACCGCTGGTGCAAGGGGGTAGTCAAATCTTCGCAGGAAAAACGCCCCGATCCCAAAGACAACCATCAACCAAATATCAAACATGTCGCGTGTCGCTGCATACCCGCCAACGATGGACAGCACAAAGATCATTGGTGCTAGAACTGTAAAGGGCATGCGCAGCATCCAGATAAACAGCGGAATAAAGGCGAGGTTGATCAGAACCGCTGCCGCGTTGGAGACATAAAACGACCCGATCAGGCCCCAGACAAATTCGGTCTCATCCACAAACAGACGCGGGCCAGGCACGAGACCCCAGATGACCATACCGCCCAGCAGGATGGCAGTGGTCGGCGAGCCGGGTATGCCAAGCGTAAGCATGGGCAGCATGGAGCCTGTGGACGCAGAGTTATTCGCAGCCTCCGGTGCGGCCACACCGTCCGGGTTGCCCTTGCCAAAGCTGTCGGGCCTGCGCGAGACCATTTTGGCGACGCCATAGGACATGAGCGATCCGGGTGTGGCCCCGGCGGCGGGCAACACACCCACAAAGAAACCCAGGAATGATCCGATCAGCGTCCCCTTCCACCCTTTCTTGGTGGCTTCCTTGGCATCAGCGCTCATGCCCTTAATTGTCATTTTCGGGGTCGTTTTAGATACCTCACCGCGGGATTGCTCAATCGTCCAGAGCATTTCCCCGATCCCGTAAACCCCTATCGCAAGCACAAGGAATCCGATGCCTTGCAGGAAACCGTTCATCTCAAATAACACGAGCCGTGGCGCGCCGGAAATCTGGTCAAAACCAACCGAACCCAGCACAAGGCCGAAACAGATCGAGAAGATGGTCTTGGGGATGTCATCGCCGCCCAGACCGACAAAGGTCGCAAAGGCCAGCAGCATCAGCGCAAATACTTCTGGTGGACCAAAAGACAAGGCCACAGAAGCCAGCGCAGGCGCGAATAGCGTGAACAATACATTGGCCACTGTGCCACCAACAAAGGAGGCAAGTGCTGCGGTCACAAGCGCCAGACTGGCCCGCCCCTGCTTGGCAAGCGGTCTGCCGTCAAAGGTTGTCGCAACCGCCGTGGACGCGCCAGGAATACCGAGGGTAACGGAAGAAATCGCGCCGCCATACATCGCCCCGTAATAGATCGCGGCCAGAAAGATGATGGCCGAACCGGGCGGCACCAGAAACGTGACCGGTAACAGGATCGCGACCCCATTGACCGACCCCAGGCCGGGCATGGCACCGATCAACAGGCCAACACTAACCCCGATTACGATCATTGTCAGATTCAACGGCTGCAAAGCCAGTAGCATGCCGTCGAGCAGTAGAGCGAAAACTTCCATGGTCAGCCGGTTTCCTTAAAAAGCCTGCGAAAAGAGGTCAGTAAATGATCTCATAGAGGATGTTGAATACCGGGTCGGTAAAGGACATGCCGGTGGGCATAGTGATCCGCATTGCCCCTTCAAAGAAGAAAAAGAAGGCCACCGGCGTGATGAGAGCAAGGGACAGGCTTAACGGCCATCCATGTCGCCCGAGATATTTCACGTAATAAAGCAAGAACACCGCAATGGCCCCATACATCGAGATGATGTTCACGAGGGCCACGAAAACCACGATGCCGCCACCCACGAGTATCAGCATTTTCCAGCCGTAGGCATCCAAAACCGGTTCATCAGATTGCGACGGCGGGCTGGTCCCGCGCCACCAGTTCAACGCGATCATCCCGCAGCAAATCAACATCATTGCGGATAACCAAAATGGCCATGCTCCGCCGCCGGGACCCTGCCCAGCGATATATCCGATGGGGAGTTCCGTGCTTTTCCACATCAGGTAGATTGAGAAAAGGGCCAGAATGCCCGCGGTTAGAATTTCACCGATACGCATCTGGCCCTCATTTCTTATTCTGTCACGCGAAGTTGTGTGGGATTATTCGCCCAGTGCGGCCAGTAGTTTCTTGTGGTTCTCAACCTGCAGACCCCAATAGTCCTGCTGCTCGGCTGCATTCATCCACAACGGAGACAGGCTTTCAGATGTCAGGTAGCCCTGCCAGTCTTCGCTTTCAAAAATCTCGGTGAACACGCCCTGGTAATAGGCCGCAGCCTCAGGTGACATGCCCGGCGCGCCGACAACTGCACGCTGGTTATAGTATGAGAAATCGTGGCCCTTTTCCTTTATCGTGGGAACATCCGGATAGGCAGGCATGCGTTCGTCTGAAAACGCCAGCAAGGGCACAAAATCACCGGCCTCGTAAAAACCCTTGGCTTCGGCCGGGTTGTTCACTGTCGCCATGATCTGTTTGCCCGCAAGATCTTTTGCCACGGCACCGCCGCCACTATAGGGGATATACTTGATATCAAGGTCATAAGCATCGGACATATAGGCGATCACAATCGAATCTTCCTGGCCCTGACCTGTACCGCCCATGACAAACTCGCCGTTCATCGACTTCACGTTTTCAATGTACTCTTCAAAGGTCGTGATGCCGGAATCCTTGTGGACCCACAAAACAAATGGATCGACGCCCATCATCGCGATCGGCGTAAAGGTCTGGATATCAATGCCGAGGTTTTGCTGACGCAAAGGGGTCGTGAAGAATGAATTCAGCGTCACCAGTATGGTGTGATCGGGATCACTCGCCGTGCTCACATGGATCAGCGCCTCAGCACCTGAACCACCGCCTTTGTTGTTGGGCACCAAGGGACGGTTTGTGAGGTCCTTTTTTTCTGCCACTGATTGGATGAAGCGCGCAATCTGATCCGCACCACCACCCGGGCCGGCCATGATCGCGAAATCAATTGGTTTGCGAGGGGTCCAGCCCTCCGCCAGTGTGACGCCCGGCACTAAGGCCATAACACTCGCCACGGCCATCCCCAACATTTGGCGTTTCGTAATGAGCATAACTTTCCTCCTCCATCAGTGTTTTTCGGGTGTCAATTCGGCTGTTCAAGCTCGTTTCCCGATTGGTTCACGAGTAACTATGTTGCACACATTCTATTTCAAGAATTATTTTATTGCGCCTCGAAATTTTAATGCGCCAGTATAACGGGAATTTCTGCCGAATCGACAACGGCTTGGGTATTTCCGCCAAAAAGTGTCTCGCGTTCGTGGCTCAGGCTATAGGCCCCCATGACCAGCATTCCCGCACCGACTTCCCTGGTTTTTTCAAGCAGTGCCACACCTGGATTCTGTGCCTCAAAACGATGGATATCCGCTGTAACACCGCGCAGCCCATAGTAGTCCACAAGCTCCTGTGCCGTCGCGCCATGTGGTTCACCCTTACCACCCGAGAGAATGGAGACTTGTTGCGCTGCCGCAGCCAAATCCAGCGTCAGCGCCACCATACGCGATGCCTCAAGCGATCCATTCCATGCGACCGCGATCCTGTCACAAAAGGTTTCTGGCGGCGTATCGCGCGGCGGACACATCAAGACGGGTCGGCCGGTCTGAAACAGCCCCGTCTTCAGCGAATTTGTTCCAACGTTGCTATCCCGGTTCGGTTTTGCCACAACGATCAGATCGGCAAGCCGGCCGTTATGTTTGATCACATCCACCATGCGACCCGTCTCCTCGACAAACTCAACTGTCGTCCGTGACCCGGGCGCAGCCTCCGTTTCCGTAAGTTCCAGCTTCTCGGCCAACAGATGAAGTTCTTCTCTGAGGTCACTCTCTTGCTGGTTTGCCAGTTCCTGAGCCTGTTTGAGCATGGTTTTTCGCGCGAAGGCAGGCAAGGGCATGCTATAGGGCATGAGATCTTCGGCCTGCGCGCGGCAATGCGCCACCACAATATGCGCTTTGTGGCGCCGTGCGAGTGTTGCGGCGTGCCCCAACACTGTTTCGACAAGGCCATCGCCCCGAACGGGCACAAGTATTTTTCTAAGCACAGGTTTTCTTTCCTTTCTTGCGGTCGCCAACTCCGGTCTGCCTTCGACGTGCAAGACACCTGAAAGGTGCAAAATGAACGCCGTGCGTACGGCATAAGGCGACCGGGTTGATCTGAGTATAGCTCGATTGCGCTGAATTCCCTTTGTGCAGGCTTCTGTTTTCCAATCGTCTTGTCAATCGGGCTTTGGAAACATGAATTTGCGATAGGTCAAATTCTCAAACCATCCGCCAGATCTGGCGTCCGCGTTTCAAGAACTGACATCGTCCAATTTGTGGTTGGATGCGGCGATGGTTTGGTTAATTGAAGGACAATTATGGGGCATTCTGACAGCCCCTGCTTTAGCGCCGCCTCCAGGCAACACAACATGTGATGCGCATTTCGTGCGCGACCACGATATATGCCTCATAATACATTTTTACCGTTGGTAAGGAGTTGTTTACCATAATCCTCCATGCTCGCGAAAGCGACGGCAATACCGCCGTTCGTCGTCCATCTGTGCTTTAGACATCTGTCTTAAGAGGAATATTCAATGCCAAACTCAGTGATCGCCGAAGATCTGACAATAGAGGGCAACATCAAGTCAGGCGACGGAAGCGTCGAAATCAAGGGTTCTGTCAGCGGAGACATCAACGTCTTGTCGATTGTCGTGCGCGCTGGCGGATTGGTTCAGGGAGCGCTTTCGGGTAAAACAGTCCTTCTTGAAGGCCGGCACCAGGGCACATTGCAATGCGATGACCTCACCCTGTCCTCGACCGCAAACGTTCAGGCCGACATTTCCGCCCAGACTGTCACCGCGCAAAACGGTGCTGAAATTGACAGCGCGATGCACATCGCCGGTCAGACCTGACACAACTGCCGTGAAGGCTAAAAAAACGCCATAAGATAGTGCTTTTGTGATCCGCGTGTCATTTGGGCGGCACTTAACGCACGAAATTGGCATATGTGCCAAGTCAAAGCGCAAGCGGCTCATCTTAGCAAAAACGGCCTCGGCTCCTCCCGTTGCGAGCTCGCCCAAGATACAAATCCGATTTTTCTCGATTCAGACGGCCGCGAGTCTTCTCAGCTAAGTGCCCGAAAGGATTTTGCGCGTTCGAATTCAAATCTTCTTTGTGCAACGTCAAAGACTCGCGAAGAATACACAGCAGAATCATCAAGCCTTAGTCTCAGCGCCAATTGACCGTGACGTGGACAGGTATTGACGACAGTTTGGCTATGCAGCGACACCGAGTGCCAAGGGTTTCGTTGTTTTCGTCGGTCCGCGGATAGATCCTTCTGAGTTGGACAGACGACGCCATCGCCGATCAGCCAAAATCACGACACATAAACCGAACCACTCAGCCCGTTGCTTTGGAACATCGACTTGGTTCAGGCGCGTTACAGAGACAGATTGATCCGAGGCGCTTTCTGGCATTTCGTGCTAATGCCCGATTTGCGACAACAAATCTGGATTGACCACCAGATTGCGCACCCCATGCGCATCGGCTTCATCAAAGATATTGCCCGCCAACCATGTACCAACAGAGTGGATGTTGACACGTGCGACTTCGGGTCGAACCGACCAGGTGACTTGAAAAGGTGAGCCGGCTTCATTGAAGCTGGGACCTGTTGTCGAACCCGCGTATTGAATGGGTGTCCCCATGTCGTTGGGAATATTGGGCGCTTGGTGGTAGCCTTCTACGCGTTGCACCTTCGTCATCTCGACAAAGTCCAAAGCCGTATCGTTGTTGACCAGAACGACCACCTGGGTTTCGACGCGTAGCTGCGGATTGCCAATCGCTTCACTCAAACATGATCCTAGGGTCGGGCCGGGGTCAACCTGCGCAGTTGTATGCACAAAATGGACTTCGATGGTGTCACCGGGCTTCAGATCACCGTAGGCGCCCGACCCGATGGGGCTGTCCAGCGGCGCGAGATCCGTTGAGGTCAATGTACCATCGTATTTGTACCCGGTCCCCGCGCCCTTGCCATCGCCGTTACCAGCAAACTTCGTGAATTCGCCGCCCCGATGCTCCGCATTTTTGTGAAAATGGATGTTGCACAAATTCATGTCAGTATGTGCAGGTGCGCGGGCAAAAGCCCGGTCGTTTTCGCCCGACGTGCTGTCAATGTCTCGCGGCGACTGGGGCCCAAAACCGACGCCCTCTGTACTTGCGGCCAGCGCTGCGCGTTGCGCAGAGATGACGTCATCGGCAACTGATTGTTCGGTGTCCTGGCTCGCAAGAGCGGAACTGATAAAAACGGCAGTAGCGCCAACTGACAGCATGGGCATCAAAGAAATCTTGTGCATGGAGTTCCCTTGTTTTGGAGTACGTGGACATCATGTTCACTCCTTCCCGCTTTAGATAGGAAGGCAAGGCAATTTGTTCCATGGGTGTTACTTTCAAAAACATGCCATTCGGGACTTTTCGAAGACAAAACTGTGTGCCCCGCCAATCGCATCAGGGAAACAGACCACTTGCTTCCGTGCAATATAAGTCCCGCGACGCATCACATTTTTGCCGAGCAGATCACGGGGCGACACACCGTGTTCAATGTAACGGCGCATAGTATTGTTGTCGCTGCGCACAACTTTTCCGCCTGTTCCCAACATTGCCTGCAAACGCTGCCGATGATCTGAGCAAAGGGACGTCGTTGCCGCGTCACGACTTTGAGATCCAGTTACCAGCAATAAAAATCAGTGGTGTTTCACTCTTTCCGGCCTTTGGGCTGTCTTCGGACGCGTAACTACTGCTCCAAGCGCTCAAAACGGCCGTCCTCGAATTCGCAATGCGGTCGAATCCAGATCGTGCCTTCTTGATCCTGATATATTACTGCTTTGGTCCTATCAGCCTCCAGAATGCCTTGACCCAAAACGCGATAGAGGCCGCCTTTGCGATGTCGATGGGTCGGCATCCAAGGATCGGATGACACAGAAAGCCTCTCCTCCAAGGAGGACCCATACACTGAACGTTGTGTCTCGGCATTTTGCTCTGATTCAATCTTCGAATTGGGCAAAAACAGTGCGCGCAGAATCTGACCCGGCTTCACGTAGACAGCACCGAACCGGTGATGGCATTGGGTCGGTAGGTCGTACACCCCTTGCAACCAGTTTCGTAAGCCTGCCGGTACACATCCTCAAAGACCGCAAAGGGAATGTCCTCAGGGCAATTGACAGTCTTGGAAATTCCGCTGTCGATCCAGCGCTGCGCCGCGGCCTGCATGCGAATGTGATCAGTCGGGCGCAAGTCTTGCGCGGTGACAAAGGCATCCGTTAACGGCCTCTGTGTGCCAAACATCTGACGATAAAGCCAGACAGCATAGTCCTCGACAGCCTCTTCACTTTTGGTACCATCCGCGCGGGCAATCTTGCGTTTGTATGTGGTTGCAAAAACTGGTTCGATTCCGGAGGAGACATTGCCACCATACATCGAGGTCGTGCCTGTGGGGGCGATCGTGGTCAATACGCCGTTGCGCAATCCGTGCATTGAAATTGCGCGGCGCACATGAGCGTCAAGCGCCATTATTCCCGCTCCTTGCTGATGAGCATTTGCATCATAGAGTGGAAAGGCTCCGCGCTCCGCAGCAAGCTGTGCGGAGGTGAGATAGGCCATATTTTGGATTGCGCGGAGCCAGGATTCCACGAGACGCTCAGCTTTGGCCGTGCCATATCGCACCCCAACCATAATCAATGCATCCGCCACACCGGTTACGCCCACACCGATGCGTCGTTTTTGCTGCGCTTCCTGCAACTGTGCAGCTACGGCAAAGCGGGTCACCTCAATCGAGTTGTCAAGCATGCGCACAGCGACCCGCACCAGGTGTTCAACCTGCTGCATGTCGAGTTCTGCCTGAGAACTGAATGGGTGCGTGACCAGCCTGGCCAGATTGATAGATGCCAAGGGGCATGTCCCATTTGGCGGCAACGGTTGCTCCGCGCAGGAATTGGTCGCACGCAGGTCTTCAAGGTATCCCAACGGGTTTGATGCGTTGATCCTGTCGATAAAGAGAACGCCCGGCTCAGCCGCATCATAGGTGCGGCGCATTATTTTTTCCCATAATTCGCGCGCATTGACGCGTTTTACCAGCGTATCATTCCATACAAGGTCCCAGTCTGAATTCAGGTCAACCGCCTTCATGAAGGGGTCTGAGATCATAACAGAGGTATTGAAGTTTCGCAGCCTCGACGGGTCGGACTTTGCCTCGATGAATGCCTCGATATCAGGATGATCAACCCGCATCGTTGCCATCATGGCACCCCGTCCTGTGCCCGCGACGAGCATTTTGCAGACCGCATCAAGAATATCCATGGCCGCCAGAGGTCCCGCCGCCGGACAATCCAAACCCTGCACCAAATCGCCTTTTGGGCGTAGGGTCGAAAAATCAAACCCGATACCGCCGCCCATCTGCATCGTAAGAGCTGCATCCTTGACCGTATCCATGATCCCCGCGAGGGAATCTGGGATAGTGCGCATGACAAAAGTATTCGCAAGCGTCACATTGCGGTGCGTGCCAGCGCCGGCGAGAATACGTCCGGCGGGCAGCAGTTTAAACTCCTCCATGGCCGACAAAAACAACTTGGAAACCTGTGCACGCTCGCCCGGATGTTCTGGTTGTGCGAGGCTATCGCCAACCCGGACCCAGGTGTCGCGCACGCAGTGGTCAATCACCTTTCCGTTGCTGACATATTGATACTTTGACCGCCAAATCTGTTCCGATATCGGCTGGTCAAAAGACTCTACGGGCGAACCGTGGACCTTAAGCATTAGCATTGCAATTCACCAAAGATTTTTTTGTTCAACAAGAGATTATTCACCAGCGATCCATCCATTAACTATTTGTTAAGTATGCTCTAATTATGATTTTGGAATTAAGAATGAGTTAACAAATCATTAAGACGCTCAATCCCGGCACACAAGGAAAGACTGCCGGGCCGGTTAACGCGACACGCAGGAAAACTGAGTTTCAAGATGTGGGATGTGAATGTTCTTGGTCATACCGTGGCGCGCCAACAGTCGTTGATCAATCAGAACATGTTAAAAAGTATATGCAATTTGAAAGTTCTTTCACTCAACAATCTGCAGTTGAATTTATCAGGTATTAACGACGGTTCTTTAGCCAGATGCATCAAAGAAGCCGGTAAAGGACGCCGTGGTGATTAAACTATACGCATGTTTGGGATCGGGAAATTGCTTCAAACCTTGGTTGGCGCTGCATCAACTGGGAATCCCTTTTGACATGTCGCTCATTGATGTTTTGAACGGCGCGCAAAAATCGCCAGAATATCTCGCAATCAGCCCGCTTGGCGTGGTTCCTCATCTGGTGACAGATACGGGCAAAAACCTGGGCGAAAGCAATGCAATGCTCTGGTATCTCGCGGAAGGCAGTTCTTTGATGCCGGCCAGCCGTGAGGAACGGGCGGAGGCTCTCCAATGGATGTTTTTTGAACAGTCAAAACTTGAACCGTTTATTTCACCTGCCCGGTTTTTCACAACAATTCTGCCAGATCAGCGGCAAGTGCGCGCGGATGAGATTGCCCATTGGCAGTCCCTGGCAGAATCAGGTTTGTTCCGTCTTGATGCACATCTTGAGCAGCGTGATTTCATTTTGGCGTCGGGATACTCAATCGCCGACATCGCAGTGTTTGGATACGTCCATGTTTTGGAAGAAGCAGGACTCTCCATGAATGATTATCCCGCAATCGGAAATTGGGTCGCTTCTGTCGAAAAAACCAAAGGTTTCCGCCCGCTTTCAGAGCTTGGACACACCAAGACCAAAGTCGCCTGACGCACCGTTCCCGGAGCAATAACCTAATGCGCACCGAAAAGATCCAGCAAGGTTCTATCGTGACGACTGATCTCATTGCACCGGATACCACCGACGCATCCGCAGGGTCACTTGTAGCGGTGGAGCGATTGAAAACCGCTATCTGGATTTACGACATTGACCATTCCCGCATTGTTTTTGCCAATCCATCGGCGTGCAAACTCTGGCAAGCTGACTGTGAAGTGACATTGCGCGCGCGTGATCTTACGCAGGACATGTCTCCGGCCGTTGCAAAACGATTGAAGCAGTATCAGAACGATTTTATTGAACGCGATGCCACATTTAGCGAAATGTGGACGCTCTATCCCAACGGTAAACCGACCAGCGTCAGGGTGATCTTTCGCGGGCATCTTTTGGCTGACGGGCGCATGGCCATGCAATGTGAAGTCATTGGGCGCGCTGATGATGAACCCGAAAACCTGCGCAGCGCCGAAGCACTTTTGCATACAGACGTCATGATCGCCCTTCATGATCTCAATGGTCCACCGCATTACATGAATCCTGCCGCCCGAAACACCGCGACGCATGCCGCCCAGACGATATCGGAAAAATTTATAGATCGGTCGGACTACGAAACACTTCGTGACGAAGTCGAACGGTCAGGAGAGTATAGGATTGTCTCGAAGGTGAACACTTCGGCGGGTCCAAGGTGGCATGACCTTACAGCAAAACGCTGCCTTGATGCTGCAACTGGCAACCCGGCTATTCTTGTCACAGCGATTGATGTGAGCGAACTTAAAACTGCGCGTGACAAGGCGCGATACCTCGCGGAACGAGACCAGCTGACAGGCTGCTTTAACAGGGCGTATCTTCAGCAGCATCTGGTGACACTGGAACAACGCCCAAGCCGGCGGTCCGCATTATTGTGTTTTGACGTGGACCGTTTCAAACAGATCAATGACAGGCTCGGTCACGAGATGGGGGATGTCGTCCTTCAAGAGATCGCCAAACGAACGACTGACGTAATCGGCCCGCGTGACATACTCGTCCGGCTGGGCGGGGACGAATTTGTTGTTGTAATTGAAGACGCTTCATCCGAAGAAATACTTAGCGAAAAAATCGATTTTCTTTTGGGCAGACTGGGCCAACCCATTTTCAATGATGCCACGCGTGTCAGCACAAGCGTGAGTGTGGGAATTTCCACTTTTTCGACAAGTTCAGTGGATTTCGCCAGCACAATGCGCGAAGCTGACATCGCCCTTTACGCTTCCAAGCAAGCGGGACGAAACAGGGCAACTTACTTCAGCCACGATATGGGTGTTCGAGCCAAGGCGCGCGATCTTGTGGAAATACAACTGAAACAAGCCGTAGAGAACCGGGAATTCACGCTGCATTTTCAACCTCGGGTCAACCTGCAGACTGGAAAAGTTGTTTCGGTGGAGGCGTTGGTGCGGTGGGTTCATCCAAGGCGCGGTCTTATCATGCCAAGCGAGTTCATCGCGATCTGCGAAGAGACCGGGTTGATTGAAGACTTGGGCCAACTGGTCGTCGAGTTGGCCTGTACACAAGCCATTTCCTGGCATCGTTCTGGTCTGGAGATAGACATGTCTGTCAATATCTCGCCGCGGCAATTTGAAAACTATAAACTGTTGCAGTCGCTCGAGAAGTTTTCCCAGCACCCGGAGTTTCCGCGAGGCAAAGTCGAATTGGAGATTACTGAAAACGTATTGATCGGAGATCATGACCTGATTGAGGAAAAACTCGCGGCCATTTCACAAATGGGATATCGTATTGCCATCGATGATTTTGGCACCGGCTATTCCAATCTGTCATACATTTCACGCTTTCCTCTGAACTGCCTGAAAATTGACCAATCCTTTATTTCCCAATTGCCAAAATCGGGACCCATCATCGATCTGATCGTGACCCTTGGCAAGCAGATTGGAGCAACCATCGTTGCTGAAGGCGTGGAGACCGAAAAACAACTCCAATGGCTCGCGGATCACAGCTGTGACGAAGTCCAGGGGTTCTTTTTATCGCCACCAATTCCTATTGAAGAACTCAAAACAGCGATCAGAATCGTAAACTTGTCTGTATGACCCACAGCCGCTTCGAAAAAATTGACGTAAAACGTATCTGATCCATCACCTTGAATCCGTCTTCCCTGTCGCTGGAATCCATCACATGTGATCCGCCCGGCGGCATGTCAACGCGTATCATTGGGGTTTTCGTCACTCATAAAACATAGCGATGCAAACGCGCATTTTCGCAAAAAGGCCGCGAACGGGAACATTGCAGAAATGGGCGGCTCAACGTAGATGTATTCGCCAATTCCTGTTGGGTAATGCGGCATTCTGATTTTGAAATCTGCGACCATTGGTCAATAAGGATCAATCCCTGGTTCTGGCTATCGTGCCCCTAGCCATCCGAAGTTTTCTTATGAAACCCGGAAGGCAAATGCTCAAATGTTTGCGTCCTCAGGATTGGCGCATCACGTGAAGTCCCAATTCTACGTTCGCATGACAAGGACTGCCGTGAGAAAATCGGTCTGATAGCAGATTGAAGTAGAACTCCTTCGTTGACGCCTCATTGCCAGCCAGCACGACCAGTCGGTCAAACAGAATCTATGGTACGGCCCGGACGATGCCCGTCTCAAGCTGGTGCGATGGCGATCAGATTGCAATTACATCAATGCGCACCCATCGTTGGGCAACAAAACATCCGCAAAAACGCGCCGAATGCCTGTTTGACACGTACACTGCAAAAACGCGCGTGCCCAAACTGAGATCGCCGGATAAGCCATATGAACCCGACATCTCCCGTTATGGACAAGGGGGTCGCGGGACAAAGAGTTCATTGCTCACTGATAAATGTGTTGGTGCAAGATCATGAGACACGGCCAAGCAGCTTGAGCATTTCTCGTGCCGGCACACATACTTCAACCCATCCAACAACTCTCAAAACCTGATTGGACGCCTGCAGAAAAAACAATGGTTTCCAGCAGCGACGAAAATAGCAAATGAAAGGCAACATACGGTTTAGCACTGCCAACCGTGCGAGCAGCAAAATTCAAGTCTTCCAGTCTTGAAATCGTATACAAGGGGTTTGAATGACGATAGAGCGCAGCAAGTACGACCCTATTAATCTCTACAGATTTGACATAGCGTAGACCTGAATTGGAAGAGAGAAAGCTGTCCCGCAATGACATGGCGTTTTGGACGACCCGCTGACGAAGCGCCGCATATTGCACCCTCCGCCAAAAATCAAAAAACAAGTGCACGGGACCGTTTGCGCTCCATGATGCCATTTCTTGACTGGCTTCCCATGGTCAACCGGGAAACATTTCGTGCGGATGTGTTTGCAGGATTGACCAATGCTGCAATCGTCCTGCCGCAGGGGATTGCTTTTGCCGCGATCGCAGGTTTGCCGCCGCAATACGGGCTCTATACAGCGATGGTCACACCCGTTATTGCAGCCTTTTTTGGCAGTTCATGGCATCTCGTCTCGGGCCCGACCACGGCAATATCCGTTGTAATTTTTGCGACATTGTCAGAAAATTTTGTACCCGGGTCTCCGGAATTCATCAGCGCAGTTTTCAGCATCACCTTGCTTGCAGGTCTCTTCCAGCTGTGCCTCGGTCTCGTCAATCTGGGGCAACTTGTGAGCTTGGTGTCCCATTCCGTAATGGTCGGTTTCACTGCGGGCGCTGCGATCTTGATATTTCTCAGCCAATTGCCTGGATTTATTGGGAAATCACTTCCCCGACCGGACGAATTGTTCGAATTTGGCAAGGAATTGTGGAACGCCCTGCCCCATCTCAGCCCCTACGTTCTCGCCGTATCGGTGACGACACTTATTGTTGCCGTGGCGCTCAAGAAATACAAACCCGTCTGGCCAAATTATCTGATCGCTCTGATCGTCGGCAGTCTGCTTGCCTATACCCTTGATACGCTGTCGCATATGGTTGGTGCCGGCGCCACCGGGCTTGCGTTCGTCCAGGCAATTGACTCAGGCATCCCACCCATGGCTGTGCCTGAAATGTCGTTCGACGTGGTTCGCGATCTGTCGCAGGGCGCTTTTGCGTTGGCTTTGATCGGGTTGCTTGAAGCTGTTTCCATTGCGCGTGCAATGTCACTGCAATCCCACCAATCTCTCAACTCGAACCAGGAAATCATCGGACAGGGTCTTTCAAACATCGGTGGCTCTTTTTTCTCAGCCTACATGGGGTCCGGATCCTTCACACGCAGTTCACTCAATCTGGAGTCCGGTGCGAGAACGCCACTTGCCGCAGTTCTGGCTGCACTTTTTCTGCTGATTATTCTGTTGATGATCAGCCCTTTGATTGCCTACATCCCCATCCCCGCCATGTCCGGATTGATTATGCTGGTGGCCTGGAAATTGATCGACCTCAAGGAAATCAGGCATATTCTGACCACCAGCGCATCGGAAACTGCCATATTTCTGATCACTTTTCTTGTCGTGCTTCTGGTTGATCTGGAATTTGCGATCTATTCCGGCGTCATCGTTTCCCTGTCGCTTTTTCTGCGCAAAACCATGCGCCCGGGCTTGCCGGTAAATGTGCCGAATGCAGGCGTTGACGGACGGCCATTCATGAGCCCGATTCATTGGCGGTTGCCAGAGTGTCCACAGGCGATGTTCATTCGGGTGCAAGGGCCGATGTACTTCGGCGCGGTGGAATATCTGGAAAAAGAATTTCGCAAACTGGAACAACAACGCCCAGAACAAAAGCACCTCGGACTATTGGTTGACGGCTCCGTCGGGATCGATTTGGCGGGCGCTGAATGGCTGGTTGAAGAAAGCAGGAACCGAAAAGATCTGGGAGGGAGCCTTTATATCATCGGTCGCTACCCGCCGTTGCGTCGACAAATGGATCAGTTTCACGTGACAAAACTCATCGGAAAAGATCGAATTTTTCGACGGAAAAGAGAAATGCTGGAAGCCATGGTTCCAACATTGGATCCTGATATTTGCGCCACCTGCAAACTACGTGTGTTTCTGGAGTGCAAAGATATGCCGAACGCTGCGCTCGCTGAAGCCAATGCCGCGGCAAAACCAGACACACAGCCCACGCCGTAATCAGCCATCAAGGCCAGTTCCCACCGATGTCGGGACACAGCTAGTCACTGTCCCGATTGAGTTTCAGACACTTTTCGACGGCTCCCAGAAGGTCTGCGCGCGACACCGGCTTCATCAGGCGAATGTCCTCAGGGAGCAAACCATTGCCATGCACCGTGGCTTCAGAGGCATAGCCCGAAAGGAAAATAAAAGGCGTCTTCGGGTTGAGCAGGCGACATTCCCTGGCGAATTGTGGTCCCTGCAGGCGTCCCGGCATCACAATGTCGGTCAGGACAACATCGAAGCTGGGATCGGCTTTGAAGACAGAATAGGCAATGTCACCGGTTGTTGCCGTTGTGACGTCATAACCGGCCATGACAAGCGTTTTTTCCAGAACTGCCATGACCTCCAGTTTGTCCTCGGCCAACAGCAGACGCGGTCGCACCTTGGGGGGGGCGCCCTGCACTGGCGGAGTTACCGCTGGAGTTTGTGTGGTCGCTCTGTCCTGTGACACCGCCTTGAAATACAGCTTGAAACTCGTGCCCTCGCCAAGTTCGGAATAGACACGCACCGTACCGCCCGACTGCCTGACAAAACCATCAACCATGGACAGGCCAAGACCAGTACCTTTGCCAACTGATTTGGTTGTGAAGAAAGGGTCGTAAATCTGATCGATCACGTCTGGCGCAATGCCATGCCCATCATCCGTGACCGCGACCATCACATAGCGACCGGGATCGATGTCTTCTGATCGGTTTTCAAGATAGGTTTCATCGATACGGAGGTTTGCAGTTTCAATCGTCAACTTGCCGCTACCCTCTATCGAGTCGCGCGCATTCAATATCAGATTGACCAGGGCGCTTTGAAGCGAGCTTTGATCAACTTTGATTGGCCACACGCCCGCCTGAAGAACCGTTTCTATCTGGATGTTTGATTCAATTGTGCGCCGCATCCAGCGCTCGGTTTCTCGTACCGTTTGGTTCAGATCCAGAATAGCAGGTTCCAGACGCGCCTTGCGTGCATAGGCTAACATGCTGTTGGTCAGATCGGCACCATGTTTGACAGCATCTATCGCCGCATCAATGAGCGTATTTGCCTCTTCAACGTCAAAATCCTGGAGTCCGATTTCGCTTTGCAGCAGTTCCAGATTACCCATGATGACTGCCATCAGATTGTTGAAGTCATGCGCAATACCACCCGTCAGCTGTCCGATCGCTTCCATCTTTTGCGCCTGCTGGAGTTGCTTTTGACGCGCGCGATCGACGGTAATATCTTCGATCATCGAAATCACGCCATTGCCACTCGTCGGAATTTCGGACGCAATGATGGTGCGGCCGGTAGACTGTTCATGCACCCATCTTTGCGGCTTGAGACGGGCTGACTTGATACGTTCCTGAACATAGGCTTCCGGATCATCATAACCGAACTGGCCCGCCATATATTCGGCTGAATTGCGTAGAATATCGGCAAAATCGACGCCTCGTTCCAAAAGGTGGGCGCTGACAGGCAACATGGTCTCATAGAACGTATTGTTCATGACCAGTTTGAAGTCCTGGTCGTAGTACGCAACGCCCAGAGGCAACGCCTCGCTGCCTTCAAACAGGATCTCTTTCAAGCGACGTAAGGAACGCTCACTGCGTTTTCGTTCTGTTATGTCGATGTGTGTCCCGACGATCCGCACGACTTTACCGTCTCGCACCACCACAAATTCGCGCGACAGGATATCAACCCAGTGCCCATCCTGGTGGCGTATGCGAAACTCTGCTTCGGGCGCGCTGGTTTCGCCAGGCTCTGGTCGAATTACGGATGTTTCGACATGTTCTCGGTCATCCGGGTGTACAAGCGACAGGATCGTTTCGAGATCCGGCGGCGGTGCTTCAGCATCATAACCCAGCATCTCCAGCCAACGCGGGGAGAAATAAATTTCCCCATTCTCCAGATTCCGGTCCCACAAGCCATCATTCGCCCCTTGCATGGCGAGCGAGAACCGCTCTTCGCTGATCCTCAGACTCTCGCTCCGCTCTGCAACGCGCTCTTCGAGATGAGCATTCAATTCGGACAGTTCAGACCTGAGCCGCATGACGTCGGAAATGTCGTCTTCGTTCAGCACAACCACCGCGTCGCCTGTCGCAGGATCGCGCCCGCCCCGTGCTTTGACCCGATGGGTCACGGGGCCGGCCTGCGCCTGAACCGCCAGCTCCGCATCAAAAACTTCGGAACGCTCTACGGTTTCCAGCAAATTTCGCACAATATCGCGACTTCCCAACCGCTTGGTCAGATCATTCGCGTCTTTCGCACCACGACCATAACACTCAAAGGCTTGCGCATTCTGCACCAGAAGTTCACCAGAAAGTGAAAACATGCTCAGCATCGCGCCGGAATACCGAACCGCTTCGACCAGCCGTGCCGACCGGGTGTCATGACCCGACGTCTGCTTGTCAATGAGTTCCACCAATACGGCATCCCGACTCTGCTCAATCAGCACGGGTTGACAACAAACCGTCACTACAACCGGCTCTTCTGCAGGATATAGCGTCCACGTGTCTTTCAGTTTGGGAGATGTTTCTGTATCGCGCAAAATCTCACGCAGGCGCTGGCGCACGGTCGAACTATCTGTCGAGAAGTCACGCGCTTTGAGGTCCGCGAGGCTTGGCGCCCTCCAAAACTCAAGGGCCGCATCATTTGCCCACCATATCTCATGCCGATCCACATCAAATACCCAAATCGGCACAGACAATGCGTCCAGAAAGGCGACACTGTCGGTGTCAGGAACACTTAGTTTGGACATTTGTTACCAGGATCCTAATAAATTGAGCGGACTATTTCTCGAAGTTAATTACTCTAGGGCCAACGTTCGTCAAAGTGCAGTTGATCGCAAGAACTTGGCTCAATCAGAAGTAGTGTAGCCGTTTTTCGGGATAGAGCAACGTTCACCGGACGCGATACCAAACGGTTTGCGCATGCTCCCGGCCGTGGTGCGGGTCTTGGAAAAAAAGTATTGGCATCTGGATAAGGCAAGCCGCTCTGTGGGACCCATGATCCGGTATCAGGCGGGCTTCATTCGGCGCATTGCGAAGCGCGGTCCATTCACGTGGATTGCTCACTTGCTAAGAAGCGGTTTTGGCGGCCGCAAAAAGCAGGCGATTTTCACAAAATTGGTGTTTTGCCCTATGCTCTCTTAACACCCGTCAGAAGCGGTCAGGTGACGTGTCATAACTGCACCTCAAACTCTCCCTGCACCGGAATGCGCATCACGGCACATGAATTGCGAACAGCCCTACCAACTCAATGGCTCCAGCCTATGTTACAGCGTCGACAGATGAGACTGCGAGAAGAATGAATACATTGAAGAAAAATCTGGAGCCCATCGACGCGGTAATTACCTGGGTAAATGGAAATTCCCAAGAACATCGCAACAAGCGCCACGATCATATGGCAAATGTTGAACTCCCGTTGCATCAAAACGCTGTCAATCCGCATCGTTGGATTTGCAATGATGAGATCCTCTATTGCCTTCAATCCATTCATAATTATGCACCATGGACGCGAAAAATCTGGATCGTGGTAGACGAAGCCGTCCCGGATCTGGCCAGCCTGCCTGCTGCGCTGACGGCAAAAGTACATTTTGCGTTTCACAACGACATTTTTGCAGGCTTTGAGGACGCGCTGCCGACATTCAATTCTTTGGCGATAGAGAGCCTGATCTGGCGGATTGAGGGGTTGAGCGAGTGCTTCATGTATTTCAACGACGATGTGTTTTTGACATCTCCACTGGAGTCATCGGACGTTTTCAGGGACACATTCCCGGTATTACGCGGGAAGTGGGTGGATTACAGCGCCCTGGCCGACAACCCTGAAAATCAAGAAGATCCCGCGAAATTCAACCACTTCATGCAGATTAACGCGGCCAATATCATGGGTTTTGATGCATCTCGCTTGTTTCGAGCGGCCCATGTGGTTCATCCGCTCAAACGTTCCAAAATGGCACGCCTGTTTGAGCAGCACAAAAGAGCTTTTGAACGCAATATCAAACATCGGTTCAGGAACCTTGACCAGTTTTTGCCTCAGGGATTGCATAACCACGCATGCATTGTGGATCACGAGGCCATTCTGCATGAAGTGAGGGATCACCTGCATATCAAAAGCGGTCACGGCAAGGGATGCTCTGTCACAGAAACCAGAGCGCTCCTGTCACGTGCCCAAAATTCGGAAGTAAAATTTATATGCGTCAATGACTTGCCGCAACTGGAACAGGTGATGCCTGATGCACGTGATTGGCTTGGTCGTGTTGTGGGCGGATTTTCGGATGTGCAGGTCAGCGATGTTCAATAGTGTATGCATCCGCTCTTTCGTATGATTTCCGCGCCATGAAATTCGTCACCAGAAATCTGGCTCAAAACATGGATGGGAAATGTGGCAATGCACAGACTTTTGGACTGCAAAACAGAGTGTTTGGACACGCCTGGCACAGATCAAGCGCCGCGCAGGTTGCAAAAGCGGGTGCCTTTTCCAAGGTGAAAAGACTGAAGCCAGCTTCCCGACCTTGTTCGCCGTTGCAAACCAATGTGCCCCCTCAGCAGGAAACAGCCGCCTCATAACGCCCTTTGCAACAACAAAACCTGTAATCTCGCGTCTTACTACGCTATTGGTTGCAAAAAACAATTGAGGCGGCTTTGACATGACATTCACGAGACGATGGTTTGGAATTTCCCTCCTGGCTTCGAGCTTGGCAGCCTGCAGTAATGGGTTGTCATCCACTTCGAACCGTCCAACCAGAACGACTGGTCTGCCGGACGATCTGCGGCCTGTCGCGAATGCTGGCTATGATGCGTGGGTTTCGGCATTTCGCGCGCGCGCTGGAGCGCAAGGCATTTCCGAAGCCACATTGAACGCAGGTTTCAATGGCACTGGTTACTTGCCGGGTGTCATCAAACGCGACCGTAATCAAACTGAATTCAAGCGCAGCCTCGAAGACTACCTCGCGATCGCGGTTTCAGACGAACGGGTCAGCAAGGGGCGAGCGGCCTATTCTAAGTATGGCGCGACGCTGGATGCTTTGGACGCTACTTACGGCGTGGATGCGAAAATCATTGCGGCCATATGGGGTCTGGAGAGCTTTTATGGCGAACGCCGGGGCGATGTACCTGTCGTTTCGGCCACATCGACACTCGCTTATGATGGCCGACGCGGCGTCTTCTTTGAGAAACAGTTGATAGCCGCCTTAAAAATCCTGCAAAGCGGCGATGTGCCCGCAAACCGCCTGGTCGGCAGTTGGGCAGGCGCGATGGGTCACACCCAGTTTATTCCAACGTCTTATGAAGCCTTTGCCGTCGATTTTACAGGCGACGGACGGCGCGACATCTGGTCGGATGACCCCAGCGATTCTCTTGCTTCCACAGCGGCCTATCTCGCTCGCAATGGTTGGACACGGGGTTTGCGATGGGGTGGCGAAGTGGGCAACAACGCGCCTGCCGGCAATATTATTCAACCACAACCTGGCGGGCCCCGGTTTTCAGTAACAAGCAATTTCCGAGTGATAAAAAGATACAATAATTCAGATGCTTATGCCATTGGCGTCGGACATCTTGCCGATCGGATTGGTGGTGCTGGCCCCTTGATTTCCACATTTCCCCCCGACGAAAACGGAATGACAAAGGCAGATCGAAAGGCATTGCAGGAAGCGCTCAGCGCCAATGGTTTTGACACACAAGGCAGCGACGGCGTCATCGGGCCAAACACCCGCGACGCCATCCGTGCATATCAGGCCAGTCAGGGTCTGAGCGCAACGGGTACGCCCTCCTTGGAGCTGTTACGCCGCCTGCGATAGGCAGGCCTCACGGCGCAGAGAAATATCTGTTATGCTCTTGCCGCGGCTTTATTGCGGCGCGCTTCACGCACCAGCGAGATCGAATAAAGACAGAGCGCCAACCAGATCAATGGGAACGCAATCATGCGTGCCGGGCCAAAACTCTCTCCGAAGACAAAAACAGCCACGAGAAAAATCATGGTGGGCGCAATATATTGCAGCATCCCGATTGTAGAAAGACGCAACAGCTTGGCCCCGTTTGCGTAAAGCATAAGCGGGACCGCCGTCACGACGCCACAGCCCAGCAAAAGCCAGGTATCCGCGGGGGTACCCATCAGGAAATGCCCCTCACCCTTGATGCTTTGATAGAGGATGAACCCAATTGCCGGTGGCGCAAGCAGTAAGACTTCGAGCAGAAATCCTTGATTGGGACCAACCGGCAAAGATTTTTTGAAATACGCATAAAACCCCCAGCTGACCGTCAAGGCCACGGCAACGACGGGCAATTCACCAGTTTCGATGGTCAGAATGATAACGGCTGCCGTCGCCAGTGCGATCGCGGCCCACTTCATCCTGTTCAGTTTTTCTCCCAAAAGGACAGCCCCCAGGAAGACGCTGAAGATCGGGTTGATATAATAACCCAGCGCCGCATCAAGCGCGTTGCCCGAAACAATCGCCCAAATATAAATGGTCCAATTCACCGAAATGAGCGCCGCCGTGACAAAGGCCATTCCGAGGGTTTTGCGCGATTGCAACGCCGCGCGCAGGTCAGCGGTGCGTCCCAAAATCAACAGTACAATCGCCGCAATCGGAACGGACCATAGAATACGATGTGCCAATACTTCGATTGGCGCAAGATGCGACATTGCTTTCATGTAGATGGGCAGAAATCCCCAGAAAACATAAGCCGATATGGCAAATGCAAACCCGCGCGGGCTGTCAGTATTCGTCGCCTTCACGGGCAGTCTTTCTGTTTATCACCTTACAGCAGGCACGCTGCGTTGGTGATAAACATGAAAAACCATGGCGCGCAATAAGCGCAGCAATTCTAGACCTTTCCCGCGCCGGGGTCAGGCTTGCAAAATCGGATGCAAAACCACACGAGAATTCATCGGTACGCGGTCATAAAGTTCAATCATTTGGTCATTTATGAGCCGGGCACAGCCATTGGACACGCGACGGCCGATTGTTTTAGGCTCGTTTGTGCCATGAACGCGCAGGAACGTGTCGCCGCGTCCGGGCTGAAACAGGTACAGTCCGCGAGATCCCAATGGATTGTTGAGACCGCCCGGCAGACCGTCTTTATATTGGGCATAGCTCTCCGGATCACGTTCGATCATCTCCGGCGTCGGGGTCCAGCTTGGCCATTCCTTCTTGGCGCCGACAAAGAATTCGCCAGCTTCATACAAAGCTGTACGACCAATGCCTACGGAATAGCGAATGGCCTTCTTTTTTGGCAAAGTCCAATAAAGTGCATATTGTCCCGGATCCACATGGATCTCGAAGGGCGCGAAATCATTCTTGATCCGCACTTCACGAGGCAAAAATTCTTCCGGCATATTGTAATCAGGCAGTTGCGCGGGAACCGCCGCCTGTGCCGCGTGCCCCCCAATTAAAACCGCACCACACCCTGCACCTATCAAAAACTCACGACGTTTCACAAAAATTCCCCCAGTTCAAAGCGGCCCAATCGCCGCGCTATATTCAATTTCCAACCACACTCTCGCAACCGTTTTGGCAAAGAACGGTTTCGCCTGTGTTAAAATCATCAATAACGCCCAGCATAACAGAAAACAGACTTACTGAATGGTAAAATATGCGCGGGGGGTATTGTTAGCGCACGCATCACACGTCGCGTCCTGGAAAAGGAAGCACCAAAAAGCCTTTTGCGTCTGAACGCAGAAGAACCAAGGTGATGCTTTCCAGTTTTGTATGTGAGCGTTCCTGTTGACCTTTGGGGCGGGTCGAAACCAATCAGAGAAAGAAAATTCCCCGCCCCGAGGTCAGCCCAACTCACGACACCATCATAGCTGGTATTGTCGACCGTGGTTACGGCAATAGCACGCTGTCGATGACGTGGATCACACCATTGGAGGCTTCGACATCTGCGCTGATCACGTTTGCCTTCTCGACTTTCACACCGTTGCGCCCATCGACATGAACCTTTTTACCGTTCACCGTCGCCACGCTCAGCCGCTTGCCCGCAAGATCCGCCGCCATGACCTTTCCCGGTAGGACGTGATACGTCAGGATGCTCGTCAACTGGTCCTTGTTTTCAGGCTTCAACAACGTTTCAACCGTACCGGCCGGAAGCGCCGCAAAGGCTTCGTCTGTTGGCGCAAAAACCGTAAAGGGGCCATCGCTCTTGAGTGTATCCACCAGATCCGCAGCGCTCACGGCTGCCACAAGCGTGTTAAAAGATCCTGCAGATTGGGCGACTTCTACGATATCGGGATCTTGTGGTGCCAGCGACGCGCAACCGGAAACAGCGAGTGTGGCTGCAACCACGGAAGCTTTTAGAATACTGCGAAATTTCATGGGATGGACCCTCCTTGAATAGTTTTGTGTGCATTTTGCACACTTAGTACGCCGTGAATTGGCTCAAACTTTGTGGATGGCAACTATTTTGTGGAAAAACTTCACACCGGGCATCATGTTACTCCCATGGCAAGCCCCGATCCATTCTCCAAGTCCGGCTTATTTGACCGCTCATTGAGGCGCATTCTAAAGCCTTTGGTACGCGCCCTGATCGCTCAGGGCGTGACGGCACCAGCACTCTACAGCATCGTGAAACAAACCTATGTGGATGTCGCCGCGCAACAGTTGGGTGCGGAAGCGACGGACAGCCGGGTTAATGTCATGACCGGCGTTCATCGCCGCGACGTAAAGGAGTTTCGCAACCGCGATCGATCCGAGGACAACGCGGTCAGCCAGAAAATATCTATTCTCTCCTCTGTCATCGGACGCTGGCTTTCTGAGCCTGCCTACCAGAACGGTGACGACCCGGCCGTCATTCCCAGATTTGGCGAGGATGTGGGAAGCTTTGAGGCACTTGTGCGCTCCGTCAGCCGCGACATTCGCCCCCGCACTGTGCTTGATGAACTGCTCCGGCAGCAAATCATTTCCGTCGCCGATGATCAGGTAACTTTGGTGCTGGATGGTTTGATTGGAGCGGGCGATACGGATCAGAAGTTACATTTTTTCGGGCATAATCTGGGCGACCATATGCAGTCTGCCGTGGACAATCTGCTGTCCGAGCCCTCACCGCACATGGAACGCGCCGTGTATTACAACAGCCTCAGCGCCCAATCCGTGTCTGACATTGAAGAAGAAGCGCGCATCCATGGTCACGAAGCGCTGCGCAGGATCAACGCCTTCGCGGCGGCACGCCAATCTGAGGATTTAAAGACCGGACCTGATGCACATCGCTTCAGATTTGGCGTTTTCTTTTATAAAGAAGACGAAGATGCTGAAATAAGAGGGATTCCACCGGATGACGATTGATACCCTGTCGCGCCGCGCAGTCATGGCGGGATTATCAACAGCATTTCTGCCTGGTGCCGCTTGGGCACAATCCGCCAAACGGGACGTCGAAGGCGGAATCGGCGGCACCGGTATCGTGGGCGTTTTGACGCATTCCGAAAACCTGATCGTAAGCGGTAACCGCTTGGAAACCGATACTCTTACAAAATTCAGCGATGGTTTTGGCCAGATTGATCGCAAGGATCTGATGATCGGAGACAGCCTGACCGTTGAGGCCGCCGGATCACCAGACAACCTTGTGGCCAGACGCGTTCACGTCACATATCCGCTTGTCGGGCGGGTCAGTTCCGTTTCAGCCGATGCATCAAGAATTGTGGTAAACGGGATTGATGTAGCGCTCGAGACCGCGCTGAGCGATATCACTGTCGGTCTGCGTGTCGCAGTCTCTGGGCTGTGGCGTGGCACAAGCGTGATTGCAAGCCGGGTGGCCCCGACCAGGTCGCAGCGCGATTTGATCTCGGGCGACGTGAGGCGATCATTTGGCGCTGTTCGCTTGGGTGAGACTGATATCCGTGGACGCGGTGTCGCCAGCTTGGCGGGTGGCTCATTTGCCACCATCATAGGGAACTATGAAGCTGCGCGCAGCCGGATCCAGGCCACCGACCTCGTGAGCAACCGCTTTGTCGGCGCGGCAGGAGCCTTGGGCCAGCTGTCGATTGAAGGGTATCTCGAGCCTGTCGCAACCGCCCCTGGATACCGCATTGCTGGCCTCGGACATAGCTTTGCGAATAATCTGCAACTTGCTGAATACGAAGGGTCGCGGGTTTTGTTTAACGGACCATACACAGGGAAGTTTGCTGCCGAACGCGCATTGGTGTTACCCAACAACCCCCAAAGGCGCAGGTCGCTTCTGGCCAAGCTCAGCCAGAATGCGGGTTAAATTGATGGATGCACCTGATGCCCGCGTGAGGTTCCAATGCCGCCAAAGCAACACCTAAAACCTCGGGAACCCTAAACAATTTTGCGCTGCAAGCCCATCTGCGCACATAAAAAACATCACAGGCCCGCATGCCCAAGAAGCAGTCAAGATTCCCTCAAAGCTCAAATTTTGCGCATAAGTCTATATTTTAATCGATGCTCTTTTTGAAACCCCACGATTCACGCCTGTTTAACAGGCGCGGACTGGCAAATTGTGTCCGCTTGCGTCGAACTGTCCATGCTCTTTGGAGCGCAGATCCCGCGGGGCGGATTATCCTTCAGATACTCTCCGTCATGCGACTACACACAACTGTTGCGGGTCCTGACGATATTCGTTGGACCATTCGAGGAAGCGCTGCTCGCGGTTTCCGACCCACCCGCAGCGATAACAGGGACGATAGATTTATGGCTCGCAAGCTGAAATTAACTGCAATTACTGCCGCTGCTCTGATGGGCACGTCGACACTGGCATGGGCGGAATGTGCCGATCCTATCAAGGTTGGTGTTCTGCACTCGCTTTCCGGAACAATGGCGATTTCCGAAACCACACTCAAAGATACCATGCTGATGCTGATCGAAAAGCAAAACGCAGCCGGCGGCGTTCTGGGTTGTCAGGTCGAAGCGGTTGTGGTCGATCCGGCCTCTGATTGGCCGTTGTTTGCCGAAAAGGCGCGCGAACTCCTGACCGTGCATGAGGTCGATGTGATCTTTGGCAATTGGACAAGCGTAAGTCGCAAATCCGTTCTGCCTGTGATCGAGGAATTGAATGGCCTGCTGTTCTACCCTGTCCAGTATGAAGGCGAAGAAAGCTCCAGAAATGTTTTCTACACCGGTGCCGCCCCGAACCAACAGGCGATTCCGGCGGTGGATTATTTCCTTGAGGAACTTGGCGTCGAGAAATTCGCACTTCTGGGTACGGATTACGTGTACCCGCGCACCACGAACAATATTCTTGAACAATATCTCAAGGACAACGACATCGCGGCGGACGACATCTTCGTAAATTACACGCCTTTTGGACATTCTGACTGGGCAACAATCGTCGCTGACGTTGTGGCCTTGGGTGAAGATGGCAAGCAGGTTGGTGTGATTTCCACAATCAACGGCGACGCCAACATCGGTTTCTACAAGGAATTGGCAGCGGCGGGCGTCTCGGCAGATGATATCCCCGTTGTGGCGTTCTCGGTGGGTGAAGAAGAGCTTTCCGGACTGGACACGTCCAATCTGGTTGGTCACCTGGCCGCTTGGAATTACTTCCAGTCGGCTGAAACTGATGCCAACGCTGAATTCATCTCAGCATGGAAGGACTTCGCCGGTGAAGAGCGCGTGACCAACGACCCAATGGAAGCGCATTACATCGGCTTCAACATGTGGGTAAATGCGGCCACAGCGGCAGGCACCACCGATGTGGATGCAGTTCGCACCGCCATGTATGGTCAGGAATTTCCGAACCTGACCGGCGGAACAGCTGTCATGCTGCCAAACCATCACCTCGCCAAGCCGGTTCTGATAGGTGAAATCACCGCTGACGGTCAATTCGACATCATTTCCCAGACCAAAGAGGTGCCCGGTGATGCATGGACCGATTTCCTGCCAGCCTCCAAGGTTCTGACCTCTGACTGGAAGGAACTGGGCTGCGGCATGTATAACATCGAGACCAAAACCTGCGTTCAGTTGACCTCGAACTACTGACCCTTTTCTGCGGGGCCGGGCATTCTTGTCCCGGCCCCGCACATCACGACCATTCTTCCACCGAAAGCCAGAATTATGCGCCGCGTCCTTCTTGCCATCGCCCTGTGTTGTGGCAGCGCCTTTTCCGCCAACGCGCAAGATCTGCAACAACTCCTGCAAATCCATGCTGACGAGGTCTCTAAACCGTCGCGCAGAACAGTGAATGTGCTGTTGGAAGATCTGAGCGCTTCAGGTCTGCCCCAAGTCACTGAATTTCTTGAAGAATGGGCCGCCAGAAATGTATGGAAACGCGACGACGGTCAGTTTTTCATTGCCACGGCTGATGGCGACAACCTCGCGCTGAAAGACATTGATACCGGCGCTGAGAGCAAAGCGCCTAAATCCGATTTCACCAATCTCAAGCCCAATGGTGGTGTACGCCGCGTGATCGGCACCGCGCTTGTTCAGTTTCAACTGGAAGATCCTGACCTGACACGGCGTGAAACGGCCGTGGCCTCCATCGCGCGCCGTCCCGACGCGTCACAACTGGGCCCGTTGATTGCTTCCATCGATGGCGAACCTGACCCCGCCCTGAAAGCCCGCAAGACACAATTGGCAAACTTCATGACGGCGCGGTTTGGAGACACACCCGAGGATCGTATTACCGCGATTGCCAGTCTGGCCGAAGATACAAGCGTAGAAGCGCGCAGTGTTCTTAATCAGATCCTGACTGTGGAAGCGGGCGTGGCTGCGACGCCACCGCAGGGCAATGTCGCACAGATTCTCGATCCCTTGACGGCTCCGGATGCATTTTATGCACAATTGGTTGACGCAGGATTTGCCCCACCCCGCACGCCACCAGATGTCATTCGTGCCGCGTTGGAGCGACACATCGAGGCGGGGCGTGTAGGAGATGTTCCCGTCGCACAACTGAACACCGACGCTGCACGCGAACGTGCTTACGCACAGCTTGCCAGGGCGGAGCTTGAACCTCCCTTGATTACCGAGCAGACCCGCGACGCTACTTTAGGTGCTTATGTTTTCTACGAAATCTATGATGAAACAGACGCCGCCATTACCGATGCCGCCGCTGCCGCGCTGGCGTCCGTCGAGCAGAGGGTCGGCGTTGAACAGACCATTGATCTGGCGATTGACGGTCTGTCTCTGGCGTCTATCTACTTCCTAGCTGCCATCGGGTTGGCCATCACATTTGGCGTCATGGGGGTCATCAATATGGCCCATGGCGAATTCATCATGATGGGGGCTTATACGGGCTATGTGGTGCAATTGTTCATCCCCGATTACACCGTCTCGATCCTTGTGGCCTTGCCGCTGGCCTTTGCGGTGACCTTTGGCGCGGGCGTTGCGATGGAACGCCTTGTGATCCGTCACCTCTACCACCGGCCGTTAGAAACCCTGCTCGCGACATTCGGCATTTCCGTCGCTTTGCAACAGCTGGCTAAAAATATTTTTGGCACACAGGCGCGCCCCCTCACTTCGCCGGGCTGGTTGGACGGGGCCTGGGTGATCTCGGATGTCATTCAGGTCAGCTACATCCGCATCGCCATCTTTGTACTGGCCTTGATTTTCCTCACGCTCATCCTGTTCGTTCTCAAACGCACCCGGTTGGGGCTTGAAGTCCGCGCGGTGACGCAAAACCCCGGCATGGCGGCCTCCGTGGGGATCAACCCGGATCGCATCAATATGCTGACCTTCGGATTGGGCTCCGGCATCGCGGGAATTGCAGGTGTGGCCATTGGGCTTTACGCCAAAGTGACTTCCGAAATGGGGTCCGAATACATCGTTCAAAGCTTTATGACTGTGGTTGTCGGCGGCGTTGGCAATGTCTGGGGGACACTTGCGGGCGCCTCAATGATCGGCTTCCTGCAAAAAGGCATTGAATGGCTTAACCCCTCCAACACATTGGCGGCACAAACCTATATGATCCTTTTCATTATCCTGTTTATTCAATTCCGACCCAAGGGCATCGTCGCACCCAAGGGCCGTGCGGCGGCGGATTGACCCCATGAAAAACACCTTCATCGCTCAAAACCCATCCGTACTCTGGTTCCTCGCCGCCCTCGGTCTCTTTACGGTCATCGTTACGCTGATGTCAGAGGTGACCGGCGTGGGCATGATCTCCACGTCCTTCGTCAAAACGCTTGGGAAAACGCTTTGTCTGTGTCTCATTGCCATCGCAATGGATGTGGTCTGGGGTTATTGCGGGATCCTGTCACTGGGTCATTTCGCCTTCTTCGGGATCGGTGGATATGCCGTGGGCATGTGGCTGATGTATGCGCGCACCGAAGGCATCGTGCTGGAAAGCCTCTCAGGCCAGACGCTCCCTGCTACGCCGCAGGAAATTTCAGACGCCATTGGCAACCAGATCTTTGGCGTGGTTGGCAGCTCTGAATTCCCGCTGATCTGGGCCTTCGCGGACAGCCTGTTCTTGCAATTGGCCATGGTCGTGCTCATCCCCGGGTTGCTGGCGCTGGTCTTTGGCTGGCTGGCATTCCGCTCCCGCGTGACCGGCGTCTATCTGTCAATCCTGACCCAGGCGATGACATTGGCGCTGGCACTTTATCTGTTCCAGAACGACAGTGGTTTGCGCGGCAACAACGGCCTGTCAGGCCTGCAAAACATCCCCGGTTTCGAGGCCACGCCGCAAGCCACAATCTCCATCGTTTTCTTCATTGTTTCGGCCTTGGCATTGGCCGCAGGCTATGTGTTCTTCGCCTGGGTCCTTTCGGGAAAGATGGGCAGCGTGGTCAAAGGCATCCGCGACAATGAGGCTCGCGTGCGTTTCCTCGGATACCACGTCGAAAGCTACAAACTCTTCATCTTTACCATCACGGCGGTGGTTTCCGGCATCGCCGGCGCGCTCTATTACCCGCAGGCGGGGATTATCAATCCCGGTGAAATCGCACCCATCACCTCCATTTATCTTGCAGTCTGGGTCGCCATTGGCGGCCGCGGCAGGCTTTACGGCGCGGTGATCGGTGCCGCTCTTGTCTCGCTGCTGTCAAGCTGGTTCACCGGGGGCGGCGCACCAGACATCAACCTTGGTTTCTACACGATCCAGTGGACCGACTGGTGGCTCGTGCTGTTGGGCGTTTCCTTTGTCGCCGTCACATTGTTTTTCCCCAAAGGCATTGGCGGGCTCTTCGATTATCTGGTCAGGAAACCCTCATGAGCACGCTTCTGGAAGTCGATGGTGTCACCGTCACATTCGATGGTTTTCGCGCCATAAACAGCCTGTCGATCCAATTTGCCGAGGCTGAATTGCGTGCCATCATCGGGCCTAATGGCGCTGGCAAAACCACCTTTATGGACATCGTCACGGGCAAGACAAAACCGGATGAAGGCCACGTGATCTGGGGTGAGCGCAACATCTCGCTTTTGGGTATGTCTGAAAGCGAGATCGCGATGGAAGGGATCGGCCGCAAATTTCAGAAACCCACCGTATTCGAGGCGCAAACCGTGCGCCAGAACCTCGCCATGGCGCTAAAGACCCCGCGCGGCCCATTCGCCGTTCTGATGCATAAAAAGACCTCAAGAAACGCGGCCCGGATCGAAGAGATTGCCAGCGAAATCGGACTGTTGGACAGCCTGACCCGCATTGCCGGAGAACTCAGCCACGGCCAGAAACAATGGTTGGAGATCGGTATGTTACTGGCACAGGACCCTCGCCTGCTGCTGGTGGATGAACCTGCCGCCGGCATGACCGTAGAGGAACGCGAGAAAACCACGGATATCCTGAAAAAGGCGGCCAAGACACGGGCCGTTGTTGTCGTGGAGCACGATATGGAATTCGTGCGCCGCCTCGATTGCAAGGTGACCGTGCTGCATGAGGGGTCCGTTCTGGCCGAGGGCAGTCTGGATCATGTCACATCAAATCAGACTGTGATCGATGTCTATTTGGGACGTGGTCATGCTTGAAGTGGAAAACCTCGATCTGCACTATGGTCAAAGCCAGATCCTTTACGATGTCTCGCTAAAGGCCGCACGGGGCGAAATCACCGCACTGATGGGTAACAACGGGGTCGGTAAGACCAGCCTTCTGAAGGCCATCGCCGGACGGCAGGCTGCCTCCAAAGGTGAGATTTCCGTTGGCGATCAATCCTGGCGGAAGATCCCTGCGGTTTTCGCAGCGCGCGCCGGAATTGCTTACGTGCCCCAGGGCCGGGAAGTCTTTCCGATGATGAGCGTGCTGGAAAATTTGCAAACCGGCTTTGCATGTTTGCCAAAGACGGAACATTTCGTTCCTGAAGCGGTGTTTGACCTGTTTCCCGTGCTGCGCGACATGCAGGCGCGCCGGGGGGGGGATCTGTCCGGCGGGCAGCAACAACAGCTTGCAATCGCAAGAGCGCTGATCATGAAACCCAAGGTTTTGCTTCTGGATGAGCCGACGGAGGGAATTCAGCCCAATGTCATCGAACAGATTGGCGATGCGTTGCGCAAACTGCGAACGGTTGGAGACATGGCCATCGTGCTGGTCGAACAAAACGCTGACTTTGCCTATGCGCTTGGCGATATTTTTATCATTCTGGAGCGTGGTCGTGTGAAGCGGCGCAACGCCAAATCCGCTTATTCCAAAGAAGCTTTGATTCAAGATCTCGCGCTCTGATTTAAAGTCGAGATCACAAACTCTTTCGCCCATTTGGGATAGTGTGGGTGTTACCCTCGGGATCAGGCGAACTACGTGAATTGTCCGATTGGAACGCCTTTGCAAACTGGCATAGATCGGCTGTTTGCAAATGTCGCCTGATCCGGAACGCGCGAGTTGTGACAATGAAACGGCCCACGCGTGCATCCTCTCATCACTTTGTGAAAAACCCGCCCTGGATGCGACATGCAAATGACCGGCAACGCTAATGTCACGCTCAGCCTATGCAGCGTGCCGTTGAAAGCATTCCGTTCAATAGGCACCGAAGAATGCGACGCGCAGTTGCCAGCCCCTCGATTGGTGTAACCTCACACTCTAAGATCCAAGTCCGCCAGATAAAGCTTCCATGGAGTGGAGCAGAGTGCGGACGCAGGGAACCGACGAAACAGTTCGCTTCGTGAGCCGTGCCGCTAATAAAACCCGATACGCGAAACACCATTTGTACTGGCGGAAACCCCCTGCGCGCCTCGAGCCGATGCATCGTTTGTTGTTGCCGTAGGATCAGCGCGATCCAGCCCCAGAAGCGAAATTTCACGAACGCCGCACGTGAAGTTGGACCGAAAAAAGCCTCAAGATAAAGGAAATTGCATGTCCTTTGCCAAGGTCACCCGGCTGTTTCGAACCAAAAGGCCGGCACACGGGCATTAAAAACCTTGCATTGTATCGCCGACAGTCTCACCTTTCGAAAACCTCTCTCATGAATTGAGAATCGTTTTATGCATCTTGATCGCCTGACTGCGGTGTTGGAAATTGTGGCTGTTGCGGGCAGACCTGTCTTTGTGTCTGAAATACAAAAGGCAACCGGCCTGCCGAAACCCACATGTTACCGCCTGATCCAGTCTTTGCAGGAGCAAAAACTGCTGGATCAACCCGGCGAAGACGGCAAATACATTATCGGCGAACGATTGATCCGCATCGCGCTTTTAGGGAAAGCTGACCTGGACGTGCGCAGATGTGCAGCGCCCCTGCTCAAGACAGCGGCAGTACAATTCAACGAAACTGTCTTTCTCGCCCGATTCCGCGACAGAAAAGTAGAGATCATACAGGTCGAGACTCCAGATGATCCTGCGCGCGCGTTCATTCACCCGGGCCTTGGGGTGCGACCCATGCATGCCTGTTCGTGTTCCAAGGCGATCGCGGCCTTTGCCGAACCTGCCTTTCAGGACTGTATCCTGTCCAACAGCATGAAACAGTACACTGAACACACCAAGATCACGCCCGACGATCTGCGCGCTGAATTCAGCAAAATCGTCGAGCTTGGGTTTGCGGATTGTGACCAGGAAATCGACCTTGGCATTGCCAGCGTCGCCGCCCCTGTCACCGTGGGAAACATCGGGGCAACCTTTAGTGTCGGTGCGGTAGGACCAATCCGACGTTTTGCAAAGGAATACAGATACGAAATCGGCGGCAAACTGATCAGCCTCGCTCAGAAAGTGAGTGGCGCCATCCAGCTTTGTAACGTCGCGGAGGTGTAGGAGGCACCTTTCAGTACCCGGCCCTCACGGGCCGAAACAATCGGCTCGCCAGTCGGGCTACAAACCTAACGGGAGGAAAATATGAACCTAAGACCAGACCCGACGTTTCACGCGTCGCCCAAACTCGCCATGCAAGCGCCGGTTGAGAATTATGCATTTACCGTCATGCTTAGCCCGGATGGCACACAGTCCGATGGCATCGCCGTCGTGGATGTGAACCCGAAGTCCGACAGCTATGGCCAGATCGTGCATCAGGTGATCGTGCCCAACAAGGGCGATGAATTTCACCATTTCGGCTGGAACGCTTGTTCCTCGTCCCTGTCCCCGCTGACCGGTCATGCCTTTCTGGAACGCCGTTATCTGATCGTGCCGGGCATTCGGTCGTCGCGGATTTACATCATTGACGTGAAAGAACCCCTCAAGGCGAAAATCCATAAAACCATCGAGCCCGAAGAGATTTTCGAGAAAACTGGCTATTCCCGGCCGCACACGATCCATTGCGGGCCTGAAGGCATATATGTCTCTACGCTTGGCGGGGGGGGCGAAGATGGCACCGACGGCCCGCCCGGAATTTTCATTATGGATTGTGAAACCTTCGAGGTCATAGGCCGCTACGAGATGGACCGTGGCAAACAGGACAAACACTATGACTTCTGGTGGAACCTGCCGCAGGATTACATGGTCAGTTCCGAGTGGGGCCTGCCGCCGCAGTTTGAAAACGGCATTGTCGCCGAAGATCTCTTGTCCAACAAATACGGGCATTCGATCCATTTCTGGGACCTGCGCGCGCGCAAGAATATCCAGACGATGGATCTTGGCGAAAACCACCAAATGGCCCTTGAAATCCGCCCGGCACATGACCCGACAAAATCCTATGGGTTCTGTGGCGTTGTGGTGGATACGACAAACCTGCAAGGGTCGATTTTCACCTGGTGGCGTGATGATGACGGGGTGTGGCAGTCCAAGAAAACCATTACCATTGATCCACGCCCGGAGGACCCTGAAAACTTGCCGCCTTTGTTGCAGGGATTCGGAGCCGTGCCGCCGCTGGTGACGGATATCGACCTGAGCCTTGACGACAAATACCTCTATGTCGCGTGCTGGGGTCTGGGCGAGATGCACCAATACGACGTGTCCGATCCGATGAACCCGGTTCTGGCGGGCAAGGTCGAACTGGGCGGCATCGCACGCGGCACCAACCACCCCAACGGCCAACCCTTTGCCTATGGCCCGCAGATGGTGGAGATCAGCCGCGATGGCAAGCGTGTCTACTGGACGAACTCGCTGTATTCCACATGGGACGACCAGTTCTATCCCGATGACGAAGGGGGCCAGATGGTCATGGCGAATGTTGGCGAGAATGGTGGGCTTGAGCTCGACAAGGATTTCTACATCGATTTCCCGAAAGGACTGAGAGCACACCAGATCCGGCTCGAAGGGGGCGACTGTTCCACTGACAGTTTCTGTTATCCGTCGGTCTGAATGGTCTCCGAATTGACATCCGTGGCGGCCCTTTGGTGGGCCGTCATTTTTTCTGGCCTCTATCATGGCATCAATCCGGGCATGGGCTGGCCGCTTGCCGTATCTGCCGCGCTGATGGAACGCGACCACAAGGCCTTGCCCAAGGCCTTGTCCCTGCTCGCATTTGGTCACTTTCTGGCGATGTTGGCGATCCTGCTGCCGTTCTCGGTCATGTTTGTGTTGATCGAATGGGAAGTGCAAATTCGTGTTGGCGCGGGAATTCTGGTTATCCTGATGGGCCTCTATCTGGTCATCAACCGAAGACACCCCAAAATCCTCGCGCGCATCCACCCGGCCCGTTTGGCGCTCTGGTCCTTTCTCGCCGCGAACGCCCATGGCGCGGGTTTGATGCTGGTTCCCCTGTTTCTGGGCCTGTGCGGCATTGATGCTGATACCGGGCACAAAGCGGCGGCAGATTTGATGCAAGGCAATATCCTCACGGCTTTTGCCGTCGCCTTTGTGCATACCCTCGCCATGACCGTCGCGGGTGGTCTTGTTGCCACAGTCATCTATTTCTGGCTTGGCTTGCGGTTCCTTTCAAAAACATGGTTCAACCTTGATCTCCTGTGGGCGTTCAGCCTGATTGTCGTCGGTGCCTTTGGCATATATGCAGCCCTGAACGGTCATTGAGAAACAGTGCCAGCTGCACTGCGTCGGCGTTCCTCTGCTTCGAGGGATGATGCAGGTAACCAACGCTAAAAAGGATAATCTATTACTGTAGGTAGATCGTCTATTTATCTGTGAATAAATGCTTTTAGCTATTTTCAGTTAAAACAAGTGCTAGCTTCTTCCGTTTCAAAACGGCCTGATACGTAGGCGAAAAGGAAATGAAAGCTGAGACGACACCCACGCGGAAACTCTGCTGCAAGATAGGCGTTGCCCCATATCGCCCTCAGTCTGTCCAGAGGTCTCCAAGGGATGGATTTGACATGTAAAAGCCTCCAAAAAATCCGCGCGACGCAGTGTATCCCGAATGCGCGGATGCCTTGGCGGCTCATGCAAGAAAAATATCGAAATCGTCCTGCGCAGTTATCCAAATTTTGTGGTCATGCCTTGCCGTTCCAATTCATTGAGGCGGAGGCTTTTGTCAAAGTGTCGCGTGGTTTTATTGGCGATCGGACCGCCGTTGCCCGCGCGTCGCTTCCATTGAAGGCGTTTCAAGGCTCGGACAATGGCCACTTGCCGCCGCCATGAAATACGGATCCGGATAAGGTTGAGGTTTATCAAAGGACCACAGGCTCGCGGGAGGCAGCTTTCCAAGGCATTCGGGCTGACGCCGATATTCTGGCACATCATGACGTCCGGCATGCTTTCGCAAGGACGGCAAACTGATTACTGCCGTAACCACGCAGGCCGCGGTTGCCACTTAGACGATGCCAGCTCGGTGTTCTGACTTGTTGTCAGACTACACTACGCACTCTCGCTATGCTGTGCAGAAAATCTTGGTCAACGTCGTATTGATTGTGAGATCGTACGACTGGCATGCTTCAATATGGTGGGCCGCGTCGCTTTAGGTTTGTGACCGGCGTCCAGACCAATCCGACTGCTGGTTGGCTACCAGTGCATCTGTCGTGGCTTTCCCGGCTGCGCCATCACCAATGGCGGGCGGCTATTTGATGTCATCAAATAGGCGATCCGGTTAACCAAATATGCGTCTAAATTTTTTCAGTATCTCGCGAATTGCTGTCGCCATCGCGATACCCCTATTAGCGTGGCCGACGGCGGACGCCCGGACTGTTGCTTTCTTCTTTTACAAGAGCCTGTTGTGCGGTTTGGAAAAAACCACGGCCAAGGTCTGCATGGCACTGCCGATTGCCAATCGATCCTGATCGACATCCCAATAAGCATGCTTTTTGCACACCCTCTGAACTTTACCTCCACTTAACCAATCATGGATTTCATGCAAACCATGCCCGCCTTTGCCCTCTGCATCCCGGGTGTCGCGTTTTTAGGCACCGGCACGCCAGCGGCGGTTGTCAAAATATGTTACTTTTATGACGCAGCCGTCGTCCGGGGTGATCTTGCCGGGCCCGCTCGGCGTGCCAGAACGCTTGTCAGAAGCGACGAGCCCATTGGGGCCCGGAAAATGGCATCGGCTGACGCCTGGCCACCTGCAAATCGCTCAGCGCCAGGATCATTGGGACACTCATCTTTTACCTGAGATGATCGTTAGGCCGCGCTGATCGGTCCGAAGGTTCTTTGCACAAAATGTTCTTGAGGTGCTGCAATATGCCAACGGGGGTCGAGGCATATCCGTCTTATTTGTAAGTCCTTTCTATACCATGATCCTTGATCGTATCCTGCAAGGCCAATGCCTGTTTTGGCCTGTGGTTTGATGAGTGCGAGCGCATAGCGGGACTTTCAACACAGACAATTTGAGCAACACCGCGATTTCAATTCGGTGGATGTAAAAAGGTTGGCAACAACAATTGCGTTCCCGCTCCAAGCAGCACTATCGACATGGACCATGCCGCTTCATTTTGAGGCGAACTCACAAGGCAAGCCGTACAATCAAAATGATCGGCTAGCCAAGCCTCACGCGGTGCAGTGCAAACCCAGCTTCTTGAGAACGCGCATGCGCACGGCGTTGATCCCTGCGCCAAGAATGCCCGACGGACCCCTATGAAGGCGTACACCGCCAGATTGAGCGCCTCACAAATTTGGTCGGACACCGATAATCTTGCGACCACATGTCTTCCGACCGCAGTCCCGTGCAATGCTCAAGTCAAAAGTTGTTTGTCAGCGCAAATCAAACGCTTTGGCATGAAAGACCGCGCACAGATGGTCTCGGTCCTCGGACGTGCGAACGGTTCCTGCCATACCTAAAGGTGCTTAAGTATTGTCGAATTTTTTGTGCAAAAAACGCTGGCCTCAACATTTGTTTCGCCCTGCACAGTTGTGGATCCTGATACCGTATTCGAAAGAAAACGAGTTTAACGCACTCCTGGGATCGGTCGAACAGGGTGTCTCAAGGCTGGCAGCGCATCTCCAATGCATGCGTGGCCAGCGCTTTTTGCCTCGATAAGTTTGCGTAGTGATAAACCCGCAACCACATTGAGCTCACCGACCGTTACATCATCCATTTGCCCATCTACATTTTGGCAGTCACCACACACCGAGGACAACTGCCCCGCAAAGGCCACCGTCACAATAAGCCGGGTACTGACCACCCCTCTCTTCCCGATGACCGTCGTTCATACTCCACCGCGCTCTCCCGGCAGGCTTTGGCTGACGTGTCCAAGGCAACCACCGGGAATTTCCATAATAGCTATTGGATCAGATCAGCGATCCATCTAGGTATGCACGTCTGACCAATTTTACGCGATGGGGCCACCGTTTGGAGCTTTTCCTGAAAGTTATCGAGATTACAGCGCCCGTGTTTTTCCTCGCCGCCATTGGATTTGTCTGGGTCAAGGTGGGATTTGAATACCGTGTCCAGTTCGTGACGCGCTTGTCCATGACCCTCGCCGTACCCGCGCTCATTTTCGTGGCCCTCATGGAAACGGAAATTCCGACGCAATCGCTCTCGCGCATCAGCCTTGCAGCGATTTCCGGCTACGCACTTGCTTCGTTGGCCGCCTGGGCGTTGGTGCGGTTGACCCACCTGGATCTGCGAACCTACCTTGCCCCTGTCGTGATGGGAAATACCGGTAACATCGGACTCCCGCTGGCATTGTTCGCCTACGGTGACGAAGGTCTGGGGTATGCGGTCGTTGTCTTCGCAATCTCAGCGATTTACGCTTTTACGGTCGGCGTCTGGATCGTGTCACGGGCGAATTCGCCGATGGCGATGTTCAAGGAACCCATGGTGGCTGCAACGCTTTTGGGTGCCCTGTTTTTATGGCAGGGATGGCAAACGCCTGTATTTGTCACAAACACCTTGTCCCTTATGGGGCAAATGGCCATCCCTTTGATGCTCATCACGCTCGGCGTCGCTGTCGCGCGTCTGACACCAAACAACCTTGGCCGCTCGTTGTGGATCGCCGTTGCAAAGCTGTGCCTGTGTGTTTCCATTGCCTGGGGTCTGGGTATCTGGTTTGAATTGCCGGATGTTGCGTTTGGAATTCTGGTCTTGCAACTTGCTGCCCCGGCGGCTGTAACCAGTTATTTGATTGCAGAAAAATATGACGCCGACGCTGAGGCCGTCGCGGGTTTGGTGGTTGTTTCCACCCTTTTGGCGATCTTGACGTTACCGATCTTGCTGAGCTTGGTGCTATGAAGAGGTAGCCTTTCCCCCTCAGGTAAAGACAAACCAAGTCCATCCCAAGAGACGCAGCCTCGCAACTTGGACATTATCCGCACCAAATCATATCCGCCCCCCTTGCAAAGCTGTGACACCGACCTGTGCCAAGTTTTGACTGCCCCCTGTTGATCAAGCGAATGGCTGGAAAAAGGATGCAAGCGCGTTGCCGCTGAAGACCTCAGAGCGCAAAGCGCACGAGCTAAACCCAGTGAAGCTGGTCGTTACAACGCCGTCCATCAGGAAGAATAATACCAATCAGACAAAAACCCTCCATCAATCGAGATGGATGAAAACGCCTGAATTGGACTCCGGTCCGCACAGAAACCGTATGTGTCGCTATCCGGCCTTGGGCGCTTTCCAGGGAAATGCCTACCTTTGTGTTGTGGTTTGCGATTACGTCACGTGCCCGTCATCTGCGCACTCGGGGTGGATCGGGAAATTCCAATCTCTTCTTCGGTCATCTCTTCTGCGATGCCTTCAAAAAGTGGCGTGGACAGATAGCGCTCGCCGGTATCCGGCAACATCACCAACATCACGGTGCCTTCGGGGGCGGTTTGCGCGATCTTCATGGCGATCGCAAAAGTCGACCCCCCCGATATTCCGGTGAAAATACCCTCTTCAGCCGCCAGACGTCGCGCCCACGCGATACCATCAGGCCCGGCCACAGGGATGAGTTCGTCATAATAGGATCCATCCAAAGCTTCCTGCAGCACGTAGGGAATGAAATCTGGCGTCCACCCCTGAATCGGATGCGGCTCAAAGGAGGGGTGGCTTTCGGTGGGCTGATGTGCGTCGTTTCTGCTGTTGACGTATCCGGATGCCACGATAGCGGCATTGGCCGGTTCAGTCAGAATGATTTTTGTCTCCGGCCGGCTTTTGCGCAGCACACGCCCGACGCCCGATACAGTGCCGCCTGTGCCGTATCCCGTGATCCAATAGTCAAGTTGCTGTCCGTCAAAATCGCCCAGGATTTCGCGCGCCGTTGTATTCTCATGTATGTCAGCATTGTCCGGCGTTTCGAATTGGCTCGCCAGAAACCAACCGTTTTCCTCAGCCAGTTCTTTGGCTTTGCTATACATGCCAAAACCTTTCAGGGCACGTGGTGTCAAAACGACCTTTGCCCCGAAAAATCGCATCAGCCTGCGTCGTTCGACAGAAAAACTATCTGCCATCGTAACAACAAGCGGGTAACCTTTTGCCGCGCAGACCATCGCAAGGCCAATGCCGGTATTTCCTGACGTCGCCTCAACCACGGTCTGGCCGGGCTTGAGCCGCCCGTCTCGCTCCGCAGCCTCGATGATGTTAACGGCAAGGCGGTCTTTGACCGATCCCCCTGGGTTTGAGGCTTCGAATTTTACGTAAACTTGCACGTGGTCTGGCGCGACATTATTAATGCGCACTGTCGGCGTATTTCCTATCGTGTCCAAGATCGAGCCAAAAAGCTGGCCACGCCCATCTGTATTTCGAATTCCCATGATTTGTCCCTCCGTTGCATTCAAAGCCATTCTTGAAAATGCGCCCCAAATCCATTGTTAGCATAGCTTCCAACAGAAGTCGCATTTTCCGAAGCGACATTTCCCAGGTAAGGCCCATGCGTCGACAGGTCTGGTGACGAGTCAAACGGCCCTCCTCACAATGCGCCACACGCAAGCTTCGGGCATGAGGCACAAGCAAAACAGACTGCAACGGATCGCAATCCCTCGTCTCAATGGCCCTACGCATGAGAGCTCGTTTGCACGCGGATCAATCGTAACCTGCGCCTGTGACATGTCCTTCTCAAACACCACGAGGGCCAAGGCATTTCCTCGCGAGTAAAAACCGGCGACACTACACATTTTGGCACTGGCTCGCAGGCCGCCGGCTACGCTCCTTCAGATGGCCGGTTTTTACGCCCAAGCATTATTTCGACAAATATCGAAATATTACTTGCAGCCTTACTCATATTCCCATATTTCTAGAATCATGAAAATGAATTCGCTGGAAATTGGTGACTTGACGATCGCGGCAGCGCAATTTGCCGCTCTCGGATCAGAACAACGTCTGAGCGTCTTGCGAACGCTGGTCAGGGCAGGCCCAGAGGGTCTGAGCATCGGGGCACTAGGCACACGCACTGGCGTCACCGGTTCGACGCTGACGCATCACATGAAAATTCTGGCATCTGCAGGTCTGGTGACGCAAGCCAAACAAGGACGCAGCATCATCTGCGCGGCGGTAGCGTTCGAGGAAGTACAGACGTTGTCCAGCTTCCTGCTCAATGAATGCTGCGCCGATAGCAGAACCCCAAATGGAGACCACAAAGATGGCTGATGCAACTCCGACACAGACCATCGCCCGCCGCTCCCCGCGCCCCGGTGCCTGGGCATTTACATTCGCCCTACTGGTATTGATTGCGCTTTTTGATACGGCCCAATTGACACCGACCCTTTTGTTTTTGGCAAAAGCACTGGCGGGCACGGCGCCGTTTATCCTCTTTGCAGTGCTCGCTGTGGCTTATCTGAAGGCTTCCGGTGCGGAAACGCTCCTGGCCAAGGCATTCTCGGGCAACCAGTCCCGCATGATCGTTATGGCCGCCCTTCTTGGCGGGCTGTCGCCGTTTTGCAGCTGTGAAGTCATTCCTTTTATCGCGGCCCTCTTGGCCGTTGGCGCGCCCTTAGGGGCGGTGATGGCATTTTGGCTGGCGTCCCCACTGATGGATCCGGCGATGTTCGCCATCACATCCGGCACATTGGGATGGGAATTTGCGACGGCAAAAGCGATATCTGCCATCGGTCTTGGCATTTTGGGCGGATTTGGCACCATGTTGTTTGCCCGAACCGTGATTTTTTCTGATCCTTTGCGTGAACGTCCGGCCATAGGCGGTTGTTGTGGCGTGAAAAAACCATTTGGCGGAGCACCTGTTTGGCGCTTCTGGCAGGAAACAGACCGACGCGATACCTTTCGTGATACAGCCCTCGAAAACGCGCTTTTCCTAACCAAATGGCTCACGCTGGCATATGTCATCGAGTCGATAATGCTCGCTTATATCCCGGCAGAAATGATTGCCGGACTGCTGGGCGGCACTGGCATCTGGCCAATCCTGATGGGCGCTTTTGTCGGTGCACCAGCCTATCTGAACGGCTATGCTGCGGTCCCCCTCGTGGACGCGCTGCTGACTCAAGGGATGGCGCCGGGTGCTGCAATGTCTTTTGTGATCGCGGGCGGTGTCAGCTGTATTCCTGCTGCTGTGGCCGTCTGGGCGTTGGTGAAACCCCGTGTTTTTGCGGCCTATTTGTCCTTTGCTCTGATCGGTGCAGTTATTGCGGGTTTGGCCTGGCAAGCGCTGGCCTGATACGCCCCGCTGCGTGGTTGAAACCGAAGTCGCACGCTGGGTTAAACCCCGCGAACAGATCGGCGCACCCGGTGACACGCTTGGACATATTGCAACCACCGTCAGCCATGCGTCAAAGGAACGCCTTTGCAGCCGATGTGTTTGGAGCGCCCCTTCGAAACCCGGGTTGATCTTCGGCGACGTCTGTCTGATGATCGCGGCGACGTTTCACATCTCGCGAACAGGTAAATCCCCAAAATGACGCATGTAGCAGTTGGCGATCTGACGATTGGTAACGACCAACCCCTGACTCTGATTGCAGGCCCTTGCCAGTTGGAAAGCGCGGATCATGCGCAAATGATCGCCGGGCGCATGAAGGAGGCCTGTGACGCCGTCGGCGCGCAATATGTATTCAAAGCATCCTATGACAAGGCCAACCGCACGTCTCTAAGCGGTGTCCGGGGTCTCGGCATCGACGCGGGTTTGAAGGTGTTGCAGTCTGTTGGTCGCAGCATCGGAGTGCCTGTTTTGACGGATGTCCACAATGAGGCGCAATGTGCAGCGGCAGCTGAGGCTGTCGACATCCTCCAGATCCCGGCCTTTCTATGCCGCCAGACAGATATGCTGTTAGCAGCCGGGGCAACAGGCGCCGCGATCAACGTCAAAAAAGGCCAGTTTCTGGCCCCCTGGGAAATGCCCAATATCGTCACGAAAATCGAATCTACCGGGAACAAACGGATCTTGTTGACAGAGCGTGGCACGTCATTTGGCTATAATACACTGGTCGCGGATATGCGCTCCCTGCCCCAGATGGCGCAGACCGGATACCCGGTCGTGATGGATGCGACACATTCCGTGCAACAACCGGGCGGGCGCGGCGGCTCTTCAGGTGGTCAGCGTGAGTTTGCACCGGTGATGGCGCGTGCTGCCGTGGCCATTGGTGTGGCTGCGGTCTTCATCGAAACCCATGAGGACCCTGACAAATCTCCCTCGGATGGGCCAAATATGGTCTATCTCGATCAGATGCCGGCGTTGATAGAAACCCTGATGAGCTTCGATCGATTAGCCAAAGCGTCGCCCGTAATCATCTGATCCGCCTGGGCACGTCGGCACCTTGGACGGTTAATCAAAGAGTTTGCGCAGCAGCTTGTCCTTGAGTTCATCCTTCACCGCGTCCTCCGTCGATTGGCCTGGCTGTGGGGTAATGCCAAGCTCTTCATTCAACTTTTCCTTGGCCTTGTTCTCCAGCTCATCGGTTTTGGCGTCTATCTCTGCGTCAAACGCCGCTTCCAAGTCGGGGCGGATCGACACGTCTGTCCATGGCCCGACAAATCGTACCGGGATCGAGAGTCCCTGCCCACTGTTGGCTCTGAGAGCGACGGGCGTTGCGGTGTAATCCACCGTTTGCGCGCCCAGCCCGACAACGCCGGTTCCGCTTGCCTGATAGTTCTTGAGTTGCAAAAGCAGATCCGTGTTTGAAAGCACGCCACCTGCGATGGTCCAAGTGCCGCCCAGACTGTCAAACACGGTTGTACCCTCGCCGGTGTCGCCTGAGCGCATCAACCGGTCCAGATCAATCCCAAGGATCGTCCCACGGCCCACAGAAAGGGATCCATCCCCTGACAGGGACCGCATGATTGCATCGACCGACGGTCCAGAGCCGAGGAACGACAGGCGTACGGTACCCTGCCCCGTCAGGCGATCAATGTCAGCCGCGTCAGTCAGCAAAGGCTGCATCTGGATGTTGTTGACGTCCAGACGACCGCCCACCGACAAACCAGCGCGATTGTTAATGACAAACTCGCCGGTCACATTGCCGCCATAGGCCTGAACGTCGCGCAGATCAAACACCATGCGCGAGCGGTCGTTGCGCAAAAGCGCCTGTGTTGCGCCGATCTTGAATTGCCCCAAATCAATGCTGTTGGCTGCCAGTGCAATTTCGCCATTGAACGCTGCCAGACCGCTGGCATCTATCGCTGTCGTCGGCCAGCCGCTTGTCGCGGCGGCATTCCCGGCCCCGGTATCAGGGGTACTCGCGCCGCCCCCGCCGGTGTTTGCAGGAGACGTGGTATCCTGCTTCAGGTCCAGATCCCCTACGTTCAGCTGCGCGTTCACCTGAGGGACATCACCAATTGCAATGTCTGCAGCGCCGGTGATTTTATTGCCTCCGAAATCAACCACAAGGTCGCGCAACGCCAGTTGCATATCCGGCGTCAACGTCACAGCCGTCATCATATCGACCCGGCGACCAAGGTTGTCCGGCGGGTCCACACCAGCCTGACCCAGGGCGCGCAAGAACCCATCCGTACTGTCCGTTTTCAACGCAAGTGTTCCCGCAACTGCGCCTGCAGTGCTTCCCCTGCCATCAAAGGACAGCGTTCCCGACGTCGTTTCCACGCTTGCGCGCAGGGTTTGCGTCTCCCCTGAAATGAAGCCCGCAAATCCGTCGATGGCTGCTTGCACGGTCACTGTGCTGTCGCCGGGTTGCAGGGAGAGGGCAATATCTGCAGATCCCAACGGGTCCGGCCAATCCAACGTCAGATTAACACCCTCATATGAAATCGGGGCACTGCCCTCTGCGGCATAGATCAAGGTTGCATCGGTGATCTTGACCTGCTCGATGCTGATCTGGCGTGCGGGAGCGCTTTCTGCAACGGGTGCGGATTCTGGTTGCGGCGCGGTTTCTGAAGATGCTGCAGCGGGTTCAGAGAACAACCAGTTCGCACGGCCATCAGCGCGTTGTTCCAACCTTATGATCGGGCTTTCGGCTTCAATGTTCTTGATGCGTATATCGCCACTGATCAGCGCCATGGCATCCACGCCAATGGCCACGGAGGCGGCTTCAAACATTGCCCCACCCTCCGCCCAGTCGGCATTGCCAAGCGCCAGACCGTTGGCACGTGCGCCCAAAACCGGCCAAAAGGTCAGTCCAACATCACCGCTGATCGACACATCGCGCCCGGTCGCGGCACTCAACTGATCTGTCGCGATGCGCGCAATGCGCTCGGCTGGTAACAACAAGATTGAAACGAACGCGACCGCCAAGATCACGACGATAAACGCCACAAGACGCAAAATCCACTTCACGGCGCACCCTCCACCTTTGTCCACACCCCCTTTTCGGGGCTCGTCACTTCCACTATAGCGCAAGACATGAGCACAAACCCACCCAATCTGCGCCCCGATCTGGCCCCAAAGGCCCGGATGAGCGATCCCATCCGTCCCGGCCAACCCACCATTGGCATGGTCAGCCTCGGCTGTCCCAAAGCACTGGTGGATAGTGAGCGTATTCTGACACGCCTACGCGCGGAAGGGTACGGCATTTCACCCGATTATGCAGGTGCCAATGCCGTGATCGTCAACACCTGCGGCTTTCTGGACAGCGCCAAGGCTGAAAGCCTGTCTGCGATTGGTGAGGCATTGCAGGAAAATGGCCGGGTCATCGTCACCGGCTGTCTGGGTGCCGAGCCGGAATATATCACCGGTGCACATCCGAATGTGTTGGCCGTCACGGGTCCACACCAATACGAGCAGGTCCTGGACGCGGTGCATGTCGCCGTGCCGCCCAGCCCTGATCCCTTTGTGGATCTGCTCCCCGCTTCTGGTGTCAGCCTGACACCGAGACACTTCAGTTATTTAAAAATTTCAGAGGGTTGCAATCACAAGTGCAAGTTCTGCATCATCCCTGACATGCGCGGACGTCTGCAATCCCGTCCGGCCCATGCGGTGCTGCGCGAGGCCGAAAAACTGGTTGAAAGCGGCGTGAAGGAACTGCTGGTCATCAGTCAGGACACCTCTGCCTACGGGGTTGATATCAAGCACGCGACGGATCGCGGGCATCGCGCGCATATCACCGATCTGGCGCGGGATCTGGGATCACTCGGGGCCTGGGTGCGTCTGCATTATGTTTATCCTTACCCGCATGTACGACACCTTGTTCCGCTGATGGCAGAAGGGCTAGTCCTGCCCTATCTGGACATCCCGTTTCAACACGCGCACCCGGATGTGTTGCGCCGCATGGCGCGCCCGGCGGCGGCAGCAAAAACGCTGGACGAAATCGCGGCTTGGCGCGCGATCTGCCCGGATCTGACGCTGCGCTCCACCTTCATCGTGGGTTACCCCGGGGAGACGGAGGCTGAGTTCCAGACTCTGCTCGATTGGATGGATGAGGCGCAGTTGGACCGCGTGGGATGTTTCCAATACGAAAACGTTGAGGGTGCCCGCTCCAACGCGCTTCCCGATCATGTGCCCGAAGACGTCAAACAGGATCGGTGGGATCGTTTCATGGTAAAAGCACAAGCCATTTCAGAAACAAAACTGGCAGCAAAGGTCGGCCAGCGGATGGAAGTGATCGTTGATGATATTGACGATGAGGCCGCCACGTGCCGCACAAAAGCCGACGCGCCGGAGATTGATGGCAATCTGTTCATCGACGCGGGGTTCGAGGCAGTGTCAATTGGCGACATCGTTACGGTCGAGGTCGACGAAGCCGGTGAGTATGACCTTTGGGGACGATTGACGGGATAGCCAACCGGGCAAATTAGCCTCTGGCGTATCGCGCGCTATTTGGATTGGCACACCACGTTGACCCCCACGTCACCGCAAGCCATTTCAACAGAGAAAGCCATACAATGACCGACGCCCCTAAAATCGCCCAGAAGTCTCCCTTTCCCGTTGAGGTGATATCTGGCAAAACCTACTTTTGGTGCTCTTGCGGCAGATCCGCAAAACAACCTTTTTGTGACGGCTCCCACAAGGAAACCGAATTCACGCCTTTGAAATACGAAGCCGAGGCCGACAAAAAGCTGTTTTTTTGCGGGTGCAAAGCCACGTCGAACGCGCCGTTGTGCGATGGCAGTCACTCAAAACTCTAGGCCGTTAAAGAAATCTTAACGGGCAGATATTGATTTTGTTCTCCTTATGTTCTATCTCTTCTGGAGAGAAAGGAGACCACGTCATGTCCTTTGAACCCCAATTTCCGGGCCTCTTCACCAAAGTTCAAGGTGCCCTGCCGGTAGAATCCCCTCAACCGGCAACCGAAAAACAAATACGCTACGCACAGTCCATTGCTGTAAAAACAGGAGCGGCGCTTCCAAGCAATGCGTCAGCCAACCGGGCTGCACTGTCCGCGTGGATTGAAGTTCACAAGCCAAAGCCGCCCAGCGGTCGGTTTGCCAATTACCCATCATCCAAGCAAGTTGCCTTTGCCGAAAGGATTGCGCGGCTCAAACATCGCGATATCCCGCGGGAATGTTTCCGCGACAAAGTGATGATGTCGAAATGGATCGACGGCAATAAACCCCGGTAGGCTGCGACACTTCGGACGCTGGACGGCGGTGCGTGGCGTTTTATCTGACACTCATGAGTAAAGTAAAAGTTCTGTATAACGCTGAATGCCCGGTGTGCAGCCGCGAAATAGATCACTATGCGCGGATGAGCACTGCGCAATCCCTACCGGTTCGGTTTGACGATCTGAACCGGCCTGATCTTTTGGACGGATGGGGAATTTCCGCCGAACAGGCCGCACAGCGTCTTCATGTGTTGAAAGACGATCAGGTGTTCAGTGGCATCCCCGCGTTCATTGTTTTATGGCAAAGTTTGCCAAGGTACCGTTGGCTGGCGAAGGTTGTCAGCCAGCCCGGAATCTACCAAGTGGCCAATTGGATTTACGACGGCATGTTGGCCCCTGTCCTGTACCGCAGTCACCAAAGGCGTGTTTCTAAATCAAAATGCCGTAATGGGACTTGAGGCGCTGCATTGCCATGCAGATCTGCGCCGCCCACGCCTCACCGTGAGTGTTTTTTTGCGAAATGAACTCGCGTTGCGAGGGCTCGGGTTGTGAGTCTGAGTTCACTTAACTTCGCCCTCTTGAACTGAGTGGTGACGTGGTTTCCAAGCCGTCGCGTCCCTCGTGTCGCGGTAAAGACGATTAGCCACGCGACCATCGGCTGAGCAGACGGCATCTGGCCTTTGCGGATTCCGCTCAATTGGTGTCGTTCGTTGCATCAAGAAGAACGCCACACACAATTCCAACCATGCTTCCTGGTCACGGGAATGGGCCTCCTAATCCATGAAGGACACTTCCATCAATCGCGCGGCGGCATCGTGGCACTCTGTCCGCCAGCGCGCATCTGACGTATGTCGGTGACCCGGAAAAAGAAACATTCCACCGAAGCACCGTGGATTCTCCGAAACTGACCAAATCAAATGATCTATCCAACCAACCCAAACCCGGCGGTCGGATCATCGCAAACCTAAATCGATGGCGCGGAAACAATACGGCATGACGAACAGCAAATGCCAAAATGGATGCAAAACGGCCGTCCGTGTTCCCATTCCTTGAACTGTGTCAACGTCGATTCTGGGAGATCTGTCACAAACCGGCGGCTGTGCGCCGTACCACCTCAAGTCGCTGACTGTTTGGCGGATGTGTGCCGAGAAATTTGTCCCCCGGATCCGGAATGCGCGCGAAAAACTGTGCGCCACGCAAAGGATTGTACCCGGCGCGTGCGGTGATGATCGTGCCCAATGCATCCGCTTCCAGTTCGAAATCCTTGGAATAGGTTCTCGCCCCGACCTGCGCGCCGGTTCTTTGTGCTGATTCCACCGCCTCCGCACCGCCTCCGAGCAGAACCGCAAGACTTCCGGCGATTACAGCACCCGCCACTGCGTTTTGCTGCTGGCGCGCTATGTGACCGGCAATGTGATGCGCCGCTTCGTGACCCAGAACAAAGGCCAGTTCATCCGCATTGCGCGCGTCATCAATAAGGGCCTGGGTAAAGGCGATGATCGGCCGCCCTGAACTGTCGAGCGTTTGATAGGCATTAGCGGCTTGACCCGGTCTCCCGTCCACGAGGATCTTGAAATTGCAATTGACCCGCGCTGTACGTTCGCGGCACTCCTGCTCCGCAACGGGTTCGACCGTCCTGACGATTTGCGCAAACGACTGGGGCGGGCTTGCCGCATTTTCGATGCGCAAAGGCCCCGACGTGGTTGCCGGGCCGGTGGCAGTACACCCGGCAAGCGCGATTGCACTCAAAACTTTGATAAGCGGCCTGCATCGCATCGAATTGCGTCCTTTGTGGTCGGAAAGTCACCGATTGTTACCTTAGCATCTTCACCGGCCGGGACCACCCCGATCACAAGGCTTTGTCCTCTTGCATCGCAGGTTGCATGGCGTACTCTGGGCGCATGTTTACCATCGAACACGAATTTGACGCGACCGTAGTAACGCTTGTCGATGACGGGACAACGCCCCTGCAGGAAGACGTGACGGTGCATGCCACCGAGAGCGCGATTTTGCTGAACCAATACGACCCGCGCACCGACCGCACGGTCTCCATCACGCTGTCGCCGGAACAATGGCGCGATTTGACGGCGGCTCTCAATCTGCCCGAGGGCGTATACCGCGTCCCTTAACTGCCCAAAAACAGGCGGACGTCCCCGCCTGATATTCCCGGAGTTCTTTTTTCATGAGCATTGGCACAAATATCACTACGTATTTTGAAGGGCGCTGGCACAAAAGCGATGTGCCGATCATGCGCGCGGCCGATCATGGCAGTTGGCTGGGTACTACAGTTTTTGATGGTGCCCGGTATTTCGCCGGTCGCGCGCCTGATCTGGCACCCCATTGCGCGCGGGTCAATCGATCGGCTGAGGCCTTGATGATCCGCCCCACCGTCAGTACCGAGGACATGGTCGAGATCGTGCGCGAGGGCCTCGGGCACTACGGACCCGATGATGCAGTCTATATTCGCCCGATGTATTGGGCGATCCATGGGGACGCGACTGCGATCGTACCCAATCCGGACCACACAGGTTTTGCCATCAGTCTGGAACAAATTCCTATGGCACCGCCAGAGGCGGCAGTGACCTTGGGGCAGACCCGGTTTCGTCGTCCTGTTCTGGAGGATGCTGTCGTCAACGCCAAGGCCGGCTGCCTTTATCCCAATAATGCTCGTATGCTGGTCGAGGTTCGCAACCGTGGCTTCAACAACGCCCTGGTCGCCGATGCGATGGGCAATGTGGCGGAATCAGCAACAGCAAATATCTTTATGGTCAAGGACGGCGAGGCTTTCACCCCCATAGCTAACGGAACTTTTCTGGCAGGTATCACGCGCGCGCGTCATATGTCGAATATGAAGGCAGATGGCATTGTCGTGCACGAAAAAGTCTTGACCTTCGATGATTTCCATCACGCGGATGAGGTCTTCATGACCGGAAACATGTCGAAAATAACCCCGGTGAAGGCCTTTGAAGAGACACAGTATCAGGTTGGTCCCATGGCACGGCGTCTGCGTGATATGTACTGGGATTGGGCGGCTTCGGAACCTCTATGAGCCGTCGCCCATTGCTGATCGGATGAAGATCTCACGAATATCAACGTTGGATGCGGCGGTCAGGGCCCCGTCGTGGATTTCCTCCGGAGAAAATAGCCAGCTTGCTGCAGGATCATGTTTCATCGCCCAATCGGGGAATAACCTGTCCTCTACGGGTCCCGTCACCAGCTTTGTGACATCCAGATGCCTGTCATCTTCACATATCCTTTGAAAGGTCGATTCCACCTGCGCGTGCGGCCCCTCCAGCAATTGCAAAAAAACATCCGAACGGCAGATCAAAGCACCAGTGATATTATCCCGCGCATTCCTGAGCCGCGATGTCGCCAGAATGGACGCCAGCATGTTCAGGTCATACCCAAAGGGTCGTGAGACATAGATGAGTTGCAGCATGGGCATGGTTTTTTACCTCCCGCTTTTCGGCATTACCTACGCCCCTTATGTCCGTGCTGTCCAGAGCCATTCGCGCGTAGATAGAGATTGCGCGCCTGCACAACTGGCGTCATGATCCTTCAAAAAAGGGGGACATGGTAGGATGCGTAAGTTTCTTGTCGTTCTGGATGACAGTCGTGAGTGCCTGAATGCAATGCGGTTCGCGGCAATGCGTGCAGCCCATACCGGTGGCGGCGTTGAAATCCTGTCGGTTATACCGCCGGATGAATTCAATCACTGGATTGGTGTGGGCGCGATGATGCGCGAAGAAGCCCGCGAGCGCATCCAGGTTCATTATGAAGTGTTTGCCAAATGGATGCGGGACCGTCAGGGCATTGATCCCGGATTGGTGATCCGGGAGGGTCCTCCTGTTGAAGAAATATTGGCACAGATCCATGAGAACGCCGACATCGGGGTTTTGGTCCTTGGCGCGGGCACGGGCAAAAAAGGCCCCGGCCCGCTGGTGACACAGCTGACCAAGAGTGCCGGTAACTTGCCGATCCCGATCACCATTGTCCCCGGCGATCTGAGCAAAGAGAAGCTTGAAGCAATCACCTGATGCAAAGTCTCGGACAATTGCGAATGCCCAAAGATTAGAATGATTCCAAACCTTGACTTAAACCTCAGGGGTCCGCATATCTGGAGTATCCTCAGGAGGTAGCCCATGTTCATCCAGACCGAATCGACGCCGAATCCCGCAACTTTGAAATTCCTGCCGGGCCAGACCGTGCTCGAAATGGGAACCGCCGACTTCCCGACGGCGGAAACCGCGGATAAATCGCCTTTGGCAACACGCGTGTTTGCTGTCGATGGTGTCACAGGCGTGTTTTTTGGAACAGACTTTGTGACCGTGACCAAGGCGGATGCGGTGGATTGGGATCACATTAAACCGGCCCTTCTGGGTGCGATCATGGAGCATTTCCAATCGGGTCAACCGGTTATGGCCGGAGATCACACGCCTGCCTCAGGCCATGCGGAGCACGACGGCGAGGACGGCGTGATCGTCGATCAGATCAAGGAACTGCTGGACAGCCGCGTGCGGCCCGCCGTGGCGCAAGACGGTGGTGACATAACGTTTCATGGCTTTGATCGCGGCGTTGTGTACCTGCATATGCAAGGGGCTTGCGCGGGCTGCCCGTCATCAACCCTTACGCTGAAAATGGGCATTGAAAACCTGTTGCGTCACTATATCCCGGAAGTGACGGAAGTACGTCCCGTCGCAACCTGAGTGAGTTCGCGCGATGACACCGCAGGCGTTACCTGTCCTGACCGGGCGTTGTTATTGTGGGAAAACGACGTTTCATTCAAACAGGCAACCCACCATCGTAAGCTATTGCCATTGTAGCGATTGTCGCAGATTGAGCGGTGCCCCGGTCGCGGCTTTTGCGGCGTTTCCAGAAGATGCTGTGTCTTTCAAGCCGGGCCTCGGGGCACCGGTGACCCACACGCCGGGCGTTCAACGCTGGTTTTGTGCCTCATGCGGAACCCCTCTCGCAGCGCAATATGATTACCTGCCGGATCAGACCTACGTTCCACTGGGGTTAATGGATCAGGCGGAGGATCTTCCACCTGCGTTGCACAGTCATACCGGTTCGCAACTGGCATGGCTGGACATCCGCGACGATCTGGAACGGCACGCAGGCAGTGGCCGTGCAACGTTGAACACCGAAAGAGCGCCGAAATGAGCAGCGATACATCCCGTCCCGAAACGGCCAGGGTGTTGGCTTTTGATACCTCAGCGGCGCATTGCGCGGTGGCCGTAATCGGCGGCAATCAGATCCTTGCCCAGGCCCACGAACCTATGACCAAGGGTCAAGCTGAACGGCTGCTCGTGTTGTGCCAGGAGGTGATGACAGAGGCCGGCCTGACCTATGATGATCTCTCAGCCATCGGTGTCGGGATCGGGCCGGGTAATTTCACCGGCATCCGCATTTCCGTTTCAGCCGCGCGCGGTCTGGCCTTGGGGCTGGGTATACCGGCCGTGGGAATTTCGAGCCTTGAAGCCTTGCAATATGGTGCTCAGACGCCCTGTGTTTGCGCAATTGATGCCCGTCGGGAACAGGTCTATGCACAGGTTTTTGATGGCAAGACCACGCACGAACCGAAGATGCTTGATGCCCTTGATCTGAAGCCCGTTGACGGGCGCTTGATTGGGCACGGCGGCGCTCCTGCGGCCTATCCCGTTGCCGAAGCCATCGCCCGTCTGAGCGTGACGCGTTTTCGTGACGTGACCGAACGTCCGGCACCTTTGTACATGCGCCCCGCGGATGCCGCACCTGCGCGTGACGCCCCACCGCGGATTCTTGCGTGACGCCCCAGGACCTGGCCAGACTTCACCACGCGGCCTTTAATGTTGAACGACCTTGGTCGGCAGAAGAATTCGAAACGTTGCTCTCCAGCCGCTTTGTGTCGGTCTTTCACCGCCCCGGCGGCTTTGCCCTGATCCGTGCAGTTGCGGGTGAAGTTGAACTGCTGACGCTTGCGGTTGAACCGGCCCGTCAACGTCAGGGCGTCGCGGACGGGTTGATGTCGGATTGGATGGTACAGGCTGAAGGTGAAAGTGCCTTTTTGGAAGTGGCGGCAGACAATGTCGCCGCGCAACGCCTGTACCAGAAACATGGATTCGTCGAAACAGGTCGTCGGACAGGGTATTATGTGCGCGCGTGCCGCCCGGCAGTGGACGCAGTGCTCATGACGGTTGCATTGCCCCCACGTCCACGGCCAGAATCCGCACTCTCAGGCCCAAAAACCGGTTGACCCTGCCGCCTACCTGGGTCCTAATTTGCGCAGGAACAGAATTAATCTGCTCATAATGGGCGACGATGGACTGGGAAAGGTCCGCAAACGCTCCAAAATCACCAACCGGGAGACACCTGAATGACCCTTATGCAAAAATTCCTTGGCGCAACGGCTGGCTTGGCTCTGACGGCGGGCGCGGCACTGGCCGAACCCGCATTGATCTTTGACCTAGGCGGCAAATTCGACAAATCCTTCAATGAGGCTGCCTTTCGCGGAGCCGAACGTTGGGCTGAAGAAACCGGCGGCAGCTTCCGCGACATCGAGTTGCAATCCGAGGCCCAACGCGAGCAGGCGCTGCGTCGCTTTGCCGAGTCCGGGTCCAACCCCATTGTTATGACCGGCTTTGCCTTTGGTGACGCATTGGGTCAGGTGGCGGGTGATTACCCTGATACCGATTTTGTGATCATCGACATGGTGGTTGATGCCCCGAACGTGCGTTCTGTTGTTTTCAACGAGCATGAGGGATCCTTCCTCGTCGGCATGATGGCGGCAAAAGCCTCCGCTTCTGGCACCGTCGGCTTCATCGGTGGCATGGATATTCCGCTGATCCGCAAATTCGCCTGTGGTTATGCCCAAGGCGTCAAGGCAGTGAACCCGGACGCCACCGTGATCTCCAATATGACCGGCACAACGCCAGCCGCCTGGAATGATCCGGTAAAAGGGTCCGAATTGACCAAGGCGCAAATCAGCCAGGGCGCAGATGTGGTCTATGCAGCGGCCGGTGGCACCGGTGTGGGCGTTCTGCAAACCGCGGCCGATGAAGATATCCTGTCCATCGGCGTGGACAGCAACCAGAACTATCTGCACCCGGGCAAGGTTTTGACCTCCATGCTGAAACGCGTCGACAACGCAGTTTATCAGGCAATGTCAGATGGCCCCGGCATGGAAAAAGGCTTTAATGTCATGGGTCTGGCCAATGGTGGCGTTGGTTATGCCATGGACGAGTTCAACGCTGACCTCGTAAGCAGTGACATGCAGGCCGCGGTGGATGATGCCGCGAGCAAAATCGCGTCAGGCGATCTGGCCGTGCACGACTATACATCTGATGACAGCTGCCCGGCTCTGAGCTTTTAAGGCATGAACGCCAGCGACACTTCGGGGCGGCAGGCAACTGCCGCTTCAGACACACCTGCGGCCATTGAACTCAAAGGTATTTCCAAAGCCTTTGGACCTGTGCAGGCCAACAAAGACATCTCGATCCGCGTCATGCCCGGCACGATACACGGGATCATTGGTGAAAATGGCGCGGGCAAATCGACGCTGATGTCGATCCTCTATGGGTTTTACAAGGCCGACCGAGGCGAGATTTTCATCAGCGGCCAAAAAACCGAAATTCCCGACAGTCAGGCGGCCATCGCTGCGGGCATCGGGATGGTGTTCCAGCACTTCAAACTGGTTGAAAATTTCACGGTGCTCGAAAACATCATTCTGGGTGCTGAAGATGGCGGCTTGCTGCGCCCCTCCCTCGCCAAGGCGCGTAAAACCCTGCTGGAGCTTGAGCATGAATACGGGCTGAATGTGGACCCCGACGCGGTGATCGAAGATCTGGGTGTCGGCATGCAACAGCGCGTGGAAATCCTCAAGGCGCTGTACCGGCAAGCTGATATTCTGATCCTTGATGAGCCCACGGGCGTATTGACCCCTGCGGAAGCCGATCAATTATTCCGCATCCTCGATCGGCTGCGTGCCGAGGGGAAAACCATCATTCTGATTACGCATAAACTGCGCGAAATCATGGAAGCCACGGACACGGTCAGCGTCATGCGGCGCGGCGAAATGACCGCCACGGTCAAGACCTCAGATACCTCTCCCGCTGAACTGGCTGAGCTCATGGTCGGTCGTAAGGTCCTGTTACGGGTGGATAAAACGCCCGCCACGCCGGGTAAAACCGTACTCGACATCAAAGGTCTGCGCGTGGTGGATGAAAAGGGCGTCGAACGCCTCAAAGGCATCGACCTGCAAGTGCGCGCTGGTGAAATCCTCGGCATTGCCGGGGTCGCAGGCAACGGGCAATCTGAATTGCTCGAAGTGCTGGGAGGCTATGCTGACGGCACGGGTGTGATCGAGGTCAACGGCCAGCCGCTGGACCTGAGCGGGAAGCTGTCGGACGGGCGCGCGCGCCGGGCGCGCAGCATCGCTCACGTGCCCGAAGATCGGCAGCGCGAAGGTCTGATCATGGACTTTTCGGCCTGGGAAAACACCGCTTTTGGCTATCATCGCGACCCGGACTATCAGTCGGGGCTGTTACTGAATAACGCGGCGATCCGAGAGGACACCGAGGCCAAAATGGGGCGCTTTGACGTGCGGCCGCCCAACCCGGCACTGGCAGCCAAGAACTTTTCCGGAGGGAACCAGCAGAAGATCGTGCTGGCCCGTGAAATCGAACGCAATCCGGACCTTTTGCTGGTGGGGCAACCAACGCGCGGCGTGGACATCGGCGCGATTGAGTTCATCCATCAACAGATCGTTGCCCTGCGCGACAAGGGTAAAGCTATTTTGCTTGTGTCCGTGGAGCTCGAAGAAATCCTTGCGCTTTCGGACCGCGTTGCGGTGATGTTTGACGGGCACATCATGGGCGAACGCCTGTCCTCTGAGACGGACGAGAAAGAACTGGGGCTGTTGATGGCCGGTGTGGAGACCTAAGCGATGGAAGTGATGCCAAAATGGGCTGAGGTGATCCTTGTGCCGCTCATCTCGCTGGTACTGGCCGCGATTCTTTCTGCCATTGTGATCCTTGCCATCGGCGAAGATCCCGTCGCGGCGGTGAACCTGATGGTCACTGGCGCCTTGGGCAGCACCTATGGTTGGGGATACACACTTTATTACGCAACGAATTTCTTGTTCACCGGGCTGGCTGTTTCCGTCGCCTTTCATGCCGGATTATTCAACATCGGCGGCGAAGGTCAGGCCATGCTGGGTGGGCTTGGCGTCGCGCTGGCCTGCCTGCTGATCCCTTGGCCGCATTGGACGCTGGCCCTTTTGGGGGCGACGTTGGCGGCGGCGTTGTTCGGAGCAGCCTGGGCTGCAATCCCCGCGTTTTTACAAGCCAAACGCGGCAGTCACATCGTTATCACCACCATTATGTTCAACTTCATCGGCGCGGCAGTGCTGAATTACGTGCTGGTGAATCTCATGCGCCCTGCAGGCAGTATGGACCCGGCAACAGCGCGTTTTCCCGAAACTGTGCACCTGCCGACCCTGCACGATATATTGGCTCCAATCGGCATCAATTTCTCCAAAGCAGCCCCCGCAAATGTCACTTTCCTAATCGCGTTGCTGGCCTGCGTACTAGTGTGGTTCCTGCTGTGGCGCACTTGGTTGGGGTATGAAATCCGCAGCTATGGGAAATCCGAGCCTGCGGCCAAATACGGTGGCATTTCCCCCACGGCCATAACCATGATCGCGATGCTGATTTCCGGTGCCTTGGCGGGCATGATGGCGATCAACAACGTCATGGGTGAAGCCGAACGCCTCGTCCTGAACGCCGTGGAAGGGGCCGGTTTCATCGGCATTGCCGTGGCTCTGATGGGGCGCAGCCATCCCTTTGGCGTTTTCCTTGCGGCGATCTTGTTCGGATTTCTCTATCAGGGGGGCGCCGAGCTGGCGCTCTGGACCTCAATCCCGCGTGAACTCATTGTGGTCATCCAGGCGCTGGTCATTCTCTTCACCGGGGCGTTGGACAACATGGTGCGGATGCCTCTCGAACGGGTCTTTCTGATGATGCGCCGGGGGAATAGCTGATGGATTTCCTGACGCTCATCCAATTGTTGGACAGCACAGTGCGCCTGGCGACACCCTTGCTCTTGGCTTGTTTGGCAGGGCTGTTTTCTGAACGCGCGGGCATTTTTGATATTGGCCTTGAAGGAAAAATGCTGGCGGCCGCGTTCTTTTCAGCAGCTATTGCTGCAATCACGGGATCTGTTTGGATTGGCCTTCTGGCGGGCATCGCCGCCTCCATGGCTTTCAGCCTGTTGCACGGTTTGGCCTCCATCACATTTCGCGGCAATCAACTGATCTCCGGGGTTGCGATTAACTTCCTCGCCGCCGGTCTCACCGTGCTGATCGCTCAAGACTGGTTCAGCCAAGGCGGACGCACGCCTTCCTTGATGGGCGGCGCGCGGTTTGAGCCAATCACCCTGCCCTTTGCGGAAAGCCTGGGAACCATCCCATTCCTTGGACCGATCTACGAAGAACTTATCTCCGGCCATTCAATCCTCGTCTATGTCGCATTTGCCATGGTACCACTCACTTGGTGGATCCTGTTCCGCACACGATTTGGCCTGCGCCTTCGGGCAGTGGGTGAAAATCCGGCTGCCGTGGATACCGCTGGCGTCTCTGTGGTCGGCCTGCGCTACGCCGCTGTGATGATTTGCGGTGTTTTATGCGGTATTGCCGGGGCGTATCTATCCACCGCGCTGCAGGCCGGTTTCGTCAAGGACATGTCCGCCGGACGTGGTTTCATCGCATTGGCCGCTTTGATTTTCGCCAAATGGCGCCCATGGTATGCGCTCTATGCAACCTTGCTCTTCGGCCTCTTCGGCGCTCTGGAAACCCGGCCGGACGTTATTCAGGCGGTGTTGGGCATCAAGGTTCAGGGGGCTTTGCTGGGCGCGCTCCCCTATGTGATGACCGTCATTATTCTGGCGGGATTTGTCGGCAAAGCCATCCCGCCTCGCGCGGGCGGGGAACCCTACGTCAAAGAACGCTGACCCCGATAAGGCCAGAATTGCGTTATATATCGGTCCTGATTGCTGCAAAGCAGCAAGAAGCATTGATTTTATGCCTGCCTGTGCTCTAACAGAGATCATGCAAATCTACCTCCCAATCGCCGAATTGTCGGTCAACGCCTTCCTTTTGCTGGGCTTGGGTGGGATCGTGGGCGTTTTGTCTGGCATGTTTGGTGTTGGCGGCGGCTTCCTGATGACCCCCCTGCTGTTCATGATCGGCATTCCGCCCGCCGTCGCGGTTGCAACTGAAGCCAACCAGATTGTGGCCTCCTCTTTTTCCGGTGTACTCGCGCACCTCAAACGCAAAACCGTGGATCTCAAGATGGGCACTGTGCTGCTCATCGGGGGGTTGATCGGGGCCGCATTGGGTGTCGTGGTATTCAACTACCTCAAGGCGCAGGGTCAGGTCGATCTGCTGGTCAAGCTTTGCTACGTGGTCTTCCTCGGCGTGATTGGTGGGCTGATGTTCATCGAAAGCCTGAACGCCATCCGCAACACCAAAGCGGGCAAGGCCCCCGTGCGCAAGAAACACAATTGGATCCATGGGTTACCGTTCAAGATGCGTTTCCGCGTCTCGGGTCTCTATATCTCTGTGATCCCCCCATTGATCGTCGGTGTCGCGGTCGGCATTCTGGCGGCAATCATGGGTGTCGGTGGCGGCTTTATCATGGTGCCTGCGATGATCTATCTTCTGGGCATGCCCACCAAGGTGGTGGTTGGCACCTCGCTGTTTCAGATCATCTTTGTTACGGCGTTCACGACCCTGTTGCACGCGACAACCAACTTCACCGTGGACATCGTTCTGGCCGTTTTGCTGCTGGTTGGCGGGGTTGTTGGCGCGCAGATCGGCACCCGAATCGGCGTGAAAATGAAAGCCGAACAGCTGCGTATCTGGCTGGCCATCATGGTTCTGGCAGTCTGCGGAAAACTCGCCCTTGATCTCTTGCTAATGCCGTCGGAGCTTTACTCCATCGGCGCCGCGTCGGGGCATTGAGCATGGTATGGAGATTGGCATACGTCCTCTTCAGTCTTGTGCTTTTTTTATCTGCGCCTGCCTTCGCCGAAGAAGTTGTGTTGGGTCTGAGCAAAGATAAAATCTCGATCAGTACCAATTTTGATGGCTCGGACATTCTGATCTTTGGTGCGGTGAAGCGCGAAGAGGCGATACCCGAAGGCGCACCGCTTCAGGTCATCGTTACTGTGGCCGGGCCGTCAGCCCCTTTGACGGTACGGCGCAAGGAAAAACGCCTTGGCATCTGGGTCAACGCGGATGCCGTAGAGGTTGATCGCGCGCCAAGTTTTTATGCTGTGCAGACCAGTGGTCCTTTGCGGGAGGTTCTCAAGGATGTCGAAGATCTGCGGCACAAGATTTCAGTTCCGCGGGCAATCCGTTCCGTGGGTGCGCCGTCGAATATTCAGGACTCTGAAAGCTTTACCGAAGCTCTGATCCGGATTCGCACCGGATCCGACCTTTATCAACTGCGCGAGGGGGGTGTCACCGTCAACGAGCAGACCCTGTTTCGCACTGCTGTTCGTCTGCCTGCAGCCCTGACCGAAGGCGACTACGCCACCCGTATTTTCCTCACCCGCGACGGCAATGTGGTTTCCAGCTATGAGACCACAATCGATGTTCAGAAAGTCGGTATGGAGCGTTGGCTCTTTGAGCTTTCACGGGGGCAACCCCTGCTCTATGGCATCATGTCGATCACCATAGCCATTGCCGCAGGCTGGGCCGCGTCCGCTGTTTTCCGCATCTTCCAGGCCTGATCTTTGCACGCCCGTAAGGCGGGCTTTCAGGCCATCTTGTTATCCGCGTCCAATATAGGGCATGCGCGTCGCCATGACGGTCATGAATTGAACATTCGCTTCGGCGGGCATTTCGGCCATGTGCAATACTGAGCGCGCCGCATTGCTCACATCCATCGTGTCGGTACCCGGTTGCGATTTTTTTAACTGCGCCAGGAGCGCGGTTTCCGCATTGCCAATGTCAATCTGTCCACAAGCAATGCCGAACGGTCGCCCATCCAGCGACAGCGTTTTCGTCAACCCGGTCACCGCATGTTTTGTCGTCGTATAACACACTGAATTTGGACGCGGCACATAGGCTGACAGTGACCCGTTGTTGATGATCCGACCGCCCTGTGGGTCCTGCGCGCGCATCTTCGCAAAGGCCAAACGCGCGGCGATGAACATACCCCCGACATTGACCTGCAAGACCTGCGCCCACTCCTCCAGATCAATCTCATCAATTGTGGCTGCGGGTCCAAAAAGCCCCGCATTGTTGAATAAAACATCGATATGACCGAAGGCATCAAACGCCGCCTGCATGCCAGTGGCGTCGGTGACATCAGCGGGCAGCGGTATTGCCGTTTCGTATTGATCGGCCAGCGCCTCCAACCTGTCCGCACGCCGGGCAATCACCCCGACGCGCCACCCGGCCTCCAAAAACACTTTTGCTGTTGCGTGTCCAATGCCGGAACTTGCGCCGGTGATGATAATGGACTTCATAGTAACTCCTCTGATGGGGGCTCTGCCAATGACAGAGGTGCAGCAGGAATGCTGCGCAAATCATCAACTGACAGCGGGCCAGTGGGCATCGACAAACGATTGCGAACGACCCAGACAAGTCGTTCCTGCGCCCGGGTGATCGCCACATAAGCCAGACGTTTCCAAAGCGGTTGCCCCGCCTCTGAACGTCCCATGCGTGCTGCGCCATATAAATCAGGGGCGAAAACCTGCACCGTATCCCATTGGCTGCCCTGTGCTTTATGGATGGTAACGGCCGCACCATGCAAAAATGTTGCCCCCATGCGCGCAGCAAACGGAATGAACGGCTCTTCTTCATCAGGCTTTTCGATTTTGACAATCGAAGCGGCGGAGACTTGCGGATCTTCTGCGCCCATTACATGCAAGCGGCTGAAACCGGGCTTGCGACCTTCGCCCAGAAAAATCACCTGCGCGCCCTTGATCAACCCGCGGGCTTCCAGATCGAGACGCTTCTTGCGATGCTTCAAGGGCAATTCCAATCCATCACAGATCAGGGGTTCGCCCTCCAGCAAGGCATCCTCCGGGGCGCCATGAACTTGACGAAACGCATTGATCAGCCGGATGCGCGTGGCATTGCGCCAAACCAGAACCGGACTGCGCGCCATCAAATCAACCTCGACGCGCTGGCCCCAAACCACACGCTCATCTCGTGTAGCGGCTTCTTCAACCATGCGTTCAAACTGCTCAAAGCTCAGGTCAGGATCGCCCAACGCATGAGCCAGATCGAGGATCGGGTTGTCCGCCTCTTGCCTGTGAATTCGGTTCAGCGTCAGCACCCGGTTTTCCGGCAATTTTTCGAACACCATGGTGCCTGATTGATTGACCGGTGCGAGCTGCGCGGGATCACCAAACAGCAAAAGCGTCGGGAAAATCTCCTTGAGATCCTCAAATTGCTTGTCATCCAGCATCGAGGATTCATCAACAAATCCAATATCCAAGGGTTCTTCGCGTCGTTTCCATCCCGTGATGAAATCTGATCCGCGCAACCCCGCCGCAGCCAAAGCGCCCGGAATCGATTTGTTGCTGGCATAAAAGGCTGCCGCACGGTCCAGAGCCAGATCGGTCAACCCTTCGATTTCGGGCCGTTCATCTCCTCCGGTTGCAAGCCATTCTGCAAGACGTTCATATTCCGGGTCATAAACTGGCGTATAGAGAATACGGTGGATCGTTGTCGCGGGCACGCCGCGCAGGCGCAAAACACTTGCCGCCTTGTTGGTCGGAGCCAAAATCGCAAGCGTGCGTTTGTCGCGCCGTTTGCGGGATTCATAATCGCCCGAAACGACCTCAACCCCAGCGCCCTCGAGGGCCTTGTAAAGCTCTGCAAGCAGCAAGGTCTTGCCAGAGCCAGCCTTGCCTGTGACTGCCATGACGGATGTTGCTGATCCCTTGGGCGGCGTCAGAAGCTGATCATCCAAATCAATTCCGGCACTACGCAGGACATCTGTTACGCTATCAAAAGCGGCGGCCTGATCATCTGAAAACGTGAGCGCGGGAAGGGTCATGGCGCGACCCTACTCGGGGTTTACGCCGGGAACCAGATCTATTGCAATCAAACCCCGCGCGCGCAGCGCAGGGCTTTGATACAGGTGCTTCAGGCGCACATTTTCAGTTCGACCGGCGTCGAGATTGGAACGTAGTTGCGGTTGAACGACGCACGGAACCAGTCTTTGGAAGTTTCCCGAGTAATACCGATGCGCGCCAGATTGCGTTCAATCGTTTTGGGCGTGATTTCCCAGGTGCCCACTGCGATGCGATCACCCGCAGCATCCATTTGCGGATCAACACCCAAAACATCAGCGTTGATGTAGCTCAACGCAAATACGCGTTCCATTTTCTCGAAAAAGACGCCGACAAAATGCTCCAGCGCAAATTCGTCCATCAACTCACCCGCCGCCACAACAAGCGCCGCAGTCGCACGGCGATCTGCGCGCGGAGAGATACAGAACCGCGTGCATTCCCAGATCAGCGGGCTTTGAATTCTGACGCCGCCTGTCAAATGTGCGAAGTGATCGTTCACCATGGTTTCACCCACAGTCGGCATCATTCGCATGGACCCGCCGTGCGATCCATCTGGCATTTCCCAGATGATGTAGAGCGGGTTCAGCGAGTCATAATGATCCATCTCATGCCCGTTCTCATCCACGGTGACCGCGTCCCATCCCAAACGATTGGCAAATTGCTCAGCGCGATCGCGGAACATTGTATCGCGCAGTTTAGGAAAGTTATCGAGATCGGTTCCGTAAACGTAATGCAGCATGTTGGGTCTCCAGCGTTGTGATGAACACAATCTGGGGCATTATTGTTAATGCTGGCTTGTCTGGGCGTTCGGTTGGCTTTCAGATCTCTTACGTCACCGTGCAAGGATCGCCATGTTTTGTTAACACCTCAGGCGACGATGATGCCGCTGTTGATGGCGCGCGCGACGGCGTGCGTGGTGTTCAGAGCACCCAGTTTGTGGCGCGCGGATTCAATGTACACTCGCAAAGTATGCTCTGATATTTTCATGTGGTGTGCGGCCTGCACCCGGCTGAGGCCTCGTGCGAGGTAGGTCAGAGCGCTCAATTCACGCGGTGATAATTTGCCCAGCATCTTGTCGCTGCCGCGCTCTTCGAATTCGAGACCTTTCTTATTGAACTCATAGGCGATGATCATGAAGTCGCGTTTGTACTCGCGTATGAAACCATCCCATTCTGCGTCGTCTCTGGTGTCATTGATGCTCAGAACCGCGTACTGACCACTGGGCCCACGGATTGGGATCGCGAGACCCTGTGCCCCTACTCCGTGATCCAATGCGTCTTTCAGAAATCCTTTTACGGGTTTAGACGTCCAATCCAGATCTTTCCAGTTCACCGGGTCAAATCGCTGGAAACAACCCAAAACCACCGGATCAATCTTGTTGTAGTCTTTCTCTACGTATCTTTCGGCCCATTCCGCACTATAGGTGCCTGCTCCATAATTCTCACCGACGCTGTTGACCCAGTAATAAACCACATGCCTGACGTCATAAACGTCACGCATGCGAAATGTCACCCGGTAGAGCTTATCAAGCGTGTCCGCTTGATCCAACTCCTCCAAAATCGTTTCGGCTCGATTGGTCGTCACCATTTAAGTTGCCCTGCGTTCTATCGTGAAGGGCGGCGATCTCGGCAAGAGCAACAATTGCTGTGTCATCCAACTGCTCGGCCAGAACCGGCAAGTCATTCGCAGTCGCAAATGTTTTCAAGTCCGTCAGAACGTCCAGTATCCAGTCACTTCTCATGTCAGACTCGCCTTTTATAGGTTAATTTCGAACTAACACAACTCTAACATGTGCTAACTGACGTTGAAAATTCGCTTTTCTATACTCCCCAGAAATAGTGAGGCAAAAAACGATAAGTCACTGAAAAGGCGCAATTACACACGTATTACGAGAATCGGCCACGATTCACATACATGAATCGTGGCCGATCGTCACGGTAAACTTCGTAAACTGGCTGTTAACGCCGGGCCTCCAAAGCGTCCTCCAGCGTCCGCAATCCCGTTGTCGGCGCTTGTACCAGAACGGACATATTGCCCGGTTTGTGCTCGTTGCGCAGCATTTTCATATGCGCCAACGGCAGATCTGCCCATGTGAACACTTCTGACATGCACGGATCGAGACGTCGCTCCAACATCAGGTTGTTTGCGGCCGAAGCTTGCTTGAGATGTGCGAAATGGCTCCCCTGCAGACGCTTCTGGTGCATCCACATATAACGCACATCAAAGGTCAGATTGAATCCGGTTGTGCCGGCGCAAATAACGACCATGCCCCCCTTCTTCACCACAAAGGTGGAGACCGGGAAGGTTGCCTCGCCCGGGTGCTCAAACACCATATCAACGTTCACACCCTTACCGGTAATGTCCCAGATCGCCTTGCCGAACTTGCGCGCCTCCTTGAACCAGGTTGCATATTCAGGCGTGTTCACAGTTGGCATTTGCCCCCAGCAATCGAAATCCTTCCGGTTCAAAACACCCTTTGCGCCCAGTTCCATCACAAACTCTCGTTTGCTTTCATCCGAAATCACCCCGATCGCATTGGCCCCGGCCGTGTTTATCAATTGGATGGCATAGGATCCCAATCCTCCGGATGCACCCCAGACCAAAACGTTCTGACCGGGCTTGAGGTCATGCGGTTCATGGCCAAACAACATCCGATAGGCGGTCGCGAGCGTGAGCGTGTAGCACGCACTTTCTTCCCATGTCAGGTGTTTTGGCCGTGGCATCAATTGCTGGCTCTGCACGCGGGTGAATTGCGCAAACGACCCATCCGGCGTTTCATAACCCCAGATCCGCTGGGTCGGGGAATACATCGGATCGCCACCATTGCAGTGCTCGTCATCGCCATCATCCTGATTGCAATGCACCACGACCTCATCCCCGACCTTCCAGCGCGTCACACGGTCCCCGACGGCCCAAACAATACCCGAAGCATCCGATCCACAAATCTGATATGGTTCGCCGTGCCCGTCAAACGGGCTGATGGGCTGACCCAATGCCGCCCACACGCCATTGTAATTCACGCCCGCCGCCATCACCAGCACAAGTACGTCGTGGCTGTCCAGTTGGGGCACATCAACGACTTCCTGCAACATGGCGGTGTCCGGTTCGCCATGCCGCTCACGACGAATCGCCCAGGCGTACATCTGTTTGGGCACATGACCCATTGGCGGCATTTCCCCCATTTCATAGAGGTCCTTTTGAGGCGCCTCATAATGCGCGATGGTCGTATCCAGTGCCATACCAGCCTCCAGCTCTTAAAATCGTTCCAAAATCCACTATGCCGCGATGCAGAACAGCAGCACTATCTGGTTTGGATAGGGGTTGCTGCGCAATATTGCAACATCTCAGGTATCATTTTTGTAATTTTATGACCGAGCGAGTGCAGAAATTATGCTGCGGTCGCATCCTCCGGAAACCGATGGGCAACGGAATTTGCGTAAAACAAGAGCACGGGCAATTGATCGGCTATGACCTGCCATCCGTCTGGCGTTTCTTCGATCACGTTGTGTTTCTTGAGTTGGGCCAACGCCTGAAGCACGGCTTGCGACACATTGCGCGCCGTCTCGTCTGGCACAAGATCCCGCGCCTTTTCCATCGCGAGGTCCACCTGAACAATCAGATCATCCTGTAATATGGCACCACCCTGCCTGCTCATGACCTGTGCTACAAGGGGTACCGCCAACACTGGCATGGCGTCTTCAATGCGCGCCATCAGGCTTTCAGCCAAAGTCTCAACCGTTTTATCCGAGCCGAGACTGCGCAGCGACAAGGGTTCGCCGAATACCACGGCGGCGGTGCCAAATCGTGTGATCCGTCCCCGCAAACCTTGCCAGAACTTGCTGAGAATAAACCGCACGACCACCGAAATACGCGCGCCAAATCGACGATCTCCGCGCGCGCCAGCAGCGATCAGGACACGATCCTCCAGCACACGATCGTAATTGATTGCCACCGGAACAAACACGACATCGCGTCCCTCAGGGTCATACCCTTCCAGCACATAGCTCAACAACCCCATGCGGGGGGGCATCAGGCGGCCGTTCAGGCTCAACCCGCCTTCGGGAAAGATCGCCTGCGCCACCCCGCCTGCCGTCGCCATCTGCACATAACGCCCAAGCACGGCGCGATACAGCCCCCCTCGGGATCTGCGCCTGATAAAGTATGCGCCCATCATCCGGATCAGGCGGCTCAATGGCCAGACACGCGCCCATTCGCCCACAGCGTAGGAAAGTGCAGAGGTCTGCGCCGCGAGATAGGTGACCAGAACATAATCCATGTTTGAGCGGTGATTCATGATGAAGACCACCGTGGCGTCCTTGGGGATGCTTTGGATCACGGCGTCATTGCGCGGCCCGGTCCAGACAGAATAGATCGAATTGACCAATATTCGCGCCAAACGGATCCCAAACCCGAAATAAGTGAACGCACTGAAGCTTGGGACAATCTCACGCGCATAGGCACGGGCGCGCTCAAACCCCACGTTCTCTGGAACGCCATTGTCATCCGCGTAATTCACGATCTCGCGTGTCACGTCCGGGTCATAGATCAAACGCTGAATCATATCATAGCGCCGCGCCAGCTTGAACGGTTCAATCGGTCGGGTAAGGCGTTGGTTCAGGCGGGTTACAGCACGCTCAAGGCGTCGGCGGAAAAACCAGCGTACAGAAGGAAACAGGAAATGCGACGCAAAAGTAACCGCCGCAAAGAGCAGGATCAGCACAAAGAGCCAAATGGGAATTTCTACGACCTGCGTCATACTCAGACCCTTGCAGGCCAACGCAGCAAGGACAATATCAAATACATGGAATACACGATTACACCTGGGTTTCGCCCCGATGAATGTGACCGAGTTGCCTCGCTTTATTGGCAGGCTTTTGGATTCAAATTGGGCCGTGTTCTGGGCCCGGATGCGCGGGCCACGGCGTTTCTGCGCCATGTTCTGGACCCCGATTTTGCGCTGGTCGCACGGGGCGAGCGTGGCGAAATCCTCGGCATAGCTGGTTTTAAAACGGCACAAGGCGCCCTTGTTGGAGGGGACTATGAAGACCTGAAGAAGATTTATGGTGCATGGGGTGGCCTGTGGCGCGGGATGATCCTGTCCGTGATTGAGCGTGACCTTGAGGAAGGCGTTCTTTTGATGGACGGGATTTGCGTGGCGCAACAAGCGCGCGGCATGGGGCTTGGCACGGCACTCCTTGAGGCGGTGAAAGCCCATGCCTGCGGCCTTGGCAAACGGAGCGTGCGATTGGATGTCATCGATTCTAACCCGCGCGCGAAGTCACTCTATCTGCGGCGAGGCTTTTCAGCGCAAAGAACCGAGGCAATGGGTCCGCTTCGCTTTATCTTTCGTTTTAACGCAGCGACCCAAATGCTGTGGCGTGTTCCTGAGAAGTAACGCATAATGCCGCAACGCAGCGAATTGACAGCGCCACAATATTTCAAGTATCAAAGCTTCAACGTAATTAAATTACCCAATTGAGTCGCGAGGCCCCTATGACTGATGCCACTAAAGATCGCCCCTGGTTGATCCGCACCTATGCCGGGCACTCAACAGCGCAAGCTTCCAACGCGCTTTATCGGTCGAACCTTGCAAAGGGGCAAACGGGCCTGTCCGTGGCCTTCGATCTGCCGACCCAAACCGGTTATGACAGCGATCATATCCTGGCGCGCGGCGAAGTTGGCAAGGTGGGTGTCCCCGTCAGCCATCTGGGCGACATGCGGACGCTGTTTGAGGATATTCCGCTAGATCAAATGAACACCTCAATGACGATCAATGCCACAGCGCCTTGGTTGTTAGCACTTTACATTGCGGTGGCCGAAGAACAGGGCGCCGATGTAGCGGCCCTGCAAGGCACTGTGCAAAACGATCTGATCAAGGAATACCTAAGCCGGGGCACTTATATCTGCCCGCCCGCGCCCAGTCTCAAGATGATCGCGGATGTGGCGGAGTATTGTTATACCAACGTGCCCAAATGGAACCCGATGAACGTCTGTTCCTACCACCTGCAAGAGGCAGGTGCGACGCCGGAACAGGAATTGGCCTTCGCACTGGCCACGGCGACGGCTGTGTTAGATGCGCTGAAACCCCGGGTGCCGGCAGAAGATTTCCCCGCATTGGTGGGCCGCATTTCGTTTTTCGTGAACGCAGGCATCCGATTTGTCACCGAGATGTGCAAGATGCGCGCCTTTGTCGACCTTTGGGATGAGATTTGTCTGGAACGGTACGGTGTGGAAGACCCCAAATTTCGCCGCTTCCGCTATGGCGTGCAGGTCAATTCACTGGGCCTCACCGAACAACAGCCCGAAAACAACGTCTATCGCATTCTAATCGAAATGCTAGCCGTGACCCTGTCCAAAAAGGCCCGTGCACGCGCCGTGCAACTCCCGGCATGGAACGAGGCCCTTGGCCTGCCCCGCCCCTGGGATCAACAGTGGTCCATGCGGATGCAGCAAATCATGGCGTATGAAACCGATCTTTTGGAATTTGATGACCTCTTTGACGGCAACCCGGCCGTGGATGCCAAGGTGGAAGCCCTTAAGGAAGGCGCACGTGCAGAATTGGCCAATCTCGATGGAATGGGCGGCGCGATCGAAGCCATCGACTATATGAAAGCGCGACTGGTGGACAGCAATGCCGACCGGCTAGGCCGCATCGAGGCGGGTGAAACCGTTGTGGTCGGCGTCAACAAATGGACACAGGGCGAACCCTCCCCGCTGATGACGGGCGACGGTGGCATCATGGTCGTTGATCCCGCGGTCGAGGCGGAACAAATCTCGCGTCTGGACACCTGGCGTGATGCGCGCGACGCGGAGGCTGTGAAAAAAGCGCTGGCCGATCTGCGCGCTGCGGCGGCCGAGGGGCGCAACGTGATGGCGCCATCAATTGCCGCCGCAAGGGCCGGAGTTACGACCGGCGAATGGGCGGCGCAAATGCGCGCCGTACATGGTGAATATCGCGGACCAACCGGTGTGTCCGGGTCCCGGTCCAACAAAACAGAAGGTCTGGATGATCTGCGCGATGCGGTGGATGTAGTAAGTGACAAACTTGGACGTCGCTTGAAGTTTCTTGTCGGAAAACCCGGACTTGATGGCCATTCCAACGGCGCGGAACAGATTGCCGTGCGCGCGCGGGATTGCGGCATGGACATCGCCTATGAGGGCATCCGCTTGACGCCCGCCGAAATCGTTGCCGCTGCACAAGAGGACGCTGCACATGTCGTGGGCTTGTCTATCCTGTCCGGCAGCCACATCCCCCTTGTTGAGGACCTGATGGATCAAATGCGCGCAGCGGGGTTGGGCAATATACCGGTAATCGTGGGTGGCATTATTCCGGATGAGGACGCCGAGCGCTTGCGCGCAATGGGCGTCGCACGGGTCTACACACCAAAAGATTTCGAGCTGAACACCATCATGATGGACATTGTGACCCTCGCCGATCCACAGGCAGTTGCGGCGGAATAGTCACGCGGACCAGAACACAGATCTTTTCCCTTGTTTCCAGACATTTGCACGTGCAAGTTGCGCGCGACCAAAAAGGGATCCCAGAAATGACCATCCACATTGGCGCCGCGCCCGGTGATATTGCTGAAACTGTTTTGATGCCGGGTGATCCCTACCGTGCACGCTGGGCCGCTGAAACCTTTCTGAAAGATGCCAAACTGGTCAATGAAGTGCGCGGCATGCTGGGCTTTACTGGCACTTACAAGGGCAATCGCGTCACAATCCAAGGCTCGGGTATGGGCATGCCTTCACTGTCAATCTACGCCAATGAATTGATATCGCAGTACAATGCGCAGACCCTCATCCGCATTGGATCCTGTGGTGGGATGCAGCCTCATGTGGCTGTGCGCGATGTGGTCATCGCCATGTCGGCAACGACGATCACATATCCCTCTTCCGGCATCTTCAAGGAAGTTAACTTCGCGCCCACGGCGGATTACAATCTGCTTGCGGCGGCGGTCGCAGCCGCCAAGACTAAAGGGACCACAACCCATGTTGGCGGCATCTATTCCTCAGATGTTTTTTACGCCGAGCGTCCGGATCTGGACGAACAAATGGTGCGTCACGGCATCCTTGGCGTCGAAATGGAAGCGGCCGAACTTTATACGCTGGCCGCGCGTCACGGGCGTCGTGCCCTTGCCGTGCTCACCGTCAGCGACCATTTGCAAACCGGTGAAGCCTTACCAGCCGAAGACCGCGAAAAGACATTTGGCGATATGGTTGAAATCGCACTCGACGCGGCTTTTGCCTGACCTTCACGCCCCATGGGTTCGGTCATAAAGGTTTGCGCGTGGTGACACCCACCCGTCCAATGCGCCCGCCTTGGGTGCAAATATTTCGACCAGTAACGGGTAGCAAGCCGCGCTGTCGCTGGAGTGTTCGGATGAACAGTCGCCACCCGGACAGGCGCTCAAGTTACCCAGCAAATCGATCTCAGCGAAAAACTCCAGATAATCCCCCGGCCGGACAGGTGAGGCCTTCATGAAGTATTGCCCTGTGTCACGCGTAAACCCCGTACACATGAAAACGTTCAGCACGTCATGCACATGCGCTTCAACCTTCGCGCAGGGCACACCCAGATGATCGGCCAGCGAGCGCGTCAGATTTGAATGGCAGCAATGATGATATTGCCCGCCGTTCGATAACAGCGCGTGGGTATAAGGATCGCACCGCGTCCCGATCACATCATGCACCGATCCGCCAAATTCATCGATGCCATACCATCCCAGCGTGTCATGGGTAATCGTCGCCATTGGCCTCAGTTGTGGGAAACTGGACCACATCCGCTGCCCTGTCGTGATATGCGTGCCGTGCAGCGCGCGGGTTTTTCCGGAATAGAAACGCTCGTTCAGATCATCCGCGTTGAACAGATTCAAATCACCCACCTGCGGTCCTTCAACACTTGTTATGCGGAAAAAATGTCCCGCAGGCACCGAAAAACAACGCGCATCCCGCGCAGGGATCAGGACTTCATCCTTTTTGACAAGGTCGGCACGCGCAGCGGTATAGAGCGCCATATCCGGCTCGGGCAATGTCTCGACAGGGTAACAGATCACCGGCTTGATCGCGCGTCGTGCCTCTGCATCTGAGGGTAGGGTCATGTCCACATCCTATCGTGTTTAAACCCGCGCCATCAAACAGGCGGCAAGTCCGATTTGCAGTCACGCGGCGGCCCTTTTTGTGCCGTGAAGGCTTCGGCACCGCAGGCCGCACACTTATATTTGCGAAGACTACCACGATCCCCCGTGCGGTCCTCGCGCCAGCGGCATCGGCGCGTGTTTTTGTTGCGGCGCGCATAAAGAGCGACAATCACAAACGCAATAATGAGCCCAAGAATGATGTGCATGGTAGATTGCTCAGCGCAGGCGCGCGGCGCTGCGGGTGCCCGTATCTATCAACCATCTTGCGGGTTGGGTTGGACAGCATTGCGGTTCGTTCAGCCCATGCACGGTTGTCGTCAGCTCAATACGACCCGGCGCGAAGCTGGCATCTCGCGGATCGACTCCAAAAAGGCCAGTCACGGGACCGGCGTATCGCCAGCCTTCCGGAATATGTTCAAAAAGTCCGATGTTCTGTTGGATCATGGTACCGCCACTGCGATTGCGGAAACTGTGAAACCCAAGCGCGACTTGTGCAATTGTCGGGTCGCCGTGATCGGGAAACAGCTGGGCTGGCCCCTCGCCCGGACGCACGTCAAGCGATTGGTTCAGGACTCCATTGATGAAAGACCAAGGCGTGGTTTGCGGCGGCGCGGCGGCTGGTGTGTTTTGAGGGGCCACACATACCCGATCAACGCATTGATGATATGCGGGATTAGTGGCCGGGCCATTTGCAGCAAGACACCGCCAGATGCAGCGTTGCAGGTCCATATCCTCCGCCTGCGCCGCCGGACCCATCAGGCCGGCGCACAGCATTACGACTGCAAGAGCCGCCCGCATCACACGCGGCGCTCAACCATCATTTTCTTAATGTTTGCGATGGCTTCTGCAGGGTTCAACCCCTTGGGGCAAGTCTTGGCGCAGTTCATGATCGTGTGGCAGCGGTACAATTTGAACGGGTCTTCCAGATCATCCAACCGCTCACCTGTTGCCTCATCGCGCGAATCGATGATCCAGCGATAGGCGTGCAACAAAGCGGCTGGTCCAAGATAGCGATCGCCATTCCACCAGTAACTGGGGCAAGACGTGGAACAGGACGCGCACATCACGCATTCATAAAGCCCGTCGAGTTTTTTGCGATCTTCAATGGACTGTTTCCATTCCTTGGCCGGACGGTTGGTTTTCGTTTCCAGCCACGGCATGATTGAGGCATGCTGCGCGTAGAAATGCGTCAAATCCGGGATGAGATCCTTGATCACCGGCATGTGCGGCAGCGGGTATATCTTCACATCACCCTTCACCTCATCCATGCCATAAATACAGGCTAGCGTGTTGATCCCGTCAATGTTCATCGCACAGGATCCGCAAATCCCTTCGCGGCAAGAGCGTCGGAAGGTCAGCGTCGGATCGATCTCGTTTTTGATCTTGATCAGAGCATCCAACATCATGGGGCCACATGAATCCAGATCCACGAAATAGGTATCCACACGCGGGTTTTCACCGTCATCCGGGTTCCAGCGATAGATCGAGAACTTCTTGAGGTTATTCGCCCCTTCCGGCTTGGGCCAGGTCTTGCCCTTTGTCATGCGGGAATTCTTGGGAAGCGTCAGTTGAACCATGTCGGGTCTCCTGTCTGATCTAAAAACTGGTTAACGCGTCAGGCGCTGCTGCACGCAAACAATTCTGGGTTTCAGGGCGGGTCAAGACCGACCTGATCGTGTCAGCGGTGTTTTCATCTGCACCGGTAACCGCATCTGCGGCCAGTGACTGAACTTCGCTGGCTTGTGCGTTGTCCACAACGCAATTGGTGAAGGGTTGGAACAGCTGTTTCGGCACCTGCGGGAAATAAACTGCCAAGGCCTCCGGCAGCACGGTTTTTGCCGCATCCCGGCCAGCCTGATCGGTGGTTTGCTGGATCGCGGCACAGCCGGACACAACCAATGCCACGGGAAGAATGAAACGGATCATGATGCCCACCTGTTAATAAGCTCGTCTGAGATATTGTGATTTTCTAGTGCTGGTGCATGCGACGTTGAAACATGAAGAGTTGCTCCCAATGCAGTACACCCGATCGGGCATACCTGCGGCATGGACGAGACGGTAATGCGCGGTTCCTGCAACATCGCGATCAAAACGTCCGCTTTTTCGGTGCGATCTTTTTCGGATCAATGCCGCCGTCGTTGTGGCTGGTCAGGGGCTGTTCGTGCACGCCGCGATACCCAAGCGTGGCTTTGCTGCCTTTGAACCAGATCAGCGAGTGTTTGCGCCAGTCCTTGTCATCACGTTCGGGATGATCCTCATGTGCATGCGCGCCACGGCTTTCCTTGCGCGCCTCCGCGCCGGTGATTGTGGCCACCGCATTGGGGATCAGGTTCGCCAGTTCCAGCGTTTCCATCAGGTCGGAGTTCCACACCATGCTGCGATCTGTCACGCCAACATCTGACCATTTGCCCGCGACCTCTTCCATGGCGGTCTTGCCTTCGGCCAAAGTTTCATTGGCGCGGAAAACGGCTGCATCTTTCTGCATGGTTTGCTGCATTTCCATCCGCAAGTCCGCTGTGGGCATGTGACCTTTGGCGTAGCGCGTGTTGTCAAAACGATCGAGCGCTGCTTGAACGGAGGCTGCATTCGGTGTTGGCACGGCGCTATCCGGATCGACGATCTTGCCTGCCCGGATCGCAGCGGCGCGGCCAAAGACCACCAGATCGATCAGTGAGTTGGACCCAAGCCGGTTTGCGCCATGTACCGAAGCACAGCCCGCCTCGCCCACAGCCATCAGGCCGGGTGAGACCCGATCAGGGTCTTTCGCAGTTGGTGCCAGCACTTCGCCCCAGTAATTCGTTGGGATCCCGCCCATGTTGTAATGCACCGTCGGCAAAACAGGGATCGGTTCCTTGTTGAGGTTCACGCCAGCGAAAATACGCGCGGATTCAGAAATGCCCGGCAGGCGCAGTTTTAGGGTCTCCGGCGGCAGGTGGTTGAGATTGAGGTGAATGTGATCGCCGTCCTTGCCGACGCCACGCCCTTCGCGGATCTCCATCGTCATGCAGCGCGATACGTAATCACGCGGCGCGAGGTCCTTATACTGCGGCGCATAACGTTCCATGAAACGTTCGCCCTCAGAATTGGTCAGATACCCGCCTTCGCCGCGCGCACCCTCCGTAATCAGACATCCAGCACCATAAATGCCGGTGGGGTGGAATTGCACAAACTCCATGTCCTGCAGGGGAAGACCCGCGCGTGCGGTCATGCCGCCACCGTCGCCCGTGCAAGTATGCGCGGAGGTCGCTGAGAAATACGCGCGGCCATAGCCGCCCGTCGCCAGCACCACCATTTTGGAAGCAAACATATGCAGCGTGCCGTCATCCAGTTTCCAGCAGAGCACACCCTGACACACGCCATCCTCGGACATGATCAGATCAATGGCGAAATACTCGATGTAGAATTCTGCGTTGTTCTTCAGCGATTGGCCGTAAAGCGTGTGCAGGATCGCGTGACCGGTCCGGTCTGCGGCGGCGCAGGTGCGCTGCACGGCGGGGCCTTCGCCGAATTCGGTTGTGTGACCGCCAAAGGGGCGCTGGTAAATCTTGCCCTCTTCGGTGCGCGAAAAAGGCACGCCGTAGTGTTCCAGTTCATAGACCGCTTTGGGGGCTTCGCGCGCGAGGTATTCCATCGCATCCGTATCGCCCAGCCAATCCGACCCTTTGACCGTGTCATACATATGCCATTGCCAGGTGTCCGGGCCCATATTTGCAAGCGACGCGGCAATCCCGCCCTGGGCCGCAACCGTATGGGAGCGTGTCGGGAAAACCTTGGTTACACAGGCCGTGCGCAGACCCTGCTCTGCCATGCCGAGTGTGGCACGCAAGCCCGCGCCACCGGCACCAACAACAACCACGTCGTATTCATGTGTTTCATATTCATATGCTGCCATGGAACTTTCTCCTGGTCTCTATTTTGGGGGCGCAGGTCGAACCTCCGCTGCATTTCTCAAAGCGCAAGGCGCACAATCGCGTAAAGGCCAACCGCCATCGCCGCATAGGACACACAGGTCATTGCCACGATCGCAACTTTCTGGGGTAGCCCATGCACGTAATCTTCAATCAGCGCCTGCACACCGCTGGCGAAATGCTTGAAGGTCACGATGATGGTCAAACCTGCCACAACCGCCGGGAACGGACGGTTGAAATAGGTGGTCACCTCTTCATAGGACGCGCCAAGCATCGGGCCGAAGGTAAAAACAAACAGTGGGATCAGAACCAGCAAAGCGCCGGAACTAACGGTCATGGACCAGTGATGTTCGGTGCCGGTCTTGGCCGACCCCATCCCGGTGGCCCTTTTGCGGTCGGTTAAATAGCTCATCTCGGCCTCCTCTAAACGATCACGATGGTAATCAGCGTCAGCACAACAGAGCCGCCAATGACCGCGTAGCCAAGTTTGTAGGCTGTTTCCAGATCAAGGCCGATCCCCTGATCCCATATCAGATGCCGCACGCCAGCAAGTGCGTGATACCACAGACCCCAAAGCGACAGGGTCATCACCAGGTCCCCGAACCAACTGGTCAGAACCGCGTCGGCAAAGGCGAAATATTCCGGCGAGGTCGCCGCCGCCAGAAACCACCACACCACCAGCAATGACGAGACCAGCAAGGCGTTGCCCGTGATCCGCGTCAGGATGGAGGTCATTGAGGTCAGTTGTGGGCGATAAATCGAAATATGCGGCGACAAGGGGCGATTGCCCCGATTGACATCGGCCATGGTAGATTCCTTTTGTTCCCTGTTGTTTCTTTTAAACCTTATTGTGGCCTTGTCACGTACTGGAACCGGGTTGAAGCGCGGTTAATTGGCGCGGGTCGCGCAAATTTTCCCGAATTTCGAATTTTGTGATCACGCTAATCGGACGTGTGATCACATTATGGCAGACGGCTCAATTGACGCGTTGTCTCACGCTGCAGTTTGCGCCGGATCTGAGCCGGGTAGTCCTGAAAGCCATTTGCCGTGATGACAAAAGCGCCGTCGCCGTGAATCAGGTTTTCATAAAACCACCCCGTCAAATCCTCGTCATCAGTCTCAATGGCCAGCGCGTTGACCGTGACCCCCAAGGCCGCCAGTGCCGCGTGCCGCTCGACGGGCAAAACACCTTCGTTTGAAATGCCGTCGCCTGAAACATCAATGATCTTGCGCTTGCAATGTAACACCTCACCCAATGCGTCCTCTGCTGCGATCAATGCCTCGCCAATGGCTGTGGAATAGTTGCGCCAGACCCGGCGATTGGCTGCGATCTCATCCGCCATCGCATAGACATCCTCCGCCGTGATCATGCCGCGCCATGGGATCGTCTGGCGTTGGCGCGACGATCCCGTCCACTGGATCAATGTGATCTGTGCTTCCTGTTCAATCAACGCATCAATCACCGTGCCATCGCGCAGCGCCGCGGCCAGCCCCTGCATCTGAATATCATATTCGCGCGAATCCACGGACCCCGACACATCCACGGCCAGTACCAGTGCCAGTTGGCAGGCGGCCGCCGTTCGAACAAAAAACAGCCCCGTCATCAAGATTACACAGAAGCATTTCATGCGCTGACACTAGCGAAACGGATCTCAGTTGCCGACCCCTATTTGCACAGCGTTTCCATAGCACTCCAGCCGCGTTCAACGCTGTCCATCTCGGTGGAGAAGCGGAACCAGTGCCCGCCGCCGTTCTGATCCCACTGTCGCGAAATCTCATGAACTGCCAAATGGCAAAACAGCAAGGTGCCCACACCGCCGTGACCTGTGAAAATCAATGGTGTGCCGGGGTATTGGCCGATGACCGTACGCACCTCGGAAACGATCCGGGTCTGTGCCGCGCGTGCTGTTTCCCACCCTTGCACCGACACGTCCGGTGCTGCGAAAAACGCATCCGCCAAAGCCTCGAAGGCCTCACGCGGCTGATAACCGGTCGCACTTCGGTCGTTTTCATGCATGTCGGGCCGGATGATCAGGGGCGCATGGGTGAGTTTTGCGAGCGGCGTACCCGTCTCGATGGCTTTTTGTTCATCGCTCGACACCACACGCCAGCCGGACAAATCGCCCAACCGCGCCGCCAAGGCCGCCGTGCGTGCCGCGCCAAGTTCTGAGAGGCCCCATCGCGGGACCGGCACATCTGGATCAATCTCAACTTCCGGGTGGGACAGATAGATTGCCTGCACCGTCACATCGGTACCAACGCCCAGTAATCCAGGTCCAGCAGAACATCGGGCAGGTATTTACCGTTCTCACCGCGTAAGTCAAAAGGCGCGCCTCCCTTGGTCGCGGCCAGCCGCAAGCGCAATGCGCCCACACCGGGTGCCGCGGTTTCCGCCTTGTCCAGCACTTGCGACCAGGCTCGAATGGTATCGCCCGCAAGGCAGGGATTGGCATGCGCGCCGCCATTCAGCCCGACAACCATCTGTGCATTGGCCAGACCGTTGAACGAAAGCGCCCGCGCCATCGAAATCACGTGCCCGCCATAGATCAACCGCGTACCATCGGGCCGCGCAGCGGTGTCAAAATGCACCTTGGATGTGTTTTGCCACAAGCGCGTGGCCATCATGTGTTCGGCTTCTTCAACGGTCACACCGTCCACATGGTCGATCTGTTCGCCCACATCGTAGTCGCCCCACCGGTGTGGCTCCCCGGCCAGCGTGAAATCATAAGTGCTGAAATCGAGACCCTTGGGAACCACCAGCTCCTGCGCGGCCACGGCGTCTGGCAAGGCCGGGACAATCGTTTCAGGGGCCGCCGCATTCACATCGCGTTTGCGCACCATCACCCAGCGTACATACTCCAGAACCGTTTCATTATGTTGGTTCAGACCGGTTGTACGGACCCAGACCACGCCCGTTTTGCCGTTGGAATTCTGTTTCAACCCAATCACTTCGGACACGGATCGCAAGGTATCCCCGGGCCAGACCGGCGTGATCCAACGCCCCTGCGCGTACCCCAGATTGGCCACGGCGTTCAGCGACACATCCGGAACGGTTTTGCCAAACACGACGTGGAACGCGATCATATCATCCAGCGGGCTGAATGGCAGGCCACAGCCTTGTGCGAACTGGTCTGAGGAATAAAGCGCATGACGTGCCGGATAAAGCATGTGGTAAAGCGCCCGTTCCCCCATCTTGATCGTGCGGGGAACGGCGTGGTGGATCACCTGGCCCACCGCGTAGTCTTCGAAAAATCGGCCAGCGTTGGTTTTTGTGCTCATCATTGCGCGCTCAGTTTAGTGTCGGGCGTATAGGTGCCGTCGACCTCTTTGATCACCGCCTGACCGCAACGCATGATGCCCGCCGCCTGATCAAAGGTCTGGGTTGGGCTGCCATGAAGCTCCCAGCCGCTGTTCAAGGCTTCCGTCACCTTGTGACAAAACGCCGACGTGTCCTCTTCGGACAGAAAACGATAGAGTTTCATGGCATGCTCCGCAAAAGTTCAGCTCGGGAAGGGCCAGACACCCAGCCAGACATGCACACTCGCAATAGCCACAAAGAGCACAAGCGTGATGACCGCCAACTTGATGTATGTGGCCTTGCCGGCCGGTTCTGGCGGTGTCCAATCGGGCTCCGCGCGGTTGATCAGGATCACTGACCCCACAGCCCATCCCAGCAGCCCGCCAAACAGAATGATCGAAGCCAGATCGCCGTTTACCAGCAAATGCGCCACGGCCCAGATCTTGAACCCCAGCAATTGGGGGTGGCGGGTTTTGTAGGCCGGCCAGGCTTTGGCGCCCTTTGCCGCACTCGATCCATAAACCCAAAGCGCGACAAGCATCAGCGTATTGTTCACGTGCATCATAAAAGATGGCGGGTTCCACACCGGGATGAAATCCGCCGCGCGATACCCAATGATCATCAGGATCAGCCCCGCGACAATGCCAATGGCGGCAACGCCCCGGCCCATATTGCCCATATTGGCCCGTTGTTCCGGAGCCAGGCGTTTGAAATAATGCGCGGCGATCCACAGGATCAGTCCGATGATCAACAGGGCCATGGGGTTACTCCGTACCTAGGTTTTCGATTGCATCCATCTTTGCCAGCGTTTTGTGGGCCATGGCAACATGAAGGTTCTCCACGATCCGACCATCGACCACGGCCACCGCCTGACCTTTGGCAAGGGCTTCGTTATACGCCGCGATCTGGCGACGCGCCAACTCCACATCTTCGCCGGAGGGTGAGAAAGCCGCATTTGCCACGTCGAGCTGGGCGGGATGAATCAGCGTTTTGCCATCAAATCCCATGTCGCACCCCTGCTCGCATTCGCGCGCCAGCCCCTCCTGGTCGCGAAACGCATTGTAAACCCCATCGACAATCGCGATCCCCTCGGATTTTGCGGCCAGAACGCAGAGGCCCAGCCCGGCCATCAGTGGCATCCTGTCTGCGCGAAACCGTGTGCCCATGTCTTTGGCCAGGTCATTTGTGCCCATGACCATACCCTGACACAAGGGATGTGCGGCAATTTCCGCTGCCGCCAGCATGCCTGACGGTGATTCCATCATGACCCAGATCGGCAGATCGCCGGTGATTCTGGCCAGTGCATCAAGATCCTCCGCCGCGTCCACCTTGGGCAGCAACACCGCATCCGCATCCATCTGCACGACGGCCTCGGCGTCCTGCGTGCCCCAAGGGGTGGACAGCCCGTTGATGCGCACAATCCGTAGGCGCGCGCCGTATCCTCCGACCTGCAATTCCTGCGCCAGCAAGGCACGTGCAGCGGATTTTTCATCCGGTGCAACCGCATCTTCAAGGTCAAAAATTATCGCATCTGTGGGGAGGTGACGTGCTTTTTCCAAAGCGCGCGCTTTGGATCCCGGTATGTACAGAACCGAACGCAATGGGCGGGATATCGATCTCATCTGTTATTTTCCACGAAATTTGAACGGGTTACAAAGTTGCGCGGAATGGGGCATTTTTTTGCACAAAATTCAAGCATTTTTATGCCGCAACGCAGCAAATATCAAATGCAATCTATATCCGCCCGCAGCATTAACCAATATTTCAACCCTGTTATGGATGCTGATCCCGTCGAATATCTTGGTATCAGGTTGCTTCAGCAAGGCCGTTGAAAGTGGAATAAGCCTGGATGTTGCGGACGCTTATATTGAACCGGGGCCGCCCGGTCATCGCCGGGAAACCGGCCCGGCCAGATGACAGCGGGTGCCGCCTTTGACATGAAGGCAGAAACACTATGACACGCTTTTCCAAAATGCTGCATTTGGGCGCGCTTAGCGCTGCAGCCGCGCTTTACATCGCTTCCACCACGGACGCCGCCGCTCAAAACGCACGCAATTGTGCCCCACGCGAGGCTGTCGTTGACCGGCTTGCCGATGGGTACGGAGAAACCCGTCAATCCATGGGTCTGGGGGCAAACAATGCCGTGATCGAAGTGTTTGCTTCAGATGAAACGGGCTCCTGGACAATCACGGTGACGACGCCAAATGGCCTGACGTGCCTTGTGGCCTCCGGTCAGTCCTTTGAGACATTAGCCGAAGCATTGCCTGCCAAAGGCAACGACGCCTGATTTCCTGCGCATTGCGCAGGACATCCGCATCGTCCTTATGACCTTTGCCTGATCGCCCGTATTCTCGGGCTGCGGGCCACCAATATTTATGTCAGACCGTCCCAGATCAGCTTGACGCCTGTGATGCTCAACAGCAGGTATGTCAGCCCGAAGAACAAGCGTTCTGGCACGGCGCGATGCGCCCGCACACCCACCCAGGCGCCCAAAAGCGCAAAGGGCGCCAGCACCAGATTTGCAAGACCTGTCTGCGTGGTGAACATGCCCAATGCGGCATATGGTATGGCCTTGGCGATGTTGATGACCCAAAACACGAGCACGGTGGTCGCCTGATACTCCGTTTTCGTGCGTTCCTCAGACAGCAGATAAACAGCCGCTGGCGGCCCCCCGGCGTGGCTGACAAAGCTGGTGAAACCTGCCACGGCGCCTGCCAAAGCCCCCGCCCAGTGCGGCATTTTCCGATCCGGGTGCGGCTGTAAGATGCGGGCTTTGAGCAATTGCCACAGCACAAACCCAAGTGAAATAGAACCGATCAGAACCCGAAAGACGTCAGGCTGCGCAATTTTATAAAGCGCGGCCCCGAGAGCCACACCGGGAATACCTCCTAAAATCAGCAGCACTGCGGCCTTGTTGTCCCACTTGCGCCAGTAGGGTCTCAGTGTTGCGGCATCAATCAGCATCAAAAGTGGCAGCATTACGCCCAGCGCCAATCCCGGTTCGACCACGAGCGCCAGAATACTCGCTGCGGCAAAGGCCGCACCCGATCCGAATCCTCCTTTGGAAATTCCCGCAAAGATCACCGCCGGGCCTGCGATGGCAAAAAACATCCAATCCAGCGTGAGCAACCGCGACCCCCTAATTGCGCGAAAATACGGCGAACCGGCACGCGCACCCCGCGAGACCAGCTTAAACCACCGTCGATACATCACGATAGCGCGCTGATAAACACAAGACTGCAACCGAACTTGCGCAACCACGCGCTATTGGTTAGCACAGGCGCAATCTCAACCGAACGCGGAGAAAAATCCATGGCCAGACCCAAAATTGCGCTCATCGGCGCAGGTCAGATCGGCGGCACGCTTGCTCATTTGGCAGCATTGAAAGAACTCGGCGATGTCGTCCTGTTTGACATTGCCGAAGGCATACCCGAGGGCAAAGCGCTCGACATCGCGGAAAGCGGCCCCTCGGCCAAATTCGACGCAACGATGTCGGGCACGCAGTCATACGAAGACATTGCGGGTGCAGATGTCTGCATCGTGACCGCTGGCGTTGCACGCAAGCCGGGCATGAGCCGGGATGATTTGCTGGGCATCAACCTGAAGGTCATGAAATCCGTTGGCGAGGGGATCGCCGCGCATGCACCGGATGCATTCGTCATCTGTATCACCAACCCGCTGGATGCGATGGTCTGGGCTTTGCGCGAATTCTCCGGTCTGCCGCATGAGAAAGTCTGCGGCATGGCGGGCGTTCTGGACTCGGCGCGCTTCCGTCACTTCCTTGCCGACGAATTCAACGTGTCCATGAAGGACGTTACTGCCTTTGTCCTTGGCGGGCACGGCGACACAATGGTGCCGTTGGTTCGCTATTCCACGGTCGCAGGCATCCCTTTGCCGGACCTGGTGAAAATGGGCTGGACCACGCAAGACAAGCTCGACGCAATCGTACAGCGCACACGTGACGGCGGTGCGGAAATCGTTGGTTTGCTGAAAACAGGCTCTGCTTTTTATGCGCCTGCAACCTCCGCCATCGAAATGGCCGAGAGCTATTTGAAAGACCAAAAGCGGGTTTTGCCCTGCGCCGCATACGTTGACGGGGCCTATGGCTTGAAGGGCTTTTATGTGGGCGTTCCTACCGTTATCGGAGCTGGTGGCATCGAGCGGGTTGTGGAAATCTCCATGGATAAAGATGAACAGGCGATGTTTGACGGTTCTGTCAACGCCGTCAAAGGTTTGGTCAAGGCCTGCAAGGACATCGACAACACACTCGCTTGATCTCGACGAGTTGTGCGCCATCAAAGCACCCCGTCGCCGGGGTGCTTTTGATTCCTTGAACAACTTTTTGAACCCGTGCTGTACGGCAGAACGCGTAGTGATCCTTTGATGTCGGAGAACAAACAAGAGTAGGAATCCGTCTATCCGCGCTCTTGATGCGCCACGCATGTCACGAACAGCATCCTGTTTATCCATGAGACCGGACGTTGCTGACCTAGCCATTTCGGGAAATGTGACGCCCTCGGCCCTTTTGGCCCTGAAACCCATCTATTCATGCATTCAAAGCGGGGCACACTCACCGTTGTGCGATCCCACCGTGCTCTCGAAGGTTTAAGCGCCAAGATGACTTGCACTATCTTCTTTTGAACAGTTTTTGCAAAACTGATCGCTTGGCAAAGTGCGACCGTTTGCCGAGCACATGTCGCGTTCGCACCGCCGCAAACGCCGTCAATCTGTCGCATACGGTTTCCTCGCTTGTTTTCCTTTTCTCAGAACTGGGTCCGTTCCGATCAATCCTTCCAACGCCCGGTGATGCATTTGCTGTAACGAAGCGTTCAACTGTTTTCGGACCAGCAATGCCAAAAAATAAAGATCCGTCCGGGGCACAATCGGTAGAGCTTTGAAGGATCAGCGTCGCGATCCCCAAATAAGACACAAGCAGTGTTCATGAGCTTTGCCATGACGCTCTCAAGGATGTTCAGACATCTGAGACAATCTTGCTTCTATTTGACGGGAACCGGCTTTGTGATCCACCAAGAAATGACTGCAAAGCCCACAGTTTCCGCCATCCCCTGACAACGCAAAAAACCGGTGCGAATCCCACGCACTCTATGAAAATAGTCTTTGCTTGGCTTTTTGTGATCACAGCTCGAAAAACTGTGATCACAAAACTCGAGAATTGGCCGTCGAACCGCGTTGATGGGGATAAACCGGTTCCATTGTAGAAAATTTGCGTTTTATAACAACAAAAGATCCGATCCATCAAAGCACGGGACCCACTCCATGAATATCCACGAATATCAAGCGAAAGCATTGCTGCGCAGCTACGGCGCTCCGGTTTCTGACGGGCGTGTTGTCCTTCGGGCCGAAGAGGCCAAGACAGCCGCAGGGGCGCTTGATGGTCCCATGTGGGTGATCAAGGCGCAAATCCATGCGGGCGGTCGCGGCAAAGGGACGTTCAAGGAAGCCGACGCCGGGGACAAGGGTGGTGTGCGCATCACCAAGTCTGTCGAAGAGGCTTCTGAGGAAGCCAAAAAGATGCTCGGCCGCACCTTGGTCACGCACCAGACCGGCCCGGCTGGCAAACAGGTCAACCGCATTTACATCGAGGATGGTTCGGGCATCACAACGGAGATGTATCTCGCCCTTCTCGTGGATCGCCAGACGAGCCGCGTCAGTTTTGTATGCTCCACCGAGGGCGGCATGGACATTGAAGAGGTCGCCGCGGCCACCCCCGAAAAGATCCTGTCTTTCTCCGTTGATCCGGCCTCTGGCTATCAGGCGTTTCATGGGCGTCGCGTCGCTTTTGCGCTCGGTCTGGAGGGTAAGCAGGTCAAACAATGCGTTGGCTTGATGGGGCTACTTTATAACGCCTTCATGGAAAAAGACATGGAGATGCTGGAGATCAACCCGCTGATCACCACCGATGCGGGCGATCTCAAGGTGCTGGATGCCAAGGTCAGCTTTGACGGCAACGCGATGTATCGCCACCCCGACATTGCTGAGCTGCGCGATACCACTGAAGAGGACAGCAAGGAGCTGGAAGCCTCCAAATACGACCTCAACTACATTGCGCTGGACGGTGAAATTGGCTGTATGGTCAATGGTGCGGGTCTGGCGATGGCGACCATGGACATTATCAAGCTCTACGGTGCTGAGCCTGCGAACTTTCTTGATGTAGGCGGTGGGGCGACCAAGGAAAAGGTCACCGAGGCCTTCAAGATCATCACCTCCGACCCGCAGGTCAAAGGCATTCTGGTGAACATCTTCGGCGGTATCATGCGCTGTGATGTGATTGCCGAGGGCGTAGTTGCTGCCGTGAAAGAGGTCGGTCTCAAAGTACCACTGGTGGTGCGTCTTGAGGGGACCAACGTGCAGGAAGGCAAGGACATCATCAACAACTCCGACGTGGATGTGATCGCAGCAGATGACCTGAAAGACGGCGCACAGAAGATCGTTAAGGCTGTTAAGGGGTGAGCGGCGGTCCGGGCATAAGCCCGGCGAACGCTCCAGTGGAGCGTTCGAGCCGCGAACGGGCGGAGCCCGGGGGCGGGCTTATTAGAAAAGGTCCGGGGGACCTTTTAGCTCAATCACCGGCGGAGGCCTGGCAGGGTGTTGAGGGCAATCATCTGATCCGCCGATCCGTCGGAAAGAACCCTATGCCCGGCTATAGGCAAGTTCCGAACTTACAATGATGATCCACGATCCAATACCAACCGAACAACACATGCGCATCCACAAGGCCATTAAAGCCCCAACCTTGATGTTCGGCGGTATGGTCATGGGTTTGGTCATGACGCTTTTTGGGATCGCCGCAATTTTTGCTTATGATATTGAGAGCACGACGGATATGCGCTCATTGTTTGGTTTTCCCGTCGTGTGGACCCTTATGTTCGCCGTCCCCTACCTGCTCTACTGCGCAGTTCCAAAGTACCCATTGGAGCTTGACGAAACAGGCTTCACCATGAACAGTTACTTGGGTCCGCTGAAAGTACGTTGGGATGCGGTCTGCAAGATCGAAGAGACCAGTACAAGCTATATCAGTGGGTTTTGGACAACAAGATTGATCTTTGCGCGTGTACATGTCTCCGCGCAAGGCGAAACATCTCTAAGGCAACCGTGGCCCCGATGGAAATGGAATAAACCATCCCGTATCAACGGAAACCGCTTTGTTCTTGTGTCCGCAAGCCAATTGGAAATTCGCGGCACATCATTGATCGAACTGATGACGCGATATTGGACCGAGTATCGTAGCGAGCAGCCAGCGGAGGTTTCCTTGTGAGCCCGGCCGCAATTTATCAGACCTTTTCATTACTTGCAGCGCTCACCCTCACCGCCTGCTCCTCCCAAAACGTCTCCCCTGACACAGCAGAACTGCGCAACATGTGGCGGGTCAATCTGGTGCCCAAGAGCGAGCCATACCAGATGACGCAAGCCTTTGATCGCTATTGCACAAACGGGCCGCGTGATGCCAAAGCCTCTGAGGCCAAGATACGCGCGGCGGGTTATGTGCCGCTGCCGCAGGAAGTGCCCGGCATCAAGGCCTATGTGATCGATAACGAAAGACCGGCGGTGGCCATATCCTCCAAAATGTGTCTGGTGCAGGCGGACTCGCGCACAGGCCAGACCACGCGGTTTCAGAACTACGTGGCCAAAACCTATCCAACGGCCCGCGCCATTGACCCCAAAGCTCTGGGCGATGACATCGAACAGGCCTGGTCGGTCCCTTCTGATCCCCCTGCCCTGATTGCCACCGAACGCACCGAAAGCTTTGGCTGGTATCGCTATGCCATCATTCTCTATCGGCCAAATACATGATCCGCGCGGCATTCATATGGTGTGTCATGGCATGGCCTGCGCTGGCCCAGACCGCGTCGGATGCCGCCATCACCGCGTTCAATTCAGTCTGTTTCAAAGCTGGTCAAACCGCGGCGCAAGCGCGGACGCGTATGGAGGCGCAAGCCGGATCACCGCTGCCCTTTGATCTGACCTTTTGGGATTTCACATTGGAACCTGCGCCCAGCGCGCCCGCCACAATCGAACGCCGCTGCGAGGTTGCGTTCAAAGGTGATCACACGCGCGACGCCATCACCGCGCTGCGCAAACAAATGGCCACGCCGCCGGTTTTTGGACAGGCCATTGATCTGCCCGCAACTCATGTGCCTGAAATAGGCACGGCCTTGATCGAGGGGCGTGAACTGCTGCGCAAGCGTGTCGCTGTGGTGCATGTTGGCATCCGGGACGAACAGACTTTTATGGCGGTTGACCGACTGCCTGTGGGTTGGGAGGAGCGCTGAAATGTTGGATACAACGCTGCGCGCCTGCCCTTGCTGCACCGCCACGGGAACCGCACCTTGGCCGCAGTATTCGCCGGCAAACTGGGACGTGGTGCGCTGCACCGCATGTGACATGACCTATCTGCAAAATCCCGTTGCTTACGAAGCGCTGGAAGAAGATTTCGCTTGGGAAAAAACCTATGAGGTCAAGAAAACGACCACCAAAGGATCGACCTCGCTCAGCCCTGCCATTAGGTCGTTACGCAAGAAACTGGGCCTGACCCATCGCAGCAAGCATGACAAATACCGTCAGTGGTTCAACGACGGTCATGTGCTGGATGTGGGCTGCGGTCTGGGCCACCGGATCCAGCCACCAATGACGCCCTATGGTATTGAACTTTCAACGCAATTGCATGCACAGGCGGATAGCTTCATGCGCGCGCAGGGGGGGTATTGCCAACATGGCGCGGGGGCCGAAGCGATCTGGGAATTCCCGGAACAGCACTTCGACGGCATCGTCATGAACTCCTATCTGGAGCATGAAACCGACGCCATGACCGTGCTGAAAGGCGCGCATCGGGCGCTCAAGGACAGTGGTGCTGTCTACATCCGCGTGCCCAATTTCGGCTCGCTTAATCGCCGCTTCATCGGGCCCAAATGGTGCGGCTTTCGCTATCCCGATCACGTCAATTATTTCACGCTGAACACACTCAAAGATATCTGTCGCCGCGCTGGGTTCACATCCGAACTGGTCAACAAGATCGCGCTTCCCGTGGATGACAACATCACCGTGCTTCTGCGCAAGGAGGCCGTATGATGAACGTCCGACCCGCGCTCATGGCCGCATGTCTGATCCCCGCGCCTCTCACCGCGCAAAGCTTTGACGAGGCCGTCTGGACCAACACCAGCATTGCCGTGCAGCTCTGCCTGCAGGAGCATCCGAGCGGCGCCGCGCGGGCGGGTGCCTTTCGCGCCTCCGGTTTTGCTGAAACCGTCGAGCGCAGCACAACCAATGCTGACACGACCCATGTCTTCACGGCCCCCGCCCAAACTGTCACCGCGGAACTTTACTATGGTGAAATGCCGCAGCATTGTTTTGTTGAAACCCGGCATCTTGGCGTCACGGGTATGTCACAGATGCTGGATGCGATCATCCCGCGTCTTTTCCCCTCCTATGTGCGCATCGCAGATCAGGGTGCAGTTGATCCTGCAACCGGTCAACCGGCGCTCTGCGTGCGTTACGAAGACCCTGCAAACCCTATCGGGCATGTGGTCGGGGCGGCAACGCTCGACCCCACGCCCAACCAAACAGGCTGTGTCGATAATGGCACCAGCTCTCTCTACAGTTCATACCGCGTATAAATAAAAAGGATCTATCATGGCCGTCCTCATCGACGAAAACACCAAAGTCATCTGTCAGGGGCTCACCGGCTCGCAGGGAACCTTCCACACCGAGCAGGCGATTGCCTATGGCACCAAAATGGTTGGCGGCGTGACCCCCGGCAAGGGCGGGCAAACCCATCTGGACCTGCCGGTGTTCAACTCTGTGCATGAAGCCAAGCACGTGACAGAGGCCAATGCCTCCGTGATCTATGTGCCGCCCCCTTTTGCGGCGGATTCGATCCTGGAGGCGATTGACGCGGAAATGGAACTGATCGTCTGCATCACCGAAGGCATCCCGGTGCTGGACATGATGAAGGTGCAGCGCGCGCTTGAAGGGTCCAAATCCCGTCTGGTCGGGCCGAACTGCCCCGGTGTGATCACGCCCGATGCGTGTAAAATCGGCATCATGCCCGGTCACATTCACAAACGCGGCTCCTGCGGTGTGGTCTCGCGCTCCGGCACGCTGACCTATGAGGCGGTGAAACAGACGACCGATCTGGGCTATGGCCAATCGACGGCTGTGGGCATTGGCGGGGATCCGATCAAGGGCACCGAACACATTGACGTGTTGGAAATGTTTTTGGCCGATGATGAGACGCAAAGCATTATCATGATTGGTGAAATCGGCGGCTCCGCCGAGGAAGACGCGGCACAGTTCTTGGCAGATGAAAAGAAAAAGGGGCGCTGGAAGCCGACCGCTGGTTTTATCGCCGGTCGCACGGCCCCTCCGGGCCGCCGCATGGGCCACGCGGGCGCGATTGTTGCGGGCGGCAAAGGTGGTGCCGAGGATAAGATCGACGCCATGCGCGCCGCTGGCATCGTGGTCGCTGACAGCCCCGCGACCCTGGGCGAAGCCGTAAAAGAGGCGATTGAGAAGGGGTGAGCCGCGACCCGAGCATAAGCGAGGCGAAAGCGCCAATGGCGCTTTCGAACGGCGAACGGGCGGAGCCACGGGGTGTCCATTTTCGCAACGTAGCCAAGAAATTTAGCATGGCGGCGGCATTGATCGCGTTTGGCTCTATTGTTCAGGCTCAAAGCACGCCGGATAAGGCCGAGCAGACAATCCAAACCTGTCTGACAAGCGAGTTCAGCGCCGACTCTCTTTCAAGTAGCCTATCTTTACTCGGATGGCAGCGTGTTGCGAACGCCGATCTCACTGAAGAACATTTGCACAACTGGGCCGCTATCCGTCTGATCCAAAGCATGGCGTTTGGAAAAGCTTCGGCAGTCAGATGGCAAGCGGCTTGGGAACTTGCATTAAAGGGTGCAGGCGGAGTGCGACGTCTGGTACCCATCGAAGACTCCCAATCATTGCAGTTTTTCTTCGAGCATGCCGAAATGAACGGCTTTCTAGAAGCGGGCGTGCAAACTTACCCGGCAGGCGCGCATCTTTCCTGTGAGTTTGTTGTTCTTCCAGTACTTGCTGAGAAGTCGCTCCAACCGCTGCACCAAAACCTCCTGAATGACAGCATGCCACCAGTCGTATTTTTGAAACCACAACAATTCGATACGGCCGGAATCAAGCGTCAGCTCAATATGAGCCTTCTTAAGAATGATGAAATCTCGCAATTGACCGAAACCGACTTCCCCTACATCGCCCACGTAAGTACGGGGCAGTCGATGAAAAATGTGGTGCCCCAATGACCGACCATCCCCAAATTGACCGGTTCCACGCCTCCTCTTGCGTGCAAGGGCACAACGCGGAAAACCTCGATCAGATGTTTGCGCGCTCTGCGAATGCCCCCTATGCGGTGGATGTCGCGTGGCAGGTGTTTTTCAGAGCCATGGGGGAGGATGAGATCTCGGTCAAACGCGAGGCTGACGGACGCAACTGGGCGCGCGCGGATTGGCCGTCCCAACCGGGCGATGAGATGACGCAGGCCCACCCCGAGGGGAGGAAAGCAATGCGCTCACCCCTTCAATCGGTAGGTTCGCCTTTGGCAAAACGAAGCGGTTCGGGCGCTGCCCTGCCTCGCAGACGGACGGGGGGTCTTTGCAAATGACCCTTACAAGCTATTCCAAAATGAATTTCATTATGAGTAGAGCGAATGCCTTGCTGGCAGACCTGTTTTCAAGACGCGGGCGGATGTCCGCAGAAAGATTCAGGACGGCTTATTTTGCCAATGTGGCCATTCTTGTCGTAGCCAGTGCGCTACCATTCCTTGTTCCACCATTGATCTCATCCAACCTGTACTTTTTATGCATGGGCTTGACCTTTTTTTCTGTCTACAATGTCGCGACAAAAAGGCACCGTGATACTCTTCCGTTACACATTGCGCCGAAAAATCCTTTCCGCATTTTACCGTCCAATCCGTACGCCGACCAAAGTACGCCGGGTAGTTTGTGCGGCGTCGGCTTCGTTTTTATGTCATTTTCACCATTTATGCTGCTCCATTTTGAACTCGGCAAAGTTGCCCTGCAAGGCTGCGCCGTCTGTTTCATTTTCGGCAGCGTCGCCACTCTTGCCACACGATTTCTCTGGGTGGCCCCATCATATCCCCGCACCAATCAATACGGTCCCAACCCACATGAGGTACCTCAATGACCGACCATCCCCAAAACGACCAGTTCCACGCCTCTTCCTTCATGCAGGGGCACAATGCGGAATACCTCGAACAGATGTATGCGCGCTATGCCAGTGATCCCCATGCAGTTGACGAGGCATGGCAAGCGTTTTTCAAAGCCATGGGCGATGATGAGGTCTCGGTCAAACGCGAGGCTGAAGGACCCAGCTGGGCGCGCAATGATTGGCCCCCCCAGCCCGCCGATGAAATGACGCAGGCCCTGACAGGGGAATGGGCGCCCGAGGCCGAAGTCAAAGGCGCGGGCCAAAAGATCAAAGCCAAGGCCGCCGAACAGGGCGTCGAGGTATCCGATGATCAGATCAAACGCGCCGTGCTGGATTCTATCCGCGCGTTGATGATCATCCGCGCCTACCGCATCCGGGGCCATCTGGTGGCGGATCTGGATCCGCTGGGCATGCGCGAGATGACGCCGCACCCGGAACTGGACCCGAAATCCTACGGGTTTACCGAGGCCGACATGGACCGCCCCATTTTCATCGACAAGGTGCTTGGGCTGGAAACCGCCTCAATGCGCGAGATCCTCTCCATTGTGAAACGCACCTATTGCGGCACCTTTGCGCTACAATACATGCATATTTCCAACCCCGAAGAGGCCGGGTGGCTCAAGGAACGCATTGAGGGCTTTGGCAAGGAAATCCAGTTCAGCCGCGAGGGCCGCAAGGCGATCCTGAGCAAGCTGGTCGAAGCCGAGGGCTTTGAGAAATTCCTGCATGTGAAATACATGGGCACCAAACGCTTTGGCCTGGATGGTGGCGAAAGCCTCGTCCCGGCGATGGAGCAGATCATCAAGCGCGGCGGTGCCTTGGGGGTGCGCGACATCGTGATCGGCATGCCCCACCGCGGGCGTCTGTCGGTGCTGGCAAATGTCATGATGAAACCCTACAAGGCGATCTTCAACGAATTCCAGGGCGGTTCGTTCAAACCCGAGGATGTGGATGGATCGGGCGATGTGAAATACCACCTCGGGGCTTCCAGTGACCGCGAATTTGACGGCAATTCCGTGCACCTCAGCCTCACCGCCAACCCCAGCCACCTTGAGGCGGTAAACCCCGTCGTGATCGGCAAGGTCCGTGCCAAGCAGGATCAAAACAACGATGATGCGCGCACCAGCGCCATGCCGATCCTGCTGCACGGCGATGCGGCCTTTGCCGGACAGGGTGTCGTGGCGGAGTGTTTTGCGCTCTCGGGATTGCGCGGCCACAAGGCGGGCGGCACGATGCATATCGTGGTCAATAACCAGATCGGTTTCACCACCGCGCCGCATTTTTCGCGCTCCTCGCCCTACCCGACGGACAACGCTCTGGTCGTTGAGGCACCGATTTTCCACGTGAACGGGGATGATCCGGAGGCGGTTGTGCATGCGGCCAAGGTCGCCACCGAGTTCCGCCAGAAGTTCAACAAGGACGTGGTGATTGATATCTTCTGCTATCGCCGGTTTGGTCACAACGAAGGCGACGAGCCGATGTTCACCAACCCTGTGATGTACAAAAAGATCAAGGGCCAGAAAACAACTCTCAGCCTTTATACCGAACGCCTCGTGCGCGATGGTTTGATCCCCGAGGGCGAGATCGAGGACATGAAAGCCGCGTTTCAGGCGCATCTGAGCGAGGAATTTGAAGCCGGCAAGGAATACCGTCCCAACAAAGCGGATTGGCTGGATGGCAAGTGGTCCCATCTGGACAAACAAGAGGCCAAGTATCAACGCGGCAAGACGGCGATTGCCAAGGGGACGTTCAAGGAAGTCGGCAAGGCTTTGTCGACCTTGCCTGAGGGCTTCCCCCTGCATAAGACCGTGGGTCGGTTGCTGGAAACCAAGAAGGCGATGTTTGATGCAGGTGATGGCATTGACTGGGCCACTGCCGAGGCCATGGCTTTTGGTTCGTTGCTGACCGAAGGGTTTCCGGTGCGACTGGCCGGGCAGGATTCAACACGCGGGACCTTCAGCCAGCGCCACTCCGGGCTGGTCAATCAGGAAACCGAAGAACGCTATTACCCGCTCAACAACATCAAACCGGGTCAGGCGCATTATGAAGTCATTGACTCGATGCTTTCTGAATATGCGGTTCTGGGGTTTGAATATGGCTATTCGCTGGCCGAACCCAATGCGCTGACCCTTTGGGAGGCCCAGTTTGGTGATTTTGCCAATGGCGCGCAGATCATGTTTGACCAGTTCATCAGTTCGGGTGAAAGCAAATGGCTGCGCATGTCCGGACTTGTGTGCCTGTTGCCGCATGGGTTTGAAGGTCAGGGACCGGAGCACTCCTCTGCGCGGTTGGAGCGGTTCTTGCAGATGTGTGGCCAGGATAACTGGATTGTGGCCAATTGCACGACGCCGGCCAATTACTTCCACATCCTGCGCCGCCAGATCCATAGGTCGTTCCGCAAACCGCTAATCCTGATGACGCCGAAATCGCTACTGCGCCACAAGCTTGCGGTCAGCAAGGCCGAGGAATTCACCACCGGTTCCTCCTTCCACCGTCTGATGTGGGATGATGCGCAACAGGGCAATTCTGATACGAAACTGGTCGCTGACAAGAAAATCAAACGCGTGGTCATGTGTTCGGGCAAGGTCTATTACGACCTGCTTGAGGAACGTGACGCGCGCGGCATCGACGATGTTTATCTGCTGCGGGTGGAGCAATTCTATCCCTTCCCGGCGCAATCAGCCGTCAAGGAATTGGAACGTTTCAAGCAGGCCGAAGTCGTCTGGTGTCAGGAAGAACCCAAAAACCAAGGGGCCTGGACTTTCATTGAACCCAATATCGAATGGGTTCTGGGACGGATCAGTGCGAAACACCCGCGCCCCCTTTATGTGGGCCGCCCCACTTCCGCCTCCCCCGCAACGGGGTTGGCCTCTCAGCACAAAGCACAACAAGCAGCGCTCGTGAATGACGCGCTGACGATCTCGAAATAATCGGCGAAGGAACAGAGACATGACCACCGAAGTGCGCGTCCCCACGTTGGGCGAATCCGTGACAGAGGCGACCGTCGCCACTTGGTTCAAGAAACCGGGCGATACCGTGAGCGTTGATGAAATGCTGTGTGAATTGGAAACCGACAAGGTGACCGTGGAGGTTCCAAGCCCGGTGGCAGGTACCTTGGATGAAATCGTGGCAGGCGAAGGCGACACCGTGGGCGTTGACGCGCTTTTGGCAAATATCGCCGAGGGGGGCGCCGGGGCAAAACCAGCGCCTGCTGCGGCAGAACCCGCAGACGCAGCCCCGGCTCCGGCCGCTGCTGGCGGATCGGTTGATGTCATGGTTCCAACTCTGGGCGAAAGCGTCACCGAGGCGACGGTCAGCACGTGGTTCAAAGCCGTGGGTGACAGCGTCGCACAGGACGAAATGCTGTGTGAATTGGAGACGGATAAGGTCAGCGTCGAGGTACCCGCCCCGGCTGCGGGCACGATCACCGAAATCCTCGCACCGGAAGGCAGCACCGTGGATGCGGGCGGCAAACTTGCGACCCTGAGCGCGGGTGCGGGCGCTGCTGCTGCGACGGCCCCGGCCGTACCGGCACCCGCCCCTGCCGCCGCCAGCGGTGGATCGGACGTTGAAGACGCCCCGTCAGCCAAAAAGGCCATGGCCGAGGCCGGGATCAGCCGCGATCAGGTCACCGGCACCGGTCGCGACGGGCGCGCCATGAAAGAGGATGTCGCCAGCGCTATTGCTGCGGCTGCCGCGACCCCGGCGGCCCCCGCTGCCGCGCCGCGCGCGCCTGTGGCTGCGGATGATGCCAGCCGTGAGGAGCGGGTCAAGATGACCCGTCTGCGCCAGACCATCGCCAAGCGCCTCAAGGACAGCCAGAACACCGCCGCCATGCTCACCACCTACAATGAGGTCGACATGACCGAGGTGATGGCCCTGCGGAATGAATACAAAGACCTGTTCCTGAAAAAACACGGCGTGAAACTGGGCTTTATGTCCTTCTTCACCAAGGCCTGCGTACATGCGCTGCGTGAGGTGCCAGAGGTGAACGCGGAGATCGACGGCACCGATATCGTCTATAAAAACTTCGTGCATATGGGCATTGCCGCCGGCACCCCCACGGGCCTCGTGGTGCCGGTCATCCGGGATGCGGATGCGATGGGGTTTGCCGATATCGAAAAGGCGATTGCCGAAAAAGGCGCGCGCGCGCGGGATGGCAAGCTGTCGATGGCCGAAATGCAGGGCGGGACGTTTACGATTTCCAATGGCGGGGTTTATGGCTCGCTGATGTCCTCACCCATCCTGAACCCCCCGCAATCGGGCATTCTGGGCATGCATAAAATTCAGGACCGCCCGATGGCGATCAAGGGTCAGGTCGTGATCCGCCCGATGATGTATCTGGCACTCTCCTATGACCACCGGATTGTGGACGGCAAAGGGGCGGTGACGTTCCTCGTGCGCATCAAGGAAGCCCTGGAGGATCCGCGCCGGTTGCTGATGGATTTGTAGTCCGTTGTCACGAAAACAACATAGGGCAGCGCCCGACCCTGGGTCGGTACAAAGTGCACTCCCGCGAAGAGAGCCGGTTGCTGCCCGGTGCTGCCGAGTCAAAACTATCGAATTGTGAGCACTGCATGGACCTAAAAGAGTTTATAAAAGAAACGATTAGCGGCATTGTCGACGCCACTGCGGAATTACAATCAGAATACGACGAAATGGGTATCCTGATTAATCCCCCCGTTTCCAACAGTGAACGCGATTTGTTCGAAGAAGGCAGTATTGACCACACATATCGCCGTGTTGAATCGGTAGAATTCGATGTAGCGGTCACTGCGACAAATGAGACCTCGGGCGGAGGTAAAGCGGGCCTAAAAATACTATCTATGGAAGCCGGCGCCCGCGGAGATCATCTACGATCAAACGAAGAAATAAGCAGGGTCAAATTTTCGATTCCAATCGCTCTAGCTCCGAGTTCGGCAGAGGGGCGCAGTAGAGAGGCAAGAGAAAGACTAATCCAGAATACAGACGCTTTAGTGAACCGCAAAAGCTCCCGGAGCAGCATCGCTTGACCTCACAACGCTGAAAAGAAACCCAAAGAGGCCAACAGTAACCGAATTCGAAACCCTCGCCCGCAATCGTCTCCTAACTCTTCTGGCCATATCTTTGCAACTCCCGAGAATCCGCATCATTTGAGTCACGTACCGAACGCCGCATAATTGTTCCCTAGCCACAGCGCCGCAGGTCGTGCAAACTCCCCTTTAACCCTTCCGTCTCTCCAACCGGACCCACTCAGATGTCCCAGCTTCTCGATTCAATCCCAAAGGAATGGCCCCGAGTTTTCTCGGTCATTTCCATCGGGTTCATCGGGATTTATGCGGGCATCGAGGTCGCGGGTGATCTCAACAACCGCGACAGTTTTTCAATCACTGGCTGGGCGCAGGATGTCGTTGACCCGCTGCCCAATGTGGCCGCAGGCATCATCCTGTTTCTGTCGGTCTTTGCCGCCTATGCGATGGGCGAATTGATCACCACCATTGCGCCGATCTATGTCACCAAAGCGCAAAAAGCCCGCCGTTTGCAAATGCTGTTGGCCGCACGCGATGATGACACGGGGTTTGTGCGCGAGGTCCTGCGCAAGACGGATAACAAGGTCGAATTTTTCTGCGGTCTTTTCACCATCACAATGCTGTCCTGGATCGCCAAAATGATCGTGCTGACGTGGTTGGGGGCCTATGGCGGCGCGCTTTATCAACTGCCCGGCATTGCGCTCAGTCTGGTATTCTTTCACTATTCAAGGGAGATGGCTGTGCGCGACATCCGGTTGCTCATTGCCGCACAGAAACCACCCCAGGAAACAACGACCCCCTAGACCAACCCCCAATAGGAGCAGCGCATGACCGAAATCCAAATCCTGGCCCTTTATGGCCTCCTCGTCATCGCGACCCTCATTTTGCAAGCCACCGGCGCGCTCACGCAATTGGGCATGGGCTATTTGCTGGGCAGCCGCGACGAGGGGCGCACCGTGTCCGGCATCGCCTCGCGTCTGGAACGCGCGCTGAACAATTCTGTCACGGCGATGGTGCTTTTTGCGCCTGCTGTTCTGCTGCACATCATCGCGGGTACCACCAGCAATCAGACCCTGCTGGCTGCGCAGGCCTTTCTTATCGCGCGGATCATCTACCTGCCTGCCTATGCCTTTGGCATTACCGGCGTCCGCAGCCTGGCGTGGACGATCGGCATCGTCGCCACGATCACGCTGTATCTGCTCGCACTTTGATCCTGATCTGATGTCTTGCACCGCTGCCCCGTCGTCTGATGCACCATCCTTACGGTTTCCGGTGCAAGTCACGCCATCAGATGATGTCACGATCAACGCTCAGACACCGGCGGGCGACGCCTGTCAGGGTTTTCTGTCTTGATCGCCGTTCTGGAGTGTTTCGCACGCCGGATTCGTATGGCCGAGAAACCGGTGCGACAACATCGGTTGTTCCTGCGTACCACTCCGGGGTGGCGCTTACGGACGACTGCATGGATCAAACAGAAGAGCTTTCGCGATGACACCTGAACTCATCGTCCTGACGCTGGCAGCCTTGTTGCAGGGCGTGCAGTTTGCGCTGATGGCGATCCCTGCCAATCTGGAACTCGGCACCGCCAAAACACTCAGCCCGCGCGATCCCGAGCGTTTGGGCGGCAACTTGCAAGACCTCGTCTCATCCCGCACCGGACGGTTGATCCGAGCCTTGAACAACCATTTCGAGGCGCTGATCCTGTTTACCATTGCCGTGCTCGTGGTGACGCTATCGGATCAATCCACCCGGTTTACGTCGACCTGTGCCTGGGTCTATTTGGCTGCGCGCGTGGCCTATATCCCGGCCTATGCATTTGGGTGGACGCCGTGGCGTTCCCTGATCTGGGCCACCGGCTTTGGCGCGACCTTCGCAAAGTTGCTTGCGGCGCTGGTCTGAGGGGGTGAGAATGGGAAAACATTCAGAGAAGATGCACATTTCCGGTGTACAGGCTGTGTACGCATGGTGCACAGCTTGTGTACACCACAAAACGACCCAATGACGACCAAGGAGAACCCCATGGCAAACTATGACGTGATCATCATCGGCTCCGGCCCCGGCGGCTATGTCTGCGCCATTCGTTGCGCGCAACTGGGGCTGAAGGTCGCCTGTGTCGAGGGGCGCGAAACACTGGGCGGGACCTGCCTGAATGTGGGCTGCATCCCCTCCAAGGCGCTGCTGCATGCCAGCCACATGCTGCATGAAGCGGAGCACAATTTTGCGGCCATGGGTCTGAAGGGTAAAACCCCAACCGTCGATTGGAAACAGATGCTTACTTATAAGCAGACGACCATCGAGCAAAACACCAAGGGCATCGAATTTCTGTTCAAAAAGAACAAGGTGGACTGGCTGAAAGGGTGGGGTTCCATTCCTGAGGCGGGTAAGGTCAAGGTTGGTGATGAGGTGCACGGCGCCAAGAACATCATCATTGCTTCTGGCTCGGAGCCGTCTTCCTTGCCCGGTGTTGAGGTTGATGAAAAGGTCGTTGTGACGTCCACTGGCGCTTTGGAATTGGGCAAAGTGCCCAAGAAAATGGTGGTCATCGGCGCAGGCGTGATCGGGTTGGAACTGGGGTCGGTCTATGCGCGTTTAGGATCAGAGGTCACTGTGGTTGAATTCCTTGATGCGATCACACCTGGAATGGATGCGGAAATTCAAAAGACATTCCAGAGAACTTTGAAAAAACAGGGCCTTACATTTGTCATGGGGGCGGCTGTACAGAAAAGCGAAGCGACCAAAACCAAGGCAAAAGTGACCTATAAGCTGCGTAAAGATGACAGCGAACACACCATTGATGCGGATGTGGTTTTGCTGGCGACGGGGCGTAAACCCTATGTGGACGGGCTGGGTCTGGAAGCATTGGGTGTGTCCATGACGCAGCGGGGTCAGATTGCGGTGAACGCGAAGTGGGAAACCAACGTGCCAGGCATATATGCCATTGGCGACGTGATCGAAGGCCCGATGCTGGCGCATAAAGCAGAAGACGAAGGCATGGCAGCCGCCGAACAGGTTGCGGGCAAGCATGGCCACGTCAATTATGGCGTCATCCCAGGTGTCATCTACACGCATCCCGAAGTTGCCAACGTCGGTGCAACGGAAGAGACCCTGAAAGACGAAGGACGCGCATATAAAGTTGGCAAGTTCAGCTTCATGGGGAACGGTCGCGCGAAAGCCAACTTCGCAGGCGACGGTTTTGTGAAAATACTCGCGGACAAAGCAACGGACCGCATTTTGGGCGCACATATCATCGGCCCGGCGGCAGGCGATCTGATCCACGAGATATGTGTGGCAATGGAATTTGGCGCATCCGCTGAGGATCTGGCCATGACCTGTCATGCCCATCCGACATATTCCGAAGCCGTGCGCGAAGCGGCACTTGCCTGTGGCGACGGCGCAATTCACATGTGACACATGGTGGCCTGAAGCCCACCCTACGGTGCGCGCCGTAGGGTGGGCTTCAGGCCACCGGCTACTTACCACATGGTTTTTTCTGCGCGTGCGTACCATCCCGCATCGTAAGAAGCGCCGCCTTCTTCGCCGTTACTGGCCTCAGCCAATATCTCACCGGCGGTGGGCAATTGAGCCGACTGATCTCCGTCCCGCCACATCCCTGAGCGTATCAGAGCGCGGGCGCATTGCGTGTAAATCTCAGCAATCTCAATCACAATGACCGTGGCAGGCAACCTGCCTTTATCACCAAAGTGTTGGCGCATATCGGCGCTTGCAGAAAGCCATGCTTTTCCGTTCACGCGGACCACAGTGTTCGAGCCTGGCACCATGAACAACACGGAAACGCGACCATCCTCAACAATATTACGCAAGGAATCCAATCGGTTATTCCCACGCCAATCAGGCATCAAAAGCGTTTCCGGATTCATTTCCTGCACAACCGGTCCATCATCGCCGCGTGGGCTGGCATCTGTCCCCGCGGGGCCAACCGTACTCAGGACACAGAATTTAGACGCCAAAATCCACTGCCGGTAAAGCGGCGTCAGACGCGGGACAACTTTGCGCAATGCGGGCGCGCCCGGCGTGCCATAGAGTTCCAACAGCGCGTCAATCGTTTCAACTCGATCATTCATCCGGCACACCTCTAAAACCAGCCTCGCGCATCAATGCGTCCGATCGGTCTTCCACCGACGCCTCGAGAGTTTTCATAAAGTCGTTGCGTCCCATACCGGGTTCCATGGTCGGCAAAAATTCCACTACGGCCACGCCCGGTTTTCGCAGCATGCCCCGCTTGGGCCACAACACGCCCACATTCGTGGCCACGGGAATGCAAGGCTGGCCGAGTTGTTCATAAAGCACGCCCGTTCCCACCTTATAGGGCATTTTAACGCCCGGCGCCACGCGAGTGCCTTGGGAATAGATGATCAATTGCCCCGGTTCTGCGCGCCCGGCGTCCACATCAGACACCATCTTGTCAATGGCCGCGCCTCGCTTTCCGCGATCCACCGCGACACAGCCTAGGCGTTTGGCGTATTGACCAATGATCGGTGTCATCAATATCTCTTTCTTCATGATGAACTTCGCAGCGGGCAGCGCCGTAAAAATCATCATGATGTCCAGAAAGGATTGGTGTTTCGCAGCGATCAGCGCATCACCAGAAGGAATTGTGCCGCGCACTTCGCACCTTATGCCAACCATCCAGCGTGCCGTCCAAAAGACATAACGTGAATAGGTCTTACAGGCGGCATAAGCGCCTTTGCGGCTGAACATGGCCCAAGGTGCAAAGCCAAGACCGATGATCGGCATCGCGATATACATCTGAACGATGAAGACAAAAGAACGAATATATTGAAGCATCAGGCGAGCCTTTTAAGTGCGCGGTTTGCGGCAGCGCCCGTTGCCAGAAATGCAACGACGCCGGCGAGCAAGGGAATGAACATCGGCAAGATCCAGTGCCACCCCTGAAAGCCAAGGCCTGTCAGGAAGCCGCCCTGATCGGATGCAGCAGGCATCAAGAGCACCGCCCCCAACCCAAGGATTGTTCCCACGGCGGCACCGCCCAAAGCGCGCAATGTGAACCGGCGGATAAAAGCCTGTGCGATGAGGTGATCTGTTGCCCCGACAAGTCGTAGCACAGCAATGACCTGTGCATTTGCCGCCAAGGCAGCATGGGCCGCCAGCGTTACCAAAGCCGCCGTGGTCAATGCCAAAAGAACCGCAGAAACCCAGCCCAACAAGCGCAATCTGGTGGCCGCATTTATCAACGGTTCGCGCCATCTCGTATGATCATCAAGCACCGCACCGGGAACTTCAGCTGCCAGGCGCAGGCGCAATCCGGCCGCGTCGAATCCCCGGTCTTCTTCGATGACCTCAATCAATTGCGGGATCGGCAAAGCATTCAGATCCAGTTCTGATCCAAACCACGGTGCCAACAGGGCCTGTTGTTCCTCATTGTCCAACGCCCGCGCGAATGCCACGCCCGCTGTGCTCTCCAATATCTGAAGCGTCGCGGTTGTCTGCGCTGCTCTTTGGTCTTGCGGCGCGACAATGCGGATCGTTGAGGAGAGCGCCAATTCATCGCCCCAGCGCGCCGCCAACCTGCCGGAAGCGAGCGACAAGGCCATGGCAAACACCGCCAGAAAAGCCATGGCACCGGCCGTAAATAGGGTCAACTGCGCGGTAAACCCGGATGGCGGCACAACGCGGTCATTCTGGGGGTTACCAAACATCAATTGCCTGAAATCGAGGAGTTGGATTTTCATAGATCCGCACCCGCCAGTTGAACCCGCTGATTGGCTATTCTGAGCACGCGTGCCTGCACTTGGGTTTTCGCGGCGCGGATCAGGCTCAGATCATGGGTCGCAATCAAAACGGTCTTGCCCATTTTGTTCAGTTCAACCAGCAAGCGTAGCAGGCGCTGCGACATTTCCCAATCCACGTTACCGGTCGGTTCATCCGCCAAAACAGCGTCTGGTGACATGATCACGGCACGCGCCAGAGCGGCGCGCTGGCGCTCCCCCCCGGACAACTCGGGTGGTAAGGCATTCGCGCGATGTGTCAATCCGACCCACGCCATCAGCTCGCTCAGATCACCGCCTTCGGCCTCATCCTGACGCCCTGACACGTTCAGCGGCAAGGCGATGTTTTCAGAGACGGACAAGTGGTCCAGAAAACGACAGTCCTGATGCACCACACCGATCCGCCGCCTGAGCATAGCGATACCGTCGCGTTCCAGGCTGCGCAGGTCATCGCCAAAAAGCACGACCTCACCCGATGTTGGCAAGAGCGCGCCGTAACACAGCTTGAGCAGGGTCGTCTTGCCTGCACCGGACGGCCCGGTCAAAAAATGGAACGAACCGGGAGCCAGTTTTAAAGAAATTTCAGACAGAAGCGCGCCGCCGCCATAGCTGTAAGCGACATTTTCCAGCTCAATCACAAAAGCCCCCGATTTGATCGTCGCGCAGTTGTGCCTGAGTGCCCGTCTGGTTTCAATGCATCACTTAGCAGCTTTGTGCGCAGTTAACGCTTTTCGCAGGACCTTCGTGCCAATATGGTCCACAAAGCGGGCCATGGATGAGGATTTGGCGATGGAGCACCACGTAATATGCGTTTGATTTGTCCCAACTGTAATGCGCAATACGATGTACCTGACAATGCCATGTTGCCGGGCGGACGGGACGTCCAGTGTTCGAATTGCGAACACACCTGGTATCAGGACTTTCCGGAAGACAATGCGGATAGTGAGGGATCGCCGCCTGAATTGGCCGTGCCACGTCAGGATAAAATCCCGCAACCGTCGGAATCTGACGCAAGTCGCATCAAGGTCGACCCATCTGAAGGGACGACACAGACAGTCTCACAAACTTCTGAGAGCGCTTTGACGCCGCCAATACCCAGCCGGAAACCACTTGATCCCAGTGTGGCCAGTGTTTTGCAGGAGGAGGCTCAGCTTGAAGCACGGGCACGCAGGAGCGAAAATGCCGGCCCGGTGGAGACGCAACCTGACCTTGGCTTGAATGAGACAAGCAGAGACGACGAGACAAAAAAGCGCGCAGACAAAGCCCGGGCAAGAATGATCCGTCCGGCTCCGGAAAATACCGGGGCTTCGGCAGATGAAACGGCCGTCGCCGTAGCAAGCACGCGCCGCGCACTTTTGCCTGATATTCAGGAGATCAACTCGACCATGCGGTCCAACAACGACCGTTCACCAAACGAGGATCCGGGACAAACTGCACAAATAGAAGCGCGCGAACGACGTGGTTTTGCCCGCGGTTTTACACTGATGGTCGTTCTGGCGGCTGTGTTGACACTGCTCTATGTGATGTCGCCACAAGTGGCGAAAGCCCTGCCGCAAGCGGAAGCAGGGATCAACGCTTATGTTGCAACAGTCGATCAGGGGCGTGCATGGCTCAACGGTCAGATCGAAGCGATCCTCACCTGGCTTGACACGGTCATCGCACCAAGTGGTTCTTGATTAAAAGCGATCTAGCAGGCGTTTCAGGTAGTCGCGTTCCACCTCGGGGCGCGCGACTTCACCCGAACGGCGACGGATTTCATCAAGCAGTTCGCGCGCGCGTCCATAGGCGTCATCGTTCAGGGCCAGCGGGCTGTTATCCCCGTCCACACCGGAGTTACCCGACTCGCGCCCCAGTGGGTCGCGGTTCTCCGCACGTTGGTCAGAGGGTTGCGTGCCCTGCCCGGGTTGCTGGTTGCGTTGCTGTTCCGCCATCATCTCGCCCAGAGCCCGCATGCCCTCGCGCAGCGCCTCCATGGCTTGCCCCTGATTGTCGATGGCTTCGGCCAGATCATTTTCCCGCAGCGCGTCCTCGGCGCCATCCATCGCCCGTCCTGCCCGGTCCAGCGCGTCGCGCGCGGCATCACCTTCAGGCGTTCCTGCTCCGGGTAAATTGCCTTGTTGGCGTTGCAATTCATCCCGCAATGCTTGTTGACGATCCGCGATGGAGCCCTGCGTATCACCGCCCTGCTCACCTTGTGATGGATCACCTGACTGTGCGCCTTGTTGTTCACCGCCGCCCTGGCCTTGACCCTGTTGGCCCTCGTGGCTCTGTCCGCGGCCCTGTCCGCCGTTGCGACCTTCATTCCCTTCGTTTTCGCCGGCTTGTGCGTTGGGATTGAACTGCTCCTGCAGGTCCCGAAAGGCTTGATCCGAAAGACCCTGCTGTTCGCGCAAGGTCTCGGAAAGCCCTTCCATGGCCTGCTCGCCCGGGCTCTGCCCGCCCTGACCCTGCTGGCCTTGGGTGACGCGCATATTCTCCATCATTTCCTGAAGTTCTTGAAGCGCTTGCTGCGCTTCGGCCATGCGCCCTTGCTCCATCAACTCCTGAATGCGGTCCATCATGCGTTGCAGATCGTCCTGCGTCATCTGCATTCCGTTTTCATTGCCGCCGGACTGGTTTTCATCGTTCTCTTGCTGCTGACGCTGCGCTTGACGGGACAATTGTTGCAAATAATCTTCCGTTGCGCGGCGCAGTTCCTGCATTAGTTCAGCAATTTCTTCGTCTGATGCACCGTTCTTGATCGCTTCGTTCAAACGTTCCTGCGCGCGGCGCATCCGTTCGGCGGCATCCGCCAGATCACCCTCTTCGAGGATAATCGCGAGGTCCCACATCTCTGCGCTCAGATCTTCTTGCATCTGATCGCTCAAGCCATATTTGGCAAATGTTTCCAACTGTCGGATCACTTTGCGCAGGCGCAACGCATCCACCTGCTTGCGGAACAAATCTTCCGGAATGTAAGATGTTGCGCGCAAAATCTGGCTGATCCGGCCGTTGTTTTCACGTGACCAGAGCAGATCGCGGCGCTGTTCGATCACCGCGGCAGCCACCGGATCAAAGAACCGCCGTCCCGGCAAAACCATCTCGCGCGGTTCGGTCTCAAACTCCTGTTCCGCCCCATCGAGCGCAGAGAGGCGCACCATCACCGGCAGGTTTGCCCAGGGGTGTTCAGAGAAATCCTCAATCAGATTTTCCTCAAACGCATGTCGGTCGCCCGCAATCGGCGTCGGCAGTGGCACAATCAGATCGGGCCGATTTTCGGGATCAATACTCAAACCATGGCGCCGCTCGACAGAAGCAAGGTCAAGTGTGAAACGTGCCTCGCCCGCTTCAACACCGTAATCATCGCTGGCTTCAAACGGCAGGGTCATCTCCCCCATTGCCGAGGCAGATGGGTCATCCAATACGGCAATTTGCGGCGGGGCATCCGGAATGATTTCGATCTGCCAGACGCGCCCACCCGGCCCGCTGATTTCGACCGTGCCATTTTGCACAACTGTGAAATCCTGCGCTGGATCAGAGGCGGGCGGCACCTCAGTGCGGCCGGAAACCGTTTCCGACAGGGTCAACGCACCCACTTCGCCGTAAAGACGTAAGGTGATCAGGCTGCCCACTGGCACTTTGAGCACGCCTTCGGGGATATCGTTGAGATAAATCGTCGGCCTGCCGGTATACCGCGGGCTTTCCGCCCAACCTTCCCATACAGGTCCAGAGGCCAGCCCACCAGCACCGGGGGTCATATCGGAAACTGACCCCACGCGCCAAATGGACCCGAAAAGCAGAGCAATCCCGAACACCAGTACGGCGAGATACCGCAAAGCATAAGGATCACGCTTTGAAACGCGCAAATCTGCCGGGACCGGCTGGGCTGTGGCGGCGCGCTCCGCCATACGTGCCTGATGCGCGCGCCAAACCGCCGAAGATGCGTCATCGGTCGCACCAATGGTTTGCGTATCCGTCATCGCCTGCAGCGGTCTGCCCGGCAAGCTTGCATCCAGCCGCGCAATCGCCTGTGACCATGTGGGTAATCTGAATTTCAGGAATGCATATCCCAGCGTCGCTATCCCGCCCAACGCTGCAACGACGGCGATGGCCCACACCGCCTCAACGGCGACCATGTCCTGAACGCCCAACATCAGCGCCGCGAGCACAAACAGGCAGACGCTCAGAAGGGGCCAGAGGCTTTGCACAAACGCTTCTGCGGTCATACCAATGTATGTCAGTCGCAACGGCCAGCGCACATCGTGCAGTGTCCGTTTCACATCAGCCTCGGAAAATGACGCCATCGTTTTTCTCCGCTCGCTTTGAGGTGCGGGAATACGCGTTCAAAGCCATTCCGGTATGGTATCGCGATTTATCATTTCGTCAAAGGTCGGACGTCGGCGAATAACCGCAAATTGATCTTTATGCACCAAAACCTCGGGAATAAGCGGACGCGAGTTGTATTCGCTGCTCATTACCGCGCCATATGCGCCCGCTGAGCGGAAGGCGACCAACGCCCCGGCGGCCACTGGAGGCATCACGCGCTGTTTTGCGAATGTGTCACCAGATTCGCAAACTGGCCCCACAATATCAAATTTGGCCTGCTCAATCCCCGGTTCAGGTTCCTGCACGGGGATGATGTCATGATAGGCATCATACATCGCAGGACGGATCAGATCGTTCATTGCGCCGTCAATGATCAGAAAATCGCGGTCTTCACCGGATTTCACATAAATAACTTCGCTGACCATGATGCCCGCATTACCGGCGATCAAGCGCCCCGGCTCAATCTCGATTTCGCAACCAAGATGCCCCAACGTACGTTTGATCAAGGCGCCATAGTCGGACGGCAACGGCGGGGCTTGATTGTCGCGCGCATAAGGAATGCCCAAACCGCCACCCAGATCCAGCCGCCGAATTACATGCCCATCCGCGCGCAGTTGTTCGGTCAGCTCGGCAACTTTCTGATAGGCCAGTTCATAAGGCGCAAGTTCGGTCAGCTGGCTGCCGATGTGGACGTCAATTCCAATCACATCCAAACCTTCCATCGTCGCGGCCAACGCATAAACGTCGCGGGCCCGCGAAATGGGAATGCCAAACTTATTTTCCGACTTGCCGGTGGCAATTTTGGCATGGGTCTTTGCATCCACATCCGGGTTCACGCGGATGGTGATAGGTGCCGTTTCCCCCATGGCACGCGCTGTGGCGTTCAGAACTTCCATCTCGGGTTCAGATTCGACGTTGAACTGGCGGATGCCGCCCTCCAGCGCCAAACGAATTTCCGCGGCTGTTTTACCGACACCGGAAAAAACAATGCGCTCGCCCGGAACACCAGCGGCTTTGGCGCGCATGTATTCGCCTCCCGAGACCACATCCATGCCCGCCCCGGCCTGCGCCAACGTCTTTAGGATCGCTTGATTGCTGGCCGCTTTCATCGCGTAACACACGAGGTGATCCAGCCCCTCGAGCGCTTCGTCAAAAAGACGAAAATGCCGCAAAAGCGTCGCCGTCGAATAGATGTAACAGGGAGTACCGACAGCCTGTGCGATCGCGGAAACGGAAACGTCCTCAGCAAAGAGTTCGCCATCGCGATATAGAAAATGATCCATGAGAACTCTTGCCTGTCTGTCTGCTCCTGGCGTGTGTACCGGGAACCTGCAGCAGGTTCAATTTGGATTTAGCTGCTATAGTGACGCTTCGAAAAAAGAATGGGCGGCCTGAGCCGCCCTTCCAAAACGACATGCAGGTTTTGATCAGACGTGTTGTTTGCGGCGCCGCGCGACCAGGGTGAGGGCACCCAGACCCGCCACCAGCATTGGCAAAGCAGCAGGCACTGGAACCGGAGCGATTTGCAAGGAGTCCACGCCACCAGAGCCCCCGATTTCAATGAAGATGGAATCGTTTACACCAATACGTTGCGAAGGTGTGCCGAAAGTGAGCATCCGTGTACCACCGGGCAGGTTGCCTTCGACGTCACCAATATCAATGGTTCCAAGGGCTTGCGTCGTCCCGTCAATGATCGAGGAAAACTTGAAGTCGGTATCATCAATTGCCGAAGCTCCAAGGAAGCGAAATGCAGGGCCGCTCAGCAGCGTCAAAGTGATTGTGCCCGCTGCCGCCGCGTCATCGGGGACGGCTGAGCCGAATTCCTGCAAAATCAGGATGTTTCCAAAAACGCCATTGTCTCCCTGCGCAACTGGCGACAGGTCGGTGTCACCATTTACCGGGTTTGCTGAGTCAAAAATCGCAGCCCCGGCGATGCGCCTGCCGGACGTACGTGAAAAACTCACCAGAAACTCATAGCCATCTTCGGTAAATGTGGTCAGGGGCACGGGTTGAAGGCTGCCAGACTGCAGCGCATCGAAATCAATCGTCAATGCCGATGCCCCCAACGGGGCCGTAGCCAGAGCAAGCACCGTGCCTACCAGTTTAACAAGTCTATTCATTACAATTTCCCATCAGCTGTGCCGGAATGCCGGCAAGTACGGGCGATCTGATACCATCCACGCGATGGGCGAGACATAGAAAAAACAGTTAAAGCTTAACAGACGCTCCAAAAATAACGCTGTTTTGATCACGCGTTATCGCATCAGCGGGTGATTGCCCGACTTGTTACGAATGTTTCCATCTCAAGTAGACAAAGAGGGGTAACCCACAGCTGACACCAATCATGAAAGTTGCGGGAATCACGATCAGGTAGTGCCACTTTCGCTGCGTATACGCGTCGTAAATCACCCAAAGCGTCAGTGTTACCGCTGCAATCGTAAGGTCCCAGACCAGACCGCTGGTTGCTGCGTTTACATGCCACGCATCCACCATGGCCATCAAATCGTAGCCGTTTTCATTAAACCACTGAAGGAAATAGCTCATCGGATGGATCGCGCCCCAAATCGCAAGCCCCAGCCATAAAAAGCGCAGATGTTTCATCTTAAGTGCCCTTTTGGTAACCGACGGTTGCATATCCTGAAACACTCACGCCGCCAGCCTCACTCGCACGCTCAGATGCCGGCGGGTTTTCAGACCTTTGCGGTGATGGGCCCGTGCAGTTGGCCAGCATCACAACGAATATGCCAAAAAGCGCTAAACGCATCAAAGTCCTAACCAAACGGACAACGGCCCGCGACCAACCCCCACAGAGGCGCTTGGGTATATGCCGTTCTTATTGATCGTCACGCCGCCGTTTATGCTGGGTGTGACAGGTTCGCCGTCCGCGCCACAAGCGCCAAGACCAGTACATAATGCCAGAGCCATGAGCCGTTTCATCCAACAGTCTCCTTCCATCGCGCAATCTGGATCCGGACTTGAGCCGGTGCAGTTCCACCATAAGACGTACGACTGTTTACCGAATTTTCCACCCCAAGCACATGAAATACGTCGGACGTGATGTCTTGATGTGCTGATTTCATATCTTCCAGTGTCAGATCCGGCAGATCACAACCACGGCTTTCGGCGAGCGCGACTAGACTGCCGGTGATGTGATGAGCATCGCGAAACGGCAGGTTCAACTTGCGCACCAGCCAATCCGCCAAATCCGTGGCTGTGGAAAACCCGGAACCGGCGGCCGCTGCAAGACTGTCGCGATTTGCAGTCATATCCGCGACCATGCCTGACATCGCCGCCAAGGCCAGCATCAGGTTATCGGCCGCATCAAAGACTTGTTCCTTGTCCTCCTGCATGTCTTTGGAATAGGTCAGCGGCAATCCTTTCATCACCATCATCAGGGCCGTATTGGCTCCGAAAATCCGACCCACCTTCGCGCGGATCAATTCCGCAGCGTCCGGGTTTTTCTTCTGCGGCATAATGGACGACCCGGTCGAAAACCGGTCACTCAAGCTTACAAAGCGGAATTGCGCGGAGGACCAGATCACCAATTCCTCGGCGAAACGGCTCAGATGCATCGCACAAATGCTGGCCGCACCCAGAAATTCCAACGCGAAATCCCTGTCACTTACCGCATCCAAGGAATTCGCGGCCGGGCCATCAAAACCCAGCTCCTGTGCTGTCATATCCCGGTCAATTGGAAAGGACGTGCCCGCCAGTGCCGCAGCCCCCAATGGTGAGGTATTCATACGCGCGCGGGCATCGCGCACGCGGCTCAGATCACGGCCAAACATCTCCACATAGGCCATCATGTGGTGGCCCCATGTCACCGGCTGAGCCGTTTGCAGATGGGTAAAGCCCGGCATCACCCAATCCGACCCGGCCTCAGCCTGCGCCAGCAGCGCCCGGATCAAAGCCAGCAAGCCGCTCTCAGCGGCATCCAGTTGATCACGCACCCAAAGTTTGAAATCCGTCGCGACCTGATCGTTTCGACTGCGCCCAGTATGCAAACGCCCTGCCGGTTCCCCGATGATTTCTTTCAGGCGCGCTTCGACGTTCATGTGGATGTCTTCGAGCGCTGCGGAGAATACGAATGTGCCGTCCTCTATTTCTGACAAGACTGTGAGGAGGCCTTCCCGAATGGCATCAACATCGCTAGCTTCCAAAATGCCGGTTGCTCTCAGCATCGCGGCGTGCGCGCGCGACCCTGCAATATCCTGCGCTGCCATCCTTTTGTCGAAGCCGATGGAGGCGTTGATCGCCTCCATGATCGCATCAGGACCGGCAGCAAAGCGGCCGCCCCACATCTGGTTGGAGGCATTGTTGGATTTGGGGTCGGGCGTGTCGGTCATGGTCTTGAACCCTTCGGAGGGGAAATGAAAAGAATACTTGCAGCGCTCGTTTATACGGCCCTTGGCGCGGGCGCAATCTTGGCTCCGACGGGGGCTGAAGCCGATTTGACCCAAGCGGCCTTGTTGCGCGAAGGCGATATGAAAAAACTGGTTTTTCACGACGTCCCTGAAGCGGTTTCAGCAGCAAATTTTGACCTGGCGGATGGTGCCGGCAAGCAATCTCTCAAGGCTTATGAAGGAAAATACATCCTCTTGAATTTCTGGGCCACATGGTGCGCGCCCTGCCGCAAAGAAATGCCTCAACTCTCCGAATTGCAGGCTGAATTTGGCGGCGACAATTTTGAGGTGGTTACGATTGCGACCGGACGGAATTCGCCTGCCGGCATCCAAAAATTCTTTACCGAAATCGGCGTTGACAATCTGCCGCGCCATCAGGATCCAAAACAGGCCCTCGCAAGTCAGATGGGGATCTTCGGCTTGCCAATTACAGTCCTGATCGATCCCCAGGGGCGCGAAGTGGCAAGATTACGCGGAGATGCGGATTGGGCAAGTGACAGCGCCAAGGCTATCATAAAGGCTGCTATCACTGAATAGCGACCTGCCGAGAAAGTATAAGGAACGGCATTGGCTTATGCGTCCCGGTTGCTGAGAAAATCGCCATGGGCGCGGCGCGCAGGACCCGGCACGCCATAATTCTTATGGCTGACGCGCATGTACCGGAAGCGCCGAAAGCGGAGTTCAAACATACCGAATTCAGTTCCGGGGATGCCCGCGAGGCGTAAATGCGCTGCCCCAAAGTAACCTCGGAACTGAAATTTCGAGGCCTTTGACCCAGACCAGCTTTCTGAGGAAAGATCTGACATGCATGCGTATCCCGATTGCAGCAAGAACGACGCGCAGCAAGCACACTCTGGTGGCACAGCCGCTACCGGGTGATCCTCGCACGATCAACCGTGTTGTTTGCCAGCGCGCGAAGTGCGCGCTTTCGTAATGGCCCTACTTTTGCTCAAAAAACACATCGCCCACAGACCAGTATTCGCAAATGCATTCGTGCAAGATCTGATGATGGTCTTTTGCGCCCGGCGATATGCGGTCTCAACGGGAAATGATTTCTGAGGCGTCACGAGATCAACGCATTACAAAGGGGTCAGGGATCGGATCGTCGCTGGTGCGCAACCAAACGGCTTTCGTGGTGGTGTAGTCGAGAGCCGCTTGCAGGCCTCCCTCACGGCCATGACCGCTGAGACCGGAACCTCCAAAGGGCACGATAGGGCTCACTGCGCGGTAGGTGTTTACCCACACGATGCCTGCCCGGATGCCACGGATCATACGATGGGCGCGGGTCAGATCCTTTGTGAAAACGCCAGACGCAAGTCCGAATGCCGTGTCATTTGCGATCTCCAGCGCCTGCCCCTCTGTGTCAAAGCTCTGAACGCAAAGGACAGGGCCAAAGAACTCGTTTGTCAGGCAGGCAGCATCGGGCGCGTCAGAGCAATCGACGATTGTCGGTTCGAAATAGAGTCCTGCGCGGTCCAGCGCCTTGCCACCGGTAATAATCCGCGCCCCCACTTTTTCAGATACCGCAATCAAATCAATGGCTCTTTGCAACTGGCCCTTGGTGCATAGCGGTCCGATTTCAGTGGCCATGTCATCGGGGGGGCCAATGACAACGGCTTCTGCCTTTTCTTTGAGGCGGGCAAGGAAAACATCTTTGATCTTGTTGGAGACAATCAACCGGGATCCCGCCACACAGCTTTGCCCGGTAGCGGCAAAAATACCCGAAACCTGAGCATTCACCGCGCTTTCGATATCAGCATCTTCAAACACGATAAACGGCGATTTGCCGCCCAGTTCCAGCGATGTCGAGGCAAGGTTTGCCGCTGAGTTCTTTACGATGTGGCGCGCGGTTTCCGGTCCACCCGTGAACGCAATGTGATCGACTTTTGGGTGGCGGGTCAAAACCGCCCCACATTCGGCCCCAAATCCGGTGATCACGTTCAAGACGCCCTTTGGAAAGCCTGCCTGATCAAAGATCCGCGCGAACTCCAGCATCGGCGCCGGTCCCTCCTCCGAGGCCTTAAGGACGACGGTACACCCTGCGGCCAGCGCGGGACCGATTTTCACGGCCGATAAAAACAACTGCGAATTCCATGGCACGATCGCCGCAACGACACCAATCGGTTCGCGGCGCAGCCATACTTCCATGTCGGGTTTGTCGATGGGCAGATGCGCCCCTTCGATCTTGTCTGCGAGGCCCGCGTAGTAGCGGTAATACTCCGCAACATAGGCAATCTGGGCGGATGTTTCGCGAATGATCTTGCCAGTATCGCGGGTTTCCAATGTTGCCAAAACCTGCGCGTTCTCAGCAATAAGATCCGCCAAACGCAGCAATAGTTTCCCGCGGGTCGAAGCGGTTGTTCCGGCCCATTCGGGAGAGATAAATGCTGCAGCAGCGGCGTCCACGGCCGCATTCACATCTTCAGCCCGGGCTTCTGGCATCATCGCCCAAACCTGACCCGTTGCAGGATCCCGGCTTTCAAATTGAGCCGAACCATTCAGAAATGCGCCGTCGATGTAGTGCTGAAAATGCTGCATAAGCTATCCCCTAATCAAAAGCGGGCATGACGTCCTTGATGAACCGCTCCAGCGACGCTTTCTTGCGCTCGAAACTCATACCACTATCGATCCAAAACGCGTATTCATCATATCCGAGGGTTTCGTAGCCCTTGATCCGAGCAACCGCATCCTGCGCCGTCGCAATGACGTTGTCACGCAACATCGCCTCCGCGGAATAGAACGGGTGATTGGCAATTTCTTCTTCGGTCAGAGGGTCGATCAGCCCTTGTGATACAGGACGCTCGTTCTTGAACCATGCGCCGAAATAGCAATAAAAACGATTGATCTCTTCGGCTGCCTGTCGCGCATCATCGGCGTCCGAGGCGATATAGGTGTGGTTCAACAGCATTATTTCAGGTCGAGGTACATCGGAAAGCTTGGCGCAAGCGGCCTTGAATGTGTCCATCAACTTGGTGATCTCGTCGTCCCCCTGCCAAAGCGGGGTAACCTGAACGTGGCAGCAGTTGGCAATGGCAAATTCATGGCTGTTCGGATCGCGAGCCGCAACCCAGATGGGAGGGCCGCCTTGCTGCACCGGCTTCGGGGATGACGATGATTTTGGAAAGGAATGATAGGTGCCTTCTTGGGCATAATCGCCCTTCCACAACCCCTGAACGGCAGGGATCAATTCGCGCATGCGTTGGCCTGCATCCCAGGCGTCCATCCCCGGTACCATACGCTCGTATTCGAAATTATACGCCCCGCGCGCGACGCCCAATTCGAGCCGGCCCTCAACGATCATATCCGTCATCGCCGCCTCACCAGCCAAACGGATTGGGTGCCAGAAAGGGGCAATGATCGTACCGGTTCCCAGACGCACCTTCTTGGTTTGACGCGCCAGATCGATCAGGTTCAAAAACGGATTTGGCGCGATGGTAAAGTCCATTCCGTGATGCTCGCCTGTCCAGACCGCATGCATGCCACCTTCATCGGCTATTTTCGACAGGGCAATGAAATCGTCATATAACTGTTTTTGATCCTGATCGGGTGAAATGCGCTCCATATGAACGAAAAGCGAAAAACGCATGTGTTACCTCCCCTGCACTATTGGGCGGACTTCACCCGCGGCGTGGTCGCCATAATAAATGCCATAATTTCCCAGTTTCGTTTCTTCGGCGAACCGCTCCAGCATTGTAAGCGTTGCAGGATTGGAAACATCATCCAGCGCCGCAGTTGACAGCGGCACGAACGCACCCCTCTGCGGCGTCCCTTGGACCGATTGACACAGGAACGAGATATGCTGACGCTTATAGCGCACATCCTCAAAGACCGAGTAGACAAACCCCGGCGCGGCCTGCAGACCGGTAGCAGCAATGAGTTTACAGGCAGCCGCCGAAGCGCCCTCACCATCGACCAGCATTTCAGGGAGCGCCAGACCGCCATGTCCGTCATCAACCAAAAGAATTTCACCATCCCGCTCGATCAGGGTTGATATGACCAAACGGGTTGATGCGCCAAGCGCATTGGCCGTTGCGGTCGGCGTGACATAGGCCCCGCGCACATACCCAAGGCCGGGCGTCGACGTATACTCAAAACCTTCTACCTCACCCATCAGAATGACGTGATCGCCCGCTTCGACAATTTTGTGCATGCTGCAATCAAACCATGCTGAAACGCCCTCCAAAATCGGTGATCCTTTGGGGCCCATGCGCCAGCCTACACTAGCAAAGCGATTTTCAACCGGACGCGCAAAGGTATTGGAAACCTCAATCTGCAGTTCGGAAAGGACATTCACCGCAAAACCTTTCGTACTCCTAATTGCCTCGTAGTTCTGCGATGAGTTCGCAAGGCAAACCAGGACCAACGGCGGGTCCAAAGAAACGGATGTGAACGAATTGGCCGTAAATCCCAGTGGATTGCCCTGATGATCGCAGGTCGTCACGACTGTCACACCGGTCATGAATGTCCCAAACGCATTGCGCAGGGTCCGTCGATCAAGCGGCTTCATTGCATTTCCTTTTGGTGAATCGGGCGTTTCAACCATGTCCGAAGCTGGGCATTCACGTCCGCAACAGCCGTCAAGTTCACCATGTGCCGATGACCCGGGAGTGTGATTGCAACCCCGTCTTGCACAGTGTCCGCCATAGCTTGGGCCATCGCAGGTGTGGAATTTGGGTCACCCTCCCCGGTCAGGGCCAAACACGGGCATGCGATTTCCGCAAACCGCCGTGCATAGATTGCATCACCCTGCGCGAAAGCACCGTAGGCTGTCGCATAACCGTCAACATCTATTGCGCTCAGCCACATGGCCACCTGCGCGCGCGCCTTTGCGTCCTCATCCCCGAACCAGCGCGCCAACGGCGTTTCAAGATCGACTTTGCCGTTCCTGATCTCAGCCGCCCGCGCTTTAACGGCCGCTTTGGCCGCTTCATCGCGCCGGAACACCGCGTTCAACAGGGCGATACGTCGGACAAGATGCGGATAAGACACCGCAACGCCCCCAGCGATCAAAGCGCCCATCGAATGCCCCACCAAGTTGACGGGAGCGATGTTCAAGTCTTCAAGGGTAGCACGGCACCATGCCACGTAATCCGTCAGTTGGCTTTCTGTCGGCAACGGGTCGCTTCCCCCATGGCCGGGCATGTCCAGCGCGATGACACAGTAGTGTTTCGCAAATTCGGCAATTTGGGGCGCCCAAGCGGCAGATTGCATTCCTACCCCGTGAATAAGCACCAAGGGTTCACCTTTCCCGCGCCTGCGGAAGGTCACTTTTCGATTGGTTTCAGACAGCAGCAGGGTTGTCAGCGTCATGGCCCAACTCCCTGAGGTCTTGATAGCGATCTCCAATACGATGGTGCGGACGACCCCCGATGGACGCGCCCAGTGCTATCAGGATTTCATCTGCTGCCGGCGCGTCCCCAACGGATGTCTGGATCGTCAGGTAATGGGACCGCTTGCCACCATCGTGTTTATCCATCAGGGGGATCATCAGCGGTGCGTTGGCCGGCCCGCGTGTATTGCAGAATGAAAGATAGGATTTTGCACCGACCGCGTTTCGATAGTGGTTGCCAAAATGCAGCGTGTGGATCAACGCCGATGCGTGCTCGACTTCGCCGTTCAATCCCACAATCGCGGATTTGCCATACCCCTCGACTTTGTCACCTCCCCCGGAGGCGTCCAGAACCATCCCAGTGAGCAATTCACCAAGCCCCGGTGCACAATCCCGGATCGCAGGAGCCAGATCATCGACAAAACCCAGACCGGCCCAAGGGTTCCGGATCACCGCAATCGCAGCGATCAGCGTCAAGGGAATCTGCGCGGGCTTGCCACCTTCAATAAGCGTGGTCTCAACGTGCAAAAGCTTTTTTCTGATCATGGCTGGCATGGGAAATCCTTTGATGGTCTTTTAGATGATATTATGGTATACCATCATACGATATGTCAACATTCTTGTTGCCCAGCCTTCCGGATGTTAGGGACGCCGCATGACTCCTGAGAAAAATACCTTGCTCAAAATCGACACTGCTCCGCAGACTTTGCGAGATATCGTCCAAGACCGCATGAGGACTGCGATCATTGAGGGTCACTTTGCACCTGGCGAAAGGCTTGTAGAACGGCCCTTGTGTGAACAGCTTGGCGTCAGCCGTACCGTGATCCGTGAGACAATACGGTTTCTGGAAGCTGAAGGTCTTGTCGAGATCATCCCCAATCGCGGACCGATCGTCGCAAAGCTGGATTGGCAACAGGCCAGACAAATCTATGACATACGGCGTCAACTGGAGGGCTCCGCAGTCGCGGCATGCGCACAAAACCATGACGAGGTTTTTGCAGACCGACTTACGTCGGCTCTTCACGGCATCGAAACTACATTGGATGACGTAACGTGGCGCGATTTGCTGCAAGCGACAACGCATTTCTATGAGGTGATATTCGATCAGGCGGGGCATGATGTTGCTTGGGAAATCGTGCAACGACTGAACGGGCGCATCAGCAGGCTTCGTGCCCTCACGCTCGCGGCCAAAGAACGCCAACGCCCTGGTTTCGCCCATATGACGGCGATCCATGATGCCACACTCAATCAGGGCCCGAAAGCCGCTCGCCGCGCGGTTGACGCACATATTGATGACGCGTCCGCCACGGCGCAGAGGTTCCTGAACGCCGTAACTAAAGGACAGGATTTAGATGTCTAAAGCCTATTGGATTGCTTTCGTTACGGTGACGGATCCCATAGCCTACGCCGGATATCAACAGCACGCACCCGCCGCCTTCTCAAAGTTCGGCGCAGAGTTTCTGGTTCGGGGCGGGACTGCAGATACGCTGGAAGGCGATCCCTGGCAACGTCATGTGATCATCTCGTTTGAAAGCAAGGCTCAGGCGCTGGCCTGCTACAATTCACCGGAGTATCAGGCTGCGCGCAAACACAGATCAGGCGCATGCACCGCACAGATCGTAATCGTTGACGGCCTCCCCCCGATGGCGGCCGCATAAGTTTTCGAAAATGGAATCAACGTCGGACAGGTCTGACGAAGCTCCATTCCTGAAAAGCTTGGAGTAACGCAAATCAACGTTGGGCACTGCGTAGCTTGAAAAACCGTGCCGAAGGCGATGATACTGCCCGACCGTTTCAGCAAGCGATAACCGTTTAGTATCCTCAGGCTTGGCTAGAGCAATGGCGTGATGGACGCCAAACCGCAGTCTAAAATGCGCGTCTACGGATCAACAGGTTTTCCGCGGCGCGTTTGGCACGTTTTTGATGGAAGTTCGCCCGGACAGACCGCACATCGCGTTTCGCATACATCAACCAAGCAGCAATCGAATGCGCCCATTTCAACAGGCTTAACGGGGATCGCACCCATCACGTTGATCGCTATTAGGTCATTTTCTGTAATAGGTAGAATGCGCCCCTTTTTTGCGGGGCAGGCTGATAGATGCCCCTCGTTTTATGCACACTTTAAAAGGGTGGTGAAGGAATTGAAAAATCCACCGGTAATTCCATGACGATGATCAAACTCTTGACATAATTTTTTTCTGAAAGCTGTCGCAGCAAACTGGAAACGCGTTGCACAGACAAACTTCAGGAAAGAATAAAGCCAGTCCAGATACATTCGTAACATCAGTTGACCTGCTACCTCTTGAGTTCGACGTTAACGTCGCCGGTTTGGAACAAACTGCACACCTTCTGTGAAATTGCCAAAATTCATCAATTGCCCGTTGTGAAACAACTCATCCTTCTGTTCGCTGCTGGGGCAAAAAGTCATGATTGCGAACTACGGATTACTATTAATATCCCACGTAAATCTGCTTTTTTTTGCCGGCCATTTTGGCAAATGTTATGACGCTTAAGCGTATTAAAAGAAATTGTGACGAAGCTCTTCTTGCGCCTCCAAACTGCGGTGCCGTTGGTCTCTACAACATGATTTTTGCGGCTGTGTGAATAGGCGATAGCGCCCAAGCTCAGACAAATTCCAACCAGCATACGCCTAGCACATAATTGTTAATTTGTGGCGTGCGCGTACTCGAAGTGAATGGGGCGTCGTGACGATTATTTGGATCGGCTTCGCGTATAGAAGTCTGCGTCGAATCACGAGAATTGCAACTCAGGTCATCGAATCAGCATTTCAACGATATTCAGTGATGCCATAAGCGTGTTTACCAGGTGATTTTTGGGTTGAGTGATAGACACGTTTTTTAATCTGGAGTTGAACAACTAAAACCCGAAGTTGAAAGTATCCTAACTTGCGGCTAATTTTCGACGTTAAAGTTGACCAAGCCTGTCCGCTTGGGGTTTTCTGAGCCCACGTCAACAATTTGTTAAACATCTATGAAAACCGAAAACGTCATTACTTTAGCCTCATTACCGGAAATGAATGTCACGACAAAGATGCCGCAAATAAATTCGGCGACACTTGTGCCTTTCAATCCGATAGCCGCTTGGCTAGTGACCCCTGACATTCTCAGAGGCGCATGAAAAGCTTTGCAGGCAAAGAGGTGTCGTTGGACGGGTGCCATTCCAAACTTTCGCGCAGTTTTACGCGTCAACGCCGATCCGTTTGAACACGGACAACTTCTATTAAAAGGACAAGATAAAATGAAACGCTTTTTAGCCATGGCCGCTGTTACCATGATGACCGCCACTGGAGGCGCACATGCTGCAGTTTTGGACTACGACATGTTTGATCATGCAGACGGGGCAAATACACCGCCCCAACAGTACGGTCTGCGGGTTGATGATCTCAACCAGCACTACTCCGCAACCGGTGGTGCGCTGACACTGACCACTGACGACGTTGCAAACACAGCCTCCTTGTCAGGTACGATGGCTCTCAACATCAACGGCTCTGCAACTGGTGGCGGCCTGAACTTGCTGGGCAGCCTTGTCAACGTGGTATACACGATGACGGGTATTGTGTTTGACAGCGATGGCGGCTTTACCGCAACAGGCGGCACGGGCGCCTTGTGGGATACCGCAGGTACGTTCCAATACGATTTTTCCGGGAAGCAAAACAACAGCGGCTATGCTGCACTTTTCAAATTCGATGGGCATCGCCTGTCAGGTGACAACTCCAGTCCTGTTTTCCGCAATTGGATCATGGACGCGGGGGCGTGTGGACCATTCCTTTCCGCTTCGGCCGGCGCTTCCACGACCTGCTTGTCCGATGGCTCAACCAGCGGCACGAATGATTTCCTGATGACTTCGAGCACAGGCACAAACAACACGAGCCCTGTACCATTGCCTGCAGCGGCGTGGATGTTGCTGGCCGGTCTTGGTGGCCTGTTCGGCATGAAACGGTATGGCCGCCGTTCCGCATAAAGTCATATTATAAAGGTCCCGGCCTGAAGGTCGGGACCTTTTTCTTTGGATTGAATCGCCAGTGACCGAATACAGCATTTGGCACATTTTCTTCACAGCACTTGCGCTGAAACCTCTTCCTTTCTGAAAGGCTCAAAGCCTAAAGCGTACATCTAAGTATGGGTAATTCGGTTAGTTGATAGGCGTCACCCAGTTGCCACAATGAATGGGCTTTCTTAGATGAAGGGCGTCATCGATCACCACATGTGCATCAGATGACCAGATGCTTCAAAAGATCATTCAAAGTGTTGCTCGTTTTCTTGTGTTCGCAATGGCCCGCAATACGATAGAAACAGTAGATCTGCGCCGCCAATCTGGATCTGATCAGGTCTCACATAGAGCTGACCGCAATACCATCAGTTGCCGAGGGCGCAATGTCGTCATCTTTGCCAGACGCCAAAAAAATTGTCTCAAATTGAACCCCGCGTTGACTCCTATGGACACCAGCGTTTCGCCCAGAGTGGGAGCATGGTCACGATAGTTACCGCGCTTTAATCGATATGGCGTTTTGCAGTATGGACCTCTGCTCTCGGCGTTCTCAAAAAAACAAGCGATGCCTTTGCTGCATACAACCAGACCACATTCTTGCGACGCCGGATGTTGAGAAATTCTGTCGTTTTGCGACGGAAGTAAATTAAGGTTTCAGATTTTAAATCTGGTCACAAGGCAGGGCGGATGCTGCGTCTTCTTTCCTCGAATAAGACATGAGTGATCCGTACCGACAAAGCGGCCGCCTTCGATATTGCGCGTGTTGATCATTCAAGCGCATCTCTTTCCATTAAAACGGCAGCAAACACTTGCAATATCCTTCGCCTATGTCCGCTGGCCGCGGCAAAAAATGCTAGGCGACAAAAAACTGCACTGGCGCCTCATGCAGTACTTCGCGCGATGGTCGTGACAGCGATTAGTTCAAGATTTGTTCAGTCTCTGCAACAATCCGGTCGAGGCGACAGATGTCCTAGCGGCGCGCGGAAAACTGGTCTTTTGAAAGCGGCTTTCGCGACCGCGTCCGTCTAATGCGCTTTGTCTTGGTCCCATAGTCATGAATGATTGAGTTCAAAGCGCCCAAATTGGATGTCGCCGCCCCAAATCAAGCCTGCCCCGTTTGAAAGAAAGAAATCAGCGCCTTTCTCACAAATTTGACCAGAACCCCTTTCGCTTTGACGGAAATAAGCCCTTGCCGAAACCGGTTTCGTAGATCAACGTGAAGCACGGGAGAAGAAATTTGGCTGCAAACACCGCATCTATTTCGAGTGATCGCGCGGCCATGCGAGTCACCATCAGTGACATGGCTGAAGCGCTCGGCTTGACAAAGTCTACGGTGTCGCGAGCAATGAACGCCTATCCCGATATCTCTGAAGCAACCCGATTGCGCGTCGAGCGAATGGCCGAAAAACTAGGCTACCAGCCCCTCAGTCACGCGCAGGCGATCAAAACCGGCCGAACACGATCACTCGGGCTTGTGTTGCAATTATCTGATCACGACGCACAAAGACCTTTTCTGGCCGAATTTCTTGCCGGTGTCTCTGCGGGGGCGAGTGTCGAGGGTTACACCTTGACTGTTGCATCTGCAGATAACGACTCGCACTTGATTGAAACCTTTCGCAATTTGCTGCGTGACAGAAAAGCAGATGGCTTTATCCTTCCCAGAGCGAGGGTGTGCGACGCGCGCGTAGAGATGTTTCGCAAAGCGGATGTTCCTTTTGTGCTTTATGGACGCCAAGATGACGCAACCGGATGCGCGTGGTTTGACGTACGAGGTGAGGATGCCATGCATGACGCAGTTCTGCATTTGGCTGAGCTCGGGCATCGCCGGATCGGCTTTATCAATGGTGGCGCGATCTATAATTACGCGAAACTGCGCCGGGCAGGTTTTGTAACCGGGATGGCTGCCGCAAAGCTTGAGATTGATCCGGCATTGCTCCTGGAGAACGCTGTCACGCTTGAGGAGGGTACCCGCGCCGGCGCCAAGCTGTTGGATCTTGCTAATCCACCGACCGCTATTGTCTGCGCCGTGGACCGCGTCGCCTTGGGCGTTTACAGTGCCGCATCCGCCCGTCATTTGCGGATCGGCACGGATATTTCGGTCATCGCTTATGATGGTATCCAGGAGGGCGCACATGCGCGGCCACCGCTGACAACCTTTTCTGTCAGCAGTCGCGATGCAGGTGCCAGGCTCGCGGGCCTTTTAATCCGACGCATAGGAGGAGAGCCGCCAGAAGCGCTGCGGGAAACTGTTGCAGCGACTTTTTTGCAGCGTGGCTCTACCGGCCGTATCAACACCAAGGTTCAGAATTCGATTGAAGTCAAAATGGGAGAAAGACGATGAAACTAAACCTAAAAGCAGCGATGCAGACAAGTGCTCTGGTGGCACTGGCGGTATCCGCTTCAGCTTTGTCCGCAGAAGAATTACGGTTTTGGACGACGGAAGAGCAGCCTGAGCGCCTTGCGCGCCAGGAAGCGATGGCGGCTGAATTCGCGGCCGCGTCCGGCCATACAGTAGATGTCATCCCGGTGTCCGAAAACGACCTCGGAACGCGCGCAACTGCGGCGTTTGCGGCAGGCGACTTGCCTGATGTCATCTATCATACGTTGCAGTATGCAGCGCCTTGGGCCGACGCGGGAATTCTGGATATCGACGCGGCAACGGATGTGATCGAGGCACTTGGGGCTGATACCTTTGCCCCTGGTGCACTAAAAATGGCTGCTACGCCGGATGGATACGCTTCGGTACCCGTAGACGGGTGGACGCAGATGCTGGTCTATCGCGCGGATCTCTTTTCAGAGAAAGGCCTTGAGCCGCCCAATTCCTATGCCAACGTTCTGGCCGCTGTTGAGGCGCTACACAACCCGCCGGAAATGTATGGTTTTGTCGCCGCCACCAAGATCGATGAGAACTTCATGAGCCAGGTTCTGGAACATGTTTTCCTCGCAAATGGCGTGTCACCGGTCGGACCCGATGGCGTTCAGTCACTTGACGAAGCTGCCACGATCGAAGTGCTGGAGTTTTACAAGGCCATCGCCGAAGCCTCCCCCCCAGGCGACCTCTATTGGGATCAGTCACGCACGCTCTATTTCAGCGGCAATGCCGCGATGATCATCTGGTCGCCTTTTATCCTCGACGAGTTGGCTGGTCTGCGGGACAGCGCGCCGCCCACAATCAACGATGATCCGACCTCAGGCGATCTGGCGGCAGCCACCGGTATCGTGACGAACTTCGCCGGCCCCTCAAATCCGGACGGTGCGGCATGGGGTGACGTGCGTTACTTCGGCATCACCTCTGACGCGTCCACGGATGCTGCGATGGAATTCGTCCAGTACTCGATGAACGAAGGCTACGGGTCAACGTTGGCCATCGCACCGGAAGGCAAATTCCCGGTCCGGCGCGGCACGGCTGATAGCCCCACTGAATTTGCGGATCTATGGGCGACGCTTGATGTTGGTGTTGATCGCAAAGCTCCGCTGGGGGATCTTTATGAAGCCGCGATGATCGAGGAGATCGTTGGCGGATTGGACGTGGCACAGCGCTGGGGCGTTGCTGACGGCAAATTGGCCGAGGCCTCCGCAATCATCAACAGTCAGGTGATCAACCGTCTGGTAAGGGAATTCATTGACGGTGAGCGCGATGCGGCGGCAACAGTTGCCGAATTGAACAGCGCAATCGCGGCGGTGCAGTGAACCAGAAAACTCAGGGGTGCCAGCCGGTGGCGCCCCTTTTTCAACAGGTCTAAAAACCATCGGCACTACAGGAGAAGCTCAGATGGCAGAGCTACGACCCCCCGTCGGAACCGGACCTTTAGCCAAACGCGAAGCGCGCCTGGCGTGGGGGCTCCTGTTTCCAACCATCGCCGCCGTTGCATTGGTCGTTATCCTGCCATTGCTTGCAATCTTCTGGATCTCGTTCAAGCCGGTGGAGCTTGGCGACCTGCGCGCGCCAGAAGTCGTTTTGCGCGAGGACATACGCGGGGACGCCGATGCCGTGGGAGACATGCCGACGATCCGTTACCGTTTGCGCAATTCTTCGCAAGAGCAACCGATCACTGGCGTTACGTTCTCTGACATCATCCCCGACGGCCTGATTGTTCAGGACCTCGATGCGCGCTGCGACCTGTCGGGCCGGGCGTTGGCCTGTGATCTTGGCGACTGGGACCCCGGCACCAGAGACACATTGACCATTCCGGTCAAGGTCGAACAAACCTATCTTGATAACGCATTGCGCCCTCAAGACAGCGCGGCCATAACAACCGGCGTATCTTCCAGTGTGCTGACAAACAACACGTTCACGCTGGAAAACTTCTCAAGAATTTTCAATGGCGACGAGTTTTTCGAAGTTCTCTGGGTCACACTGTTCTATACGGTTTTTGGCACAATCGGTGCCTTGCTCGTGGGGCTTTTTGCGGCCCTTCTGCTCAACAAATCTTTCAAGGGACAGGGCGTTCTGCGAGGGCTCTATCTGTTCCCATATGTCGCACCGGTGATCGCGGTCGCCTTTGCATGGCTTATTCTGTTCGACCCGTTTTCGGGGTCTGCCAATGCTCTTTTGTTGCAAATGGGGGTGACGTCTCAAGCCATCAACTTTTTTGGGGAACGGCCGCTGGCTCTGATCATGGTCACGATCTTCGAGATCTGGCGCTATTTCCCCCTATCCTTCCTCTTTATCCTCGCGCGCATGCAGAGCATCGACACGGACATGTATGAAGCAGCGGACATGGATGGCGCGTCGCCTTTTCAGCAATTCTGGTACCTCAGCGTACCCCAATTGCTCGGCATCCTCAGCGTCTTGTTTTTGCTCCGTTTTATTTGGACATTCAATAAATTCGACGACATCTTCCTGCTCACCGGCGGGAATGCAGGCACGCGCACATTGACCGTGAATGTCTATGAGCAGGCGTTTGCAATTTCCAATATCGGTGCGGGGGCCGCGGTGGCAGTTGTCATTTTCGGGTGTCTGCTGACCTTTTCCATCTTCTTTCTGAAGTACATCAGTCAGGAGGAAGGGCTGTGATCCGACAGGGGTATATAACCGGACCTGTTCTGGGTGCCTTGTGGATGGTTGTCCTCTCCGTGACAGTTGCAGTTGGCATGTCCTTTGCGACCGGTGACCCTTTTCGCCCGAACCTGTTATTGTCTATGCTCTGGGGGGCTGTAGCGGGTGTTGTATTTGTTTTCGCCGGAAAAATTCGCAGCCTTCAGCTTGCTGTTGCAACAGCCGTCGGCGTCCTGGTTCTTGCCGGCGTCGGGCCGATGCTCACCGGAAGCGACGCGAGTCTTGTCTCGCGTGTTCTTGGCGCGGCAACGCTTGGCCTCGCTTTTGCGCTTTCGTTAGCTCCCATTTTGGACGAAGTGGTTCCGGGCGCTCTGACACGACATGAATTCGAGGGCGCCGTGATCCGTTTTCTGACGGGGTTTGGCTACATCTTCTTTTCCGCGATTGTTCTGATTCCCTTCTATGTAATGGTCATGACGAGCTTCAAAAATCAATCGGAGCTCATGCAGAATCCGCTCGATTTCTCGATTGATCTGGAAAAGGGAACTGAGCTGTTCCGATCTTATAATGAACTGTTTACCCAGTTCAATTTCGGCACCTATCTTTTCAATTCATTCTTCATCTCAGTGCTGACGGTTTTCATCACGCTGGCCTTTGCGATACCCGGCGCCTATGCCGTGGCACGGCTGCGGTTCCAGGGACGTGCTGCATTCTCACGCTCAATTCTGCTGATATATATGGTGCCTATGATTGTGCTCGCACTGCCGATCTATATTGCATTTTCAATGACAGGTTTGCGCAATTCGTTCTGGGGCATAGTGATGATCTATCCTGTCACGACGATCCCTGTGGCGCTCTACATGCTGCAAGGATATTTTCGCGGCTTGCCCGCTGAAGTTGAAGAAGCAGGTTTGATGGACGGGTTGTCACGGCTGGCGGTCATCTGGAAAATCACTCTGCCCCTCTCTCTGCCTGCTTTGGCCTCAGTCTCGCTCTACGTCTTCATGATCGCCTGGAATGAGTTCCTCCTTGCTTTCATGCTCCTTGACGACCCCGCGAAATTCACGCTGACCCGCGGCATCGCATCTCTCAATTCTTCGGAAATTCCACGACAACACCTGATGGCGGGCTCCGTCATTGCGACCGTTCCAATCATGGCGCTTTTCTTGGGATTGGAACGTTTCATGACAAAAGGCCTGACCGCCGGGTCAGTAAAAGGATAATCATGGATCTCGATGAAAAGGCGCGCCAGATTTTGCGCCAGAACGACAAGGGCGGTTATACGCTGCCAACTCACGGTCTCTATCCCTATCAATGGAATTGGGACAGCGCCTTTGCGGCCTGGGGATTTGCGACCTTTGACGTCCCGCGCGCGTGGGATGAATTTGATACGTTGTTTGCAAGCCAATGGGCATGCGGAATGGTTCCACACATCATTTTTCATGAACCCGACCCCAGTTATTTCCCTGGCCCCGACGTCTGGTGCACCGGGCAAAGCCCTGCAACTTCAGGTATCTCGCAACCGCCTGTTGCCGCGACAATGGTAAGGCTCGTCCTGGAAATGGACAAAAAGGCTGGCCTTGAAAGGCTGGCAGCAATTTATCCAAAACTGGTTGCGTGGCATCGTTGGTGGCACGAAGTGCGCTGCGTTCATGGCCCTGCCGCGATCATCCATCCGTGGGAAAGCGGGCGCGACAACTGCCCGGACTGGGACATTGGCATGGCAGGTGTCGACGGGTCGAATGTGGGATCTTACACACGGCGAGACACTGGGCATGTAGACCCCTCGATGAGACCGCAAAAAGAACAATACGACCGATATATCGCGATGGTACAGTTCGGTGGCAGCGTTCGTTGGGATCAAGAAAAGATCGTCGCAGAAGGCCCGTTTCTCATGGCGGACCCTGGAATCACCTTTATCCTGATGCGCGCGCATGAAGATCTGATTGCACTAGGTGAGATCTTGGGAGAAGACACGCAAGAGATCTCGCGATGGGCCGACAGCCTGCGCGCTGCCCTGCCCCAAATCTGGAACCCCGACCTTGGCGCGTATGACGCAAAGAACCTGCGCACTCAGCAGTTTGCAGGGATCTTGGGGTCAGGGGCATTGCTGGCCTATGTTGCAGGCGCGGGCAACCCCACATTGGATACGCAGTTGATGCGGGTGTGGGACGCCGTGACTTATGGCATCCCTTCCGCCGATCCCCACAACCCCGCTTTTGACGCACGGCGCTACTGGCGCGGGCCATCATGGCCGTTCCTGAATGCGTTAATTGCAATCGGGTTTCGTGAAATGGGTCGTCCAGACCTTGATGAAAGACTGCGACGGGAAACCGCCGATGCCATCGCGAAAAACGGGTTTGCAGAATACTTTGACCCGCATGATGCGACGGCTTGCGGGGGCGCCGATTTCACCTGGACTGCTGCTATCTGGCTGACCTGGGCCGGGCGCGATGCGGAACAAGTTCGAGGGGCTGCCTGATGTCATCAATTTCTCTGAAAGCTGTCGAAAAGTGGTTCGGCGACATCCAAGTTATCAAGGGCGTGGACCTCGACATAAGTGAGGGCGAATTCGTGATTTTCGTGGGTCCCTCAGGATGTGGTAAATCCACTTTGTTACGCATGATTGCAGGCCTTGAAGAAACGTCACGCGGGCAAATTATAATTGGTGAACGGGATGCCACAGCGGAGCCTCCCAGCAAGCGCGGACTGGCGATGGTCTTTCAATCCTACGCGCTTTATCCACATATGTCGGTGCGCGACAATGTGGGCTTTCCGCTGAAATCTGCGGGCCTGCCCAAATCGAAAATCGACACAAAGGTAAACGAAGCGGCGAAAGCTCTCAAACTGGAAGATTACATGGATCGCCGGCCCAAGGATCTTTCAGGTGGCCAGCGCCAACGCGTCGCCATCGGTCGGTCGATTGTGCGTGATCCGACGGCGTTTCTCTTTGACGAGCCTCTTTCAAATCTAGATGCGGCCCTGCGCGTCGAGATGCGTTATGAAATCGCGAAACTGCACCAAACGCTGCAGGCGACGATGATCTATGTCACCCATGATCAGGTCGAAGCGATGACTTTGGCCGACCGCATCGTCGTGCTGGAGTTTGGCAAGATTGCACAGGTTGGCACCCCGCGCGAGTTGTACGAAAACCCGGCGAACCTGTTTGTCGCACAGTTTATCGGTTCTCCGCGGATGAACGTGTTTTCTGCAGATGCGGTCAAGGACATCGAGGTACCGCGCGGGGCCGTCTCGCTTGGCATTCGCCCCGAACACATCACTCTTGGTGCGCTTTCAACGGGCCAGATTGACGGGGTTGTGGACGTGCTGGAATACTTGGGCGCAGACACATTTGTTATTGTGTCCTGTGGCGCGGCCGGACAAGTCACAGTGCGCGTCAACGGATCGACCTCCCACAAACCCGGCGATGCTGTAAGCCTGTCATTTGCAAAAGATCACCTGCACGCATTTGATACAGATGGTCTGGCATGTGGTTGAGGTCAGGTCTGCCGCCGAGCGACGCGTCTTAAGGGAAAGTCTCGCGTTTGTCTGCCGCCCGTGTGGGATTGCAAAAAACAGTATGCAGCGGGCAATGGCTTTAGCCCAGTGTCGAAAACCGCGGTTGTTTGCTGCCGTGTGAACAGACCGGACACCCTCGAGCCAACCCGATCTGATTTGACGGCACAGGCCTTCTATCTAACTCCTATCCAAAAATTCGCGTCGCCTTGGGACACCATGCTGGCGGGGATGTCACTACTATTGGGCATACTCCAACCTGGACCGTTTGCGTCTTTATCTGTGTCAGCACATGTGCCACAGGCTATTGCGCATCATGCGATCTGGCATCAGAGCGGCATGATGCAAGGTTCGGACAGCGACGCGCCCGGTTGCCTCTGCGAAAGACCTTGAAAGGAAGGCGTCAGCTTTCCGTCTCTTTGGGAAGAGTATCATGAAGTCGTTGCAGGCGAGTAATGCGATGGCACCCTCAGACGTATCTTCAGATCAAAAACAAGACTAAAACCCTGTCATTAAATCTGTTGGAGGTAATGGCGCGGCTCTCGCTTTCATCCTGCCCAGCAACACGTTGTATGCACCACCAGAGGTGGTCTGATGATGACAGGCATCTCTTTAAAGAACAGTATCCTCCAACTTCTTGTCGAACCCCCTTGCGTAAACGATATCCGGGCGCGCATTTCCATGTCATGCTGACCATCGCCCTAAGTCACGGATCAAATGAAAATCAACGAATTGAACCTGTTGATCAACCCGGGACAGCAGATACCTCATGTGGATGAGAAAAGTGACATTCGCGCAAGGTGCAACAAACTAGTTCAATACATAACTGCATTTTTTTGGCTCCTTGGTTGCTTTGGGTGTGCAGCTAAAATCGCTCCGCAATCACCGCGACTGGGCCACCCCCATCCGGTCCCTGGTGTTCAGCTCCGCCCGAAATGAACAGGTCGGTGCGCCCCGTCAACCCGGCCAAAACGCCGCCTACAAAAGCACGCGCGTGACGCGTGGAGGAGATGTCACTGTCATCCAACATGGTGTGGCGGTGACCGCGCACGCGCCCTGATGTGGAGGCTTCAGCTTTGGCAAACACTGCCCGAAGCCTCGCATCCACGCCAACACCAAGTCGCGCCAGCGCCTCTGAGACCGACAGGCTGTCAATCGCGTCGTTCATGATCGCATGATCTACAACAAGCGGGCCAGACCACTTATTGCTCATACCGAGAACCAGGATTTCATGCCCCATTAATTCCACACCAGCAGAGGTGCTGGCGCGTCCGGACCAGACCGTCGTATCGTGGCCGATCCGTGTTGTTTGTGCGGTCTTCTCGTCGATCTCACCCAAAGCAAGAGCCACTCCAAGCGCCGAGGCCCCGCGCGACTGACCCATCGATTTCAATGTATCAGCAGTGACCACCGGCTCAGCGGATCTTGCGACACGATCAGCCGTCAAAAGGGGACATTTGACCTGGACAAAATGCACATCCTCAGGCGTGCTGATATCGGCCGCCTCGATCGCCTCCCTGACGGCGGCCGCCACGCATTCAATTTGCGCAAACGTCCCAATCTGATGTGGTGCGATATCTGGCGATATCTTCGCTCCGATGGCCATTGCGTGATCTGTCGTTGTCACTTCCAATACTTCAAACGTGACGATATGGGGCGACAATGCGCCTTCGGTGCCACCCGACATCACCATGCTCACACCTTCTGCCGCCTCCCCAAGTGTACGCTTGAAAGCCGAAACCGCAAAGGCACGGGTGAAGTCGTTGACGCAACCATTGCCTTCGGTCTTGCCGAGGATCGCAATCAGTTTGTCGGGTTGTAACTCCCCGTCAGCGATAAGAGCCTGAAGACCGGACACATCGTCCGGTCCTCTGGTTGGTATGACGTGGATGCGCGCGCGTGGCATGGGTCAGTCCTTTGGTCTGTAAAGGGTCGAGGGGCCGTGGCACCTTTGGATATCGGGCACCGAGGTGATTGTTTGAGCTGCGGCAAGACCAGCTTGGCGCAGCTCTTCGACATCCCAGCCTACAGGTTTCCCATGGGCCATGCAGAGTCGTCCGCCCACCACAACAGCATCAACCTGATCGCGATTGTAATAGCGTACGAGTTCCCACTCGAAGTCGTGGCTGGGCAAGCATTCAGGATGCATCATGTCGAGAACAAGAAAATCAGCGGCCATACCCTCCGCCAGCGGCCCGTGGTCGCCCGTGCCTCCTGTCGCGCGCGCTCCTTGAGTTGTTGCCGCATCGACCCACGTCCACGCGGCGCCACAAGAAAAGTCGGCCACAGGCAGCCCAGTAGCAATTCGCTGACAAGCCTCGGCGGCCATCAGGTTCTTGAACCCATCCGCGGAGGTCGTATCCGAGCCGATGCCGAACCGGATGCCTCTTTGGGCAAACCGCAAGGCGGGTGCGACGGCGTTGCCCTTCCAAACGCTGGCAAGCGGGTTGTAGCTAGTCGCAGTGTCAGTTTCGACAATCAGTTCGATTTCCGGTTCCGAAACCAAGGTCGTATGATGCAAAATCACATGCGGCCCCAGGACCTGATGCTTGTGCAATAGTTCAGTGGGGCGCTGCTTGTGGCGCAAGATGCATTCATGCACTTCAGGAAAATGTTCATTGGAATGGATCTGCAATAGTATGCCCTGTGACGCGCATAGCTCTGATAGCTGTGTCAGTGTCTCAGGCGTATTACCCATGAACGAGCTGCAACACACAGAAGGTTCAATCATCGCAAAACGGGCGCAGTCCTCGATATGGGAGAGAATGACATCTTCAATTTCGGCCCAACTGTTGTTGCCGTGACCTGTACCAATGTCTCCTGAAAACTCGTCAAGCCCGCAGGCCGACACCAGTCGAACGCCTGTTTCCTGCGCAGCGCGGTGGACGCCGGCGTTCTTGTCCAACCCATTTAGACCATAGTTCACAACCTTGGTGAATCCGCCCCGCATCGCTTCCCAAAACGCCCATTTGGCAGAAAGATAAGACTGCTCTTCGTCCATGTCGCGTTCCATCGGGTGCCAGATTCGCCGCCAGATTTGTGCAGGTTCTCCTCCGATTAAGGCTTTGCCGAATATCTGACCCACATGGGTATGCGCATCAACCATGCCTGGAATGATGGCGCGACCCGGAAGTGCCACTGCATCTTGAAAATCAGATGCCGGACCCACGCCCGTAATCCGACCACCTTCAAATCTGATCGCCCAGTCATGCCTGACGCCTCCCGGCGTCAGCAACACTTCCGGGGCAAAAGTCGCCTTATTGGCAAGCAGTTTTTCAAATTCCATATCGACGTCGGGCGGCACTGAATTAAGCCGCCCGCCTCCTATCGTTAATCCAGCGAAATTCGCGAAGCGTCGACCATCTCAAGCGGACCTGTGGCAAGATATTCCTTGATCGACTCTCTGGTCGGTTCGGCTTCAACCATACCTTTTTCGACCACCCAGTTGGCCTGCACCTCAAGAATATCCAAAAGGCCATTGGCCAAACCAATCTCATATTCGGCTTCCGCGAATTTTGTTTTGATCGTCCCCATCGACAGCAACCCTTCCGAGGCCGTCTCAAGCGCTGCCATGGCCCCGTCCGGGTTTGCCTTGATGAAGTCTTCCGCCTTGATCAATGCGCGCACAAAACCGGCCAGCTCCTCAGGACGGTCGTTCAACATTTCCGGCGTGGCAGATAATACGAACCAGGCGACATAGGCGTCACTCCGGAATTCTCGGTAATCATCACCCAGGGCCTTTTCTGCAGCTGGATAGAAATCCGGAAACATGATGCCTGCATCGATGTCACCGCGGGCCAAAGCCGGGACAATATCGGGGGGCGAGACGTTAATCACTTCAGCGTCCACGCCGAACTTCTCCAGCAACGCCTCGGTGAAGAACTCGGTGTTGGATCCTTTGGTTGTTCCGATCTTTTTGCCCATGAGGCTGGAGGGATCTTCGAACCCGATGGATCCTTTCGAAATCATACGGTTCGCCGTATACCGCGACAGCGTCGTGAACGTGCCAAAGGGCTGGTCACGCAAGGCGGCAATGGAGACCGGATATTCCGCCATAAAGGCCACATCCAGTTGCCCACCAATCAGGGCTTCCAAAGCCCTGCGACCAGAGGTGAATTTGACCGTCTCAAGGTTGATACCTTCCTCTGTGAAATACCCCTCGGACTGTGCAACGACGATAGGCAGGGTCTGCAAATTGGGCGCTGTGCCGATGGTGATGTCACCAGCAAAGCTTGTGCTCGCTACCGCGAGAAATGCCGAAGCCGCGCCAAAGATGGTCTTGATGAACATGTTTTCTCTCCTGTTTGGTTTAATCTTCGTGGCGTAACAAACCCAAAAGTTCGCTACGCTGTTTCAAGAACCCCTCGCTCATGCGATCAACTGGACGTGGACGCTCAAGAGCAACAGGGACTGTTTTGATTATCCGACCTGGGTCGTTTGCCATGACCTGGATGACATCCGCCAAACGCAACGCTTCATCAACGTCATGCGTGACGAACAACACGGTCTTGCGGCGGCGCATCCAAATTCCCGTGAGCAGTTCGTGCATACGCAGCCTGGTCTGGGCATCAAGTGCGCCAAAAGGTTCATCCATCAGCAAGACATCAGGGTCTGCCGCCAGCGTGCGCGCAATAGCAACCCGTTGCTTCATGCCCCCTGATAGCTGTCCGGGGAATTTGGCAGCGTGTTCGGACAGGCCAACTTCGCTCAGCGCGGCCAGCGCACGATCTTTGCGATCAGCCTTTGTGAGATCAAAACGTTTCAATGCAAATTCGACATTCCCAAGCGCCGAGAACCAGGGAAAAAGCGCGAAGTTCTGAAAAATGACGCCAACACTGGGATGCGGTCCCAAGACACGCCGCCCATCTACATGTACAGCACCTTCGGTGGGGTTGATGAATCCCGCCACCACATTCAACAGCGTCGATTTCCCACAGCCCGACGGCCCGATCAAAGCGGTGAATGTTCCAGCTTCGAGATCCAGATCCGTCGGCGACAGGGCGGTGGTTATCGATGCCCCTTGGCCAAAGATTACTGAAAGTCCGGCTATTCTGACGACACCTTTTGCGCCCACATCTGTGGGAAGGTTGTCGTGGTCTTTTTTTGGTACAATAGATGCCATGGGGCAACTTACTTTCGCCGGTCCGCACTGAGCCTAGACCGACACATGCTATGCACCTGCATGCTATTTTTGATGCGGATCGCTGCAAAAAATGCATCGGAAAAAATCTGCGCCCGGCATTGCAAAGCCTGCACTCAAAGGCCGTATCTTGAGAGGGTAGAACGCATAATAATGAGGCAGAAACACACTATTTTTCGACAAACGGCGCTTTGTTGACAGACAAAGAATATCTCGACTCAAATTTGGTTACGCTAAACAATTAGACATAGGAGCCAAAAATGCCGGAAAAAATACTCGATTATTTCAAACCGCTGCTGTCGATTCTTTTTGTGATCATGGTTTGGCAACTTGCGCATAGCCTCGGCTTCACCAATCGCAACCTGTTTCCCGGACCTTGGGACGTCGCAAAAGCGGCCGTCAAACTGTTTAACGACGGCGTGATGATCAAGGACCTGAAAACTTCCGTTTCGCGCGCGGCCGTCGGATTTTCAATGGGCGCGTCTTTGGGTATATTGGCTGGTATTCTCACGGCCCGTGTTACTCCCGTGCGCTTGGCGGTTTATCCTTTTTTCAACATTTTGCGACCTATTCCGGCCATCGCGTTGGTACCAATCGCGATTGTTTGGTTCGGCATTGGTGAGGAATCCAAGTATTTCGTGATTGCCTACACGGTGTTTCTTGCGGTCTGGCTGGCCACCCATCATGGGATGGAACACGTGCCCGAGACCTACATTCGCGCCTCTCGATCACTGGGCGCCCCTTGGTGGCGTGAGTTTTTTGAGGTCGTCGTACCGGCGGCGGCGCCGCATATTTTCGCGGGTCTTCGTTTCGGGGCAGCGCTGGCGTTTCTAAGTTTGGTCGCGGCTGAACTTACCGGTTCATCCGCTGGGATCGGTTATCGTTTGGAAGAGGCACGCCAGTATTTTCAAGTGGATCGCATGTTTGTAGGGTTGATCCAACTTGGCCTTTTAGGCGCCGCACTTGATGCATTTTTTGTCTTTGCGAGCAAACGCATTGTACATTGGGAAGCCACTTAGCCTTTGAAATCTCGCAATTTATCATCAGTGTTTGGAGATCTTCGCCGCTGGGGATTCCGACGATGACGCCTATTTCCCCGATGATTTGTCATAGGTCGAATAGTTTCCATGCAAGAAGAGCCATCTTGGGACTTAACGAAAGTGTGTCGTTTAACTATTCAGTTGTGCGCGCGCGACAATCTGGCCTCTGGGCAGATAAAGCCTTCGCGATGATCGGGCCTGCCAGCGTCCCAGTATCCACTCTGCTGCTTGATTTCGGGCTAGCTGGACCACGATCTGGCGTATCATTCGCTTCGGCACAAAAAGGATCGAGCATAGCGCAACGTTAGCATCATGGCCCAAAGACTCCGCGTGCATCTGCTTTGGGCAACCTCCACGCATTCACTTTGCCGCACTCGATAAATCGAAGTTGCCGGTTTTGGCAGGCGCATGAGGTGTGTTGGTGCAAAATGGTCGTCAAACGCCCGCTGTTAACAGGGGCAAGTGAAGATCATTCACGACAAAACGCCCCTCGGTCAAATCGCGCCAAGGATCCAAGTGCCTTAACTGCAGATACAGCCAAAAGACCGCAATAGCTTATTCATTGAGGACACTACGGTTACGAACTAAGAAAAGTAGGGATGACGCACGCCATTCAAAAAATTGCGCCGCGTCGAAAAGGTCTGACACCGAGAACAAGACCAAGAAGGCGTAAGCAAAACTGGTATGGCATTGCTGCGGGTCCGTCACTTTATCCGGAAGCGCCGGGCAATAGTGCGCGGGTCAGTCCGTCAACAAGCAGATTCAGATCGTACCGCGCATGCGCAGATATATCACGATTGCGGCAAACATCAGTATAAAATTAAACGCCAGCACGGCCAGAACCGAGATCACTCGCGCCCGTCTCGCATCGGAGCGATCTATTTTTGCCAGATATTCTGACACTTCGGTATACGCATGTTCGATTGCCGATACATCAAATTGCCGAGTGAGCTTAATGTTGCCCTGCAAATCCTGCGCCTGCGCAACCAAGGCCGCTTGGCCACGTAACCGCTTGGGCAAACGACGCCCTGCACGACGCAGACTTTGCTGCAACGTACGTCCTTTCACCCCAAGGTGTTTTTCCAAAGCGGACTGGAGGCTGAGTGCCTTGGTTTCGATATCAAGCGGGTCCTGCATCGCAAAATCCTAATCATCCATGCGCATCACATGCAATAGCGCTGGTGCGGATCATACAAATCCGCTAGCTCCTGCCCATGCTCAGTTATTCCGAATTCGGCGCGCCCGATGCGCCCCTCGTCCTGATCGTGCACGGCCTCTTTGGTTCCGGACGCAATTGGGGTGTGATTGCAAAACGGCTCTCTGATAGAGCGCGGGTGATTACCGTAGATCAACGCAACCATGGTCAAAGCGCGTGGACGAAGACCCATACCTACGCGGACATGGCAGAAGATCTCGCGCAGTTGATCTCACATCTGGGCGGCCCGGCCCATGTGGTGGGCCACTCGATGGGGGGCAAGGCCGCTATGGTTTTGGCAGTGCAGAACCCCGATTTGGTGCAGCGCCTCGTTGTGGGCGACATTGCGCCCGTGGCTTATACCCATAGCCAGATGCAATTTATCTCCGCCATGCGCGCCGTGGATTTGACAAAGCTGTCACGCAGGTCGGAGGCCGAGGCACAGCTTGGCGAAATGGGTGTCGAGCCTGCGTTGCAGAGCTTTTTCACGCAATCCCTGGATGTGCCCGGTAAACGTTGGCGCCTTAATCTGGATGTCCTTGCCTCTGAGATGGAGAGCATTCTGTCGTTCCCCAAACTGTCGGGCACCTTTGACAGACCGGCCCTGTTCCTGTCGGGTGCCAACTCCGACTATGTCACTTCAGATCATCGACCGGTGATCAAATCGCTGTTTCCGCAAGCGCATTTTGCAAAGCTGCCAAATGCGGGGCATTGGCTGCATGCTGAAAAGCCAAGGGAATTCGAAGCTGCAGTGAGAACCTATTTGAAACTGGCATAACACTTGCCCCATTGTTTCCAAAATCGTTACAGATACCGGAGTTGTAGGGCTTTGTTTCTTCAAGCCGACACCAGCCGGTAGAATTTACCAAGACTTGTGTGATTTCTTGCTTTTTCAGCGCATTATCCCGATGTGTACGGTGTGAGTTACGAGTTTCCCAATCAAAGAGAGTGGTGTTTGTTATGCGTGCATTGTTCATTTGGGTGCTATCTACTGCTTTGGGTCTGACCGTTGCGGTGGCAGCGTCATCGCTTGGATTCAGCGACATCACTGTCTCGGATCGCATGGCAAATGCGGGCAGAATTGACGTTCAGATTGATGCACCAGAAGTCTCGCTTGAGGCGTCTTCTTTTGACGCGGCTCCAGAGATTGCACCAAACTCGGATCCGGCGGAGCCTCCGGCCATAGCAGATATGCTGGAAAGCATACCAGATATGCCCCCCGCAGCACCGAGCCAAGATGAATTGATTGACGAAGGTCTGGCATTGATCAACACACCCAAAGGTGAGGACATACTGCGGGATGTGTTCAACTTTTACGGTGCGACCACGTTTTTGCAGTCAAACGTAAATGATCCGACTGCGCCGGGCCCATTAAGGCTCGTGTCCTCAACACCGTCTAATGGTTCGGGTGGTTCGGGAAGTGGTCAGACAGGCATGCGCGAAGCCGCACCGCTGCAAAGTATATTTTTCGCGGATGATGGAAATCAGGCTGGCAGTCCGGATGCGTCGCCCGGTTTGGGAACTATTGGCGTTGCCGCAGTTCCGGTTCCCACGTCGTTGCTCTTGTTCGGCACCGCCCTTGCTGGCTTCGGCGTCATACATCGCCGCAGAAAGCACTAGAAATCGATGATCGTATGCCCTTGTAGCCGGTGGCTTTGACGGGCCACCTTTTCACGCGCGCGAGCCTTCTCGACGGATATCATCGCGCAACAACCAATCGCCCCTTGCACGCGGCCCGCGCTTGCCTATAACGCAGGACAATTTGGACACACGAGGGTGTCTGGAAAACAAGGGGCCGGACCATGCCAAAAAGAACCGATATCAAATCGATTATGATCATTGGTGCGGGTCCTATTGTCATCGGCCAAGCCTGCGAATTTGACTATTCCGGCGCACAGGCCTGCAAAGCCCTCAAGGAAGAAGGGTACCGGGTCATTCTGGTAAACTCCAACCCAGCCACGATCATGACGGATCCCGGGCTCGCCGATGCAACTTACATCGAACCCATCACGCCAGACATGGTCGCCAAGATCATCGAAAAAGAACGTCCGGATGCGTTGTTGCCCACTATGGGTGGTCAAACCGGGCTGAACACGTCGCTGGCCCTCGAAGAGATGGGCGTTCTCGACAAATTCAACGTCGAAATGATCGGTGCAAAACGTGAGGCCATTGAAATGGCCGAAGATCGTAAACTTTTCCGCGAAGCGATGGATCGCTTGGGAATTGAAAATCCCAAAGCAACGATTGTTACAGCGCCAAGAGTGAACGGTAAGAAAGACCTCGCTGCCGGGGTCGCCATCGCTCTGGAAGCACTTGAGGAGGTTGGCCTGCCGGCAATCATCCGTCCCGCTTTTACCATGGGTGGCACGGGTGGCGGCGTCGCTTACAACCGTGATGATTATGAGGCAATCTGCCGGTCGGGCATGGATGCGTCGCCGGTCGGGCAAATCCTGGTGGATGAAAGCCTGCTGGGGTGGAAAGAGTTCGAAATGGAGGTCGTGCGCGATACCGCCGACAACGCCATTATCGTCTGTTCCATTGAGAATGTGGATCCGATGGGCGTGCATACCGGGGATTCAATCACAGTGGCCCCTGCCCTGACGCTGACCGACAAAGAATATCAGATCATGCGCAACCATTCCATCGCCGTACTGCGCGAAATTGGTGTGGAAACGGGCGGGTCAAACGTACAATGGGCGATCAACCCGATTGATGGTCGCATGGTCGTGATTGAGATGAACCCGCGGGTATCCCGTTCCTCTGCATTGGCCTCCAAGGCGACAGGTTTCCCGATCGCAAAGATTGCCGCCAAATTGGCCGTCGGCTTTACATTGGATGAGTTGGACAATGACATCACGAAGGTGACGCCCGCATCTTTCGAGCCGACAATTGATTATGTGGTCACGAAAATCCCCAAATTCGCATTTGAAAAATTCCCGGGTTCTGAACCAAACCTGACGACGGCAATGAAGTCGGTGGGCGAAGCGATGGCCATCGGGCGTACCATCCATGAAAGCCTCCAAAAAGCTTTGGCCTCCATGGAATCCGGCCTGACCGGATTTGATGAGCTCGACATCCCCGGCGTTGGCGTGCCCCACTGGGGAACAGAAGGCGCAGACCGCGCCGCCATCATCAAAGCGATCAGCCAGCAAACGCCTGACCGCATGCGCACCATTGCTCAGGCGATGCGCCACGGGATGAGCGATGACGAAATCCACGGCGTTACGCTGTTTGATCCATGGTTCCTTGCCCGCATCCGCGAAATCATTGAAGCGGAACGCGCGTTGCGGTCCGAGGGTTTGCCAGAAACGGAACAGGCGATCCGCCATCTCAAAATGATGGGCTTTACCGACGCCCGTTTGGGCGTTTTGACAGGACGGGATGAGAATGATGTGCGTAAAGCACGCCGAAACCTTGGCGTCACCGCCGTTTTCAAACGCATCGATACCTGTGCCGCCGAATTCGAAGCACAAACACCTTATATGTATTCCACCTATGAAACCCCGGTTTTTGGCGAAGTGGAATGTGAAGCGCGTCCTTCTGATCGCAAAAAAGTCGTCATTCTGGGCGGGGGACCAAACAGAATTGGGCAAGGGATCGAATTCGATTATTGCTGCTGTCACGCCTGCTATGCGCTGACGGACGCGGGCTATGAAACCATCATGGTCAATTGCAATCCGGAAACCGTGTCGACAGATTACGACACCTCGGACCGCTTGTACTTCGAACCGCTGACCTTCGAACACGTGATGGAAATCCTGCGTATCGAGCAGGAAAATGGCACGTTGCATGGCGTGATTGTTCAGTTCGGGGGTCAGACCCCGCTCAAAATCGCCGCCGCCCTGCACGCGGAAGGTGTGCCGATCCTGGGCACCACCCCCGACGCAATTGACCTTGCCGAAGATCGCGAACGGTTTCAGCAACTGGTGCAATCCCTTGGCCTGAAACAACCGCACAACGGCATTGCCCATTCCGACGTCGAAGCCCTTGAAATTGCGAAAGACATCGGATTTCCACTGGTCATTCGCCCCTCATATGTTCTGGGCGGGCGCGCGATGGAGATCGTACGCGATCAAGCCTCATTGGAGCGCTACATCACCACCGCCGTTGTGGTTTCAGGAGACAGCCCGGTATTGCTGGACAGCTACCTTTCCGGGGCTGTGGAACTGGATGTGGATGCATTGTGCGACGGCAAGGATGTGCATGTTGCAGGCATCATGCAGCACATTGAAGAGGCTGGTGTGCATTCTGGCGACAGCGCTTGTTCCCTGCCCCCCTACTCGCTGACCCGTGACATTATCGATGCGGTTGAGACACAAACGCGCGCCTTGGCTCTGGCCCTGAATGTGGTCGGTTTGATGAACATCCAGTTCGCGATCAAGGATGGCGATATCTATCTTATCGAGGTCAATCCGCGCGCCTCGCGCACCGTTCCCTTTGTGGCCAAGGCCACGGATTCAGCCATTGCATCTATTGCGGCCCGGATCATGGCGGGCGAACCTCTCAGCAACTTCCCGAAACGTGCGCCCTACGATTCCAATGCGGCCTATGCAGATGTCCTGCCTTTAGGCGACCCAATGACGCTTGCCGACCCCAACATGCCATGGTTCTCTGTCAAAGAGGCGGTGCTGCCCTTTGCGCGGTTCCCCGGTGTGGACACACTTCTGGGGCCTGAAATGCGCTCCACGGGAGAGGTAATGGGATGGGATCGCGACTTCCCACGCGCCTTTCTGAAGGCGCAAATGGGCGCTGGGACGATACTTCCCTCCGAGGGCTGCGCGTTCTTGTCGATCAAGGATGCCGATAAAACCGACGACCTATTGTCGGCCGCGCGGATATTGCTGGATCAGGGTTTCACGCTGGTAGCGACCCGCGGCACGGCGTCCTGGCTTGTCCAGCATGGTCTTGACTGCGGTGTGGTCAACAAGGTCTATGAAGGGCGACCCGACGTGACCGACATGATGAAGGACGAAGCGGTTCATCTGGTCATGAACACCACTGAAGGCGCACAGGCGGTTGAGGACAGCAAGTCCATCCGCTCTATCGCACTATATGACAAAATACCCTACTTCACGACTGCCGCTGGTAGTTATGCGGCTGCTCTTGCGATCCGGGCGCAAGCGGATGGGGATGTTGGTGTGAAGGCCTTGCAGGGGTAAGGCATCCTGTCGGTTTCGCCAAAGACTTGAAGAAACAAGTTGTCCAATGCTGAATGTTCGCAGCGTCACCGACTTGGAAACGGATCTTTAGAGCCGGGTGTCACTGATGAGGAAATCTTGTGGATTGCGTCAATCTTAATAAGTGTTCTTGGAAATCTTGGTAATTTCGAAGAACTGTGATGGGCTTTCCATGACGGCGGCTTCATTCTTTTTGGCAAATCAACGCTTTTCGCATATCAAATCCTGCACAACCAAAACACCCGGATCATTTAAATACATCGATCAGAGCGGGTTGCTGGTACCCTGCATGAGCAGAAAGTACTCAGGAGGTTTTTCAACCAGATCCGCGATGTGATTCCTATTGTGATTTTCTTCAAACGCGTCCCCAATATCAGTTTTAGAAATTTCAAGCCGAGTAAAGAAATCTACGGGAGGCAGCTGCTGGATTAGCCAGCGATGGGTCTCGCATTACGCGAGGGTATTCTTGCAGCAAAGTACTCCGCTGCTGTTGGTCGCTTATGCACCTCGAAAGCCAGCAGGCGCAAAAATGGAACTGCGTTCAGACTGGTGCGGTAACCGTATCACTGGCCTGCTGGTCGATACCTTCTGCGCCACATCTGATTGTATTTTCGGGATCATCTGTGCTGTTTCTATTGTTAGAATAGCGGACATACACCGCCGCATCCGAACAAATGTATGGTTCGTCGGGCATGCAAAAGACGGGCACGATGTTCTGAAAATAAGCCGAATAAGCTCTGTCATCATTTTTGAACTGGAGCTTTCAAGCCGGAGCATTCAGCAAAGCGTGTCACGGTGGGAATTTGTCAAAGCAAAGCACCAGTAACGATCAAAAATGACAAAACAGGTTTTCAATTGCAAAATCGGGATCGGTGGTTGCAAATTTTCTCTAGCCATACTTCTGCAAACCCTGCACAGTCCCGGGATGCTGGACAAACAATCCGTTTTAATATGCGATATCAGGGTTCCCGCCAAACGGGCGCGCACCTTGGATCCTGCCAAGGTACAAACCCTTGCCGAAGACATCATCGAGAACGGACAAACCACGCCAATTCAGGTGCGAACAGATGGCAAAGGGTTCATACTTGTCGAAGGTTTACACCGGTTTGAAGCGCTCCGCGCCCTGGGTGAGACAGAAGTCATGGCCTATCTTGTACGCGCCCGATTGCATTGAACAATGGATGCCACAAATACGACGAAATCGGGTAATCTGTTCAAGACCCCAAAGTCATACAACCCTATGTTCATGTCACTGCCGATATGCGCGTTCTTGATCGCCTGCGCGCCAATGCCAGAAAGCACAGAAACTACGCTCCCGTTTTTCGGCACCGGTTACCGTTTTGATGGCGATGTCTGCCGACGGTTGGGCGAGGACGCCTATACCAATCAATTCCTTGATGACGCGTCCGATCTGGTCGCCTGCCCCGGCGGCACCGAAAGCACAGACATTTTTGCAAAGGATGCCAATGCGACCGAGCTTGCGCGCCGCGAAGGCTACATTCTGTTCTCCGTACCGAGGCGTTAAGGGTCGGCGCATCAACGCTCCTTTGGTGAAAACCGTCCCGGCCATGCGTTACACCATTCGGTCCGGCTTGACCGCATGGTCACTTTGCGTCCAAAACTGTCCCCTCTCAGGGAGGCTTCCAGATGTATACACCCGCCATAACCGGAACCGGGGTTTTCACACCGCAAAATGTAATCAGTAACGCTGAGCTTGTGATGGCTTTCAATGCGTATGTCGACTTATTCAACGCACAAAACGCGGATGAAATCACAACGGGTGCGGTGACGGCCAAGGAGTATTCTTCCGAGGATTTCATCTTTAAAGCTTCTGGCATCAACCAGCGATACGTCATGGATAAATCCGGCATTCTGGATCCGACCGTTATGCACCCTCTTTTGCGGCAACGCCGCGATGACGAGCCATCCCTCATGGCGGAGATGGGATTGGATGCAGCCCAAAAAGCACTCGATATGGCGGGCACGTCCGCGCAGGACGTCGGGCTGGTCATCTGTGCAGCCTCCAATATGGAACGCGCCTATCCGGCGGTCGCCATAGAAATTCAACAATTGCTCGGGGCCGGAGGATTTGCATTCGACATGAATGTCGCCTGCTCGTCTGCGACGTTCGGCATTCAGGCCGCGGCAGATATGGTGCGATCAGGCAGCGTCAAAAACGCTCTGGTGATCAACCCGGAAATCTGCTCTGCTCATCTGGAATGGCGCGACAGGGATTGCCACTTTATTTTTGGCGATGTGGCAACTGCAACCCTGATCGAACGCAGCGAAGACGCTGAAAACGCTTATTTTGAGATCAAGTCTACCCGATGTGCGACCCAGTTTTCCAACAATATACGCAACAATAACGGATACTTGCGCCGCTCCCGCCCCGCCGGGATGGCAGACAGGCGCGACATGCAGTTTATGCAAAACGGGCGCAAGGTTTTCAAAGAAGTGTTGCCAATGGTTTCTGAACACATTGCCTCACACATGAAGGATGCGGGCCTGAATGCCGACGACCTAAAACGTCTTTGGTTGCATCAGGCAAACAAGACCATGAATGACTTCATCGGGCGCAAGGTATTGGGGCGCACACCTACGCCAGACGAGCAGCCAAATATCTTACAGGATTATGCCAATACATCATCGGCAGGGTCCATCATCGCATTTGCCAAACACTCCGGTGGCCTCGCAAATAAGGACAAAGGGCTGATCTGCTCTTTTGGCGCGGGTTACTCTGTGGGGTCTGTTCTGGTTGAGTGGCACGCGTAAAGCAGGCGCAAGTAAACCGCTTCAAGCCTTGCCGTGGTCGTTTTCCAGGTGAAGCTTCATATCTATCAGAACCTGTTGCAAAAGCCCGGTTTCGCGCAGCAAGCGCTTGGCTTCATTGACGGTGATTTTGCCGTCCTCCATTGATTGCTGATACTCTCCCATGAGCATTGCGAAACGCTGGCTGAGGGCAATGACATCCGCGTTCACTCCGCCAGGACGTTCATCATTGGGCCGCCGCTCATCATATTGCAACGAAGACCCGGAAAGTTCGGCCAGTGCACCGGTGACATGCGGGTATTTTGCAGCCTGCTCGAGCAGAGCAACCGTTTCGATCGGCATATAGCGATCAGAATGCTCATCATGATCAGAGTAGTATCGGCCCAAAGTAGCCTTGGATTTTCCTGTGATTTCACAGGCCTGTTCTATGCCGACATCCTTTACCAGCGACTCAGTATGTTTTTTCAGATATCTGCCAATCGCTGTCATATCGTCCTCATCCAACTCAAATTTTAACCATTCTTCACAAGGGGGAAAACCGTTGAGACTTTTCCATTAATCGGATGTCAGGGAAATGTCATTTATAAAAGTGCTCCCAATGTTCGGGATTTAATAAGTAGCTGGTGTTCCCTGCACCGGTATTCGGGTTTGAGCTATGTTGCGCTCTGCCGACTTGGGAACGGTGGGTTGGCAAAATTGCCGACAGCCGCGCACTAGCTCTTGTTTAGTGGCTTTGGATGCTTGCAGCACCATTGAGCGCATCTTATCAAGCATGTATGGCCAAGCTCTATTTCCATTATTCGACGATGAACGCGGGCAAATCAACCGTGCTTTTGCAAGCTGCGCACAACTATCGTGAACGTGGGATGACCCCTTATCTTCTGACCGCTCAATTTGACAACCGCGCAGGTGACGGACGGATTGCCTCACGCATCGGGATCGGCGAGCAAGCGGACACCTTTTGTCCAACTGATGATCTGTTTGAGCGTATTGCCAACCATCAGAAAAAGCAGCCGATTGCATGTGTTTTCATTGATGAAGCCCAATTCCTGACAGAACAACAGGTCTGGCAACTGGCGCGCGCTGTCGATGATCTGGCTGTCCCCGTCATGTGCTTCGGATTGCGCGTTGATTTCCGTGGTCAATTGTTCCCTGGATCTGCAACGCTCTTGGCTCTGGCGGATGAATTGCGCGAAATCCGCACCATTTGCCATTGCGGGAAGAAGGCGACAATGGTGATCAGGATGGATGCGGATGGGAACGCGATGCGCGACGGCGCGCAGGTACAGATTGGAGGCAATGAAACCTACGTCTCGCTGTGCCGTCGCCATTGGCGCGCCGCGGTCGGCGACACCTGAAACCTTAAACCTTGTTTGGCGGCGTTTGACCGGCAAAGAATGCCTCAAGGTTAGTAACAGTCATCATGCCCATGTCTTCGCGCACTTCCAAGGCAGCCGTCCCGATATGGGGCAGCAAAACTACGTTTTCCATAGCCTTCAACGCCTGCGGCACGGCGGGTTCAAACTCATAGACATCCAAGCCTGCGCCACCAATCTGACCTTGCAAAAGCGCATCAATCAGCGCCGCTTCCTCCACCACGTTACCGCGCGCGATGTTGATCAGATGCGCGTGACTTTTCATTGCCCTCAGCACCTCGGCATTTATCAGATGGTGCGTCGAATCCCCTCCAGGCACCGCAATCACAAGGACATCAACTGCTGTAGCCAAATCCAGCAGGCTCTCTCTGCGCTCTGCCGGGAAATCAAGCGTCTTGGCGGAGCGACTATGATAGGCAACGTTCATGCCAAACCCAAAATGACAGCGTCGCGCAATCGCCTGCCCAATCCGTCCCATGCCGACGATACCGACCGTTTTTCCGCCCAGGTGCATACCCAGAAGTTGCGTTGGATGCCAGCCGTCCCACTGCCCCGCGCGTAGCAATCGTTCGCCCTCGCCAGCACGGCGCGCACTCATCAGCATCAGGGTCATCGCGGTGTCTGCCGTTGCATCCGTCACTGCCCCCGGCGTGTTGCTGACTGTTATGCCCGAGGCAACAGCTGCATCCACGTCGATGTGGTTATACCCAACACCAAAGTTCGCCAAAATCCTGCAACGCCAGGATGGTTGCGCGGCAAAAATTTCCGCCGAGAACATATCGCCCAATGTTGGTACTACGCCGTCATAGTCGCTGAGCGCACTGCGCATTTCCTCAACGCTGAGGGGGGAGGTCATCGCGCGTACCGTCAGGTCAAAGAGCTGCGCGGCTGCGTCTTGCACCGTTTGTGGCAACGGCCGGGTCATAAAAACTTTGGTCAATGCAATCGTCCTCCGTTGGGCACTTTGGCGTCGGGTGTGATCAGTACGATTTCACCCGTTTCATCCGGCAAGCCCAGCACCAGCACCTCAGATAAAAACGGCCCGATCTGGCGTGGTGGAAAATTCACCACAGCCAAAACTTGTTTGCCAATCAGCGTTTCAGGATCATAGTGGGCCGTGACTTGTGCGGATGATTTCCGCTCGCCGATATCACCCCCAAAATCAATCCACATCTTGATCGCGGGTTTGCGTGCCTCTGGAAAGGTTTCGGCACGCAGTACCACACCGCACCGCACGTCGACTTTGAGAAAGTCGTCAAAGCTAATGTTATCCATTTGCAAGTTCCCGAGATCTGTCTGCAGCCGCCTTGACTGCGCGGTTCAACAGCGCGGGAAATCCTTTTACTGGATCCATCAATACGTCAAGAGCGGCCTGCGTCGTGCCGTTCGGCGAGGTGACGTTGACCCGTAGTTGTGCGGGATCTTCTTCAGATGATTGTGCCAAGGCACCCGCGCCCGCAACCGTTGCCTTCGCCAATTGCATTGAAAGGTCGGCAGGCAAGCCTTGGGCCATGCCAGCCGCCGCCATGGTTTCTATCATGTGAAATACATAAGCGGGGCCAGAACCACTCACTCCCGTCACAGCGTCAATTTGCGACTCATTTTGCAACCTGACAACTTCGCCAACCGCGCTCAACAGCATTTCGGCCTCTTCGAGGGCGGAAGATTCTACGGCAGCATTGCCAATGATTGCTGTAATTCCACGCGAAATTGCCGCTGGCGTATTGGGCATCGCGCGTACAATCGGCGTTTCTGGGCCAAGAATGTGCTCAAAGGAAGCAATTGTTATGCCCGCGGCCACGCTGACAAAAACGGTTTCCCCATTTCCCATTGCCTGCAACGTTGGCAAAGCCTCCGCCATCATCTGTGGTTTTACCGCGACAAGCACGAGCGCAGGTTTGGCGGGCAAACTGGCATTCACCAATACGCCCGTAGACAAAAGCCACTCTGAGGGGTTGGGATCAACAACCGAGACAGAGGACGATGGTAAACCCTGTGCGAGCCACCCAGCCAACATCGCCGATCCCATCTTGCCGCATCCCAGCAGAACGAGCCCCTGGCGCGCGATACGACTGTCGTTCATGTTTTTATGCCCCCCGCAAAACGTGTCGGGGGATTGTTACGCGCGACCGTAAGCCTCTGCAATGGCGACCTGCAGAGCCTGCGTCGGAGTTTGATTGCCCCAAACAAGCAATTGCATGGCGGGATAATACCGTTCCGCGCTCATCACCGCAGCGCCGATCATGGTGTCGATCTGATCCGCGCTTGCAACATGACCGCCCGCCATGACCAGACCATAGCGATAAACCATGAGCTTTTGCTCGTCCCAATACGTGAACGCGCCGGCCCAGCATTGATCGTTGATATGGTTCAGTAGCTCATAAAGTTCAGATCGCTTTTCGTCCGGTGGCTCCATATCAAAGGTGCAGATCATCCTTAACGTTTCGTCATAGGCCGACCAGGCCAGTGTGAGGGAATAGGTGCGCCACTGGCCTTCTACGGCCATTGCGATCTGCTCATCCGAGATACGGTCGAAATCCCAATCGTGGTGCGCCGCTAGATGCTCAACGATATCGATGGGGTGAATATCATCTTCCAGATAATGCTCTGACAGGGCCATTGTGCCACCTCTTTTTTCGCGCTAGCGTCACAGGCCGGTGACGGCCCCCAATGCTAGGTGCCTGCTCTACAGACCGGGGCGAGCCCCCATGCCTATACAAGATATGGTGCGGTGTGAACGATGCTGTGGCAACCCCTATTCTTGTGGGAAACCGCAATAAGTTGTGGATGAAAGGCGTGAACACGCAAAATATAACCAATCGTAACGATTGGTGACCCACTTTAACCATTTATTAACTGCAAAGTTGGCGTTCCGCGCGCCAGAACCTGTTCGGGCGGAGCGCCAGAGTCGGTTTAGCTCTTGGCTTCAAAGGCGTCGAGGCGCGCTTTGAGAGCGTCATTCTCTTCGCGCGCTTTTTGTGCCATGGCACGTACCGCGTCGAACTCTTCCCGCGTAACAAAGTCGCGATCCGCGAGCCATCGGTCCATCATGCTTTTCATGGCCGTTTCTGCTTCGTCGCGCGCGCCCTGGGCCACGCCCATCGCATTGGTCATCAACTGCGATATGTCGTCAAAGATTTTGTTGCGCGTTTGCATTGATCCACTCCGGCTGTTCACAATTGTTATATGGGACCAAACCACGCCCGCTGCAAGGTTGACAAGCGATCCAGACAAAAGGAAAGGATGCGCCATGCGTGCGACTCTGCCCTTTCCCGAAATTTCGCCGGAAATCTTTTCGATTTCCATCTTTGGTTTTGAACTGGCGCTGCGCTGGTATGCTTTGGCTTACATCGTTGGGATCCTCCTGGGTTGGCAATTGGTGGTGCGCGCCGTCAAAACGCCAAAACTGTGGCGCAACGATGCGCCAGTGATGAGTGCGCCTCAAATCGAGGATTTGCTGACATGGGTCATTATCGGTGTGATTCTTGGGGGGCGGATCGGTTACGTCACTTTTTATCAACCAGAGTACTTTCTGAACCACCCGGGAGAAATCCTTGCCGTCTGGCAAGGCGGCATGGCCTTTCACGGAGGGCTTTTGGGCGTGATTCTGGCTGGGTGGATATACACGTGGCGTCATAACATTCCCCGCCTCAGCGCGGCGGATATCATGGCGCTGGGAGTGCCGCCCGGATTGTTGCTCGGACGACTGGCGAATTTCATCAACGCAGAACTCTGGGGACGGCCTACCACATTGCCTTGGGGTGTCGCGTTTCCTACAGAGGCCGCGCAGTTTTGCCCCGATGTTGCGGGGATCTGCGCGCGCCATCCCTCGCAACTCTATGAAGCCGCTCTTGAGGGCCTCCTGGTAGGGGCAGTCCTGATCTGGCTTGTCTGGCGATCAGGCGCATTGAAGAAACCCGGTTTGGTCGCTGGCGTCTTTTTTGCTGGATACGGTCTGGCACGTTTCACCGTCGAATTTGTCAGGCAACCCGACGCGCAGTTCATTTCAGACAGGAACCCCTTGGGTCTTGCATGGCACGTCGCTGGCTGGGGGCTTACAATGGGGCAAATCCTGTCCATTCCGATGATCTTGCTAGGTGTATGGCTCGTTACCCGCGCGCGTCGAAGACCATGAAACTGCACGATCTCATTTGCGCCAGGATTGCCCAAAACGGTCCCATCTCTCTCGCTGACTATATGGTGGAGTGCCTTCTGCACCCGGAATTTGGGTACTACACGACGCGGTTACCTATCGGTGCCGCAGGCGATTTTACCACTGCACCGGAAATCAGTCAGATGTTTGGTGAACTTGTCGGCCTCACGCTTGCTCAAACGTGGATCGACCAAGGACGCCCAGAACATTTCGTGTTTGCGGAACTGGGTCCTGGTCGCGGCACTTTGATGAACGATGCGCTGCGTGCCACGCGAAATATCCCCGGTTTTCACGCGTCCGCCGAAATCGTTTTAGTCGAAGCATCACCCAGATTAGCGGCCATGCAACGCGATGTTCTGTCAGGGTTTTCCGTGACACATCTATCCCGCGTCGACGCCTTGCCGGTAGCGCCGCTGTTTCTGATCGCCAACGAGTTCTTTGACGCGCTGCCCATTCGACAATTCACCCGTGGGTCAGTTCATTGGCGCGAAACGCAGATTGGTTTGCAGGACGGCGCCTTGGCACTCGGGTTGAGTCCGGAACTCCCGCAACCGACGCTGGCGGATAGGCTGTCAGAAACGAAACCCGGGCACGTGATTGAGTATTCACCAGGCGCAGCACCAATCATGGCATCCGTAGGCCAAACGATTGCCGATCATGGCGGCGCGGCATTAATCCTGGATTACGGCGATTGGCGCAGCCTTGGAGATACGTTTCAAGCCGTGCAAAACCATCAAGTCGTGCCTCCTTTAAGCGATCCGGGCTGCGCCGATCTGACTGCACACGTTGACTTCGAGGCTCTGGCACAAGCAGCGCTCTGTGCTCACACGCGCATGACACCTCAGGGTGTCTTTCTGGAACGGATTGGCATTTCACAACGCGCACAGAATTTGGCAGCAAACCTGCAGGGACCAGCGCTTGACAGCCATATTAAAGCGCATCGACGCTTGACGCATCCAGATGAAATGGGAAATCTGTTCAAAGTGATGGGTCTGTTTCCCGAGGGCAGTCCGCCACCACCGGGTTTGGAAATATGACATTAGAAATACTGACATCTGAAGATCTTTTACCCTTGAAACACGGCTTCTTCACGCGTCGCGGCGGAGCATCTTCGGGTGTATTTGCAGGTCTGAACTGCGGCCTCGGGAGTTCGGATCAATCCGAAATCGTCGCAATCAATCGCGCGCGGGTTGCCAACGCAATGGACGTCCCGACCCACATGCTGCTGGGTGTTCATCAGGTTCACTCCAACAAAGCGATCACAGTGGCCGGAGCCTCAGACAAAAAGCCTAAAGCCGATGCAATGGTAACAGATACGCCTGGCCTCGCGTTGTCTGTTCTGACGGCAGATTGCCAACCCGTTTTGTTTGCAGACGTTGAAAATCAAGTCATCGGCGCAGCGCATGCCGGTTGGCGTGGCGCACTTGAAGGTATCCTCGAAGCCACGATTGACGCGATGTGTGGTTTAGGAGCGACGCGCCAAAAGATCGTGGCCGTGATTGGCCCCACCATCTCGCAACGCGCTTACGAAGTAGGACCTGAGTTTTTTGAGATTTTTATTGCCGAAAACGATGGTTACGCCCGTTTCTTTGCAAATGGTGAAGGAGATCGTCTGCATTTTGATCTCCCCGGCTTCGGGTTACACCGCCTGCGCGAGGCAGGAATTGGGTCGGCAGAATGGACACGTCATTGTACCTATGCAGATGCGGAGCGGTTTTATTCTTATCGCCGCACAACCCACGAGCAAGAAGCCGATTATGGTCGGTTGATTGCCGCCATCACTCTTTAGGGAGGCGCACATCGCGGCAATTCGGTCCCCGTACAAGGCAGCAACCATATGTTAGCTGCCAGAATGTCCTGCACTAAGATTAATGTGTTTTTAAGGCCGCAAGAGACCGTCTTTCAGAAACATAAAACCTAGCCAATCTAAGAAAATGAAGTTCGGTATTGCTCACTTCGGTTAGAGTAAGCGGAATTGTAGGCGGCTTTGACGTTCGCGGTTCCACCTTTCCCTTGAACCTCGTAACAAAAAAACGAGTGGCGCTTTTCATCTCGAACGGAATTCAAAAAGCGGGTCGCTGAAGCGTGTTCAAAGGATGGTCATTTCGAAAAGCAACTGTGCGCTACTTGATCTTTCCCAATACGTGCGATGAGGTTCTTCGGTCCTTTTCAGGCGGAGTTTTTGAGCCGCTCTTCCAGTATTTCGAAAGGCACACCGGGTTCATCCTTGGCGCCCCGAATAACAAGGGAAGTCTTAACGCTTTCCACATTGGGCGTTGTCAGCAAATCACTTGTAAGAAATCTCTGAAACGTCGACAAATCGGGCGCGGCGCATTTCAGAACAAAATCCACTTCGCCGTTGAGCATGTGACACTCGCGCACCAAAGGCCAGGCTCTGCACCGGTCCTCAAATGCTGTCAGATCCGATTCGGCCTGGCTGGCGAGACCAACCATCGCAAAAACCTGCACCTCAAAGCCAAGCTCGCGCGCATCAACATCCGCGTGGTAGCCTTTGATAAATCCCGCTTCTTCCAATGAACGCACTCGGCGCAGACACGGCGGGGCAGATATGCCAACACGGTTCGCCAATTCCACATTGGTCATGCGGCCGTCGGCTTGAAGTTCCGCAAGGATTTTTCGATCGATGGAGTCCAGTCGAGTTCCAGCCATTTCGCCCCCAAGATTTTCGGTTGTTATAACAGCGACCACAGCGCGCGCAATAATATTTCGCATTCGCGCAAGATTCTTTCCACAAGTGTTCAGTTTTGTGGCATGACCCGATGTTCTTCGGCGATACTAGGGGGGTTTAAGCTTGCCCATCCCCGCTATATATCAAACGCTGCTGCGGTGCATTTTATTGGGGGTCCCTATGGCCGAAACTAGACAAACACGCGTCCTCATCATCGGATCAGGGCCGGCTGGCTACACGGCGGGCGTCTATGCGAGCCGTGCCATGTTGAACCCAATTCTCGTTCAGGGGATCGAACCAGGTGGACAGTTGACGACCACCACCGAGGTTGAAAACTGGCCGGGCGACAGCGAAGTACAGGGTCCCGATCTGATGATACGCATGCAGGAACATGCCAAAGCCATGGGCACTGAAATCATCGGCGACATCATAACCGATCTGAATCTTCAACAGCGCCCGTTTGTGGCAAAAGGCGACAGCGGCACAACATATATCGCGGATGCTGTCATTCTGGCGACAGGAGCCCGTGCGAAATGGCTGGGCCTGCCCTCAGAGGAAAAATTCAAAGGCTTTGGAGTTTCAGCCTGTGCCACCTGCGATGGATTTTTCTATAGAGGGCAGGAAATTGTCGTGATCGGGGGTGGTAACACTGCGGTCGAAGAAGCCCTGTTCTTGACGAATTTCGCCTCAAAAGTCACCTTGGTCCACCGTAGAGACGAACTGCGCGCCGAGAAAATCCTCATCGACCGTTTGATGAAAAATCCAAAAATCGAACCCTTGTGGTTTCATGAACTCGACGAAGTGCTCGGCACGGATGCGCCCCTTGGCGTCGAATCAATCCGCGTCAAACACACCCAAACCGGCGCGCTCACGGAAATCCCGGCCAAGGGGGTCTTTGTCGCCATCGGGCATGCCCCTTCAAATGAATTGGTCAAGGACGTGCTGGAAACCCACATGGGCGGCTATGTTGTCACGAAACCAGATAGCACCGAAACTTCTATCCCCGGCGTGTTCGCGGCCGGTGACCTGACAGACCACAAGTACCGGCAGGCTGTCACCTCTGCCGGTATGGGATGCATGGCAGCTTTGGAAGCCGAGCGCTTTCTGGCCGAAAACGAGGACGGCGCGGTGTCGTCTGCCCATGAACCCGTGGTGCAAGTTGCAACAAGCGCGGCCGAATAGCCGTTGCCGATTGATCAGAATCTCGCGCGCTTGCGAGGATGTCCGACGCCGCGCCATATTTTTGATTTTGGTAATCTTGGGCGCTGTCGGTGTTGCGTGCGTACGCTCCGTTAACACGCTTCACACTTCCTGATCGGATAAACCAGACCGTGCCGTCCGTGGCGCGTTCTGAATACTCCTTTCGGCGAGGTCCTCTTCATGCCCACCAAAACCGCTCTGGCGCACATCCCCGGCCCTCCGGCAACTCCCCTTATTGGTCACACGCTTGAAATTGTGCGCGACGCTTATGGGACGCAGCAGGAGTACATCAAAAAGTTCGGTTCAGTCTACAAAGTCAACATGCTGGGCGTCTGGCGGGTAAATCTGTGCGGGGCTGATGCCATGCAAATGGTGCTCTTGGACAAGGAGCGCAATTTCTCCTCCCAAGGCGGCTGGGACGCCCTGCAGCGCATCTATCCCGGGGGTCTGTTGTTGCAGGATTTTGACCACCACCGCGCCAATCGGAGGATCATGCAGGCCGCATTCCGTGCCTCCGCGATCCGCGATTACCGCTTGCGCATGGCAGATGCGATGAAGGTTTTGTTGGATGCATGGCCTGACGGCGAAGCGTTCTGTTTTTACAAGGCTGTCAAAGCCTTGACGCTCAAGTTGGGCGGCGCTGTTTTCATGGGACTGCCGCTGGACGGCACCTTGGCCAAAAAGGTAAACCGCGCCATTGAAGACGAAATCAAAGCCTCTGTCACGGCTGTGCGCAGCCCTATCCCATTCACGCCGATGTGGCGTGGCGTCAGGGGTCGCAGATTTTTGATCGAAACGTTTCGCACCTTGATTCCGGAGCGCCGCGCGCAGGGAGGTGATGACTTCTTTTCCCAAATGTGTGTTGCCAAGGATGAGAACGGCCAAGGTTGGAACGAAGATCAAATCCTCGAGCAATTCAACCTGTTGATCATGGCGGCACATGACACCACAGCCACCGCGCTGTCCGTTATGATTGCCGCTTTGAGTGAACACACTGACTGGCAGGATCGTCTGGTCCAAGAGGTTTCAGAGCTTGGCGATGGCCCGCTTGACGAAGAGGCCTTGGGCAAGATGGAACAGACCAATCTGGTTTTTCGAGAAGCACTGCGTTTGGTCCCACCGGTACCTTTTATCCCTCGGCGGGCCATCAAAGACTTTGAATGGAACGGCTTCACTATTCCTGCGGGCACATCCGTGTCGCTCAATCCGGGGGTGACGATGCTGTCGCCAGAATATTTTAGCAATCCTACCCAGTTTGATCCCGAGCGATTTTCCAAAGAGCGCGCAGAGGACCTGAGCCACCGTTTTGCCTGGTCTCCGTTTGGCGGCGGTGCGCACAAGTGCCTTGGCATGCATTTCTCAACCATGCAGATCAAACTTTTTGTGGGAACACTTTTGCGCGAACGACGCGTCAAATTGGCGGGTCCGCCTCCAGATTGGCACCGCATGCCGATTCCGAAACCAAAAGGCGGGCTACCTGTCATATTGACCAGAGCGTAGGAGCACTGCAGGCGGCGTGAAGACCACTCGATGCCTGATATTCGAGAACCAGTGCGGCAATGTCAAAAGTCAGGAAAACGCTTCGCTCGTTTTGAACAGCTATTCTAGTGCGGGGTTGCGGCTTTCCAAAGCCACTTCAACAGCAAGTCTTATTTTCGCACTTACCTCATCTGGAGCGCGCAACTAGTCAACGACAGCACGCAAAAGCCATCTCATAAGTGGTTTTCCTGTTTTTCCTAGGACGGTAAAAAAGCTGTGCCTGACATGACAATCGTCCCCTGCCCTGCAACCTCTACTCCGGAAATAGCGTCCCGATCCCCCAAAACGCAGACATTTGCTTGCCCGGGTCGCCCCATGCCATGCCCCTGCTCGGCAACAAAATCCCGTTTCGTGATCATATCGTTTTTCCAAAGATACGCGGCCATGGCTCCTGTCGCAGATCCCGTGAACGGATCCTCTGGTGGACTCGGAGGCGCAAGAAGCAAACGGCTAAACGTGTTCCCCTGAAGAGTAGCGCCTGACAGCGTCACCCAGAAAGGCTCCATCATGTCGATTTCAGGTTGCTTAAGGTATCGACCAAGAGCCGCCAACGCTTCAACGTTCAGGACAAGACGCTCCAGCGCCGTGCGGTCTTTCACGACCGTCACGCAAAACGGCAGCCCAGTGGACACGACTTGAGGCTCACCGATGATATCACCCGGTTCCAACCCACCAACAGCAGCCACTACGTCGGCGGGAACTGTCGTGCCAAATACCGGTGCGATCTGGGTCATCTTGACGTGATTGCCATGGACTTCGACCGGGATGATACCCGCCTGTGTTTCAAGTGTTAAAACGCCATCGCCCACCAAGCCCCGGGCGCGCAGAGCCATCACCGTCGCCACAGTCGGATGCCCTGCGAAAGGGATCTCCCGGCTTGCCAGAAAATACCTCACGCTTACATCGGCAACTTTGGATGGACCCGTGAATGTGCATTCCACCAGCGAGGTTTCTTTCACGTAAGCCATGCAGGTTTCGTCGGGCAAAACCGCGCCGCCATGGACGACAGAACATCCGTTGCCGCCAAACGGCACGTCTGAAAATGCATCAACCCAATCGAAATCAAATTTCATGAAATCTCCTTAAACAACAAAAGGCCGCAGCGGTCTGCGGCCTTGACATCATTTTCCTTCGGACAACTGATCGCTAGTGCACCGCAACGGGCGCATAGTCATTTTGCCGCGCCAACCGAAATGCCAGGCTACGGTCTGCCACAAGAGCCAATTGCTGTCCGTCGCTGTCATGCACTGCATAGAGATGGTCCAGATCGCCGGCTTGATCACGCACTTCGCTGGGCAACTCGGTCACATCAACTGCTTTGACATAGACGATGCGGTTTTCCGTCGGCGCTGTTTCATATGGTTCTTGCATGTTGTTACCCTTTCTTGATGTTGATGGTCTTAACAACGGTCTGTGGTTTCGCGCGGCTGAGGTCTACATGAAGCAGGCCATTTTCGATAATCGCTTCACCAACTTCGACGCCGTCCGCTAAAACAAAACTGCGCTGAAACTGTCGTGAGGCGATACCGCGATGCAAATACACGCGCCCCTCGTCATCATCGTTTTGGCGCCCTCGGATCACCAACTGGCGGTCTTCCACAGTGATCGAAAGGTCATTTTCACCGAAACCGGCCACAGCCAGCGTAATCCGGTATGAAAAATCCGATGTCTGCTCGATATTGAAGGGAGGGTACCCTTCGTTACCGGATTTTGCGGTACGTTCCAGTAAGCGTTCAAGTTGCTCAAACCCCAGCATATGAGGATAAGAGGCGAGGGTCATTTTCGTCATGCGACACGTCCTTATTCGTCAAGCGACAGTCAGTTGCAGATCCCGTTGTGGCAATCCTTAAAGTAAATATGGGTAGCATTGAGGCCAGACGCAAGGGCTATGCGCAGAGATGGTGAATGCCTATGATGTTGTTGAACGTACAAACGGAATCACCTTGCATGAACGCCCCAACCGATCTGTCAATGAAAACGGAGGAAGTCCTGCGGGTTGAGCTTGCCGTGTTTCGACGAGAGCACCGCGATCTGGACGAAGCCATTCAAGCCTTGAGCGAAAAAGGCATGGGCGACCAGCTGACCTTGCAACGCCTCAAAAAACGCAAATTGCGCCTGAAGGACGTCATCGCCCAAATCGAAGACCGCCTCACACCCGACATCATAGCCTAAACCCTTTTCCATTCGTGTTTTTCTGCACATTGCCTACGCTCCGTGTTTGGCTATAGTGCCGCTTCGAAGAAGTGGGCCAGGGGAGCCTTTGACATGACCGAACCCGTTGTCGGAATAATCATGGGCAGCCAGTCGGATTGGCCCACGATGCGCGAAGCCGCAGGTGTGCTGGATGATTTAGAAGTTTCCTACGAAACGCGGATTGTGTCCGCACATCGCACGCCAGATCGCCTTTGGGACTATGGCTCAAAAGCGGCCGACCGCGGCTTACAGGTCATCATAGCAGGCGCAGGGGGGGCCGCGCATCTGCCGGGCATGATGGCTTCCAAAACGCGGATCCCAGTCGTGGGCGTTCCTGTGCAAACCAAGGCACTCTCAGGCGTGGATTCGCTTTATTCCATTGTGCAAATGCCGCGTGGATATCCCGTCGCTACCATGGCCATTGGCGCGGCTGGGGCGGTAAATGCCGGGCTTATGGCGGCTGGTATTCTGGCTTTGAAGGATAAAGCTTTGGCGATCCGCCTGGATACCTGGCGCGCGGATTTATCCGCCTCTATTCCCGAGGCACCACGCGATGAATGAACCGCTACTCCCCGGCGCAACGATCGGTATTCTGGGCGGCGGCCAACTAGGGCGTATGTTGTCAGTTGCAGCGTCAAGGCTTGGCTTTAAAACACATATTTTTGAGCCCGGGGCTGAACCGCCTGCAGGTCAGGTGGCAGATCGCACAACAACAGCCTCATATGAGGACGCCGCAGCGCTTACCGAATTCGCGCAAAACGTGGACCTTGTGACTTATGAGTTTGAGAACATTCCTACATCCGCATTGGATATCATAGAAAAAACGGCCACAATCCGCCCCGGTCGAGAGGCACTTCGGGTCAGTCAGGATCGTTTGACGGAAAAGACATTCTTGCAGGATCTGGGCTTGAAAGTCGCTCCCTTCGCTGACGTGACGGACCGCGACGGGCTTGAAAAAGCGGTTCAGATCGTGGGCACACCTGCCATCCTGAAAACCCGCCGCTTTGGGTATGACGGCAAAGGGCAAGCACGCTTGAAAACCTCAGCGGATACACCCTCGGCGTGGGCCGTCATCGCCGATCAACCTGCGGTCTTGGAAGGGTTCGTAGAGTTCACCCATGAGGTTTCGGTCATTGCAGCCCGCAGCGCGCAAGGCGATGTCGCGTGTTATGACCCGGGCGAAAATGTTCACCGCAACGGCATCCTCCACACCACGACCGTACCCGCACGTCTGAATGCGTCCATGCGCACGGATGCTGTTTTGATAGCCGCGAACATATTGAACGCGCTCGATTATGTTGGTGTACTTGGCGTTGAATTGTTTGTCACGCGCGATGGCTTGATCGTGAATGAAATCGCGCCGCGCGTGCACAACTCTGGTCACTGGACCCAGAATGGTTGTGCAGTGGATCAATTTGAACAGCACATCAGGGCTATTGCGGGATGGTCGTTGGGCAACGGATCGCGATATGCCGATGTCACGATGGAAAACCTGATTGGTGAGGACGTCGACAAGATTCCGAAGCTGGTCCAAGAGGCCAATTGCGCCGTGCATCTATATGGGAAATCCGATACGAAACCGGGTCGCAAAATGGGCCATGTCAATAGAATTATTGAATAATTCTAGTTACGGTAGATTAAAAAACCGTTCTGCGATTTCTCCACTCATGTAGCTGAACCGCCCTGCAACCAGTGTCGCAGCAACGCGTTGAGTTTCAGCGTCAAGTATGACGATATCAGCCCGTTTGCCTGCCCCAAGCGTGCCACGGTCTTCAAAACCGAGTATTTTTGCCGGGCCCTCTGAAATCAGACGCCACGACGCGGCCAGATCGATAACGCCGCTTTTGGCCAACATCAGTGCCGCGCGCCGAGGGCTGGGATAGTGGTAATCTGAAGCGATGGCGTTACACAGGCCCATTGAAATCAATTCAACGGCCGAAACATTGCCTTTGTGCGACCCCCCGCGCACAACATTCGGCGCGCCCAGAATGACGGCATCGCCCGCATCCTGCGCAGCTTCGGCGGCCTCCAGCGTTTCAGGAAATTCCGCAATACACGCGCCGCGCTGATGCCAGATGTCACGCCCTATCTTGGATGCGTCATCGTGGCTCCCCATACGTATTGCGCGCTCCTGCAAAGCCGCGCAAAGCCGGTCCAACGCTGCGGGGACTTCGCCAGCCTGAGCCTGCAATGCCAGCATCAATTCGAAATGCGCATCCGGATTTCGCCCGGCCTTCAATGCCTGTCCCACCATTCTGGGTGGCTTGCGTCGCTGCGCCAGACGTTCATGGGGCAGATGATCATTGAACACGACGTAATCAACGCCCCATTGAATCATACGATCCGGCAGGATTTCGAATAAATCCATGAGATGAATTTCAAGCCGCAGTTGAGCATACAGATCGGTCACCAATTCAGGTGCCGTGTCCCGAATGGCAGCAAAAACCTGATCGGCAAATTCCAGCCCGCGCAAGCCGCCTTCCCAACTCACAAATTGCGCCAATACTGCCGTCGTTATGCCGTTTGCCGCCAACTCGGCTTCGGTGGCGACAAGACCTTCGCCCAACTGCTTCATCGCACCGCGCCTGGGCGCCAGATGCCGTTCAAACCCATCGCCATGCAGGTCCACAATGCCGGGAAGCAGCCAAAATCCGGAAAGGTCGGTAGGCCGGGCATCGCAGTCTTTGACAATGGATCTACCGGATATGCACAGGTCCGCACCTTCCAGCCCATCACGGCCGAGAACGCACGCGCCCTGAAGCTTAAGGTCGGCCAATCATGTCTCCAACGCTGGGCACGCAATTTCCGTTTGAGCAACCAAGTTGCGAAAGAACTGCGTCAAACCAAGTCAGGGTCCGATCAAATTTACCCGTGTTCAAGAAGGAGATGGTTTGAGCAATGACCCGCGGGTTGTTCATCATGAAGGTATGGGTGACCGGCAGCACTATATGGTCATTCATTCCTGCAACGCGGGTCGACGCGACCGAAACTTTGCCGTCATCCTGCCCCGGGAGCAATGATGAAAAGTAAGGATTTAGAGACTGATCGCCAGCAATCACACCAAGATCAAAGGTGGCTGGCGGCAACCTGCGCGGCAGATCGCTGGGTTTTGTGCCCAGCTGCGCGCCAGCAGGTCCATTGATCCAGTCAAACGCGTCTATGTCGGAGAAAGCATCAACGACTTCGCTGCCTTGGTTGGGAGGGGCCAGCATCACGACGCGCCCCAATCTGTCAGGATCTGTGTCTGCGACCCATTGGCGCAACAATATACCTCCCATGGAATGGGTCACAAAGTCGATTTGCCCGCGCGGTCCGCATTTGGCCATGGCGTCAGGCAGTGTACGTGCAACCAAATCAGCTACAGGCGCGGTTGTTGACGGGTATCCAGGGCGTACAACAGCATACCCCTCAGAAATAAGAGCGGTCTCCATCAAAGCAAATGAAAACTCCGTCCGGGCCAGTCCGTGCAACAATACCACGCACCGCGCATGGGCCGAGGCCGCACATAAAGCGATTGCACAAGCTGCAAAAAGGGTTCTCATAGTGCTGGTCATACCAAATCAGATAGTGTCATTATACTGATTGCGAAAGTGCAACGTCACGTGCATTGACCGGAAACTGTCTTTATGAGCCCAAAACCCGTCCGACTGGCCGCTCGCGCGGTGATCATACACGAGTCGAAACTGCTTCTTGTCAATGCCTGGCCAAAAGCGCGCAGCACTCTTTTGTGTGCTCCGGGAGGCGGCGTTGAACCCGGAGCATCGCTTCCCGACAACCTCGCACGAGAAGTAAAAGAAGAAACCGGTTTGCACGTGAAGGCGCGACAACCATGCCTGGTAAATGAGTTTCACGATCCGCGCACCGGGTTTCATCAGGTTGAGGTCTTTTTTCGGTGTGACATTCTTGGCGATCACAGGATTCCAAATGATTGGCAAGATCCCGAACAAATCGTAAACCGCCATATCTGGGCGAGTGAAGAAGAAGTAGCCAAACTGAATTTCAAACCCAGCAGTTTGGCAAAGGTTGCTTTTTCAGACAGTGGCGGGATTACTTACGATCTGCTTGAGACGATTGTGATGTAACTGCGATCGCGATACCAGAGATGACCAGAACTGTCGCAAATATGATCGTTCGGGAGAGCGCTTCACCAAGCAGAACAGCGCCACCGAGCAAGGCGATGATGGGGACGCACAGTTGAACAATTGCAGCAATATTGCCCTGTAACTGCGGCAGGACACGATACCACAGCGCATACCCCAACCCCGATGTGATGCCACCGCAAACACTTGCAAGAACCCATCCAGAGAAGGACGCATGTGTTGCAAAACCGGCCAGAATGACTGTCAAGATCGGCATGCACAGGATGAAGTTCGCCGTCGTCGCCGCCAAAGGATCGCCCGTCCCGCGTCCGGAGATCGTGTAGGCCGCCCATCCAAGACCCGCCAAGACCATGAAGCTTGCTCCGATCGGGTCAGAACTTCCGCCAGCACCGGGCCAAAGGGCGAACATCAACCCGGTAAAAGCGAGTGTCGCGCCGATAAGTTGGCGGGGCGTAGGGCGCGCGCCCGTCAAAGACCCATGTGCAAACATAGAGATTTGCACAACACCAAACAGGATCAGAGCACCAAGCCCGGCATCTAAAGTCACATAAGCCAGCGAAAACCCCACCATATAGGCGGTCAGACTGGACGCGCCCAGAACGCGAGCGCGATCAAGCAGTTTCAATTGCCCACCGCGGACAGTCAGAATTGCGCCCAGCACGATCGCACCTGATAGAACCCGTATCAATGCAAAACTGGATGGGTCAATAAATTCATTTTCAACTGCGAAACGGGTCAGCAGAGAATTCGCAGCAAAAGCGGTCATCGTAAAACATATCAAGACAAAAAGGCGCACTTGGTGGCCTTAACGGTTCTTTCCACACGCGCCAAGCCAGTGTTTCAGCCTTTCAAAGCTTTTTTGGCGCTAACTTGTCACCTGTTCGAGAACTCGCCAATAAATACGCCCGTGTCAGGCGATCAACCGCACCTGCAGCGTCACGCCACGACCGTCCTCATTCTCGATGACTTTCGCGTCGCCATTGTACGTTTCTGCAATCTTTCTTGCGATCGCAAGGCCCATGCCGCTGCCCTCCACTTCATCGCGAGGTTTCAACGTTGTCATGACTCCGAAGACTCGGTTGTGGTATCCCGCAGCAATACCCGGTCCGTTATCGCGCACCGAAACAACGAGATATTTGCCATCGCGGTTACAGGATATACTGATCTCACCGTCAGATCGGTCATGATGTTTGATCGAGTTCGAAATCAACGCTGTGAAGAGAGTGAGGACATCTCGTTCGCCCATGATGACATCATCGCAATCAAATTCGCGCTGGATCTTGAAACCCGTTGGAATTCTCATCTCCTCCAGAACTTCGTCCAACGCCGCGTTCAGGTCGACTTGCTCGACGGGTTGCATGCGCCCGACCCGCGAAAAGGTCAGAAGATCCACCAACATACGATCCAGTCGCCCCGTATGTCTGTTCATTAATGCTATGTTTTCGGCGACACGGCCTTCGACTTTCACACCAGCTTCAGCAAGATCTTCCGCAATCCATTGCGGCAATTCGATGAGGGCCCGCACCGAATTTCGTACGTCATGACTGATCAAGTAGATGAAATCCTCAATTTCATTAGATTCAGCGGAAACGTCACTGGCGGAGAAAGGTGTTTCGGCTTCATGCATTGAAACAGGGCGATTCATGGGCGTGCAGTCCTTGGTATGAGCGATAAAAGCACGCTAACACCGCCTACTGAATACACAGTTAATGCGCTGCATTCTGAGATGGAGTCGGGCGCACCCCCCGGCGTTCAGAAACCGCTGGGACCCGGCTTTGTCAAAACCGTCTCTTTTAACGAAAAAGGGCCCGCCATTTGGCGAGCCCAATCCATAACAATGGTGGTGATTTACATCATGCCGCCCATGCCGCCCATGTCGGGCATGCCGCCACCTGCAGGCGCGCCCTCTTTGGAAGGTTTGTCCGCAACCATTGCTTCTGTCGTGATCAACAGACCAGCAATGGAGGCCGCGTCTTGCAGAGCGTGACGCACAACTTTGGCCGGATCAATCACACCAAATGCGAACATGTCACCATATTCTTCGGTCTGAGCATTGAAGCCAAACTTGGCATCGTCGCTTTCGCGGATCTTGCCGGCAACCACGGACCCGTCAACGCCGGAGTTCTCAGCGATCTGACGCAGCGGTGATTCCAGAGCTTTGCGCACGATGGTGATACCGATGTCCTGATCGGAGTTTGCGCCTTTGAGGTCGTTCAACGACTTGCCGGCCTGGACCAGAGCGACGCCACCACCAACTACGATACCTTCTTGAACAGCAGCACGTGTCGCGTTCAGAGCATCGTCTACACGATCCTTGCGCTCTTTCACTTCGACTTCGGTCATGCCACCGACACGGATCACAGCAACACCGCCTGCCAGTTTGGCAACACGCTCTTGCAGCTTTTCACGGTCATAGTCAGACGTGGTTTCTTCGATCTGCGTGCGGATCTGAGCAACACGTGCTTCGATCTCGGCTTTCTCGCCCGCACCGTCAACGATAGTTGTTTCGTCTTTGGTGATCTGAACTTTCTTGGCAGAGCCCAGCATGTCCATTGTCACGGACTCAAGCTTCATGCCCAGATCTTCGGAGATCACCTGACCGCCTGTGAGGATCGCAAGGTCTTGCAGCATCGCTTTACGACGATCGCCGAAACCAGGTGCTTTGACCGCTGCGATTTTCAGACCGCCGCGCAGTTTGTTCACAACCAGAGTTGCCAGCGCTTCGCCTTCAACATCTTCTGCAACGATCAGAAGCGGCTTTTGCGACTGGATGACCTGCTCCAGCAGCGGAACCATTGGCTGCAAGGAGGACAATTTCTTCTCGTGCAACAGCACGATGCAGTCTTCCAGTTCAGTTGTCATTTTGTCAGCGTTGGTGACAAAATATGGCGACAGGTAGCCGCGGTCGAACTGCATGCCTTCAACAACGTCTGTCTCTGTTTCCAGACCTTTGTTTTCTTCGACGGTGATCACACCCTCGTTGCCAACTTTCTGCATCGCGTCTGCGATTTGCTGACCGATCTCGGATTCGCCGTTTGCAGAAATCGTGCCAACCTGGGCAACTTCATCGCTGTCAGAAACAGGACGTGCTGCTGCTTTGATCGCTTCAACGACTTTTGTCGTCGCCAGATCGATACCGCGCTTCAGGTCCATCGGGTTCATGCCAGCGGCCACCGATTTCATGCCTTCTTTGACGATGGCCTGAGCCAGAACAGTCGCCGTTGTTGTACCGTCGCCTGCTTCGTCATTGGTGCGGGAAGCAACTTCCTTCACCATCTGCGCGCCCATATTTTCGAACTTGTCTTCCAGTTCGATCTCTTTCGCTACAGATACACCATCCTTGGTGATGCGCGGTGCGCCGAAAGATTTGTCCAGAACCACGTTACGACCCTTTGGGCCTAGTGTGACTTTAACCGCGTCGGCAAGGATGTTTACACCCTTGAGCATACGGTTGCGGGCATCGGTGTCGAATTTGACGTCCTTAGCAGCCATGTTGTTTTCTCCTCTTGAGAATAATCAGTTAAGTTCAGCGATATGTCGTAGGGTGGGCTTTCAGGCCACCATCAAGTCGGCCGGATGGCTTACTCGATGATCCCCATGATGTCGCTTTCCTTCATCATCAGCAGTTCTTCGCCATCGAGCGTAACTTCTGTACCGGACCATTTGCCGAACAGGATCTTGTCACCGGCTTTTACAGCCATTTCGATCAGCTCACCGCTGTCCTTGCGTGCGCCTTCGCCACAGGAAACAACTTCACCTTCGGAAGGTTTCTCTTTTGCGCTATCGGGGATGATCAATCCACCAGCTGTTTTTTCTTCGCTTTCCGTGCGGCGTACCAGCACGCGGTCATGAAGCGGTTTCAATGCCATCTTTGCAGCTCCTTAAGGCTCAAAGTTTCTCCCAATTGATCCAAAACGCAGAATTACGCGTCGGGACCGTTATCACTCGCTCTACCTGAGTGCTAACGAGGTTTAATTAGGCATCACCCGCGACCGTGTCAACAGCCCCATTTGCGAAAATTTCAAGAGTTTTGAGTCTCCCTGACCGTGCGATCAAAGGGGGTCTTCTTCCCAACTGTAAGCCCAATGCACCAGACCCTCGCGCCCCGCATCAGTCAGGGTGTAAACACCTTTGGACGCCCGCACGAACCAGCCATAATGATTGTCGGCCATCAGCCGCGTCGCTGTCGGAACGCCCGCTGCTTTTGCGACGGTCGCTCCTTTACTCGCACCATGTTCTGCCAGATGTGCTGCGCATCTCAGCGCATCCTGCCGATAAGAGGTCACCAGACCCAAACGCGTCTGCCCTCCGGCATTCGGATCTCCCGTGCGCCGTGCAAATTCGCGGATCATCGCTGCCTTGCGCCTGTTCGATTTACGCGGCGCGTAAGGACCCGGATCGCAATGCACCTCAACATGCCCATCCTTCAGGCGGACGGTCATGACCCCGATCCCCAACCTGCGCGCCATGGCAATCGCCTGCTTGCGCGATTTCTGCGCCCGTTTGCCGGGTTGATGAACAAACGCCATGTAAACAGCATCTGTAACGGCCAATCGCTCAACACATTGATGAAATACTGCAAGCGAGGGGGACAGCTTCAACTCAATAACAACCGGGTCTTCAGAACCTCGGATGGCAACAACATCCGCGGCACCAACCTCCGCTTTGACCTCGTAGCCCTGACCCTCCAACAGCTTTTTGACTGGTGGATAGAGGTCCATCTCTCTTGGCTGTGGCAGTGTTGTTTTGGTGGCTTTTGGAATTTTACCGCCCTTTTGATTGCTCTACGAATGTCCACCGTGCACAGGTCTATGCGTCCTACATCATCACAGCGTGGCGCATTGGACAAACTCAAATCAGGTTGGTTTTCTTTATAGCAGGGATTGTAACGATGCCAGTCAATCGTTCGGGATGACATCACAATCACAACGCCTTAGCATCACTGAATGACCCGCGAGGATTTCAATACGTTTTGCGCCAACCTGCCTGCCACGACCCATGTTGTGCAATGGGGCAACTCGGATGTCTGGAAAATCGGCGGCAAAGTCTTTGCCTTATGCGGCTGGAACAAGGGCGTGGATGCATTCACGTTCAAAGCCTCGGAACTGGCGTTTGAAGTGCTGCAGGATGTGCCGGGGATCAGGCCTGCGCCCTATCTCGCATCGCGCGGATTGAAATGGCTGCAGCACTTTGAGGACCCCGGTCTTTCTGATGAAGAACTGCGCAATCACATCCAGGCATCCTACGACATGGTTCTGAACGGGTTGACCAAAAAGAAGCGCGCAGAAATTAACCTCTAATGCTGCAATGCAGCATATGCGGGGTGACAAGATCAACGACCATGCTATAAGGCGCGAAAATTGACATTCAATCTGTAGGATTCCCCAGTATGACCACGCTCGTTTTTGGCCACAAATCTCCCGACACCGACAGCACCGGTTCGCCCATCATCTGGTCATGGTACCTCAACCAGATCAAAGGCGTCGACGCCAAACCCGTGCTTTTGGGTGAACCCAATACAGAAGCCCTGTTCGTTCTGGAGCGCTGGTCGCTGGACAAGCCCGAGATCATCTCGGATGTGGCAGCAGACACACCCGTTGTGATCGTGGATACCAACAACCCTGCCGAATTGCCCGACCATATCAACGATGCTGACATCCAGGGGATCATTGATCATCACAAACTGGTCGGTGGTCTGGAAACCAAAGGTCCCATCGACATCCGCATTGAACCCCTCGCCTGCACCGCGACCATCATGTGGAAGATGATCGGCAAGGACATCGCGCAAATGCCGGAAAATATTCAGGGCGCGATGCTGTCCTGTATCCTCAGCGACACGCTGGAATTCCGCAGCCCGACCACGACGAATGAAGACAAGGCCATCGCATGGGATCTGGCACAAGCGCTGGACATCAACATCTCCGAATATGCGGCTGAGATGTTTGCCGCCAAATCAGACGTTTCGGCGTTCTCTGAGGCTGAATTGCTGCGCATGGACAGCAAGGAATACGCGGTTGATGGCAAACAGTTCCGCGTGTCCGTGCTGGAAACAACGTCACCCGCGCAAGTGCTTGACCGCAAAGACGCATTGATGGCTGCGATGCCGGGCGTCGCCACCGAGGACGGTGCCGATCAGGTGTTGCTTTTTGTCGTCGATATCCTGAGCGAAGAAGCCACGCTTCTGGTGCCAAATGATTTCGTGAAATCAGTTGCTGAAAAGAGTTTTGACGCATCTGTTGAGGGCGACACCGTGGTCTTGCCGGGCATCATGAGCCGCAAGAAACAGATCATTCCGAACCTCAAGGTCTGACCCCTCATACGGCTAATTGCGTACCGTTCCCAGCAAGCAACCCTGCAAATCACAGGGTTGCGCGTTTCGGTATGCGGGTTGCAGGCAAAGCCAAACCAGATGCGAAATGCCTGCCGGACTGGCGATGTCGGTGGCGTTATTGCCGGACTGCGTCGCCGCTGCGCGGCATTGGGCGTTGCACGATGAACGCCCGCTGCGATGATTGGAGTGCAGACCATCGCAGGCATCGAGTTTCGATCCACAACCACAGAGGCTTGGCTTTCATGGCATTGTGGTTGTGACGGCTCCGCAGGATGGCGACGATGGGCTTGCAGCGTCGCGTCCTTCATGATCTGACCCCCCTGACTGCAAATTTCCGAACTGCGCCAGCCGCACTTCGCGCGAATTCCTGAACAAACGAGGGGTAAATATGGCCCGTACCATCCACGCACTTTCCGACATTTCAGTTCAATATGACGCCCTGTTTGTGGACCTTTGGGGATGCGTTCACAACGGCGTGGCCGCCTTGCCGGGAGCCGTCAGCGCCCTGCAAGAGTACCGCGCGTCCGGCGGCAAAGTCGTGCTGGTCACGAACTCGCCCCGCCCACGCGCCGGCGTCGAAAAACAACTCATCGCCTTTGGTGTGCCGGATGACAGCTGGGACACCATCGCCACGTCCGGGGACAGCGCCCGTTCCGCGATGTTTCGCGGCGTGGTCGGAGACGCCGTATGGCACATAGGCTACCCCGGGGATGAGCGTTTTTTCGAACCCATCGGTGTTGTAGATAATCCGGTTGCGGTGCGCAGTGTACCGCTGGAAGAGGCCGTCGGCATTGTCTGTACTGGGCCCTATGACCCACTTGCCGATCCGAGCGTGATGCGCCCGGAGTTTCTCGTTGCCAAGCAGCGGGGCCTCAAACTCTTGTGCGCAAATCCCGATATCGTGGTGGACAGGGGCGAACAGCGCGAATGGTGCGCCGGTGCTCTGGCACAGCTTTACACCGAAATGGGCGGCGAGAGCCTTTACTTTGGAAAACCCCATCCCCCGATCTACGATCTGGCGCGCCGCAGATTGGCCGCCCTAGGCACGGATGTACCCGACAATCGCATTCTGGCCATTGGTGACGGTGTGCTGACAGACATCGCGGGGGCCATGGGCGAAGACATCGATTCGTTGTTTATCTCGGGGGGGCTGGCCGCTGCCGAGACCAAAACGGATACAGATCCCGATCCGGATGCCCTAAAGTCTTATTTAGAAAAGGAAATGTCCAATCCAACCTATGCGATAGGGTACCTTCGCTGACCTATTTTCTACTTGCTTTTCTGCATCTGCGAAGTAATAAAGTTTCAACAGTTACGTCGTATTGATCAGAAAATTACCGGAAGGGTCATCATGTTGGACAATCTGCCCCGTGGCACCATCTGCATCGAAGACATCGAAATGGGCATGTCGCGCCACTTGCAAAAGGTGGTGACAGACGAGGACATCGAAATGTTCGCGCAGATTTCTACCGACCGGAATCCGGTGCATCTGGACGATGAATACGCGCGCGACACGATTTTCGAGGGACGAATCGCCCATGGGATGCTGACCGCGGGGTTGATTTCTGCGGTGATTGGCGAACAACTCCCTGGTCATGGGACCGTATATATGGGGCAATCGTTAAAATTCCTCGCACCCGTGCGTCCGGGGGATCTCGTCTATGCCGAAGTAAAGGTGATCGACATTGAAATGGCCAAGCGCCGCGTAAAGCTGGAATGCCATTGTGCGGTTGACGGCAAAAAGGTGCTGATCGGCGAGGCCACGGTGATGGCACCGTCGCGCAAATTCGACTGACAATTTACCTGCGCAACGCGTCAGACTGACCGCGCCGTTTGCTTGCGTGTCCGGCCCGTGGCGGGTACGCAGGGCGACATGAAGATCATCCGCGACTATCAGTTTGTTGACCCGGATCATCGTGGTGCCAGCGCCGCGATCGGCAATTTTGACGGCGTGCATCTGGGTCATCAGTCGGTCATTGACCTTGCGCGACGCGCCGAACCAAATGCACCGCTTGGTATTGTCACGTTTGAACCCCATCCCCGTGTCCATTTTGCGCCGGGTGCGCCGCCCTTCCGTCTGATGAGCCGTGAAGCCCGGGCCAGCCGATTGGAAAAACTCGGTGTTGACCGTTTGTATGAGTTGAATTTCAACGCAGCCCTCGCGGCCCTGACCCCGGAAGATTTCGCCCGCAAGGTCATCGCTGAAGGGTTTGGCCTCACGCATGTGATCGTCGGGGCCGACTTCTGCTTTGGCAAAGGACGCGCCGGCACCGCTGAACACTTGCAACAGTTTGGCCGGGACATGGGCTTTGGCGTGACCATTGCCGCCTTGATCGCGCAGTCTGATAAAACCATCTCTTCGACCGCGATCCGCGCGGCGCTGAGCGATGGTGATCCACGATTGGCGGCCTCCATGCTGGGCCATTGGCACCGCATCGAAGGCCCGGTCATCGGCGGCGAACAGCGTGGACGCGAATTGGGTTATCCCACGGCGAACATGTCCATCGACGGGCTGCACCCGCCCGCATTTGGCGTCTATGCCGTGCTGGTCGATGTGTTGGACGGCCCCCATATGGGCAGCTATCACGGTGTTGCCTCGATGGGTGTGCGGCCAATGTTTGGCGAGAACAGACCCAATCTCGAAACCTTCATTTTCGATTTTCAGGGCGATCTTTATGACACGCCCCTCTCTGTGGGGCTGGTTGAACACCTGCGCCCGGAAGTGAAATTTGACGGGCTGGATGCGTTGATCACACAAATGGATGCCGACAGCGCGAAGGCGCGTCAGATATTGAGCGCGCTGTGAGCGACCCGATTGATCGCAAGGGCCTGAAAGACAGGTTCTGGGAACGCAAACCCTTGGCCAAAATGAGCCAGAAGGAATGGGAATCCCTGTGCGATGGTTGCGGCAAATGTTGCCTGAACAAGCTGGAAGACGAGGACAGCGGCGAGGTCGCCCTGACCCGCATCGCCTGCCGCTTGCTCGACGATTCCAACTGCCGTTGTGCACATTATGACAACCGCCACCAGTTTGTGCCCGATTGCATTGTGCTGAAGCCCGATAATCTGGACACCCACGCCTATTGGATGCCGCAAACCTGCGCCTACCGCTTGCTGTGGCAGGGCAAACCGCTGCCCGACTGGCACCCGCTGATCAGCGGCACCGCGCAATCCGTGCATGATGCAGGTGTCTCGGTGCAGGGGTGGACGCTGAGTGAATTCGACATCCCCGAAGACGAGTGGGAAGAGCATGTTATCGAGGAGCCGATCTGATGTATTTTTCTTCTGACAATGCCGGGCCTGCACTGCCCACAGTGATGGCGCGCGTGACTGCAGCCAATGAGGGGTTCACCCTGCCTTATGGGGCCGATCCGATCATGGAGGAGGTCCGCGCAGAAATCCGCCGCGTTTTCGAGGCCCCCGAGGCGGCCGTTTATCTGGTGGCAACCGGAACAGCGGCAAATGCGCTGGCACTGGCGTGCTACGCGCAGCCTTGGCAGACCGTGTTTTGCAGCCAGATCGCGCATATCCAAGAGGACGAGTGCAACGCACCCGAATTCTATTCGAGCGGCGCCAAGCTCTGTCTCGTGGACACGCCCGACAAGATGACAGCAGACGGATTGCGCGCCCGTGTTGAGGCCGAAGGCGTGCGCGGCGTGCATGGACCCGAACGCGGTCCGGTATCGATCACGCAGGTGACCGAGCGCGGCAGCCTCTATTCAATTCAGGAGTTACGCGATCTTTGCACCGTCTCCAAATCCTTTGACTTACCGGTCCATCTGGACGGCGCGCGCTTTGCCAATGCGCTGGTGGCGCTGGGGTGCACGCCTGCTGAAATGACGTGGAAAGCCGGAGTCGATGTGGTCTGTTTTGGCGGCACGAAAAACGGCTGTCTGGGTGTGGAGGCTGTGGTGTTTTTTGATCCCGCCAAAGCGTGGGAATTTGAGCTACGTCGCAAACGCGGGGCGCATTTGTTTTCCAAACATCGGTTTTTATCCGCACAAATGGCGGGATATTTGCAAGACGGTGCCTGGCTTGATGCGGCCAAGAGGTCTAATGAAAACGCGGCCTATCTGGTGGCGGGTCTGCGCGCTGTGGGCGCTGATTTCTTACATGAACCCCAAGCAAATATGGTGTTTGTGCGATTTGCGCGCGGCATTCATCAACGGCTGCACGCGGCGGGCGCGATGTATAACATGTGGGAACCGGGCCTTGAAAGTGGCGACCCGGACGAAAAGCTGGCCGCGCGGCTGGTCTGTGACTGGTCGATCACAACGGATCAGATCGATCTATTCCTCAGCCATTTCGAATAGCGCCGCGATTTCTTTGGCAACCTCTGTCGGATGGGTCAGCGGCGACATATGCCCTGCCCCTGTAATGACGGCCCGGCGGACGTTGGGCAGTCGCCGTGCAAGGCTTGAATTTATGGCATCTATAATGTCCAGCGCCTGAGATCCCTGAAGCAGCAGAACCAGCATGCTGAGCCGCTCTAGGCGCCCCGGCACCATGATCCCGGCGTTGTCCTCAAAGATCATGGGCGATTGCCCGGTCACCACATACATCCGATCCGTGATGGAGCGGCGCGTCTTGGCAGACAGGTCGTCCCACTTGGTGCCATCGCCCCAGAGCCGGTTAAAAAGTCGGGCCGCATGCGCCATATCCCCGGTTGCAAGCGCGGCCATGTAAGGGGCCGCCTCATCGTCATGGGCGCGCATTTGATCAGGCGCATCCTGACAGGCGGCTGCGAAGAACACAGGCTCGATAAGGGTCAGGCTGCGCACGAGGTCCGGGTTTTCAACCGCCAGCCGCAGCGCGACTGTTGCCCCAAAGGAATGCCCGATCACGTCTCGTTTGTAGGGAAGATGCGCCAAAGCGGCATCGGTGCAGAGACGGTGCAGGTCAACCTGTCCATCCCAATCATCGCTTTTCCCGTGACTGGGCAGATCAATGGCCGTGAGCGTGGCGATATCAGCCAACGCGTGACCCACGCCGCGCCACGTGGCGGAATGGGCCAATGTGCAATGGATCGCCAGCGCCTCTCTCGTCCCATGCCCAAAAGTTCGGGCATGGGTGTAGAAGGTTGGGGTCATATTTTTCCGGCGAGATGGGCGTCCAGATGGTCGATCCGGTCCTGCCCCCAGAACCTTTGATCCGTATCCGTGATGTAAAACGGGGCGCCAAAAACACCACGCTCGACCGCCTCTTCGAGGTTGGCGGCATAGGTCTCCGCGCCCTCCAACATGCCACTGTCCGCAAGGCTTGGGTCAAACCCGGCCTCTTCCAGACAGGCCCGCACAACCGTGTCCTCGGCGATGTCCTTTTCATCGGCCCAGACCGAGCGCAGGATCGCCGCCATCAGCTTGCCCAGATCGCCACCGCCCGCGTTTTGCGCCGCAATGAACGCATAAGAAGACGGCGCTGCATTTGTGGGCCAATGGGCCGGTTTGAGGTTCAGCGGCATGTCGAGCATCTTGGCCTGGCGCACCAGTTCCTGCGCGCGCATCTCGACCCGGCTGAAGTGACGATCCTTGGGCGGGGTTCCCCCGGTGCGCCCAAACAGCGCCATGATGTCCATCGGTTTGTAGGTGATGCTCGCACCATGTTTTGCCGCGACCGCTTCGGCGCGATTCCCGGCCAGGTAGGCATAGGGGGACAGTGTTGAGAAAAAGAGGTCGATATGTGCCATTTATTGGCTCCTTAAGGGGGACTCGTTCTTTGCCGATTGGTAAGGGCGTGTTAGGGGAAGTCAACTTCACGAATCTGTCACATTTGCCCGCTGCAACCTCAGGATCGCCCCTCATGCCAGAATTCTATGAACCCAAACTCATCGCCGGTAATGCCAATATGCCGCTCGCCAATGCCATTGCGCGGCGTATGTCCATGCACCGTGGCAAACAGGTGGGGCTGGTGGACGCCCGCGTGGAGCGTTTCAACGACGGCGAGATCTTCGTCGAGGTCTTTGAAAACGTCCGCGGTGAGGACATGTTCATCGTGCAGTCCACCTCTAACCCGGCCAATGACAATCTGATGGAGTTGCTTATCATGGCGGACGCGCTGCGCCGCTCCTCGGCGGCCCGTGTCACGGCTGTCTTGCCCTATTTCGGCTATGCCAGACAGGACCGCCGCACCAAGGCGCGCACGCCGATCACGGCCAAGCTGGTGGCGAATATGCTGGTGGGAACAGGCATCGAACGGGTGCTGACGATGGATCTGCACGCGGCACAGATCCAGGGGTTTTTCGACATTCCGGTGGACAACCTTTATGCCTCGCCGATCTTTGCGCTGGATATCAAAACCGCCTTCAAGAACCAGATGAGCGACCTCATGGTCGTCTCCCCCGATGTGGGCGGCGTGGCGCGCGCGCGCGAACTGGCCAAGCGGATCAATTCACCGTTGGCCATCGTGGACAAGCGCCGCGAAAAACCCGGTGAGGTCGCGGAAATGACGGTGATCGGGAATGTGACAGGGAAAACCTGTCTTATCGTGGATGACATGTGCGACACCGCCGGGACACTGTGCAAGGCGGCTGAGGTGCTTTTGGAAAACGGTGCCAAGGAAGTGCACTCCTATATCACCCACGGAATCATGTCCGGACCGGCGGTTGAGCGCGTCACCAATTCGGTAATGAAATCGCTGGTGATCACCGACACAATCGCGGCCACCGACGCCGTCAAAGCCGCACCCAACATCCGCATCGTGCCGACCGCGCCGGTCTTTGCCCAGGCCATTCTGAACATCTGGAGCGGGACCTCGGTGTCCTCGCTATTTGAGGCCGACACGCTGAGCCCGATCTATGACGGCATGTATGCCGCCGAGTAAACGCAGCGCCCGCGCAACGGTTTCGGCGCGGTGATGGCGTTGGATCCGGAAAGGCCGGGTTAACGCCTTTATTCCATGGCCCAAACGCTTGGCACACCCCGTACACAGGCTGTACACAATCCGTACACCGCACATGCACCGAAACCCGGGTTAAAACAGCGTGCGCAGGGGTTTGTGAGCAAAGGATTGACGCGGGGTGCGTTGGTTCTGACAGCAGATTTGGGTCGCTGAATACACCAGCGCACCTCCCGCACAACAAAAGCCTTCAACCGCCTTTGCGCCCTGACGGGCATTGACCAACGACGGATCAAGGCAAATACGGAAAGACAAAATCGGCCCTTGGGCGTGCACCGCACGGCCGGCACAAAGGACCGCATGCATCACACATCGCGCTACACGGTCCAATGCACTGCGTTTTGCACCCGTCAGGACGCGGTACAGTATTTATCGACCAACCCCATCAGTTCGACCGCGGTGATGGGCTTGGCGATGAAACCGTCCATGCCATGTTTCCGCACAACCGCATTGTCATGATATTGCGCGTCAGCCGTCACCGCGATGATGGCGATATTGCGCGGTGGGTCGGTCGGTTTCTCACGGATCAGGCGGGTGGCCTCCACGCCCGATAGCCTGGGCATGTGAATGTCCATCAAGACCAGCCCGTATTCTCCGGGTTGTTTGTCAAGCTGCGCACAGCCTTCCTCGCCGTTCACCGCAATATCAACATCAACACCCAGCGTATCAATGATTTCCTTCATCATGAAACGCGTGAAGTAATCATCTTCAACCAGCAGGATTTTCTTTGGTGAGGGCATTCGACGCGTCCCGTTCAATCCACTGACGACAACCGTAAAGCGAAGGTTGTCGTGTAGCAACCGTCGGGCGCTGGTGATGCCACCTCAAGCGTCGCCCCCATCAGCATTGCAAGTTCACGACTGATGGCCAGACCCAGCCCTGACCCGCTGTTTTCCCGCGTCTGGGCATCATCGATCTGGAAGAACCGCTCAAAAACCGCGTCGCGCTTGTCCGTTGGGATACCACATCCGGTGTCAGACACCGAAATCTCCAACTGTGCAGGCCCGGCGGGGTCCTTTGCAGGCACCATACTGACCTGAATGGTCACGCGTCCCTTGGTGGTGAACTTGATCGCATTGTCAGTCAGATTGTTGAGAATCTGGGTCACGCGTCGCGCATCAAGCATGGCGAATTCCGGGGTCGCCTCATCCACTTCAAGCGCCAGTTCAATTGGCTTTCCCAGACGGTGGTTTGTGGCCGTCGCCGTTTCGAGCCATTGTGCCGCCAAAGGCCTGACTTCGGTCGGCGTGGCCGTGATTTCAACGGCATTGGCTTCAACCCGTGACAGCTCCAACACATTCACAAGCTGCGCCAAAAGGTGATGCGACGCATCAAGCCCCACCTCAGCCTGTTTTTTCTGTCGTTCCGGGACATCCGCCATCTGGATGAGCTGGAACAAACCCATGATGGCATTGAGCGGTGTGCGCACTTCATGGCTCATGTTGGCAAGGAACACTTTGCGTATTTCGATGGCCTTGCGGGCCTCCTGCGCACTCACTTCGGCGCGGGTCTTTGCCGCATGCAACTCGGTGACGTCATTGGCGATCGAAAAAACTTTCGTGGCTTTGCCATTCACAAATTGAACAATGTTCGACCAATGCATGATCTTGTGCTGTCCGTTCACGTCCTGTTGCTGAAAACTCGAGAAAAACGGGCTTTCCGGCGTGGCATCTGAAAGTTTGCGCGCGATGTCTGCCTGATACTCTTGCGGGACGTGGTTCATGAAGCGCGTTCCGACAAGCGCTTCGCTGGAATGCCCAAACAGCTCCTGACAGGCTGGATTGACCTGCAACAAGGTTGTGTCAATGTTTGCAATCGTCATCGGTTCATGTGCGTGCTTGAACAAGGCCGAGAAACTTTCAGATTTCTCGCGCAGGGCCCGCTGCAACTGCAAACGCTCGGTAATATCGATGCAAAAGGCGATGAATACCGGCTCGCCCGCTTCCTGTTGAAGTTCCAGACGAATGGACACGGGATAGGTGGTTGCATCCTTGCGTTGATGTCGCGTCTTGAATTCCAGCTTGCTGATCCGGCCCTGACGCAAAGGACGCAAGAGGTCTTCGAATGCAAAACGATCATAGTCCGGTATGATGTCCAGAGGCGTCAGGCGTCTGATCTCTGGTTGATTGTACCCAAGGTTTTCGCGCGCACCTTTGTTCACGCCCGTGAACAGCAATGTTTCGGGGTCAAAGGTAAACACTTCATGGTGTGCGTTTTCGACAATATTGCCAAAGCGCGTGGCTGCTTTTCTCCTGCTTTCACTGATCAGGAGGGCCGCGCTCAGCCCGATCTGACTGGTCACCGAGGCGGCGAGATCCGTGAGCACGCAGACGTCTTCGCGCGACCACATGCGAGGCTTGCTGTCGATGGCGCACAAAGCCCCAAGGCATGTACCGTCAGGGGCAGCAATCGGGATACCCAGATAGGCGATGACGTTCAGGTCATCTATGGCTGGATTGTCATGCACCAGCGGATGCACGCGGGCATCTTCGATGATCAGAGGTTTATCGTTGCTCACGACATGCTGGCAGAATGAATGTGACAGAGGCGTCTGGCGTGCGCTGGCCCAGGGGTCCGCCAATCCACAGGCACTGGTGAAAAACTGCCTGTCTTCGTCGAAATCCACAATGGACACGAGGGCCACCGGGACACCCAGCATTTTCGTTGCCAACCGCGTGAAGCGATCAAAGTCTTCGGTTTCCGGGACGTCGACCAAAGACAATCTTTGTAAAGAGTGTTCCATAGCTGTGATGCCTGCATCTGCGGATATCTGCGGATATCTGCGCCCAAGACCGACCAGGCGCATTCATCCTTTGTTAAGACTGTCCTAGGCTGAACCTATTAACACATTGTTAAGGATTGGCAGGCAATCCGCTGGGCGGCCAGCGCTCCATGCGTTTACCATTTCTTAACATTCACAAGGGCTGAGCCGGGAACTTTTGCAGCGCCGACGGGTGCGGGTTGAGGGTATTGTTCCTTGAGGAGGGATGCCGCTTTGCGATTTTGCGCGCACTCGGGGTGATGGCGCGAGGCGGGCAGGACGCATTTGTAGCGACCGGTATTTCTGCGGCCGGTTACAGTCAGGACGGGGTTGCCCCTGACCCTTTGTTGTTTGGCATGATGGTCCGCCCTCTCGGACCCGTCCTAGATGGCCGGATCCCGTTTCCCGTTTCCCGCAGGCGGATAGCGTGTTTCGGATCGACAGCCATAAATACCCCAACCGCGCGTTGTTCTACCCGTCGGGCAATGCTTCATGGGTTCTGCGCACCCCGGGTGACACCACCGCGCGCGCGGTCATGTGCGAGGGTTTTGAGATGTCACCCCCCTCGCCTGCCCCGTCTTTGGCTTTGGTTTGAGAAGGCGCTTGGGATCGCGCGCAGATCCAAAAGCGTCGCGCCGCCGTATTTTGACGGAAGCGATCCGCGTCACAAATCTGACGACAGGCGCCAAGTGCTGTGGCTGGGCATCGTTGGGCTTTTTTGTCCGGGTTTTTGAGAATTTCAAGGCTTGGGACGGTTCAAAGCCGCACCGGTGAGGTTTGGGTCAAGAGCCGGTCAGAGTCCGCGCGCGGGCGATCCGTGCCTGGGTCCCGGTTCATGCTTCACAACGGACAATGTTTGTGCCTGCGGGTCAGACCGGCGTGTTTGGCGTCCATTCAGAGCGTCACAGAGGCTATAACTTGCTGACAAAAGAGGCGCCTGAACAGCTTTGATCGCTCATGCCTGAGGCGCGCATTATGTGGGCGAGCCCATGGCGGTTTTGCAGAAGGCTGCCGCTTTGATCCGTCCCATGCTCAGCACATTGCGTGATCTGCGGGTTCAATCGCGTCTGCTTCGGAGATTTCCGCCTGCCGCACAGCGGGGCGTCCGCGGACGCGCTCTGCCAACCAATCCAGATCCCCCTCAGCCGCGCGCGGCTGGTCAGATGCAGTCTCCGGCGGGACCTCTCGAAGACCATGCCCCATGGCTTGGGCAACGGCAAATCGGAAAGCATACCGCGGCGTGAGGCCCATCCGCAGATCCGACACGATCACCTCATCACCCTGCTGTTCCGCACGGTAATATCCCCTGCTGAACCACGCCAGCTTTTGAAACGCATCAACGTTTTCCAGACAGGCAATCAGTTCAGGATGTCTTGGATGCGTATAGACCCGCGCCGTTTGATCATCGTCAAACAGCGACAGATAAATGTTGTGGTATTGCCCTTGTTCCAGCCCGATCACTTTCCACAAGACGATGTTGAAGGGGGCTGCAATTGCAAAAACGCTGTCGGTTGCGACCCCGGCGCGTGCAAAAATCACCTTCGCCCGGTTTTCAGCCTGACTCTGCAGCACCGCACCCAGCCCCAGATACGCCGTGCTGAAGATCATCGCCGCTGTCACACCGCGTGCCAGACCAGAAGACCACTCTCGCCGAAAGATGGCCCAGATTGTCACGCCCAGAAGCGGCAGGGTATAGAGTGGATCAATGATAAAAATGGAGCCCACGCCCACCGGATCACGATAGATCGGCCAGAACAGCCGCGTGCCGTAAACGGTCATTGCGTCGATCAGCGCATGTGTCGAGAAACAGAGAAACACCGTCCACCAGACTGTTACGCGATGATCTTGAAGTGATTTGAAAACGCGCATCAGGAGTTCACCCAAAAATGGTGCAATCGCCGCATGCACAAACAGGGAATGTGTCCATCCCCGATGCATGACAAAGGCATCCACCGGGCTGTCGAAGGTGATGAGAACGTCAAGATCCGGCATTGTCCCGAGAACGCCACCCAGAAGCGCGGCTTTGCGCGGTCCAAGTGTCTTGCCCAGGCACAATACGGAAACCGTCGAACCGAGGACAAATTGCGTCAGTGAATCCATGTGTTTTCCTGCGCCCTTCGCAATCCTGATCCGCTGATACCTGAGCAGCGGCCGTCATTCCAGCGTCAAGATCAGCCCGATAGGCAGTGCGCGATGGCTGGGCGAGACACTTCGGTGATCAGTATACTCAATGCAGCAAGGCCAGGCATGACAACCGCCGCGGTGAACGCCCTGCCGGAGCGTTCTGCGATACCAGGGTCTTGTTCAGGCGCCTGATGATCAGAACTGGATCCATACTATTTCACAGCACATTAAAATATAGTCGTAACACTATGAATATTTTTGATTTTTACAGGAGAGAGATTGAATTCGCAGGTCTCGCCGCCTCGCATGTTCAGGGCAAGCGGACCGCAGAGCAGCCCATGCACGGCGTTGCGAGTGATCAAGCTGGCCCTGTCGAACAGACGGTGAAGTGGCGGCGGCAATTCACGGCACAGGAGCGATCGGTCAGCCTGTAAATCAGTGCAAGCATGGGGCCATATGACACGCGGTTGCGCAGTGGCGGGAAGGTGCGGTTCCCCCCAGGCCGAGGTCACGGGATCTGATGGTGTCTTGTCCGCGCAGATTACAAATGGCCAAGCTCGTGTTGTGGTGTTTCATGAGAGCGGTCGGCAGGTTCCAGTGGCGCTCTGAAAACGCGCTGGAGTGGCGTAATGTTGCGGTGCTGCGCGGGGGTGAGGCCGACCTGATCCGCCCGTCATGGCGGAGCAGCCAATCCTCCCTGCGGCAAAAAACTGCAATGCCCGGCGTGCGGTCACCGGATCATGCGCCCCAAACTGATCCATACCCAACGTTGCCGTCCCGGATGGTGCGTGTCTGCGCGCGGTAGCTGTGCGCGACCTGTATCCATCTCCGCGACCGCCAGGACCGCATCACCCCCGGCGACAGACAAAGGTCGGCGGCACCTGCTGCTGCGAAGATCCTTGCGCTATGCCCTGAGCCGCGTTTGGGAGCCCGCACATCTCCTATCCACGGTCTGGATTGCGTTTAATTCGGTGTTGCGCAGCGCCCGCATGCGCCGCGATACAAACCCTCAGAGGGCAAACGGCGAGATACCCGCATGTGATCAGATACCGCGCCAGTTTCGGCCCGGCGCGTGACAGAGATGCGCGTCTTGAAAGCCCGCGTTTCAGCACGTCGGCAGTCGAGATGTCATCGCCTGTGGCCTGAAAATGGCATCTTGAAACACTCAGGCGCGCGCTGCATTTGGGCCTTTGGCCTGTTGCATCTCCTCCGCCAAAGGGAATGACAGAACAATCAATCCTCCCCCCGCATGCTCCATGATCTTGAGCGTTCCACCATGATTTTCCATCACTTTGGCGGCAATCGGCAGGCCGAGACCGGAACCTGGCCCCCCACCCGCCTGGGCAAAGCGACTGATCGCTTCGTTCTGCTTTTCCACCGGAATGCCGAGCCCGTCATCCTTGACCGAAAGCTGCGCGCTGTCCCTGCCCGCGATCAAACGCAGCTCGATTTCCCCAAGATCGGGGCCGCCATGCACCACGGCATTGGTCAAAAGGTTCAGGATGGCTTCCTGAAGCATCACCGGATCGCCTTTCACAAAAACCGCTTTTTCAGGCAAGAGGCAGGTCAATGTCACGTTATGTTGGGAGTGTTGTGCGCGGAAGGTCTCCGCCACCCGCGCCGCAAGGGGTTTCAGATCCACGCGCTCCCCGGACAGAGCAACATCGGTGCCGCTGGCCCGCTCAAAAGACAGCAGTTTATTGGTCAACTGGCTCGCCTCACGCGCGGCCTGAACAAGTTCGGTACTGCGCTGTTTTGCGGCCCTTTCATTGGGCGCGCTTTGCACCGCTTCGGCGAGCGCCAGGACCCCGGCCACGGGATTTCGAAGCTGATGGGCGGCATTTGAGATGAACTCATCCTTGCTGCTGATCCGGCGGGAAACCTGATCCAGCAAGGCATTCAAAGTGGTCACCAGACGTTGCGCCTCCACCGGGACGGGACGGCGGATCGGTTCCAGATCATTGGGGGTGCGTTTAGCGATGGCGTCTTCGAGGTCCAGCATCGGGCGCAAGCCCAGACGCACCCCGAACCAGACCACCAGAGCCACACATAAGACCAACAGGGCGATCACGGCAAAGGACCTTGACACAACCTCGCGTGCAAAGCTCGCGCGCACCTCGGCGCTTTGCCAGACCGTGATGTTGAAAACGCCGGAGACACCGCTGACGGTTGTCACATCCTGAAATCGCAGCACGCGGACCTGTTCACTTTGATAAAGCGCGTCATAATAATAAGGCTCGCTCAGATCGGCGGGCGCGGTTCGGGGCAAAACAGGGGGCGTGGAATAACCCGTGACGAATACCCCATCCGGGGCATAGACGTGATAAAACAGTTCGCCGCCGGAGGTGTCATTGACCAGCCGCCGCGTCGAAGGCGAGAGCGCATCCCCATCCGACACGGCAATATCGCGCGAGATGGCCAGTGCTGCCGAGAGCAGGCCGCGATCAAAGATATTGGCGGCCCGGTCCGTGGTGGTGCGAAACTGCCAGACCCCCGCCACAAGCGAGATCAACAGCAAGGGCAATAAAATGATCAGGATCAACCGGGACCGCAGAGAGTTGAGTTTCATTCGGGTGTCTCGATGCTGAGCTGATAGCCCAGCCCGCGCCGAGTTTTTATTTGCACCCCGTGTTCGTGCAGGCGGCGGCGCAGACGGGAGACATAGACCTCGACGACTTTTTCCTCCACGTCAGCGCCAATACCGTAGACATGATCCAGCATGGCGCTTTTTGACACCAGACGCCCTTCGGCCTCGATCAGGCATTCAAACACCGACATTTCCCGGCGTGGCAGGGCGATATCAACGTCCCCGGCAAAGAGCTGCCGGGCGCTGGCATCGTAATTCAACCCGCCCAGCGCCCGCAATTGTTGCTGTGGAATGGCGCGGCGGCGCAACAGGGCCCGCACCCGCGCTTCGAGCTCTGCCATCTCGAAGGGTTTGATCAGATAGTCATCCGCGCCTGCATCGAGCCCAATGACCCGGTCCTCGGTTTCTGCCCGCGCGGTCAGCAGGATCACCGGCCGTATATCGCCCCGGCGGCGCAGATCCTTGAGCAGAGTCAGACCATCAACGCCCGGCAGGTTAATGTCCAGAATGATCAGATCCGCGTCATCATCCTTGAGGAATCGCGCCGCAATGGTGCCATTGTCCAGCATGTCCACAGCATGGCCCGCGTCCTCCAGACGGTAACAAATGCCCTTGGCGAGGCTGGTGTTATCTTCGACCAATGTGATCCGCATTGTGAGAAATCTCGGGTTTGCAAGTCTCATGCAAGGTTCGCAGGTCATACAGGGTACTGCAACAGGGGGCGGACACCCCCTCGTGATTCGATTTTGATCCTCAAACGCAATTGAGGACACCTTAGGGAGGAACATATGTCCATTTTCAAAACCACGCGTCGCGTGGCCGTTAGCCTTGTGGCTGCAGCCGCCGCATCCTTTGCCGTACAGGCGCAAGCAGACGGTCATGGCATTGATCTGGAAGGTAAAACTGTCGAGTGGATCATCCCATTCTCGGAAACCGGCGGATCGGCCAAATGGGCCAACTTTTACGCCCCGCTCTTGTCAGAAGCCCTGCCCGGCGCGCCCACAGTTGTCGTGAAATTCATGCCCGGAGCCGGTTCCACCAAAGGCGCGAACTTCTTTCAGAACCAGGAATACGATGATGGCACGCTGATTTTTGGCTCCAGTGGTTCCACGCAGTTTCCATTCCTGCTGGGTGATCCACGGGTGAAATACAACTATGCAGACTGGAACGTCGTTCTGGCCTCAGGCACCGGCGGCGTTGCCTATTTGACGCCAGATCTGGCGGCCAAGATGGACGGTTTGAACGCAGCCCCCTTGCAGGGCGAAGATTTCATCTATGGCAACCAAGGGGCCACACGGCTTGATCTGGTGCCAACACTGGCATGGGAAATGCTGGGCCTGAACGTGGAAAGCGTCATGGGCATCAAGGGGCGCGGCGATGGCCGTCTGATGTTTGAGCGCGGCGAAGCCAACATCGACTATCAAACGTCCTCCTCATTTCTTTCCGGCGTGACACCGCTGGTAGAGGCCGGAACAGCGGTGCCGATGATGACATGGGGTGCGCTGGATGATGCGGGCAACATCGTGCGTGATCCGACATTCCCGGACATTCCGACCTTCAAGGAAGTCTGTGAGGCTACAGCAGGCTGCGAAACCTCCGGCGAAAAGTGGGATGCCTGGAAAGCGTTCTTCATCGCAGGCTTCCCGGCCCAGAAAATGGTGTTCCTGCCAGCGGGTGCGTCCGACGATGCGATTGCGACCTACACGAAAGCATTTGAAGACGTCAAAGCGCGCGCGGATTTCGCAGAAATCTCTGGCAAGCGTCTGGGCAAATACCCCCAGATGACCGGCGATGCGGCCAAAAAGGCGCTGGACAGCGGCACGAACGTCTCCCCTGCTGCCAAGGATTTTGTGGTCAACTGGCTGCAGGAAAAATACGGCGTATCCCTGAACTAAGCTTTGTTTGACGAACGCCCTGCCTGACCCGGCGGGGCGTTTTCACAAGCAAAGCGGGGGGATAGGCGCATGGAAGTGATCATGGAGGCTTTGCCGGCCTTAGGCGATGCATGGGGCCTGATCTTACAACCGGTCGTGATTGGATATCTGGTGCTGGGCGTTGTGATGGGCCTGTGCATCGGGGTATTTCCGGGGCTGGGCGGTATCGCAGGCCTGTCGTTGCTCTTGCCATTCATGTTCGGCATGGACCCGATTTTGGGTCTCGCGCTGATGGTGGGCATGGTCGCCGTGGTCCCCACATCCGACACGTTTGCCTCTGTTCTGATGGGGATTCCGGGATCATCCGCCTCCCAAGCCACTGTGCTGGACGGTTTCCCCATGGCCAAAAGGGGCATGGCGGCGCGGGCCTTGTCTGCCGCCTTTGCCTCCTCGCTGTTTGGCGGGCTTGTGGGCGCATCCTTTCTGACGGTGTTCATCCTGATCGCGCGCCCCATCGTGTTGGAATTCCGCACGCCCGAGCTTTTGATGATCACGGTGTTTGGACTCTCGATGGTGGGTATTCTGGCCGGGCGCGTCGCGATCAAAGGCATCGTGGCCGCCGGGCTTGGCATGCTGATCGGTACCATCGGCGAGGGCGCATCCTCGGGCGATCTGCGCATGTCCTCTTATGATTTCCCCTATCTGACGGACGGGTTGAAGCTGGTCATCGTGGGCCTTGGTATCTTTGCCATCCCCGAAATTATTTCGCTGTTGCGTCAGGACCGCGCCATCTCAAAAGAACCCCAATTGGGGGGCGGCTGGATCGACGGTGTGCGGGACTGGTTCGCCAACATCTGGCTGTCTGTACGCTGTTCCATCATCGGGGTCGTCGTCGGCGTCATCCCCGGCCTTGGCGGGTCCGTCGTGGATTGGATCGCCTATGGTCACGCGGTGCAAACCACCAAGGACAAATCAAACTTCGGCAAAGGCGAAGTGCGCGGGGTGATCGGCCCGGAAAGCTCCAACAACGCCAAAGAAGGCGGCGGTCTGGTCCCGACATTGCTCTTTGGCATCCCCGGTTCGGGTTCCATGGCGATCTTCATCGGGGCCATTGCCTTGCTGGGATCGGGCCAGATCGAAGTCGGCCCGGCGATGTTGAAAAACAACCTCGATATTACATATTCCATCGTGTGGTTGCTGGCGCTGGCCAATGTGGTCGGCACCATTATTTGCATTGCAGCCTCGGGCGGCATTGCCAAACTGACCACCATCCGCTTTGCCTTGCTGGCCCCTTTCCTGTTCATGATCATCAGCTTTGCGGCCTTCCAGTCGGGGCAGAACCTGATGGATCTTGTGGCGCTTTTCGCCATCGGTTTTCTGGGGCTGCTGATGCGCCGCTTTGACTGGTCGCGCCCGGCCTTCCTGATCGGGTTTGTGCTGTCCAATCCGGCGGAAACCTATGCCAACCAAGCGGTGCAACTGGCGCAAAGCCAGTTCCGCAAAAGCTTTGGCGACGGGATTGATTATATCTTTTCCCCGATTGTGATCATCCTGATCATCATCACCGTGATCTCCGTCGTGTTGGGTTTGCGGCAGGCCAAAAACATCATGGCCGAAGGCGATGTGCAATCCGGCTCCAAACGCGCGCCGTTCATTTTCATGCTCGTTGTCACCGGATACATCGCCTATGCGTTTTATGATGCCGCGTCGATCCCGAGCTACAGCCGCGACCGGGTGTTCCCGATGTTCGTGGCCGGGGTGTGCCTGTTTGGCTGTGCGTTGCTGATCATCCGCATGATGCTGAAGCCGGAAACCGATACGATTTTTGCGGATCGTGAAAAGAACGGCGAAGACGCCGATGCCACGCATGGGTTGTGGCCCACTCTGGCGTGGTTTGCCGCTCTTTTGATCCTGACATCGCTGTTTGGGTTCATCCTCGCGCTAGCGGTTTTCCTGTTCGCCTTCATGAAGCTGCGCGCCAGCGTCAGTACCGGTTTTGCTGCGATCTATACAGTGGCGGGCATCTCCTTCATGCTTGGCATGGCGTGGCTGTTGAACCGGGACTTCCCACCCGGATTGCTGCAGTCCTATGCCGACCTGCCCTGGCCCTTCACATGAGCCAGACCGAGATCCCGTTTGTCTTCATGCGCGGCGGCACCTCGCGCGGGCCCTACATCAACCGCGCTGATCTTCCCGAAGACCGGGACGCGCTGGCGCAGGTTCTGATCGCCATCGTTGGCTCAGGTCATCCGCTCAACATTGATGGCATCGGGGGCGGTGCTGCGGTCACCACAAAGGTGGCGATGCTCTCGCGCTCAAGCGATCCCTGGGCGGATGTGGATTATTTCTTTGCGCAGGTCAGCGTGGAAGATCAACTGGTGGATTTCAAACCGACCTGCGGCAATATCCTGTCCGGCGTCGGCCCCGCCGCCATTGAAATGGGGTTGGTGGGCGCACAGGACGGGGAAACCACCGTCAATATTCGCGCGGTCAACACAGAAGCGCGGGTGGCTGCGATTGTGCAAACCCCAAAGGCCGAGGTCAACTATGAGGGGGAGGCGCAGATCGACGGTGTGCCGGGACGTTCAGCCCCCGTTGCCTTGCAATTCATGGAGACCGTGGGGGGCGTCACCGGATCGTTTCTGCCGACTGGCAATGTGGTGGACACGATCGACGGGATTGATGTGACCTGCATGGATGTGGCCATGCCCATGGTCATCGCGCAGGCCACCAGCTTCGGATTGACGGGCTATGAAACTGCCGCAGAACTGGATGAAAACGCCGCGTTTTATGCCCGTATGGAAGCCATCCGGCTGCAGGCTGGCGCGTTGATGGGCATGGGTGATGTGTCAAAATCGGTAACGCCCAAATTTGGTTTGCTGGCCCCGGCCACTGAGGGCGGCACGATTACGACGCGGTACTTCATGCCGTGGAAATGCCACCCCACAATGGCGGTGACGGGCGCGCAATGTCTTGCGTCCTGCGTGCTGACACCCGGCAGCGTGGCCGAGGGTTTGGCCAAGGTGCCTGAGACGAGCCCGGCACAGATCGTGTTGGAACATGCGTCAGGCACCATTGATGTTGTTGTGGAGTACACCCGGACCGTCGCGGATTTCAGCATCAAATCAGCCGGGCTGGTGCGGACGGCGCGCAAACTGGCGGCAGGATCGGTTTTTATTCCCGCCTCGGTTTGGGAAGGAAATTGACTTAGACGCCCTTTTGGTATACTATGGTATACTATGGTATACAATTGAAGGAACACACCATGACGGATGAATTTCAAGACTGCATTCTGGCCGCCCGCACAGAGCTGACCCTTGCCCGGCAAATCCTGCGCGATGAAATCAGCAGGTATCCAACGCCGATTTCGGGGTGTGACGTGCAATTCAATCACCTGCTCGCCGAACGCCAAAGGGTCCAGACAGCATTGCAATCCTTGGATGCATCCATCTTTGTTCCGACCCCGCGCACCCCAACCCCAAGTGCCGGTGTTGAAAGCCGATGAAAGTCCATATTCTTGATGACTGGTTTGACACGCTGCGCGGTCTTGCCTGCTTTGACAAGCTTGCCGCGCATGATGTGACCGTCTGGACGGATCATCAGCCGGACCCGGCGCAATTGGCCGCACGGGTGCAAGACGCCGAGGCGCTTGTCCTGTTTCGCGAGCGCACCAAGATCAGCGCGGATCTGTTGACGCGCCTGCCCAAACTCAAGCTGATTTCACAACGCAGTGTGTATCCGCATATCGACGTGGCGGCCTGCACCGCGCATGATGTGTTGCTGTGCTCCAACATGCATTCCGATACGCCGTCTTATGCAGCGGCAGAACACACGCTTGCGCTGATCCTTGCCAGTTATCGCCAGATCCCACAGCAGGCGGCGTCGCTGAAACAAGGCGACTGGCAGTGCGGTGTCGGGCGGACCCTGCGGGGGCGCAGGCTCGGGCTTTACGGTTATGGCCGTATTGCCGGGGCGGTGGCGCAATACGCAAAAGCGCTGGGGATGACCGTGCAGTTTTGGGGATCACCAGAGGGTCGCGCGCGCGCTGCAGCCGCAAGGGAAATCGTGCCCGCCTCGCGCGAAGCGTTCTTTGAAACATCCGATGTCGTCAGTCTGCACGTGCGCCTGAAACCGGAAACACGCGGCATCGTGACGGCGGCCGATCTGGCCGCGATGCGCCCCCGATCGTTGTTGGTCAATACATCACGGTCAGGCTTGATCGAAACCGGCGCCTTGGAGACCGAGATTACGCGGGATCGTATCCATGCAGCAGTTGATGTGTTTGATCAGGAACCTTTGCGGGATCAGAACAACGTGCTGCTGACCCATCCCAATGTGCTGGCCACGCCGCACATCGGTTATGTGACCGAGGATGAGTTTGACCTGCAATTCTCAGACATTTTTGATCAGATCAACGCCTATGCCACCGGCGCGCCGATCCATATGATCAACCCGTCGGTCTGGTCATAAATGCGCGTCCACAAACCCATCCTGAATGGCGCGCACGACAAAATCATCAAGCGCTGCTTGTCTGGGGTTAACGCGTCCGGGCAAGACCATCGCCTGATGCACTGCGGTCAGCACGCCGGGCAAAATGCGCACGTTCGGGTCTGACGCAAAAAACGCCTCAAGTGAGGCGCGTACCCCTGCAACGGCATCCGCGCGTCCCTGTTGGAATTCGGCAAAACTCTCTGGCGGTGTGCCGAAACGTTCCAAAACGGCGTGTTCCAACGCCCACGTCAGATACATGTCATAGGCCGACCCGCGGGCCGTCAAAACGCGGGTACCCGCCCGGTCGACCGCATCCACATCTGTAATCTGCGAGCTTGCGCGCACGGCGAATGTCGCCTCAATTGTCACGTAAGGTGCTGTGAAGGATAGCTTTTCCGCCCTCAGCGCATCTATTGCCAGAAACCCGACGTCCCAGGTATCCGCATCCACATCGGCAAACACTTTTCCCGCTCCGTCGTAGATCACAGGCGTCAATTGCGCCCCGATCTCGACCGCCAACCGATGGGCCAACGCAGGGCTGACGCCGTTCAATGTGCCCTCATTCACCTGCACCAAAGCGCGATTGCCGGTGTTGATCGCCGCGCGCAGGACGCCGTTTTTCGCAAGTCCTGTTAAGTCTTCCTGAAGTGTCATTTGCCCACTTTCTGTTGCGCCTGAAATAGCTTTGCAAAGAGCGGCGCGCCCAGAATGACCACGAAGATTCGTAACACATGATGCGCCACGACAAAGGCCATATCGGCCCCGACGATCAATGCCAAAACGGTCAATTCGGCCTGCCCACCCGGCGCAAAAGCAAGGATTGTTTCCAAAGGCGGGGCGAGATCGGCGAGATGAATGACTTCGACGAAAACCACCGTCAACAGCAGCAGAATCACGCAGAACCCCAGACCGGCGGTCACATCCCTGCGCACCTCCTGCGCTGTGACGCCCGCGTATTTGCACCCCACGCCCATGCCAATGAAGAACTGCGCCGCCCAGATCGCTTCGGCCGGGGGTCTGTGTTGCAACACGCCCGTCAATGCCAGCGCTGCCGCCAACAGGAGCGGGCCAAGGATCGACGCGCCAAACATGCCCAGCTTTTTGGCCACCTGCCATCCAACCAACCCGCAGAAGACCATCAAGGCAAGTTGTGACCCTGCGATCGTCGCGGCGGGCGCGCCCGGCGGATTGGTGAGATCGGCATCCCATACCCACGTCAGCAGGAACGGCAGTGCGACGACGATGACCATGACACGGGTTGCATGGATCAAAGACAGCGCGCGCACATCGCCGCCCGCCTCTTCGCCAAACACCAACATGTCCTGAAGCCCGCCCGGCATGGAGCCATAATAGCTTGTCGCGAAATCAAATCCCCAGAGCCGCTGAAAATACGCAACCCCCACCAAACCAATCAGGCTTGTCATCACCGGGATCATCAACAGGGTCGGCCACATCCCGACCATGGACGCCAGCAGGGTTGTGGTAAAAGTCGCCCCCACCGCCACACCGAGGATGGTGCGCATTGCCTCGTTCAGCGGTTTGACCGCGCGCATCGGGACACCGGCGAGCGCCGCCATCAGGCAGGCAAAAATGGGTCCCAACAGCCACGGCAGTGGCAAATGCAGCAGTTTGAATGCGGCCACGCCGATAAGGGCTGTGCCGAAGGCGGTGAGATGCTGCATCATGCCTGCATGACTTTCAACCGATGTCGCAACGACGTTTGAAGGTGGGTTTCGGCGGCAGTTCCAGCCGCCGGCGGATCACCATCCCGCAGGGCGGCAATGATGTTCTGATGTTGGGCAAAAACCGTTTTGATCCGCGCTTCATCGGCCAGCGTTGTCGGACCAAGCAGCATCAACGCATTGTTCAATGCGCGCGCAGACTCCAGCAAAAACCGGTTGCGCGTTGCCAGATAAATACAGTGGTGGAATTTCTGATTGAGCGCAGAGGCCCTCTGTGCGTCATCCCTGGCGGCCCCAATTTGGGCATTCAAACCTTCCAGCGCGTCAATCTCCGCAACACTGGCATGTTTTGCCGCCATTTCTGCGGCAGTGCGTTCCAACACGAGGCGCATTTCATAAAGCTCCACGACCTCGGGACGCGACAGGGTGCGGATCACGGCACCAATGCGGGGGCGATGTTCGACGATCCCGTCGCTTTCCAGTTTGCGCAACGCCTCACGCACGGGCGTGCGGGACAGCGCCAAGCGCTCGGCCACATCCACTTCGCGCAATCGCTCCCCGGGCTGGAACTGACCTTCCCGGATCGCTGCCCGGAGCTGTGCATAGGCGGCCTCGCCCTGCGACATGTCTTGCAAATCCTGATCCGACATTCTAAGACCTTAAATTGTATCCGCTTGGATACAATATGCTACGGACGAGGAAATGCCAATGTCAAAATCAGTCATCATCGTGGGAACCGGCAATGCCGCCCTTTGTGCTGCTATTGCCGCGCTTGAAAAAGGTGCGCAGGTCACCCTGTTAGAAAAAGCAGACAGATCATTGGCAGGCGGCAACACCAAATACACCGCAGGGGCGATGCGCTTCGCCTATGAGGGTCCGGACGATTTGATGCCCTTGTTGCGCGATCCGACAGATGCGCGTCTGCCAAAAACCGATTTTGGCACCTATACCACCGAAAAATTTGCAGCGGACCTTTTGGGGTTCAACGATGGCCGCGCCTTGTCCCCGGAGCAACAGGTTTTGATCAATACCTCAGGTGAAACAATGCGTTGGCTGGCCTCGCATGACGTAAAGTTTGAGCCAATCTATAGCCGTCAGAGTTTCGAGAAAAATGGACGCCATGTGTTTTGGGGCGGCTTGACGTTGTCGGCTGAAAACGAAGGTGTTGGGCTCTTTGACATGGAACTTGCCGCCGTTGAGCGGCTGGGCGGCACAGTCCGCTATGACGCGGCTGTGACCGACCTGATCATGGAGGACCAACGCGTTATTGGCGTGCGCGTCGGCGCGGAGGAGATTTTTGGGGATGCTGTCATTCTGGCCTCCGGCGGGTTTGAAGCGAGCGAAGAAATGCGCGTCAAATACATGGGTCCAAACTGGCAAGCGGCAAAAGTCCGAGGCACACCGCATAATACAGGGGACGGGTTGACGATGGCGATCAGCGCGGGTGCCGCAGAATACGGTCTTTACTCAGGCTGTCATGCGACGCCCATGGATTTGCATATGGCGGATTTTGGCGGGCTCGACCTGCCCCCCGGAGAGCGCAAGAATTATCGCAAGATTTCCTATTTTCTGGGCGTGATGCTGAACGCGAACGGGGAAAGGTTTGTCGATGAGGGTGCTAATTTTCGCAATTACACCTATGCACAATATGGTGCGGCGATTCTGGAGCAGCCCGGACAATTTGCGTGGCAGGTTTTTGACAGCAAGGTCTTTGATTTGCTCTACGGCGAATACCGTTTCCACGACGCTCATTTTGTCGAAGCGGACACGCTTGAGGGGCTGGCGATTCAGATGGAGGGCGTGGACAGCACGGCCGCTCTTGAGACACTCACCGCCTATAATGAGGCGGTGAACGAGGCGGTGCCTTTTGATCCCACGTCTCTGGATGGCAAAGGCGCCGATGGGCTGACCCCGCCCAAGACCAACTGGGCGCAGAAAATCGACACAGGTCCGTTTCGCGCTTTCCCGGTGACGGGCGGGATTACCTTCACCTATGGCGGCCTCAAAGTAGACGACATGGGGCGTGTTGTTTCAAAAGAGGGTCAGGCGATACCCGGCCTGTTTGCCTGCGGCGAATTGGTGGGCGGCGTCTTTTTTGCAGGCTATCCCGGCGGGTCCGGTCTGACCTCAGGTGCCGTGTTTGGCCGTCGTGCCGGATATGGATCAGCACTGAGTTAAGGTCACGTGGACGTCAGTGTTATCGCCTTACGGCCGCCGCGCTATTGCAAGGCGACATCACAGGGTCGCCGCGGTGCGTATTCTCTGATCTCACACCTTCGCGGGGCTAACGAGTGTGATGCATCCTGGCCCTTGATAAACATAATAGATCACCGTAGAGCAGCGCGCATCTGGCAGGGGTCAACAAAAAAGGCGCTCCCGAACGAAGCGCCCCTTGTAAAGCATGTCAATTGTAGCGTTCAGGCGGCTTTGCGACGACGCCCCACCAGACCAAAAGCGCCGAGACCGGTCAGCATAAGCAACACACCAGCCGGCAGCGGAACGACAGCGGGCTGGACAACGATATCAATGCTCGTTGACAGTTGATCCGACCCGTTTGTGCCAAACAGGCTAATGGTATAGGTGCCAAAGGCTTGCGGATTTCCAGCAGTATAACCAAACCCGAGGTTCTGCGAATTTTGTGCAACTGACGGGCCGCCCGCATTATCGCCGTACAACAAGGGATCAAACGCCGAGCCAAATGCGAGGCTCACACCGGAGGTCGGATCCGTATCGATTCCCAGCGCAAAATTCCAGCCGCTGGTGCCGAGCGTGCCACCTGCGGTATCACCTACATCTATCGAAAACTCAAAGTTCCAGATGGACCGGTTCGCAGGCGCATTCGAGAGCGCCGGATCAAAGGTATACGTCTGATCGCCATCGTAATTGAAGATGTTTTGCGGTAAGCCGGACAGATCATAGCGCTGTTTTCCGCGCAAACCGAGTTCGACGCCAAACTCATTCACACCGGTGAAAGACCCGTTCGCATTGCCGGAACCAAAGACAACTCCGTTTTGCAGATTGCCATCGCCGTTCAGCGGTGCTGCGTGCACGCCGGCCGTTCCTGCCATGGCGACCGCTGCGGCTGCCAGTATCAATTTGATCTTCGAAATGCCGATCATCCAAATCTCCCCTCTAAATAGATTAATGCTGCAAGGGCGATACTTAGTCACCCCGCATCAGATGCTTTTTGCATAATCACTGTGGAAAGTCCACCGAGAGAGTACGTTTGGAAACCTTGCGCGACTTCAGTCGAGCCCCTGCCAATATTTCCAGATCTCCTCGCTCAGATGCGGGCCAATATCATAATACCAATGGGTGTGGCTTGTGATCATCACAAGATCAACATCATGCCCGGCCTCGGACAGGGCTTGCGCCGTTGATTGCGCCGCGCGACCGGAGAACAGATGATCATTCAAGCCAATGTAATGGCGCATCGGAGGCGCTACCTGTGCTGGTACAACCTGCTCGGCATCCAGCACCCCGGCATGCGTTGCGATGGCCCTCCAGGGCGTGCCAAGGCGGTTCGCATAGAGGGTTGCGAGGATACCGCCGGCTGAATGACCAAACAAGTAGACCTGCTCGGGCTGGATCGGCGCTTGCGTATGGGCGTCGCGCAGCGCCGTGATCAGGAAATTCGGGTGATCTTCCGCAGGGGACCAACTCGGCCCAAAAGAATCCGGCGCAATCAGGATAATGTTGTGGCGGTTTGCGGTCCTCAGCCACATATCAATCATCGAGCGCCCGGACCGTTGCGCGCCGTGCAGCAGGACGATGGCCTGGCGCGGTGCGCTTGCCGACGATTGCGGCGCATAGATGTAGTAGTTGCGCGCCTGCCCTTCGTAGGTGACGGTCCGCCGGAGCTCCGCGAAATCCGGCGCGGTATAGCTGACATTGCCACCCGCCCGGGCCACCCCGGCAGGGAAGGGAATTGTCTGGATCGCAAGCCTGCCCGCCGTATCCGCCTGCTGCGCCTCTGCAGTCTGGGTGATGGTCAGGATCGCCAGCAGGAAAGACGCAAAAGCCGCCTGAAGGGCGCGTTGCATGGAAAATTTCATTGTCATTGCCACCGCGTTTTTGACTTGCTGTTGTGGTGTCATGAGAAGATGAAAAAACCCTCAATGCCTCAGCGCAAGATGAGATTTGCGACACAACGGCCAGAGCGTTCCGCACCAGTGCAGATGTTAGGTATAAACGAAAAACGGCACCGCAGGCGGCGCCGTTTCTAAAAGTGTTGTTTGACGCGAAGCCTTAAACGCGGATGTGATCCCCAACGGCGACCATGTCGGCGAGCAGTTTGGCGGCGTCATCCACGGGGCCAGGTTCGTTGACAAAGGTTGATTTGGCGTTCGCGAGGGCTTCTTCGGCTTCTTTCACCAGATCGGCCAGATGATCTGATGTGACCTCGCTGCGCGGCATGGCGCGTTCGGCCAGCACCGTGACACCCGCAGCGGTGATTTCAGCAAACCCGCCCGTCACCACAAACTCGGATGTGCCATCAGGACCCTCCGTGCTCAGAATGCCGGGACGCAGGGTCGTGATGGTGGGCGCGTGGCCCGCCATCGCTGTCATGTCGCCATCAGCGCCTGGAATCTGGACCGATACGACCTGCGCAGAGGCAAGCCGCCGTTCGGGCGAGACCAGATCAAATTGCGTCGTATCTGCCATGTTACGGGCTCCTTAAGCGGCGTCTGCCGCCATTTTCTCGGCTTTGGCTTTCACTTCTTCGATGCCGCCAACCATATAGAAGGCACCTTCGGGCAGGTGGTCGTATTCACCGGCCACAACCGCTTTGAAGCTCTCGATCGTCTCGTTGAGCGGCACCTGTTTGCCGTCCGCGCCGGTGAAGACCTTGGCCACATCAAACGGTTGGCTGAGGAAGCGCTGGATCTTCCGGGCACGGGCCACGGTCAATTTGTCTTCTTCGGACAATTCGTCCATGCCGAGGATCGCGATGATGTCTTGCAGCGATTTGTAACGTTGCAGGATCCCCTGAACGTCACGCGCCACTTGATAGTGCTCATCGCCCACAACCGCAGGGTCCATCAGACGCGATGTGGAATCGAGCGGGTCCACCGCAGGATAAATACCCAGCTCGGAAATCGCACGGGACAGAACCGTTGTCGCATCAAGATGCGCAAAGGATGTCGCTGGCGCAGGGTCGGTAAGGTCATCCGCAGGCACGTAGACCGCTTGCACAGATGTAATCGAACCGGCCTTTGTGGAGGTGATGCGTTCCTGCATCGCGCCCATGTCAGTCGCCAGTGTCGGCTGGTAGCCCACAGCGGAAGGAATACGACCCAAGAGAGCGGACACCTCGGAACCGGCCTGTGTAAAGCGGAAGATGTTGTCGACAAAGAACAAAACGTCGGTCCCGGATTGGTCGCGGAACTGTTCGGCCAATGTAAGGCCTGTCAGAGCAACACGCATACGCGCACCGGGAGGTTCGTTCATCTGACCGTAAACCAACGCCACTTTTGATTCCGGCAGGTTGTCCGGCACAATAACGGCGGATTCGATCATCTCGTGGTAAAGGTCGTTGCCTTCACGCGTCCGCTCACCCACACCGGCGAACACGGAGAAACCCGAGTGCACCTTGGCGATGTTGTTGATCAATTCCATGATGAGAACGGTTTTACCCACACCCGCACCACCGAAGAGGCCAATTTTACCACCTTTGGCGTAAGGCGCCAGAAGGTCGATCACCTTGATGCCGGTTTCCAGCACTTCGGAGGTCGTGGATTGTTCGGCGAAAGCAGGCGCTTCCTGGTGGATGGAGCGTTTTTCGTCCGCTTCTACGGCGCCTTTTTCGTCGATGGGCTCACCCACAACGTTCATGATCCGACCCAATGTGGCATTGCCCACAGGGATCGAGATCGGGCCGTCCTGGTCGGTCACTTTCTGACCGCGCACGAGGCCCTCTGTGGCGTCCATCGCGATGGTGCGCACGGTGTTTTCACCCAAGTGCTGCGCCACTTCGAGCACCAGGCGGTTGCCATTATTGTCTGTTTCCAGCGCGTTCAGGATCTCCGGCAGGTGATCTTCGAACTGGACGTCAACGACCGCGCCGATGACCTGTGTGATTTTTCCGACTGCGTTTGCCATGTCGTTTCTCCGATTTGTTCTACAGCGCTTCCGCGCCGGAAATGATTTCGATCAGCTCGTTGGTGATGACGGCCTGACGGGAACGGTTGTATTGGATGGTCAGCTTGTCGATCATCTCGCCCGCGTTGCGTGTCGCATTGTCCATCGCCGACATCCGCGCGCCTTGTTCGGACGCGCCGTTTTCCAGCAAGCCGGAAAAGATCTGCGTGGCCACACCGCGTGGCAGCAGATCCGCCAAAATGGCTTCCTCGGAAGGTTCGTAGTCGAAAAGGGTCGAGCCCTCATCGCCTGTCGATTCTTCGAAAGTGGCCGGGATGATCTGTTGTGCGGTCGGGATTTGCGTCACGACGTTGACGAACTTCGCATAAAACAGCGTTGCCACGTCAAATTCACCGCCATCAAAGCGCGCCAGAACGTCTTTGGCGATGCCCTGCGCGTCGGCGTAACCGACACGTTTGACCTCTGTCATATCGACGTGACCGATGTAGAACTGACCGTAGTCCCGCTTCATCTGGTCGCGGCCTTTTTTACCGACAGTGAGGATTTTCACCTCTTTGCCTTCACCCATGAGCTTTTGTGCATGGGTGCGGGCGAGTTTTGCGATGTTCGAGTTGAAGCCACCACAGAGGCCGCGTTCAGAGGTCATGACGATCAGAAGCTGCACCTTGTCGCTGCCCGTTCCGGACAGCAGTTTGGGCGCAGAATCCGAGCCCCCCACGGAGGCCGCAAGCCCGGCCATCACGGCGTTAAACCGTTCAGTGTAGGGGCGCGATTGCTCCGCGGCTTCTTGCGCACGGCGCAGCTTTGCAGCTGCAACCATTTGCATCGCCTTGGTGATCTTGCGGGTCGATTTGACCGACTCGATCCTGTTTTTGAGATCCTTAAGACTGGGCATGGGCCTACCTCTTAAGCGAAATCAGCGGAGAATTCAGTGATCGCGGCCTTGATGCTGTCGGCCAGCTCGTCTTTCACCTTGCGGTCATTGTTGGTGATGTCATCCAGCAGCGGCTGATGCTTGGAACGCAGATGCGCCAGCATGCCCGCCTCGAAACGACCCACGTCCTTGACGTCGACCTTGTCGAGGAAGCCGTTTGTTCCTGCAAAAATCACGCAGACGATTTCCGCGTTGGTCAGGGGCGAGTACTGTGGCTGTTTCATCAACTCGGTAAGACGCGCACCACGGGCCAGCAATTGCTGTGTGGAGGCATCAAGGTCGGAGCCAAACTGCGCAAAGGCCGCCATTTCGCGGTACTGCGCGAGGGACAGTTTCACCGGACCCGCGACCGACGACATCGCCTTGGTCTGAGCCGAGGAGCCAACACGGCTCACCGACAGACCAGTGTTCACCGCAGGGCGGATACCTTGGTAGAAGAGTTCGGTTTCAAGGAAGATCTGACCATCCGTAATCGAAATCACGTTTGTCGGAATAAAGGCCGAAACGTCGCCGCCTTGGGTTTCAATGATCGGCAGCGCCGTCAAAGAACCGTTACCGGCGTCATCACCCAGTTTCGCGGAGCGTTCCAGCAAACGGGAGTGGAGATAGAAAACGTCACCTGGATAGGCTTCACGGCCCGGTGGGCGACGCAGAAGCAGGGACATCTGACGATAGGACACGGCCTGTTTGGAAAGATCATCATAGATGATCAGCGCGTGGCGGCCGTTGTCGCGGAAATGCTCGGCCATCGCGGTCGCGGAGTAAGGTGCAAGGAACTGCATCGGTGCAGGCTCGGACGCCGTTGCGGCCACAACGATGGAATATTCAATCGCGCCGGTTTCTTCGAGCTTTTTCACAAGCTGAGCAACGGTCGAACGCTTCTGGCCGATCGCAACATAGACACAATAGAGCTTTTTGCCCTCATCATCGCCTGCCGCATCGTTGATCGACTTCTGGTTCAGGATGGAGTCAAGCGCCACAGCGGTTTTACCGGTCTGACGGTCGCCAATGATCAATTCGCGCTGGCCACGGCCAATCGGGATCATCGCATCCACGGATTTCAGGCCGGTCGCCATTGGCTCATGCACGGATTTACGCGGGATAATGCCCGGCGCTTTGACGTCCGCAACAGAAGAGGTTTTCGCGCCAATCGGCCCCTTGCCGTCAATCGGGTTACCCAAACCATCCACAACACGGCCCAGCAGTTCGTCACCTGTTGGCACGGACACGATGGAGTTCGTGCGCTTGACGGTGTCGCCTTCTTTGATGTCCCGGTCAGAGCCGAAAATAACCACACCGACGTTGTCGGATTCAAGGTTCAGCGCCATGCCCTGAATTCCACCGGGGAATTCGACCATTTCACCGGCTTGAACATTGTCCAGACCATAGACACGCGCAATACCGTCACCGACGGAAAGCACACGGCCGACTTCGGCCACTTCGGCTTCTTGACCGAAATTCTTGATCTGGTCCTTCAGGATCGCAGAAATTTCTGCTGCTTGGATACCCATTTATCCGACCTCTTTCATTGCATTCTGGAGGGAATTCAGTTTCGCACGGATCGACGTGTCGATCATGCGCGAACCCACTTTGACAATCAGACCGCCGATGAGGCTTTCATCCACGGTCGCATTGAGTGTTACGGTTTTGCCTGTAGAGGCCTTTAGTGATTTGGCGAGCTTTTCGGACTGCGTTTTGGTCAATGCCTTTGCGGAGGTGACATCGGCCGTGACCTCACCCTTTTCAGTAGCGATGATGTCGCGCAGCGTAGAGACCAGTTGCGGCAGCACAAACAGGCGACGGTTTTGCGCCATCAAGGCCAGCGTATTGGCGACAGTGTCCGACAGACCCATTTTCTGGGCGATGGCGGCAATGGCAGCACCCTGCGCGTCCCGCGAATAGATCGGTGAATGGATCAGCGCGCGAAAGTCGTCGCTCTCTGCAAGGGCCGCGCTCAGGGCATCAAGATCAGCCTCCAGCTTTTCAACAGCCTTGCCGTCCTTGGCAATTTCATAGACCGCCGTGGCATAGCGCCCGGCAATGCTTGTGGAAATCGAAGCTGGTTCTGACACGTCCACCCTTCCGATGTTCTGGCCCCGGGTATGCGAAAGAGTCGCGTCACCGGGAGTGTTGGCGCGGCTTGAATTTACTCAAGACGTCGAAATCAGCGGTGATGTAGCAGAGAGGATCACACCCCGCAACATGAGATAGTGAACTCTGTTTTAGCGCCTTTCTTTTTGATTTCAGGCACTTGGCTTTGGTGCGACGGTTTTACCGTTCAGAAAAGTTGAGATTTGGCACGATTAACGCGCGATTTTGCGATTCCCAAGCGGCAAAATGTGGCATTTGCAGTCATCTGGTGGGTGTGAAAGTCGGGGATGCGCTGCTCAAATTGGCTTGACCGCTGGTTCCAGTACGGCACTCGGGCGCAATTTGCGGGTCGGTTCGACCTTGCCTTTGGGTGGGTAGACCAGTTTCGTCGCCTCCACCATGAAAGCGCCACCTGCCATCATCGTCGGCACGCGCCGTCCGAATTTTTCAAAGGCCGCGCCGGTTTTCATCCAAAGTTTCTGTTTTGAGGGCACTTGGTAGAGCGCCCCGGCGTGGCGTTCCGGTAAAAACTGGTGTTTGCGCAATTGCGTTTCCAACTGGCCCGGGGAATACGGGCGCCCATAGCCAAAGGGCGTGCGATCCCGACGCGCCCACAGGCCCGCGCGGTTGGGAACAATAAACAGCGCGCGCCCCCCCGGTCCCAGCACGCGCCAGCATTCTTCCAGAAGCTCCGAGGGGCGCTCAGATGTTTCCAGCCCGTGCAGCAATACCAGCTTGTCCACATGTCCGGTTTCCAGCGGCCATCGCGTTTCCTCGGTCAGCACAGACACATTTGGCTTGCCCGGCGGCCAGGGCATCACACCCTGTGGTCCGGGCATCAGCGCGATGACGCGGCGCGCATCCGTCAGATACGGACGCAGGAGCGGGGCGGCGAAACCAAATCCCACAACCGTCTGGCCCTTGGCCTCTTGCCATATCTCGCGCATGCGGTTTTGCAGGCTGGCCTGTGCCGCGCGCCCCAAAGCCGAGCGGTAGTAGAAATTACGCAGGTCCTGAACGTCCAGATGCATTGCGGCCAGCCTCGGTATCGGTCACTCTGTGCGCAGTTTTGCAAAAGTGAAGGTAAATGACCATGCCCGTCGAGATCGTAACTGTTCCCTGTTTGTCAGATAACTATGCGTTCCTGATCCATGACACAGGCACCGGGCAGACCGCACTCGTGGATATCCCCGACGCCGCGCCCATTCTGGAGGTGTTGGCAGCGCGGGGCTGGTCGCTGAGCGAGGTTTGGATCACGCATCATCATGCCGATCACGTGCAGGGTCTCGCCCGCGTGCTGGAAGATCATCAGGCCCGCGTGACCGGCGCTGCCGCGGATGCGCATCGCCTGCCCGCGCTGGACCATGCTTTGAAGGATGGGGAGACATTTGATTTCGCAGGTCTCACGGTTCAGGTCATGGATGTATCGGGGCACACCCTCGGCCACATCGCGTTTTATCTGGCGGATGCATCAGCTGTGTTCACGGCTGACAGCCTCATGGCATTGGGATGTGGTCGCCTGTTTGAAGGGACGCCGGATCAGATGTGGCAAAGCCTTTCCAGGCTCGCGGCTTTGCCCCCTGACACAATTGTTTGCTCTGGACATGAATATACCGCGTCCAACGCTAAGTTTGCGTTAACCATTGATCCTGATAATCCCGACCTTATATCGCGGAGTGAGAGGATTGTTGCGGCCCGGTCCGCTGGCAATCCCACCGTTCCCTCAACCCTGGCGCTCGAAATGGCCACAAATCCATTTTTACGCGCCTCCAACGCTGACATTCGAACCCGTCTGGACATGCCAGACGCAACAGATGCTCAGGTCTTTGCCGAAATCCGCGCCCGAAAGGATGCATTCTAACGCCCAAAACAAAGCCTTTCTCACCCTCTTCACACAATTTGTGACTAAGAAAGTGAAGAAAAAACTTGAAGCCGGGCTGAGATCAACCAAACTCTAACACTATGAGGCCATGGTCGGCTTATGGATCGACATGAATCAGATCCCCCACCGACCCCGATCAGAAGGAGCGCTTATTGTGCCTTCATTTTCGACCACACTTGAACAGGCGATACATTCTGCTTTGGCTCTTGCCAACGCGCGCCGCCATGAATTTGCGACACTTGAGCATCTTCTGCTGGCCCTGATTGATGAGCCCGACGCCACGCGCGTCATGAAAGCCTGCAGCGTGGATGTCGATGATCTGCGCAGCACTCTGGTCGAGTTCGTCGACGAGGATCTGAGCAATCTGGTCACCGATGTTGATGGCTCCGAGGCAGTGCCAACGGCGGCCTTTCAGCGCGTCATTCAACGCGCCGCGATCCATGTGCAATCCTCAGGCCGCACAGAGGTGACAGGGGCCAACGTTCTGGTCGCCATTTTCGCGGAGCGCGAGAGCAATGCAGCCTATTTCCTACAAGAACAGGACATGACACGGTATGATGCGGTGAATTTCATCGCCCACGGCGTGGCCAAGGATCCCGCATTTGGGGAGCCCCGGCCCGTGTCCGGCGCGCCCGAGCAAGAGGAAGAAACGCAAGGTGTCACGGAGGGCGAGAAAAAAGAGAGCGCTCTTGAAAAGTATTGCGTGGATCTGAACGCAAAATCCCGTGAAGGTGATATTGACCCGCTGATCGGGCGTGATTCCGAGGTCGAGCGCTGCATTCAAGTACTCTGCCGACGCCGCAAGAATAACCCGCTTCTGGTGGGTGATCCGGGCGTGGGCAAAACCGCGATCGCCGAGGGTCTGGCACGTAAAATTGTTGCTGGCGAGACACCCGAAGTTTTGGAACACACCACGATTTATTCGCTGGACATGGGCGCATTGCTGGCCGGCACCCGCTATCGCGGTGATTTTGAGGAACGGCTCAAGGCGGTCGTATCCGAACTGGAAGAGCATGACGACGCGGTTCTGTTCATCGACGAAATTCACACCGTAATCGGCGCCGGTGCTACGTCAGGCGGGGCGATGGATGCATCCAATCTGCTCAAACCAGCCCTTGCGGGTGGGAAATTGCGGACAATGGGCTCGACCACATATAAGGAATTCCGTCAACACTTCGAAAAGGATCGTGCGCTGAGCCGCCGGTTCCAGAAGATTGACGTCAATGAGCCTTCTGTCGAGGATGCGGTGAAAATTCTCCGTGGCTTGAAACCCTATTTCGAGGATCACCATTCGGTAAAATACACAGCGGATGCGATCAAATCCTCCGTGGAACTGGCGTCCCGCTATATCAATGACCGTAAATTGCCGGATTCGGCCATCGACGTAATTGATGAGGCAGGCGCGGCACAACATCTGGTGGTCGCGGCTAAACGTCGCAAAACCATCGGCACGAAAGAGATCGAAAATGTGGTGGCAAAGATCGCACGTATTCCACCGAAAAACGTATCAAAGGACGATGCCGAGGTTCTGAAAGATCTCGAAGGATCGCTGAAACGGGTGGTCTTTGGGCAGGACAATGCAATTGAAGCGCTTTCCTCGGCCATCAAACTGGCGCGCGCAGGCTTGCGTGAACCTGAGAAACCCATTGGGAATTACCTGTTTGCAGGCCCAACTGGTGTGGGCAAAACCGAAGTGGCCAAGCAATTGGCGGATACCCTTGGTGTGGAACTGTTGCGTTTCGATATGTCGGAATACATGGAAAAACACGCGGTCAGCCGTTTGATCGGTGCCCCTCCGGGTTATGTCGGGTTCGATCAGGGCGGCATGCTGACGGACGGTGTGGATCAACACCCCCATTGTGTCTTGTTGCTTGACGAAATGGAGAAAGCGCATCCGGATGTCTACAATATCCTGTTGCAGGTGATGGATCACGGCAAACTGACCGATCACAACGGCCGCACAGTGGATTTCCGTAACGTGGTGTTGATCATGACGTCAAACGCCGGCGCCGCGGAACAAGCCAAGGAAGCCATTGGTTTCGGGCGAGATCGGCGCGAGGGTGAAGATACGGCCGCCATTGAGCGCACCTTTACACCTGAATTCCGAAACCGCCTGGATGCGGTCATCAGTTTCGCACCGCTTCCCAAGGAGGTCATTTTGCAGGTGGTCGAAAAGTTTGTGCTTCAGTTGGAAGCGCAATTGATGGATCGCAACGTGACCATTGAGCTGACCAAACCTGCCGCTGAATGGCTGGCCGACAAAGGCTATGACGCCAAAATGGGCGCGCGCCCACTGGGCCGAGTCATCCAGGAGCATATCAAGAAGCCTCTCGCCGAAGATCTGCTGTTTGGCAAATTGGCAAAGGGTGGCGTTGTCAAAGTTGGCATCAAAGGCGGCGAAATTGATCTCAAGATCGAGGGGCCCGACAAACCGCGCCTCTCCGGCAACAAGCCGCCTCTGCTCACCGCAGAGTAAGCTGTTCAAAGTCAAACTGAAACGCCCCGCTGTGTTAATCAACAGCGGGGCGTTTTATTAGTTTTACGTAAGACTGGCCTGAGCATCCGAGTAAATGCTGTGGCTATCACCTGATGGGGTGATGGGACCATGCCCGCCTGAACCGCTCCACGACCTATTTTTCAGTGAATTTCAGTTCAATCCGTCGGTTCAGCGCGCGCGCTGCTTCGGTGTCTTCCGTCGCGACGGGTTGATACTGGCCAAAACCGTTGGCGGCCAAGCGGTTTGGCGGAATACCCAGGGCAGTTACCATAAATTTCACAACCGAAAGTGCCCGACCTTGGCTCAACTCCCAATTGTCAGAAAATTCACCGAAACCTGACAAGGGCACGTCATCCGTATGCCCATCCACGCGGATGATCCAGTCGATTTCCGGCGGTATCTCATCCGCTACGCTTGAAATAATTTGCGCGACCTTGGCAACTTCGCTTTGCCCTTCCAACGAAAGATCCGCGCGACCCGGCGCAAACAGAACTTCGGAAGAAAAGACAAAGCGGTCTCCCTCAATTCGCACACCTTCCTGACGTCCCAAAACTTCTCGCAGGCGGCCAAAAAACTCAGAACGGTATTGCTCAAGATCCTTGGTTTCCTCCGTCAGACGCGCCGCTTCCTCTGCCAGTCGCAATGCTTCGGCTTCCAGCCTGATCCTTTCCGCTTCTTCAAGCGCTGCGCGGCGCCTTTCTTCTGCGGCCACCCGTGCCAGCGCGGTGTTGAGATCGGACCCCAGAGATTGCAGTCGGACCTGAGACGCAGCGTCACGCGCCACGGCATCATCGAGAAGCGATTGCAAATCACCCAATTGTGCGCGCAATGCAGCAACCTGTTGATTGAGCAATTCAGCCTGACGCTGGGCGTCAGCACTGATTTCGCCTTCCTGTGCCAGCGACTGACGCGCCTGCGCCAAAAGAGCAGCGCGGCGTTCGGCCTCACTGCTGGAGTCCTCGGCGAGCGTTTCGGCGGCCAGTTTAGCCGCAAGCGCTGCAGCCAATTGATTCCGCAAATTGTCTTGTTCAGCGCGCAGGTCCGCTTGACCCGCTTGCAGGGATTGCTCAGTTTCCTGCGCTGCCGCTTCTGCAGCACGCAATTCGGCTTCCAGAGCCGCTTCGGCGCGACGCAACGCTTCCGCTTCCTGCTCAGCGCTCGCAACGTTTTCCTCAAGACTTTCCAGACTGATCAGCGCCGACGCCAACTGCTGATCCAGATCGCCTTGTGCGGCACGGGCGGCCGCCAGCAGCGTTAATGTATCCTCGGCATCCTGCCGTTGCGCTTCCAGTGCCAGCGTCATCGCCGTTAATTCCGCATCAGCATCGGCCAATCGCGCCCGCAACGACTCAGCTGCCGCGACCTCCGCAAGCCTTGCGGCTTCTTCTGCACTGAGAGCCTCTTGCGTTTTTTCCAAGTCCGCGGTCAATTGCCCAACCTGTCCCACAGCCTCGGCGTTGCGCGCGCGCAGGTCCGCCACCAGAGCATCCAGCGCCGCGCGCCGCGCGGCTGCAAGGCGCGCGGCCTCGGTCTGTGCATCAATTTCACTGCGCGCCGAGGCCAGTGCGAGATCAAGGGCTTCCTGTTCGCTCAGCAGCTCCGCCTGGGTCTGCTCCAAAGCGTCGCGCGTTTGTTCCAACGTCGCCACATCACCCAGTGCCGTATCTCGTTGTGTGATCAGGGCGGCAACCTGCGCTTCAAAACTCGTGATTTGCGATTGCGCGGCATCGAGTGCTGCCGCCTGTGCATCCCGCGTCGCCGTCAGTGTTTCAATCCGCACCTGCGCATCGTTCAAAGAGGTGCTCAATTCGCCAACACGGCTGTTCAGATCGCTGTTGCTTTGTTGTTCCAATCCAAGCGCTTGTGCCAAAGCCGCGACCTCTCCGGCGAGTTGATCGAGCTCGGATTCCTGCCCGGTGATGCGTTCGGTCAACACAAATTGCACAACCATGAAAATCGTCAGAACGAACATCAGAACCAGCAACAAGCCGGTCATCGCATCCACAAACCCCGGCCAGATCGAAGCTTGAAAGCGGGCACCGGTGCGTCGCGACAGAGCCATGTTAGCTGTCCCCGGATTTCATCTTGATACTGGCGCGCGGTCGACCCGCCCGCAACGCGTCCGTCAGTTTTGACAGATCCATGCGCAATTCAGCCATGCTTTCCTGACGCCCGGCAGAGATCTCTTCGAGAATCCGCAACATCTGCACATCAATCGAGCGCAGGCGCATCCGGCTTTCCGCATCCATGCCGCCGTCACCGTGGGTTTGGGTCTCCAACGCAGAAATCAGCCGTTCCTGACCGGCGGCGACCCGCTCCAGGGCCACACTTGCCGGGTCCATCCCGTCCATTTTCTGCGTCATGCGTTCGATTGAATTTGCCAAGGTGCCAAGGTTTTCGTTCACTTCAGACCGACTCACATCGGATTGCTGGAACATCAGCTGCAGGCTTTCCATCTGCTCAACCATATGTTCAACGACGGCCGCCAAAGCGCCCTGATCTCCGCTCGCCTCGTCGCCAGAAGTAAAGCCGACCCGGGTGATCGAACTGAGCCACTCTTCAAGTTCGCGGTAAAACCGGTTCTGCCCGTGACCGGCAAAAAGCTCCAAAAGACCGACAATCAAGGATCCTGCCAACCCCAGAAGTGAGGAGGCAAAGGCGACACCCATGCCGCCGAGTTGCGTTTGCAGCCCGCTCATCAAGCGGTTAAAAACTTCGAGCCCGCCCTCTCCCTCTTCGGGTGCAAGGCTGGAAATCGTTTCCACAATGGCCGGGACCGTGGTCGCAAGGCCATAGAATGTCCCCAAAAGACCCAGGAAAATCAACATACTGACGATATAGCGCGTGATTTCGCGCGCCTCTTCAATCCGGTTCACCACAGAATCGAGAATGGATCGGGTAGAAGAAGCACTGACCTGCATCCGCGCCCCACGTGAGCGCAAAAGCGAGGCAAGCGGTGCGAGCAATTGTGGTGCCTTGACGCTCGTGTCTTGCCGATCCGTGGCAAAGCGTTCAATCCAACGCACCGATCCGATCAATTGGAACACCTGATAAAAACAGGCAAAAACGCCAAGGATGAAGACAAAGATGATAAAGCCGTTGAGGTACGGGTTTGCCTCAAAAACCGGCAACACCCGGGGCAAGGCCAGAAAACTGCCGAAACCTGACAACCCAAGAACGATCAACATCAGGGAGATTTGCCGCACCGGTTGTGAAAAAACCGGTCGAACTTCGTGATCTGGCAATACCATGCGCTGTTGCTCCCGCGCCTTATTGTTCTGCTCTGGCCATAGCTTAACCTGAAAACCCAGCCCAGAGCCATGGATTTATGTGGTGAGGTGGCGCACCCGCTGGCTTAGCCATTCAAGATCCGGGTCATGAAGTCCGATCTCGCTCAGATGCGATGCCGTGTTATACAGATATTCCGTGTTCGGCCCCATGCCTCCTGTTGCGCGCGAAATGACCTGCGCCTGTTCTTCAAGGGCCATCCCGCCGCAATACTGTACATGACCCGGGTTAATGACATAACAAAGCGCGTTCACCCTGCGACCATCCACCAGATCGATGTCCAACTCCCGCTCCAGATAGGCCGAAGATATCAATTCCCGTTCGCGCAGGTAGACCAGCGTTTGAGCCTCTCGCCCGGCAGCCACAGCAAGGGCCACGCCTTCACAGGCATGGGCGGGTTCTTCATCCAGCGCCAACACCAGGCCCGGATCCGTTTCGGTCCCGCGATGATGGATCGACCACATGCAAAAGGACCGCGCATAGCCGGGCAACGTCGCCACGACCTTTTCAGCCACATCAAACCCGGGATTCCACAACAGGCTGCCATATCCGAATACCCACATTGTCATCTTGCTGGTTCTCCTTGTCTGCTTTGCGTAAACCTCAATTCAGCGGCAAGGGAAAGGGCTCTGTCATGCGGCGTGTTATCTGGCTGATACTAGGGGTGGCTCTGCTCTGGAGCGCCTGGTGGGGCGTTGCGACATTTGGTGTGGCGCGCGGGATCGAGGGCTGGCTGAGCGCGCGACAAACCGAAGGGTGGCAGGCAGAGACTTCCGCGATTACGTCGGGTGGATATCCCAAGGACATTCGCGTCACGGTCAAGGATATTGCCCTGGCCGATCCCGACACTGGCGCAGCAGTACAGGCATCCAGCCTGCAAGTGCAGGCCCCGGTCTGGGATCCGGGCACCGTGACGCTTGATCTGCCCAAAGATCCGATCCTTCTGGCAAGCCCTGAAGGGCGCAGCCGCCTGTTGATGCAAAAGGGCCAAGCGCGATTGGCGGTGACACCCACAGCGTCCCTGGCGCTGGAACAAATGGAGGCCACCGCAGACGCGTGGTTGCTGGACGCGGAAGCGGGCGACATACTGGCCGGGGGCACATCGCGGTTGAGCGTGGTTCAAGACCCCGAAATGGCCGCCAAATACCGGTTTGAGATGGGTATTGATGCGTTGCGACCCGGTGAGGTGCCGCGCCGCGCTCTTTACATCCCGCTGGACTGGCCAGTGACATTTGACCAATTTGCGCTGAACACCACAGTGATATTTGACCGCTCCTGGGACATTACAGCACTGGAAGTATCACGCCCGCAACCGCGCCAGATTGTCATCCACAGCGCAGAAGCGGCATGGGGTGCTTTGCAACTGCGTTTTGCCGCCGCTTTGGATGTGGATGTACAAGGAACGGCGAGCGGAACCCTGAATGTTCAGGCGCGCAACTGGCGGTCGATGCTGATTTTGGCGGAAACCAGCGGGGCGCTGCGCCCGCAGATTGAGCAGGCCTTATCAACGTTCGCAGGGTTGGCCGGTAATCCTGAAACGCTTGATCTGGCCCTGACCTTGCGTGGCGGTACGGTGTTTTTAGGGTTCTTACCGCTCGGCCCGGCCCCGCGCCTGATCTTGCGCTAACGGCAATAGGTGCCGTTGCGATACCGCGCCGTGTCAAAATGGAAGTGATCCAGATGATAGCTGTCCGCGTTCGGCCCCAGGACAGTGCCAAACGGTCCGCAAGCCCCTCTATGAACCTTGCGCATGGCCTGATTGGTATCGCGCGCGTTCCATCCTTTGAGAACCGAGATCGTTGAGCCATCACCCATCTGAAACCCGGACACGTCAATCGCACGCCCCTTGCCGTGCTCGGAAATGCGCGCGCCTTTTTTATTATTGCGCGTGCGACAGGCGTAGTGCGCCGCCACGCGCAGGCCTTTGACACCGCCCCTTTGTTTGCGAAACGCAGGTTTGACCGAGGTATCCACCCAGGTTTTCAGCGCTTGAGCGGTTGCGCAATCCATCACCGCGCGTTGGCTGAGCGTGATGCCCGACACCGAGCGCACTTTGACCGCCTGAGGCACACCGCACCCGGAAATCCGGCCCGGCACCCGACCGACGCTTTCACCCTGTATGTCAGGATCACCGCAGATCGCCCCCTTGGCGCGCAGGCGTTGCTGTTTGCGGATTGCTCGTTTCACTGCGCGGGTGCGCAACTGCGGGCGTAAAGACATGCGCGGGCCATTGCCGCGCAACGTCGCCTCATTCGCCGCCGCTGAGCGTTCGGGGGCCAGTATTGCACCAGAGTCCTGGAGTTGAACCGGCTGCGTGCCACTGGCTGCTTGTTCGGGTCGAATTTCAGGGCGCAGCGATGTTTCCGGTGCCTTCGCCGATGCCATGCCCGCAAGCAGCAAAAACAGAAGCGCCCAAACCCTCATGTGCTGCTCTTGCCGCGCCCAAAATCCGGCGCATCCGTGTCCTGGCCCGCCTCGACAATACCGCGCCGAACCGCGCGCGTACGGGTGAAATAGTCGTGTAGGTGCTCTCCGTCTCCGGTCCGGATCGCCCGTTGCAGCGCAAACAGCTCTTCGGTAAAACGACCCAGGATTTCGAGCGTCGCGTCTTTGTTTGTCAGGAAGACATCGCGCCACATGGTCGGATCGCTCGCCGCAATACGCGTGAAATCGCGAAACCCCGCCGCGGAGTATTTGATTACCTCAGTATCCGTGATCCGATGCAGATCATCTGCAACGCCCACCATTGTATAGGCAATCAGGTGCGGTGCGTGGCTGGTCACGGCAAGAACCAGATCATGGTGATCTGCCTCCATTTCCTCCACATTGCTGCCGATTTCTTCCCAAAGGTGGCGCAGTTTGGCGACCGCGTCGGGGTCTGACCCCTCCACCGGCACCAACAACAGCCAGCGGTTGTCAAAGAGTTCGGCAAAGCCCGATTCTGGCCCGGAATGTTCCGTGCCTGCAACCGGATGGCCGGGAATGAAATGGACATGATCCGGCAGATGCGGTGATACATTGGCAATCACGTCGCGTTTGACCGATCCCACATCCGTGACGGTCGCGCCCGGCTTCAACGCCCCGGCAAGATCAGCCACGACGTCACCCATCACACCGACGGGAACGCAGAGGACCACCAGATCAGCCCCCTCGACGGCCTCGACCGCGGTGTCACACACGCGATCACACAGGCCAATGCGGCGCGCTGTCTCGCGGGTTTCGACGCTGCGCGCATAGCCGGCGACCTCACCCGCCAAGCCTTTGCGTTTCATCGCCCAGAACATGGAAGAGGCAATCAGACCCAGCCCGATCAGCGCCACGCGGTTGTAAATCACGCTCATGTCGGCTCCTTAAATGTTCCAAGAGCCTCAAGGACACGGGTCACATCTTCGGCGCGCCCCACGGTGATCCGGAGCGCTTGTGGAAAGCCGTACCCTTTGACCAACCGCACAAGGATCCCGGCGGATTTAAGGTGCGCATCTGCGGCAATGGCTTCGTCCTCACTGGCAAAACGCGCCAACACAAAATTGGCCTGACTTGGATCGCAAGCAATGCCCAATTGGTGCAAACCGCCCGTCAGGCGCGCGCGTTGCTCCGCGTTTTCATGCAGGCACATCTCTACAAAGCCTCGGTCCCGAACCGCGGATTCGGCCCCGGCAAGAGCGACACTGGACATGTTGAACGGCCCACGTATCCGGTTCAGCACGTCAATCACCTCTTGCGAGGCATACCCCCATCCGACACGCAAACCGCCCAATCCATAGAGTTTGGAAAACGTTCGCGTCATCACGACATTTTCGCGCGCGGAAACCAGTGCGGCACCGCCGTCATACCCGTCAAAGAATTCCGCATAGGCCCCATCCAGCACCAGCAAACACTCGGCCGGCACGGCATCAGCCAGTCGGCTTAACTCGGCAACCTCCAGCGCGGTGCCCGTCGGATTTGCTGGATTCGCAATATAGATCAAGCGCGTGGCGTCGGTGATCAAGGCGATCAACGCATCGACGTCAACCCGTCGATCGGATTCGGGTGCCACAACGGGAGTCGCCCCCGCCGACAGTGCAAAAATGCGGTAAAGGGAAAACCCATGCTCGGTGTAGAGTATTTCGTCGCCCGGCCCCGCATAGGCCATGGCCAAAAGCGTTAGAATTTCATCCGATCCGACACCACAAATGATGCGCTGCGCGTCTAATCCATGCACCTCTGCGATCGCTGCGCGCAAGCTCGCGTGATCTGTTGAGGGATAGCGATGCAATCCGGCTGCAGCCTGTGCAACAGCAGCAATTGTGTCCGTGCTGGTGCCAAACGGATTCTCGTTGGAGCTCAGCTTCAGCGGGTCCGTTTGACCCTCGATATGTGACGCACCACCCTGATAAAGGGCAATGTCCATGATCCCAGGTTGCGGGCGAAGGGCTGTGGTCATCGGGTAGTCTCCTGTCCGGGCGGACCTTAGCGAGGTGCCGCGCGGAGGACCACCATCAAACCGCCTTATGAGACAAGTTGGTCATGGTTTTTTAACAACTGAGATTGGCGTAAACCCTGATCCTTTTTTCGAGCCTTCTCACTTCGGTTGCGCGCAAGACAGGATGCGGACGGTCTCACGTCAACGTCGAGTCGTCATCGGTGATTTGAAAGGATGTTTGGATCTCAGATGAAAACCCGTCTGCTTTCCGGATCGCTTCGATGCGAGTTGTGTCACAGGGACCGCCAGTAGAGCGAAAGTGTCTGTGACGACAGCTCGCTCAGGCCTTGCGCGCTTTGCGACGACCGGCCCATCCAAGCCCGCCGATGGCAGCGCCCAGCAACAGGATCGAAGCAGGCAACGGCACAATGGCCACGTCAATGCCATCAATGGAGAACCCATCATTGCGCCGGAACTCATCACCACCAAAGGCTGAGAAATTGCCAAGCGTGATCTCGGCGGAGGTCACCTTTTGACCAAAATCAATCACCACTGCGCGAGCATTGCCATTTGCCAGAGCCCCGCCTGTGCGCAACTCCTCCGATGTGCCGCCTGCATCAATCCGCAGAAAGGCACCTGCGTCGCTGGCGTCATTGATTACAAAAGAGATCCTGCTGAACGCTCCACCCACATCGACCATCCATTTGATGCCCCATGTGTCGTTACTGTCGAGATACCACGACCCGCCCTGCGGCACCGTGTTGCTGCGGCCAAACAGTGAACCGTCGCGCAAGGCCAATTCGGTGCCCGACCCGATGACGGATCCGCCGCTTCCGGTGCCGCCGAGGCTTTCAAATGTCCCGACAGTCGTTGAAAATATCGGGCCAACCTCGCCCTCGCCCAATGTTGCGCCAAGGCTTTCAAAGTCTTCGCCAGAACCACCGGACGTATTGAAGCTGCTGTTGTACAAGGCCGCATCAAAGCTTTGCACGCTAATCGTGGCGGCATTTGCACCCCACGCACAGGCGAAAGTCGTAGCCAAAACCATGGCTTTACCCAGAAAACTCATTACTTACTCCACACGATTTACACGAAACTAATCGCAATTTTTAAACGTTGAGTTGTTCGTGAACAAGTCGCATTTCCCGCAACGGTTTGTTTCGAAATCAACATCAAAAGACAGTAGAGCGTTGATTTCAGTAAAAGATGGCCAGATTATGGCAGTGTCGGATCATTTTTGCCTTGTTCGGGTCATCGCAGGCAACGCAGCGTCGAATTATCCACCAGAGGCAATTGGCACCCTGCGTCTTCAGATGCGTGGCACGCTCTTGCAGGGTCGACACGCTGTGGCTTGGCAGCGGATATCGCTCACTGTGCAGAATTGCAGACCTTCACAACGATCGCACTTTTCGCGGCAGGTCCTGGCAGACCCTCCAAATGCAAAAGGCCCCGGAATTCCGAGGCCTTTTCAAATCCTGCCCGGTTGGCCCGGGTAAAATTAGTTCTTGGCGTAAAATTCCACCACAAGATTTGGTTCCATCATGACCGGATACGGTACATCGCCCAACGCCGGGGTGCGCACGAATTTCGCCGTCATTTTTGAGTGATCCGCTTCGATGTAGTCGGGCACATCGCGTTCGGCCAATTGCGTCGCTTCCAAAAGAACAGCGATCTGTTTGGAACGATCGCGGACTTCGATGACGTCGCCTTCCTGAATACGGTAAGATGGGATGTTAACCTTCTTGCCATTCACTTTGACATGGCCATGATTCACGAACTGACGCGCCGCGAAAACAGTCGCTACGAATTTCGAACGGTACACAACCGCGTCAAGACGACGCTCCAGCAAACCAATCAGGTTTTCACCTGTGTCGCCTTTTACGCGCTCAGCTTCGGCGTAGATGCGGCGGAACTGTTTTTCAGTCAGATCGCCGTAGTATCCTTTAAGCTTCTGCTTGGCGCGCAGCTGGATACCGAAATCGGAAATCTTGCCTTTACGGCGCTGACCGTGCTGGCCGGGGCCATATTCGCGTCGGTTCACCGGGGACTTCGGACGGCCCCAGATGTTTTCGCCCATGCGGCGGTCGATTTTGTGCTTGGCAGACGTGCGTTTTGTCACGGCTGTTCTCCTTCTGTGTGTGCCCTGTTGGGCTGTGAAGGGCGTTGTCCTCTGGCTTGCACCTGACAGGCTGTCCCTTGCGGGAGCCACCAACACCAATGAAGCCGCGCTTATACGCAGCTATCTGACAGAGTCAACGTGTCTTTGCGCGCGCCATTTCAGCGACATCTGCGTGGCGCGGACAGGTGACCAAATGATCGTTTACCATCCCCACCGCCTGCATGAACGCATATACGATTGTCGGGCCACAAAATTTGAAGCCTTCCTTCTTGAGGTCCTTTGAAATCTGCGTGGAAAGCGGGGTATGGGCGGGGACATCGTCCAGCGTTTGCCAACTATTTTGGAGTGGAGTACCGCCCATGTAATTCCATAAGAACTGGTCAAACCCACCACGCGCCTCCAGTTTTTGCCAAGTTTTCGCATTGGAAATCGTCGCTTCGATTTTGCCGCGATGACGGATGATCCCAGCGTCCTGAAGCAAACGGTCCACATCATCCGGTCCCCACGTAGCCACAACATCGGGCTGAAACCCTGCGAAGGCTGATCTGAAATTTTCACGTTTTTTCAGAATGGTAAGCCAGCTCAACCCAGCTTGAAACCCATCGAGCACAAGCTTTTCCCAAAGCGCACGACTGTCGTATTCCGGCACGCCCCAATCCGTGTCGTGGTAGTGCAAGTAGAGCTCATCCGGTCCCGCCCAGCCGCATCGTTCCATCCTGTTTACCCCCCATGCAGATCAAGAATTCAGGCACTAAAGCACGAGTCAAATTAGAACAAAATGAGAATATTTAGAATTTTGTAGGGTTTTTTGCGTCAGTGTAACGAGACACTTGATTGCGGGGATTCGATGCAGGTTCAAACACAAACACAGTGGTCGGACATGATTCACGGCGCTTGCAATCCCGATGCTCGCGCGGGGCGAGGGCAGGATCAGAACATTATTGAAATGGTTCGCCAAGCCATTGCGCTTCAAGATGTCACACTGGCCTATCAACCGATCATGCAAGCGCGTGACCCCAAGAAAGTCGCCTTTTACGAAGGGTTGGTGCGCGTATTGGATGAGACCGGGAAGATTATTCCCGCGTATAAATTCATGGATTCAGTTGAAGCGACGGAACTGGGGCGACAACTGGACACCCTCGCCCTTGGCGAGGGGTTGCGAACCTTGCACGAAAATCCTGAATTGCGCCTCTCGATCAATATGTCGGTGCGCACGATCCACTGTCGACAATGGCACCGCACGCTGAACAGATGGCTTTCGCGCGACGGGTTGATCGCGGAACGGTTGATCATCGAAATCACCGAAAGCTCCGCGATGAAAGCGCCAGACGCTGTGGCGAGTTTCATGAAAAAACTTCAGGCCAAAGGTATCAGCTTTGCGCTGGATGACTTTGGCGCCGGGTTTACCGCGCTGCGCTATTTCAAGGATTTCTCCTTCGACATTCTAAAAATCGATGGCCATTTCATCCAGGGGATCGCCCATGATCCTGACAATCAGGCTCTCACTGCAGCACTGGTTTCCATCGCACAGCATTTTAACATGCTGACTGTAGCTGAGTTTGTAGATGACCAGGAAGACACTGAAACGCTCATCGGCCTGGGTTTAGATTGCCTGCAAGGGTATCATTTCGCCAAACCGACAACACGTCCCTATTGGATGCAGGCGAAGGCGACACGCAAAGCATCCTAGTCCTTCTCCCGGCAAAGCATGCCGGGAATGCTCCTTTGTCATACTTCCTTCGGTTGCCGCCCCGCAGCGAATGAGTTAAGGAAATGTTCATTATCGGTAGGGGTGCCGGGCTTCACCAACGCGGTCCGATTGACACGTCCCTTACCAGAAATGGCAAAGGACATATCTCTATGACAAATGTTGTAATCGCATCCGCAGCCCGTACCGCTGTGGGCAGTTTTGGCGGATCTTTCGCAACCATCCCCGCGCATGATCTTGGTGCTGCTGTGCTCAAAGAAGTTGTAGCACGGGCCGGCGTCGACGCCTCCGAGGTTTCCGAGACAATCCTTGGTCAGGTTCTGACTGCCGCTCAAGGGCAAAACCCGGCACGCCAAGCGCATGTCAACGCAGGGTTGCCGCTGGAAAGTGCCGCATGGTCGATCAATCAGGTCTGCGGATCGGGCCTGCGCTCGGTCGCACTTGCCGCACAACACATTCAGTTGGGCGATGCCACGATCGTGGCTGCCGGAGGTCAGGAAAACATGACGCTCTCACCCCATGCCGCCGCGCTGCGTGCGGGCCACAAAATGGGTGACATGAAATACATCGACACCATGATCCGGGACGGCCTGTGGGACGCGTTCAACGGCTACCATATGGGTCAAACTGCTGAAAACGTTGCGGAAAAATGGCAGATAAGCCGGGATCAGCAAGACGAATTCGCCGTTGCAAGCCAGAACAAAGCCGAAGCCGCGCAAAAAGCCGGCAAGTTTGCTGATGAAGTCATGGCCTTTACGGTCAAGGGCCGCAAGGGTGACACCGTCGTGGATCAGGATGAGTACATTCGTCACGGTGCAACGATGGAAGCCATGCAAAAACTGCGCCCCGCCTTCACCAAAGATGGCTCGGTCACGGCGGCCAATGCATCCGGATTGAACGACGGTGCCGCAGCAGCCTTGATGATGTCCGCAGATGAAGCGGAAAAGCGTGGCATTGAGCCGCTCGCACGTATCGCGAGCTATGCCACCGTTGGTCTTGACCCCTCGATCATGGGCGCAGGCCCGATTTACGCCAGCCGAAAAGCCCTCGAAAAAGCCGGTTGGAAAGCAGAAGATCTGGATCTTGTTGAGGCCAACGAAGCCTTTGCAGCACAGGCCTGTGCCGTGAACAAAGACATGGGTTGGAACCCGGATGTTGTGAACGTGAATGGCGGCGCCATCGCGATCGGTCACCCGATTGGCGCATCCGGCGCACGCATCCTGAACACGCTCTTGTTTGAAATGAAACGTCGCGACGCGAAAAAGGGTCTTGCGACTCTGTGCATCGGTGGCGGTATGGGCGTTGCGATGTGTCTTGAGCGCCCCTGAGACGCGCGGGCGGTGCTGAGACGCGCCGCTCCACGTGCAAGAAAACGTATTTTCGTGCGCAATAATCTTGCGCACGCAGCAATCAATGCGTAACAAGATTATCAGAAATTCAAAGGAGAACCCCCTATGTCCCGCGTCGCACTTGTCACCGGAGGCAGCCGAGGCATCGGCGCTTCGATTTCCAACGCGTTGAAAGACGCCGGTTATTCGGTCGCTGCCACCTATGCAGGCAATGACGAAGCTGCCGCCAAATTCACCGCAGATACTGGCATCAAGACCTACAAATGGAACGTGGCAGACTATAACGCTTGCAAAGAGGGCATCGCGGGCGTGGAAGCGGATCTTGGACCAATTGATGTGGTGGTGGCCAATGCGGGCATCACGCGGGACGCGCCATTTCACAAAATGACACCAGAGCAATGGCAGGAAGTCATCGACACCAACCTGACGGGCGTGTTCAACACAGTTCATCCGATCTGGCCCGGCATGCGCGAGCGTAAATTCGGTCGTGTGATCGTGATCAGTTCGATCAACGGCCAGAAAGGTCAGTTTGCACAGGTGAACTATGCAGCTACCAAAGCCGGCGATCTGGGGATTGTGAAATCACTGGCGCAGGAAGGGGCCCGCGCGGGCATCACGGCCAATGCGATCTGTCCCGGCTACATCGCAACAGAGATGGTGATGGCGGTCCCCGAAAAGGTGCGCGAATCCATCATCGGGCAGATCCCGGCAGGGCGCTTGGGCGAGCCAGAAGAAATCGCGCGATGCGTCGTCTTCCTCGCATCAGACGAGTCCGGATTCATCAATGGCTCGACGATTTCTGCCAATGGCGCGCAATTTTTCGTTTAACTGCACGGCGAAATCACAAGACAAAAAGGGCCGGTCATCACAACCGGCCCTTTTCGCATCCCGTAAGAGGGCTGCAGTCCGTCAGCGGGAAGAGGGGAACAACCAGTGCCATGCGTCTTTCATGGCTTGCGCACGCTCCTCGTGAGCACGTTGCATTGCGTTGCGTGTTGTGGTGTTTGTGGATGCTTCAAACATTGTGTCATTCCTTTCCAACTTCAGTACATTTGATCTGAACTCAATATGTCATTCGCAAACAGTTCTGACAAACGAGACTTTTAATCCATTCAGTTAAGATATACTTGTGTGAAATGATTGACCGCCTACCGCCTCTGACAGCCCTGCGCGCCTTTGAAGCGGCCGCGCGACATATGTCCTTTGCCAAGGCTGCCGAGGAACTGTCGGTCACACCTGCGGCGCTGAGCTTTCAAATCAAATCACTGGAAGAGCATTTAGGCGCTCCTCTGTTTGTCAGGCTGAACCGCGCGGTTGAACTGACCGAAGCCGGAACGGCATTGGCGCCCGGGGCAGCTGATGGTTTTCAAACCCTGTCCAACGCATGGCGCGCGGCGCAGCGGCTGCAAGATGAACAAACGCTGACTGTCACCGCCGGACCCGCGTTTACCGCAAAATGGCTGGCGCCCCGGCTTTATGAGTTTGCTCAGGCTCATCCCGAAATCGAATTGCGCTTCTCTGCCTCACTCAAAATAATGGACTTCGGCAGAGACGCGATCGACGTTGCCATCCGGTTCGGAAATGACGTCGAAAGCGGGTTGTACTCGCTGGCTCTGGCTCAAGAGTGGGTGACACCGGTCATGACCCCAGCTCTGGCAGAAAAATACCCTGATGCCGAGAGCCTGAGAAACGCCCCCCTGATCTTTGATGATTCGATCAGTTTCCTGCGGCCCCGCTGTGATTGGAAGGCCTGGTTTGCAGCCATGGGCATAGATTTCGATCCGCGCCACGGCCCCCGGTTCAGTCAGGCGGACCATGCCGTTGATGCCGCTTTGGCCGGGGTGGGTGTGGTGCTCGGACGCCGTGCGCTGGTGATCAAGGATGTGGCCGACGGGCGATTGATCATGCCTTATGGCACCGCAGTTTCAACGCGCGCACTGTTTCGTTTTTTATGCCCGGAAGGTACCGAGACTCGCCCGCAGGTCAAAGCTTTTCGCGACTGGATGTTGTATGAGATCAGCAAAACCACTCATATCACGGACAAAATGCGAGTCCTCGAATCCGGCGAGGATCAGGAATGACGAAACGTCGCGCGACACTGATAGGGTTCACGGCGGTGATCTTATGGTCGCTGTTGGCGCTGCTGACTGTTGGAACTGCGCCAACGCCACCGCTCTTGCTCAACACAGTGTGCTTTGCCATCGGGGGCTGTTGCGGCCTGATATGGACACATTTTTCAAGTGGATTGGGCGTATTGCGAAAGGTCCCTTTGCGCGTTTACCTTTTTGGATCGCTGGGCCTTTTTGGATACCATGCGCTGTATTTTTCGGCACTGCGGCTGGCCCCTGCCGCAGAGGCGGGGTTGATCGCGTATCTCTGGCCCCTGTTGATCGTTGTTTTCTCCGGGTTCCTCCCCGGGGAGCATGTCAAACGCGGACACCTATTCGGAGCCGCCATAGGATTTGCCGGTGCAGCCCTTCTCATCTCGGGCGGTGCTGATGGATTTCAGGCCAGCCATCTACCCGGATATATTCTGGCGCTGATCTGCGCGTTGACCTGGTCGAGTTATTCGGTCCTCTCCCGTCTCGTTGGCGAAGCTCCGACTCAGTCTGTAACGGTTTTCTGTCTTGTTGCTGCGGCGCTCTCGCTACCGCTGCACCTTATTTTTGAACAAACGATATTTCCGACCACTGCAACCAGCTGGGCATCCACTGTGTTACTGGGCCTCGGACCTGTGGGTCTTGCCTTTTTTGTGTGGGATATCGGCGTCAAACAGGGCGATATACAACTCTTGGGCGCTGCATCCTATGCGGCACCATTGTTTTCAACTCTGGTTCTTGTTGTTGCTGGCGTTGCGCCACTTTCCGCCACGCTGGGTATCGCGGCAATACTTGTGACTGGCGGGGCGGTGATCGCAGCCCGCGCCAGCTTATCCGTCTAGATTCTAGGCCGATAGTCGCGATATTTCTTCTTTCAGCCGTAGTTTTTGTTTCTTAAGGTCAGCGATTGCAAGGTCGTCGATGCCGGGGGCGCGTTGCGCCTCTTCTACGGCTTCGCTCAGGGACTGATGTTTTCTCTTCAGTTGTTCGACATGTGCAGTAACGCTCATTCATTCCTCCTGTTTGCATCGGTACGACGTCGAGTGGAGCACACCTTGCGCTTCGAGTCACGCCGCATCAGCAGCATGCACACAACTCTCGTTAAGATTGTATTAACGAGGCTGAAAAATCAAGCGCCTTGCCATCGCGCAGTACCTCTTTGACCGCCGTGACATAGCTGTCAGCGTCTTTGAGGTGGCGCTCCCCCTCATGCAGAATCAGGGGCGGATAAAGTCGAAAGGCCGCCCGCCCATTCTTGCGCGCCCGTATGATCGCCAATTCTGCCAAACGACCCGCGCGCGGGCTGATCGGCAGAATTTCAATGCTGCCCATATACTTGGGCAACTCTCTCAAAATCTGGGGAATGCGTTCGGCGCGGTGAATAAAATGGACCAGACCTTTTGGCTTGACCCGTTTCGCCGCAACCTTGATCCAAACGGCCAAAGGGGTGGTTTCTGCGAGGGCGGTTTCGCGGCCCAGATCCGGACCGGCATGGCCCGCTTCGCGATCAAAATAGGGTGGATTGGCAATCACATGATCAAATTGGCGTGCCCGCAAACCTGCCGGCAGATCGTTTAGATCGGCCAGAATCACCTCTAACCTGTCCGCGCCATTGCGCTCGGCGAGGCCTGCATAATCCGCTTGTATTTCCACACCTGTTAACGCCAGCCCGGGAACCCGGGCGCCAAGACATAACGCCGCAGCGCCTACCCCGCATCCAAGGTCCAAAACACTTTGCCCTGCAACAGCGGGCACGCTGGCCGCCAACAGAACCGGGTCGACGCCCGCCCGATACCCTTTGCGGGGTTGAAGAAGCTGCACCATTCCGCCCAGAAAAGCGTCCTGCGTCAGGTCGTTAGTCATTTTCCCAAGGGAATGTCGTTATCTCGCATGACGCGCGAGGCAGCGATGTGATCATCCGGTCGCACCATCAATCTGCGCGGGAAAATTCCGATGCCGCCTTCGAGCACGCTCATGTTTACGTCCAATTCAAAGCAGTCTATATCCTCGCCTTGAAGAAGGGCCGTGGCAAAGGCAATGATCGTCGGGTCGGTGCTGCGCAAAAGTTCCTTCATATCAGGGATGTAAGGGCAAGCTGGCCATGTTGTCGAGCCTGCAAACGGGAAGTTGATGACGATGACCGAAAAATCACAAAAACCCCACGACCGAATGGCCCGCTTTTTAGCCCAGGATATGTCGGCGGTGAATGATCTGATCCGCTCCCGCATGGCGTCCGAACATGCCCCCCGCATCCCCGAAGTGACCGCACATCTGGTTGAGGCCGGAGGAAAACGCCTGCGCCCGATGCTGACCCTCGCGGCGGCGCATTTGTGTGGGTATGAGGGTCCTTACCACATCAATTTGGCGGCGACGGTGGAGTTCATTCACACGGCGACGCTGCTGCATGACGATGTGGTGGATGAGAGCGGGCAGAGGCGGGGACGACCGACAGCGAACCTGCTCTGGGACAATAAATCCTCGGTTCTGGTGGGTGATTATCTTTTTGCCCGCAGTTTCCAATTGATGACGGAAACCGGGAGCTTGCGGGTTTTGGATATTCTGGCAAATGCCTCTGCGACAATTGCGGAGGGCGAGGTGTTACAGCTCACCGCGAGCCAGGATCTGGCAACCACGGAAGACGTTTATCTCAAAGTAGTGCGGGGCAAAACGGCGGCGCTGTTTTCGGCCGCCCTGCAAGTGGGCGGCGTGATTGCAGACGCACCCGAAGAACAGGTTCGCGCGCTCTTCGCGTATGGGGATGCCTTGGGTGTCGCATTTCAGATCGTTGATGATCTGCTTGATTTTCAAGGAGATATCGGCGCGATTGGTAAGAACATTGGTGATGATTTTCGCGAACGAAAACTGACCATGCCGCTGATCAAAGCCGTGGCGGCTTCCGATACGCAGGAGCGCGCTTTTTGGGAACGCACCATCGAAAAAGGCAAACAGACTGACGCAGATCTGGAAACAGCCGTCGCGCTGTTGCACAAATACGGTGCCTTGAAAGATACCGCAGCAGTGGCGCGCGAATGGGCCATGGTGGCAAAATCAGCCCTGACGTCCCTGCCCGATCACGAGGTCAAAGACATGCTGAACGATCTGGCCGACTACGTGGTTGAACGTATCAACTGAGGTCGCGCCTGCGCGCTTTGATCACCGAGCTGCGTGGGCTTTATCCACCAATTGGGATGTGACATATCAAGCTGAGCCGCGGCGGCTTGTGCAGAACTGTGGTCCGAGAATAGTCCAAAACATGTGGCACCTGATCCTGACATGCGCGCCAAAAGACATCCCTGACACGCAGCAAGCGCTGCTTTGACCTGTGCAATTGCGGGCTCTAATGACATCGCCGCAAGCTCAAGATCATTGCGCTGACCCGTTAGCCACGACGCCATGTCGCGAGCATCTGAAAATGTTGGAATAACGTCGGGCATCGCGGGGTGGTCCCGACAATGCAGCGCTTTGAAAACAGATGGGGTGGAGACGCCACGCCGGGGATTAACCAACACCGCATGCAGCGGCGGTACATTGCTCACGGGTGTGATGTTTTCGCCAATTCCCCTGATCCGCGCCGGGGAGCAGTCTATACACATTGGAATATCCGCCCCCAGAGCCAGCAGCGCCTCCAATTTTGAGTCGTCCCGCAGATCAGCTTTGGGCGTACCCTTCTGATGGGCGCAAAGCGCCGCGAGACCCCGATAGGCTGCTGCTGCGTCCGCCGATCCCCCACCTACCCCTGAAGCGACGGGCAAGTTTTTCATCAGGCGAAATTCCGCACTCGACAGATCACCGAACAATCTTGCTGCGCGCAGCACCAGATTGTCCGCTCCTTCTGGAACCGCGTCGCCTTCAGGACCGTCGACATGCATAGCACACGCGCCCGATGGACCGATGGTCAGCTGATCCCCGACGTCCGCAAAAACCACCAGACTGTCCAGAAGATGATACCCGTCAGGACGTTGCCTGGTAACATGCAGGGTCAAGTTGATTTTTGCAGGCGCAAACACCTGCGCTTGCAGCGCCATGTCAGTCACAATACGGCGTCAATCCTTGGCAACGTCCTCTGGACCGGCACTTTCTTCTTCGAGCACCACATCCAATCCGACCTCAAGTTTGCGACGGATGCGATCGGGTTTGGCCTCGCCCAGGGGATCGTCTTCATCCACAAACGACAACGCACGCGCCCATTGGAACTCCGCTTCTCGCTTGCGACCCACAGCCCAGTAGACATCGCCCAGATGATCATTCACCACCGGGTCCACCGCCATCAATTCCACCGCGCGCTCCATATGGGGCACCGCTTCTTCAAAGCGTCCCAACCGGTAGAGCGCCCAGCCCAGCGAATCGATAATATAGCCGCTGTCGGGGCTCAGCCCGATCGCGCGCTCGATCATTTCCAGAGCCTCGTCCAGGTTTTCGCGTTTCTCAACCAGCGAATAGCCGAGGTAGTTCAAGACCTGTGGTTGATTTGGATTGATCTCGAGGGCCGCACGGAAATCAGCTTCCGCCTCCTCCCAATTGCCCTGACGTTCCTGCGAGATCGCGCGAGCATAAAGCAGGAACCAACTCGGACCGCCCTTATCCACCACAAGCGCTGCGGCCTTGTCATAAGCCGCGACGGCTTCGGCAAAACGATCTTCGCGGCGCAGCGCATCCCCCAGCGAGGAATGAACCGTCGCCAGCGCACCGTGACTGCGTGCCAATTGCTCGAGCACCTCAATCGCCGCTTCAGGTCTGTCCGAGCGACGCAATGCCGCCGCACGCCCCAACTCCGCGGCGTGATAAGACGGGTCGTCAGCCGGGACGCGTTTGTAGATGTTGATTGCCTGATCGTATTGTTCAAGCGTTTCAAAGAGTTCCGCGGTCAAAAGCAGGGCGTCCACATGATCCGGACGCAGGTTCAATGCAACCTGAGCATAGAGGATCGTATATTCTGGCCCGGCTTCAGAGCGCAGCGCTGCCGCCACCGAAAAGAACACTTCAGCAAAGCCGTCTTGGACAGAGTTCACATGCTGGAACGGCAGTTGCTCACCGCTTTGCAGCGTTTCCACGATTTGCTCGATTTCAGGGTCGGTTGCGCCCGAAAACATTTGTTGCAAGAGCGCCAAGGCTTTCTCGTTCTCGCCAAGCTGAGACAGGATTTCGGTCCGGGCCAGAACGCCCCTGCGAGTCTGAATGATGGTGCCTGTTGTATCTGAGTTAAAAATATCCTCAGCGCCCTCATAGTCACCGACCGATGCCAGAGCCATTGCCTTGTGATAAGCTGCGAAACCCTGAAGCCCCGGTTCAGATGCAACCGTGTCAAAAACCACAAGGGCGTCGGAGACTTTCCCCTCACCCATCAAGGCCCATGCCTGCAACAAACCATCAACAAGGGGCCCAATGCCCTCACCTTCCTCCGGTTTGACCTGCAGCGCCGCGTAGTCCTCTTGCATGACCCGATGCGCCGTCAGAACCAGCCCGGCGACCTGACTGGGTTGACCCAAAGCCACCAGCGACTGCGCCGCAGGCAATGCCCGATCGACACGCCCCAAGGCCAGTTGCGAGACAACAACACTTTCCATCAGAGCGACATTTGTCGGATCGCGGGTCAGCGCCTGGGTGAAATAGGATGCCGCCTGATCAAAGTCGCTTTGCATCGCAGCCGAGCGCGCCGCGAGATAGGAGCCCGAATTCGATTGTGCCGCCAAGGGCGCAGCACAGGCCACGCACAGCGCGATTGCAACCGCGGATGTCATCATTCTACGCAACACGAGACCTAGCCTTTTCGGTTACAACCCTTTGTATAAAGGTAGCATGCTGAGCCTTAAGCGCAATGGCCGGCGGCCCGTATATCGCGACGTCGCCCGATGTTTTACTGCTGGTACAGATCATCGCCGGCACACGTCTGCGTGATCCAGTTACATGTTTGGATAATTTGGCCCATCGCCGCCTTGCGGAGTCGTCCAGACGATATTTTGCGCCGGATCCTTGATGTCACACGTCTTGCAATGCACGCAGTTCTGGAAATTGATCACAAACCGCGTGTCCTTGCCCTCTTCCTCGACAAACTCATAGACGCCCGCCGGGCAATAACGCGCCGAAGGGCCGGCAAATTTTGGCAGATTACTGTTCACGGGCACGTCCGCATCCTTGAGCGTCAAATGCGCAGGTTGGCTTTCTTCGTGATTGGTAAAGGAAAATGCGACATTGGTCAGCCGGTCAAAGGACAGCTTGCCGTCTGGCTTGGGATATTCAATCGTTTGATGTTTGGACGCTTCCTCTGTGGCGTCGGCGTCTGACTTGCCATGCCCCAATGTTCCCAGAACCGAAAACCCAAGTGTATTTGTCCACATATCAACCCCACCCAAGATCAGGCTCGCGGTCAGGCCGTATTTGGACCATAGCGGTTTGACATTGCGCACCTTGCGCAGATCGCTGCCGATCTGGCCGGTGCGCACTTCGGCCTCATAGGCGCTCAACTCGTCGCCACTGCGCTCTTGTGCGATGGCATCCATCGCCGCCTCTGCCGCGGCTTTACCTGAGAGCATGGCATTATGATTGCCCTTGATGCGCGGCACGTTGACCATACCCACAGAGCACCCCAAGAGCGCCACACCCGGCGCCACCATCTTGGGCATCGACTGGAATCCACCTTCCGAGATCGCGCGCGCGCCATAAGCGATGCGTTTACCGCCCTCCAGAAGATTCGCCACGATGGGGTGATGCTTGAACCGCTGGAATTCCATGTAGGGAAACAGATGCGGGTTCTTGTAGTTCAAGTGCACCACAAAGCCCAAGTAAACCTGATTATTCTCAAGGTGGTAGATAAATGAACCGCCGCCTGCGTTGCTGTTCAGAGGCCAGCCCATTGTGTGGGTTACAGAACCCTCTTTGTGCTTGGCGGGATCAATTTCCCAGATCTCTTTCATACCGAGACCGTATTTTTGCGGCTCGTGCCCTGCGGTAAGGTCGTATTTGTCGATCACCTGTTTGGACAGGCTGCCACGTACACCTTCAGAGAGGAAAACATATTTGCCGTGCAACTCCATGCCCGGCTCATACCCATCGCCCTGTGATCCATCGGGGTTCTTGCCAAACTCACCGGCGACAACACCTTTAACCTCACCGTTTTCGCCATAAACGAGTTCCGAACAGGCCATCCCCGGGAAAATCTCGACGCCCAATTCTTCGGCCTGCTCCGCCATCCAGCGGCAGACATTACCCATGGAAACGATGTAATTGCCGTGGTTGTTCATCAGCGGCGGCATCGGCGCGTTGGGGATACGCAACTGACCCGCCTCACCAAGCATGTAGAATTTATCTTCGGTCACCGGCACATTCAGCGGTGCGCCCTTTTCCTTCCAGTCCGGGATCAGCGCATCCAGACCCACTGGGTCGAGCACAGCGCCCGACAGGATATGCGCACCCACCTCGGAGCCTTTCTCCAACACCACCACTTCACAATCGGCGTTCAATTGCTTGAGCCTGATCGCTGCCGAGAGCCCGGCCGGGCCGGCGCCAACGATGACAACATCGTATTCCATGGTTTCGCGTTCGATCTCGGACATTTCCAGCTCCCCTAACATTCTTCGCAGCACTGGCTTTGCTGCGCAACAATCGTTCGCGATTGGCTAAACCACGCGATAGCGCAATGCAATCGCAACGGCACGTCAAATGTGAGTGAAAGCGACGCATGGCCGCCGCACCGCCCTGTTTCACGTCACATTTCGGGGTGATCGCCCATCAGATAACGCGGTCCCTGACCTTTTTCACCGGCACGATCGGTCGGATTATAAAGCGCACAATTGGGCAGGCTGAGGCACCCACAACCGATGCAGCCGTCCAGATTATCCCGCATCCGGGTCAGCGTTTCGATCTTTTGGTCCAGACTGGCGCGAAACCCTGCACTGATTTTCGCCCAATCCGCTTTGGTCGGCGTACGTCCGCCGGGTAGCCTGTCCAGTTCCGCGCGGATCTGCGGCAGGGTAAACCCAAACTGCTGCGCGATCATCACAAAGCTCAGACGGCGCAGATCCGAGCGCTCAAAACGGCGCTGCCCCCCGCCATTTCGCCAGGGCTTGATCAAACCCTGCGCCTCATAATAGCGAATGGCGGAAACGGCCAATCCGGTGCGAGCCGCCAGCGCGCCAATGGAAAGTCCGTCATTTAGCGGCATGAAAAATTTCCTTGACCTAAAGTTAAGTTTAGAAATTATGATAGACTGGAATTCAAATTATGGACAGGAGAAAATTAATGGCCGCGATGCTTGAGCATGCAAATGTCACCGTTTCAGACAACGACGCAACAGCCGCCTGGATGTGCGATCTGTTTGGCTGGCACATCCGCTGGAAGGGTCCTTCCATTGACGGCGGTCAATCCATCCATGTGGGCACGCAGACACAATATCTGGCGCTCTACACACCCGGCAAGGGCACCACACAGAAGCCCGACAGCTACAACACCCGCGGCGGGCTCAATCATATCGCAGTAACGGTACAGGACATCGACGCAGTGGAGCGGGCGATCAAAGACGCAGGCTTTGTCACGGGCAATCACGCAGATTACGAACCCGGGCGACGGTTTTACTTCCACGATCACGACAACATCGAGTATGAGGTCGTTCAATACGATTAGGCCGCAGGCATCTATGCTATACGGTTCTCCTTGCAATTTGCCTCACCTTTCGGTCTGATCATTGCCAACTCTCACCTGCGGCCCACGGTTTTGTCCGGCGGGCCGCACCTTTTCGTGGACGAACCCGATGGACAAAATCCCCATGACCCGCAAGGGCCACGCCGATCTTGAAGCGGAACTGAAAAACCTGAAGTCCGTGGAACGGCCAGCCATCATTCAAGCCATCGCCGAAGCGCGCGAACATGGCGATCTGTCCGAAAACGCGGAATACCATTCTGCGCGCGAAAAGCATTCCTTCATCGAGGGCCGCGTCAAGGAGTTGGAGGGCGTGCTTGGACTGGCCGAAGTGATAGATCCATCCAAAATGTCCGGCACTATCAAATTCGGTGCGCGGGTCACTTTGGTAGATGAAGACACTGACGAAGAAAAGACATGGCAAATCGTGGGCGAACATGAAGCGAGTGTTGAAAAAGGGCTGCTGAACATAAAATCGCCTATTGCGCGCGCCCTGATTGGCAAGGATGAAGGCGACAGCGTAGAAGTGCGCACTCCGGGCGGTGAGAAGTCTTATGAGGTGCTCAAAATCGTCTATGCCTGACAGGATCTTCGGACATGGCTGATGCAAGTGAACAATCTGAAAATGCTGAGGAACGGGCCCGCCCGACACCTCTTGGTATTTATGACCGGCCACAATCGGAGGGGATCACAAGCATAGAGATCGTCGCGCTGGCGCTGTCGGGCATCTGGTTGCTCGGCGCCATCGTTTTTTTCGTATTTGTGCCGAGCGCCGCGGACGATACGGGCGGCAGCGTGCAGTTTCTGATGGTGATGTTGGCGATTTTCATGCCGGTTGCAATGATCTGGGTGGCCGCCACCGCCGCACGGTCCAGCCGTGTCATGCGCGAAGAAAGTCAGCGCCTGCAAGCCGCCATTGATGCGATCCGCCAAGCCTACATCGCACAAAGCCAGGGCGGCGCAATGGGACATGAACCGGCAAGTGTTGCACGCAAGCTGGACGAAATCGCTGCCGCAACCCGCAAGACGGAGAATGTGTTGGCGACATTCACCTCCCGCAGAGATCCAGACCATCCGGTAGCGCCATTGGCCGCAAAAAAGCAAGCTGCGGAGGCAGAAGATCAACCGGTACTGGCTTTGGGAACACAGGCGGCAGACATGGCCCCCCCGCTGGCGAACGAGGATTTCATTCGCGCCTTGCATTTTCCTGAGACCGCAGAGGACGAGGCCGGATTTTCGGCGCTGCGCCGCGCCCTGAAAGACCGCAGCGCCGCACAGCTTATACAGGCCGCACAGGATATTCTGACGCTGCTCAGTCAGGATGGCATCTATATGGATGACTTGCGGCCAGACCGCGCGAAACCGGAAATCTGGCGGCAATTTGGACAGGGCGCGCGCGGGAGGGCCGTCGCAGGGCTTGGTGGCGTGCGCGATCGTTCGTCGCTTGCACTGGCATCCGGCCGGATGAAACAAGATCCGATTTTCCGAGATGCGGCGCATCATTTTCTGCGCCGGTTCGACAAGACGTTTTCCGAGTTCGAACAAAACGCAAGCGACGGCGAAATCTCAGCGCTTGCCGAGACCCGAACCGCCCGCGCCTTTATGCTTTTGGGCCGCGTTGCAGGAACATTCGACTAGGGTCAGGTGCAAACCTTGGCGCGATTGGACGTATCAAAACGCGCCTCCAACACCGATCCATCCGCAAGCGTGAAAAACACCTGAGCCCCTTCCATTTCTCCGCCTGTCACTCGGATCTGGCCCAAATCAGATTGAACCTGGCGGTCATCGACGTCGATGGTGAACCCTGCTCGCTGTCCGTTGGACATATCGTTCAGGGAGACAGCGAGTTGATCCGCGCCGTCCGCCACGTTGATATGCTGCATCTCTCCCTGCGGCTCGAAAGGCTGGAAAACCTCGACACCATCGCCACCCGCTGCGGTATCAAACACCAGATTTCCGGCAGACCCGTTCAAATCAATGCGCAACCCGGTGACAAAGACGCCCGTCGCCGTGTGAATGATATCAAACCGGTCTTTCGGCGCGCTTTCCACGAATTTGACGGTCAGGGCCTGCATGCACTCGCCATAAGCTGCCGGCGCACAGAACATCGCGCAGACCACAGCGGCTATTTTGAACTTGGACATTTCCACCCACCTGATTGTGTTGATCTTTGCAGCCTATCTCGATTGTCCCTGCGCTGCCATCGTAAAACCCCGTCTAAAACCTGAAACTGCCAAATGGGATGTATCTGACCATCGTCCCAACCCCAATCTGCGCGGCGGGCTCCGGGAGTTCCACAAATCCTTCAGCCCATGACAGCCCACTGATCCGACCCGAACCTTCCGAGACAAAGATCTCCGCATGACCGTTGCGCATCCGCGCGCGCAGGTATTCGGTGCGACCCGCCTTCTTGTTTTTTGAAAACCCCGCTGGCACATCGAAACCTTGCGGGTGCGGCCAGTTTTGGCCTGCCAGGCGCGCCATGGCCGGGGCTGCAAAGATCATCGCACAGGTCATCGCAGCGACAGGGTTGCCGGGCAAACCAAAAACCGGCGTGCCCGACCACATCCCCAATGCCAAAGGGCGTCCGGGTTTTACAGCAATTCGCCACAGGGTCATGGCACCGGCCTCGCTCAAAAGTGCAGAGACGTGATCCTCATCCCCGGCTGAAGCCCCGCCGCTTGTCAGGATCAGATCACATTTCCCGGCGGCCTCGTCGAGCCTTCTGCTCAGATCATCGCGGTCATCCGCCACCCGGCCCATATCGATCGGAACATGCCCAAAGGAGCGTATCAGTTCCAGCAACATGGGCCGGTTCGCATCAAAAATCTGTCCCGGGGATGCCTCAGCGCCCGCCTCGACCAACTCGGCTCCCGTGGACAGCACACCAACGCGTAGCGGGGTATGAACCGCTACGTCCTTTGCCCCGATTGCCGCCAGCAAAGCCGCCTCCGCCGGACCGACACGGATACCCTGTTTTAACGCAGTCTCGCCCTTTTTGACATCCTCGCCTGCGCGCCGCGTATTTGCGCCCGACTTTATTGGACCTCTGAAGGCAATGTGATCGGCATTGATCGTGACGTCTTCTTGCAGCACCACCGTGTCAACGCCTTGGGGCAGCGCCGCACCGGTCAAAATGCGCATGGCAGCATCCGCGGGCAAGGAACCCGGCGCATCCCCAGCTGCAGCGCGCCCGTCTGCCAGCGGCATCCTATGCACGCCGCCCTCCTTGCCGCCTGCAAAACCATATCCATCCACGGCTGTATTCGGCAACGGCGGGTTGGACCGCAACGCAATGACATCCCAGGCCAATAATCGGCCGGTTGCCTTTGCAATCGGGACCACATCCACCGCAGTCACCGGTGAAAGACGCTCTTGTAGCAAGTCGAGAGCATCGCGGACCGGGGTCCAATGCACTCCGGGCGGCAAGGCAAAACAGTCGTTTGTCAACTGCGGGGGTTGTGACGCTGCATGGTTCAGTTTTGCCTCAAGCCCGAGACCGAAAATCCACCCTTCCTCCGGGGCATCCACGTCCAAAAGTCCTTGGAGCACATCCGGCTCCAGATTCGAAACCGTCCTCGCAACTTCGCGCACCTGCCAGGCATCCTTGATGCCATTTTCGGGTCCGGATCCCAGCGTCAGAGAGGGCCAAATCTCGATGAAAGAGATTTGTTTTGTCAGTGGCTCAAAGGGCCAAACCGCGACATCAAATCTTTTCCTCAAACGGGACAGGACCGGCAGCCCCATCAAGACCTGCGATCCGACCGCCCCGGTGCCGCCGAGTTGCCAGCATGAAAAAGCGCCTTTTGCAGCGTCTTCGGCGGCGCGTTTTTCGGGGAAAGGATTTTGATAGGTCTCTTTGTGACGGGGTAATCCGTCAATGTCGCGTTTCAGGCCATTGAACCAAAAAGGGCCATGCCCGCCGAATGTCCGGTTTATCTGAGCCGCCAGATCAAACCGATTGTTGGCGTGCGGGCTATCCTCGATATGCGCGGCCAGCCACTGCCACACAGCGAAGGGATCACTGCTCCCTGTCAAAGCTTTGGCAAAACCGCTGGGGTAGCCGAATGGGAAATCAAACCCTGCCAGCACCCGGTTTCCCATGCAGGTCTCATTTTCAAACAGCGCGGTCAGCCAGATCTCAGCTTTATCCCGATTGCGCAGGTACACCGGGTCCTCCGCCCGCCCAGTCCGGGCGACACAGGCCCAAATCGCATCTTTACGCGGCGTTTTACCGGTATCATTGCCCCCTGACCAATCCACCATGACGACTGTGTCGAACGTGTTCACAAGCCCACCTCGGCAAGGATGAAGTCTGCGATTGAAGCGGTGTCATCAAGATCAAAAACCGGCCTGTCCAGCTGAACAGTTGTGTCGCTTGCCACGGCGCGAATAGTTGCATCATTGGGAGCGATCAAAGGGTTCTTTGTCTCTGCCCGATGCGCTTCGATCTTGAAATGGGCATCGCGCTTATACCCCTCGATCAGCACAAGATCTACGGGGCTCAGCTTCTCAAGCAGGGTTTCCAAAGCGGGTTCCGGGGCGTCGCGCAATTCATGCATCAATGCAAAACGTTTGTGCGAGGCCAGCAGAACTTCGCGCGCGCCCGCCTGCCTGTGGCGATGACTATCCTTGCCCGGCTGATCAACGTCAAACACGTGATGGGCGTGTTTGATGGTGGAAACGGATAACCCGCGGCCCGCCATCTCGCTCACCAACCGCTCCATCAGCCCGGTTTTGCCTGCATTTTTCCAGCCCACCACACCATAGACATTCATAGGTATGCCTCCGCCTTTGCCAGATCTTCGGGTGTATTGACATTGAAAAACGGATCAATTGTCGCGACTGGAAACAAGGCTTCACGCCCGTTGTGTTTGTCCGTCCACATGACCACCTTGCGCAAACCACCCTCTAGGGCCGCACGCAGATCATCACGCAACTCAACCGGCCAAAGACCAAATGTCGGATGGCGCACCTGCCCTCGTTTCGGGTCAGGTGTTGCGGATAACACCAGCGGGTGCGCCATGCCCTCACTGGCCAGCAACAGTTGGGGCACCAGATCACCGGGGAAAAACGGCGTATCAGCAGCGGCAGTCACAATTGTATCCGCACCTTGTGAGGCCGCCCAATCCAACCCCGCGAGCACACCCGCCAGAGGCCCGGCAAATCCCTCGATACTATCCGCCAGTACTGGCAGACCAAACCCCCCAAAGCGCGTGGGATCGCCATTTGCGTTGAGAGCCAGACCGGCGACTTGCGGGGCCAGCCTGTCAATGACCCGCGCCAACAGGGTCTGTTCCCCAAGCTTCAAAAGCCCCTTGTCACCGCCACCCATGCGCGTGGCTTGCCCCCCGGCAAGGATCACCCCTAATGGCTGTTTCATGCCCCACCCTTCCGTCCGGCGCGACGTGGTTCGTCAGGTACTGCGGCCGGGTCAGCATCGCGGATCAGCCGGTCCTCTCCGGCGAGACACAAAAAGCGCTGACCTTTCATGCGGCCGATCAACGTCAACCCGACCTGCTGCGCAATTTCCACGCCCCAAGCCGTGAAACCCGAGCGCGATGCCAGTACCGGAATGCCCATCATCGCCGTTTTGATCACCATCTCGGATGTCAAACGCCCCGTGGTATAAAGAATCTTGTCTCGCGCAGGAACACGCTCTGACAGCATCCACCCTGCGATCTTGTCCACGGCGTTATGGCGACCCACATCTTCCATATAGACCAGTGGCTTATCCTCACAACACAATACGGTCCCGTGGATCGCACCCGCTTCCAGATACAGCGATGGCGTCCGGTTGATCTTTGAACTTAACGCGTAAAGCCATGACGTCCTGACGGGCGTTGCAGGCAGGCTGACACCTTCGAGCCCGGCCATCATATCGCCAAACACGGTGCCCACAGCACAGCCACTGGTACGGGTTTTCTTGCGCATTTTTTCTTCGAAATCGGTTTTATGCACTGTCCGCACGACGACAGTTTCGAGTTCTTCGTCATAATCCACGCCGGTGATGTCATCCGACGCGCTGAGCATTCCCTGATTGCGCAAAAATCCCAGCGCCAGATAATCCGGATAATCGCCAATGGTCATGGCAGTCACGATCTCTTGTCCGTTCAGGAAAATCGTCAGCGGTCTCTCCTCAACCACATTCGCTGAAACACTTTTGCCGGCTTGATCCGTGCCCTCAACAGCGCGCGTCAGGCGCGCCGCACCGGGATCAGGCGCAATCAGATAATCGCTGGTATCGTCAAGTCTGGCCAATTGCATCCCCTTCAAGGCTGCGCTACGTCTTGACGGCAACTTTAGAAGCATATTATGCCCTCCACCACACCGAAAATAAGCACAAAGGCACAGGCCTTTTGGACAGGTGCTGGCGATGGCGCACCATTTGTGTTGGTTGTGGCCCCCTTCGCCATGCTATTCGGTGTTCTGTCAACCGAGGCAGGGCTCAATGTTCTGGAAACACTCCTGTTTTCCGCTGTGGTCTTTGCAGGTGCCGCGCAGTTCACCGCCCTGCAACTGATGCAGGAAAACGCCCCGACTGCCATCATTTTGGCCTCAGCATTGGCCGTGAACCTGCGCGTAGCCATGTATTCGGCGTCTTTGACTCCGTGGATCGGGGCCGCTCCCCTGTGGCAACGCGCGATTGCGGCGTATTTCACGGTGGATCAATCCTATGCCTGTTCGGTCATGCAGTTTGAAAAGGAACCGACGATGAGCGTGCCACAACGCATGGCGTATTTCTCCGGTGTGCTCAGCCCAATCGTGCCCACATGGTATATCTGCACGCTGTTTGGGGCCCTGGTCGGCACACAGGTTCCCGACACATGGGCGCTTGAGTTTGCCTTGCCGATTACCTTTCTGGCAATGGTCGCGCCAATGCTGCGCACCCCCGCCCATGTCATTGCCGCAATCGTCGCGATTGCCACCAGCCTTCTTACCGCATGGGTTCCATATTCGCTTGGCCTGATCATCGCGGGCACCGTGGGCATGATGGCAGGCGCGCGGGCAGAGCTGATCATCGAACGCAGGAGGGGACGATATGATTGACCCCGTCACACTATGGACCGTCATCATTGGTCTCGGGATTGGCAGCTATGCGTTGCGATTTGCCTTCCTCGGCTTTGTCGGCAGTCGACCGATGCCCGCATGGTTGTTGCGCCACCTGCGTTACACCGCGGTTGCCATGTTACCAGCATTGGTCGCCCCACAGGTCGTCTGGCCCGCAGCAACCTCTGGTGATCCAGATCTGCCCAGAGTGTCCGCAGCTGCCGTCACCTTGGTGATTGGGCTTCTCACAAAAAACGTCCTGGCCGCCGTTTTCTCAGGCGCCGCAACGCTTTTTTGCCTGCTCTATCTGATGGGCTAAGACCAAAACCTCAGGTTTGCGCCGCGACGATCCCATCGCGTACGTCGCCCGCGTCGTTTTCATAGTAGCGATCAGTCACGACACCAGGTCGAGTTTCAAGCTGCTCCATCAGCTTGACAGGGTAGAATGTGTTATTCACGTCCTCAAACCCGGGAACCTGGCGCAATATTGAAGACGTAGCCTGGGTGCAAAATGCATTTGCCACCGCGCCATTGGACAGGACCAACTGCAATGCGCGCTCAGCTTGTTCCGGCGTCACAACGAATTCCTGACTGACAACATGGTAGGTGCTGCGCGCATGCGCACTTTTGTAGGCTTGTACCCACCCGGGCGTCATCCCAAACAACACATCACCGCGTTCGGACACATCTGCATGATAAAACGATCCCGCGGGATCAAAAATGACACGCTGGGACCCCGATACCATCAGGGCCGTATGCCCACCGCTTCCCGTGGTGTTGTTGATCACCGTGAAAAGCGTCAACTTGGGTGGACCGTCCGAAACATACGCCTTTGCCGCGATCTCCTCCGGGGTTGCTTCCAGCCCAGAGGATACCGCACATCCTGACACAAACGTCAGAAAGACCAGCAACAGGAATGGGCGCATCACGCGCGCCCCGAAAGATCAAATCTCACGTGATAAAAATCGCCATCCACACGAACAAAACTATGATCCCAATCACGATCCGCGTGGTCCAGCTCATGAAGCCGTTAAATGTTTTCTCTTGATCAGTGACATCCATGTCACCGTGTTTGTGATCTGCCATTGCCGCAGCCCTTTTTCTAGTGTCGCGATAAGAACTAGTGGATTCGTCGGGCGATGTCACCCATCCGCTGACCAACCGCGACGATTGATCCGGTCTTGATCATCCGCTGTCTTCGATGTCTTGTGCCAACCGGAACCCGATGCGACGCGCGTCGACCTTTTCATCCGGTTTGCGCAGCGCTCGCAGCATCACATTCAATTGGCTCACGTGCTGGACGAGTTGGGTTTTACCTCCTGCATCATCTGTACCGTAGAAGGTGATGATATCAGGGTCAAAATAGCCCATGCCCTCTATGCGCAGGACACCAACCTGGCCACCGGTAAACCCCATCGCCACTTCATGTGACGCATCAAGTTGCTCTTCGAAGTTCTTGAGATATAATATAATACGCTCATATGCCCATTGCGCAGGCGACTTTTGTGCTGTGGGCTTTGATTTCAACGTATCTGGTAGATTTGGACCAGCACGCGCAGGGGTATCAGGATCGCAATGAACCTCGTGGACACGTGGCAAAGCGTCCGCTTCGATGGCTTCCGCGGCGGTTGCGATGTTCTCACCCATGGCTCACCCTTTGCATTGATACACCCATGCACCATCCTCGCGTCTGTGACGGCTGGCAAGCCCATCCTGATGGAGATGGCTGACATGCGCGACTGATTCAACCAGAGCCAAACCATATTCCGCCGGACCAATCCGGCGTTTGAAAAGCGGCGCAAAACACTCTGCCGCAGATTTTGGGGTTTCAAGGAACTCAAGCAACCGTGCCAACGCCCCGTGATGGTTGTCAATCAGTTGTCGCATGCGCATTGGCAGACCGGTAAAGGGCAGTTTATGTCCACCCAACACCAGATGATCCGGGCGCGCCAGCCCGGCGAGCCGCTCACAAGCCTCCAGCCAATCGGCAATCGGATCAGCCATGGGTTCGGTTGCGTAAACGCCGATATTGGGGCTGATCGAGGGCAGGATCTGATCCCCCGCCAGTACCAGATGATCATCCCTGCTCCAGAAGGTTGCGTGTTCCGGGGCATGTCCGTTGCCGATATGCACGTCCCAGACGCGCCCGCCCATCTTGATGCTATCGCCCTGTTTGATCCGAGTGTAGCCCAACGGCATTGGCGCCACCACATCGGCAAAATTGAACGGGCGTTCTTCAGCACGCTGGGCGTAGATTTCTGCGTCCATTCCTGCGTCGCGGTAAAACGCAAGCGTCTCATTGGACGGCACGGGCTGTTCGTCCAAGGTCAGCATCCGCGCCATAAGCCACGCCGTGCGCGTGGTGAGTAACTCTGCATCAAACTCCGATTGCAACCATCCTGCCAAACCGATGTGATCAGGATGGTGGTGCGTGACCACCACGCGCCCGATGGGTTTTCCGCCCAGCGCGCCCGCCATGATGGTTTGCCAGATTGCCTTGCTCCGCTTGGAGGCAAACCCTGTGTCAATCACTGTCCAGGTGTCACCATCATCCAATGCGTAGACATTTACATGATCCAGTTTCATTGGCAGCGGCAGGCGCATCCACAGCACGCCGGGGGCGACTTCTATTGCTTCGCCCTCAGTCGGGGCTTGCTCCCACGGATATCTCAAACCTTCCGGCGGTTGATCTTTCATCAGGCAGCCAACTCATCCGCGCTCAGCGCATAAAGATCTTCCGCGCCCGCCTGAGCATGGACCAGAAGCCCCACGTGTTCCGGCAGTAACCGCTTGATGTAAAACCGCGCTAAGGCTTCATGCTTACCACCCCTATCAGCCAAGGCGGCTTTGAGGTGCATATGCCCGCCCATGACGCGTGCAAAGGCGCGCAGATAGGGCATAGCACCTGCAAAACGCATATTCATGTCAGTTTCCGACACCACCCATTCCGTCGCCTCCCGCAGGGTTTCACAAGCTTGCCAAAGCGGTTCTGCGAGATCAGGCAGCGCGGCACGCGCTTCTTCCGCACAGGTTTCCATTTCATCCAGCAGACGCGCTGCGGCCTCGCCCCCATCCATCATCTTGCGACCCACAAGGTCCATTGCCTGAATCCCGTTCGTGCCTTCGTAAATGGCCGTCACGCGCACGTCGCGGCTGAATTGTGCTGCGCCTGTTTCTTCGATTACACCCATACCGCCGTGAACTTGAAGTCCCATTTCTGCAACGTCAATACCCGTCTCTGTGCCAAAAGCCTTGGCAATCGGTGTCAGAAACGCCGCGCGTGCCTGCCAGTCGGCTTCTTGCGTTGCGTGCGCCATATCAATCGCCATTGCACAACTCAGCGCAATAGCGCGAGCGGCGAGAATATCCGCCTTCATCGTCATCAACATCCGTCGCACATCTGCATGTTCTATGATGGTGCCGGACCCGCCCACCGTAGCTGTGCGACCCTGCTTGCGTTCGCTTGCATACTCATAAGCGTGTTGATAGGCGGCCTCCGCCACCCCAATACCTTGGCCTCCGACGCCAAGGCGCGCGTTGTTCATCATGGTGAACATCGCTGCCATACCCCCGTTCGGTTGCCCGACCAACAAACCCATCGCGCCTTCAAACTGCATCACAGCGGTGGGTGAGCCGTGCAAGCCCATTTTGTGTTCCAGACTGACCGCTTTCAAATCATTAGCAGCGCCAAGTGTTCCATCTTGGTTTGGGATGTACTTCGGCACAAGGAACAGGCTTATGCCTTTGGTGCCTGCAGGCGCGCCGGCCAATCGCGCAAGAACAAGGTGGCAAATGTTTTCAGCCACATCATGATCGCCCCAACTGATGTAGATTTTCTGCCCCGTCAACGAATAGGTGCCATCACCATTGTCCTCAGCCCTGGTCGACAAGGCACCCACATCCGAGCCCGCATGCGGCTCAGTCAGATTCATTGTCCCGGTCCACTCACCGGCGGTCAGTTTGGGCAGGTACAGTGCCTTGATCGCATCGCAGGCATGATGTTCAAGCGCTTCGATCTGTCCCTGACTCATCAAAGGCGCGAGTTGCAAAGACAGACATGCGCCGCTCATCATTTCATTCACTGCCGACGTCAGGGTCATCGGCAACCCCATACCGCCAAACTCGGGATCCGCAGCCATGCCAACCCATCCGCCTGTGGCGATTGCTTTCCACCCATCGCCGTATCCCGGGGACGTTCGCACAACGCCATTTTCCAATCGAGCCGGATGCAAGTCACCCGATCTTTGCAGTGGGGCTAATACCTCGTCTGACAGTTTACCCGCTTCGGACAGGATGGCTTGCGTCACATCGTCGGTTGCATCGGCGAAACGATCCGTTTCGTGCAGTTTTGAATAGTTCACAACATGTTTGAACAAAAAAGAAAAATCATCCACTGGGGCATGAAAAGGCATCTGATCGTCTCCGGTTGACTGTGCGACGGTCTTGGCAAGCAAGACGTGACCCTATATGGGTCCACGCGTTCAAACATGTGCCGCTTCGCCGTTCCCGGCAACCAAAACGCGGCGTCACGGAGCGTGATGAATACGACCTCGCCACAGATCCTGCAACCTGATCGCAAAGGTATCATGCGCGCGGCGGCTTTGCTGGATCGGAGTGATCTGGTCGCCTTCCCGACCGAAACCGTCTATGGGCTTGGCGCGGATGCGCGTAACAGCAAGGCCGTAGCCGCGATCTTTGCCGCCAAGAACCGCCCCAGTTTCAACCCGCTGATCGTGCATGTCCCTACCATCGAAGCCGCGCGGCAGTATGTCGTATGGTGTGATGCGGCCGAAATACTTGCGCAGGCTTTCTGGCCCGGGCCTCTGACACTCATTTTGCCCTTGATCTCAAATCATGGTTTGTCGCCGCTTGTCACCGCTGGCCTGCCGACTCTGGCGCTGCGTGTGCCTGCGAAAAGATCCGCCAGAACCCTGCTGGAGGCCTTTGGAGGCCCGGTCGCTGCCCCTTCGGCAAATCCTTCGGGACGGATCAGTCCGACCACCGCTGAGCATGTGTTAGAAGGGTTAAGCGAGCGCATCGCGGCAATTGTAGATGACGGCGCATGCGCGGTAGGATTGGAAAGTACGATTGTCGCTGTGACCCCGACGCCTATGCTGTTGCGCGCCGGGGGGTTACCAACAGAAGCGATAGAAGCCGCAATTGGCCGCCCTCTCCCGGCCCGTGCGCATTCAGATCAAAGCGATTTAGTAACCGCACCAGGTCAACTGGCGTCCCATTATGCCCCGCATGCCCCGGTTAGACTAAATGCAACAAGCCCCGACGTAGACGAGGTTTTTCTTGGTTTTGGCACAATGAGCTGCGATTTGAACCTCTCTGAGACCGGAGACTTGCATGAGGCGGCAGCAAACCTGTTCAGTCACCTGCATCGCCTCGATAAACACAACCGGAGAATCGCCGTAGCGCCCATCCCTGCACAGGGGCTCGGCCGGGCCATCAATGACAGGCTGACCCGCGCTGCGGCACCGCGCCCAAAATCTACAGAACGATAGGGCGTGCTTTCAGGGCTCCCTTATTGCTTGTCAGGCATGACCAGCCGTTGCCGATAGACCCAAGGGGTCGATCCCGAGGCTTTTGATCGCTTCGGACCATTTGTCTGTGGCAGCTGTCTCAAATACCAAATCGGGCGTTGCCGTAGCTGTCAGCCAGCCATTATTGACGATCTCGTTTTCCAGTTGTCCCGGGCCCCACCCTGCATAGCCCAGCATCATCAGAGCGCGCGCGGGACCCTGATCCTGTGCAATCTCTTCGAGGATATCCAAAGTCGCCGTCATGCCGTACCCGCCAGGAACAGCCAAGGTATGAAGGCTCGATTGATAGTCATCCGAATGCAGCACGAAACCACGACCGGTTTCCACAGGTCCTCCAAAATGCACTGGCATTGCCGCGGCACGTCTGGAGGGTTCAATCTCCAACTGATCCAGCACATCGCTCATGCGCACATCCGCGCTTTGCTTGTTCAGGATCAGTCCCATTGCCCCCTTACTGGAGTAGGCGCAGAGCAATATCACCGCACGCTCGAAACGGACATCTCCCATGGACGGCATCGCCACCAAAAGTGAGCCGGTCAAATCAAGCGCGTCAGACTGAACATCAGAGGACCCCATAGTGTTCAGTCTGACCTGAGGAACTTAAGGGTGCAAGAGGGATCACAACGCGGATGGCGAAACATGGCTAACCGGAACGTGACTTGGCATTTCAGGCTACCTCGACCATATCGGGTGGATGAACAAAAGAACTGTTGCCGCCGCCTTCGCCTGTTTTCTCGCCCTCCCTGCTCTGGCACAGGACAAATTCGCCATGCCGGTCACCGCAGAGATGCTGCCCGGATGGGTGCGCGCGGATGGCACGCGCGTCGCAGCCGTGCGCCTGTCCCTTGATCCGGGGTGGAAGACATACTGGCGCGCACCAGGAGACGCGGGCATACCCCCGGAATTTGACTGGTCCGGATCGCGCAACCTCTACTCCGTTGCTGTGACCTGGCCAACGCCGATCGTTTTTGATGAAAACGGCATGCGCTCGATAGGTTACACCGACGAGTTGGTCATTCCTCTGGCACTTGCGCCCTCTGAGGCCGGACAACCGATTGATGTCGATCTGGAGATGAGCATAGGCATTTGTTCCGATATTTGCGTACCCCATAGCCTCACTCTTGAGGCCATGCTCGACAGCGCAGGTACAAAGCCGACACCCTCGATTGCCGCTGCGCTGGCAGCGCGTCCCTACTCCGCGCGCGAGGCGGGCGTCACGAGCGCAACCTGCAGAATTGAACCGACCAAAGATGGCCTGCGCATCGAGGCGCGTGTAACGGCGCCCTCCGCTGGTGGACAGGAAGTCATGGTGATTGAGCCGGGCCTGCGGGATGTATGGGTCAGCGAAGCCATCACCCGACGCACCGGCAATGACGTCGTCGCTGTATCGGAAATGATCCATGTCGATGGCGGCACCATCGCCTTGGATCGTTCCTCCGTAAGACTGACCGTCTTGGGCAGCAGCCACGCAATCGATATACGGGGATGTCGCGCCGGTTAAACGGCAAGACGGCGGTTCCCGATGAACAGGGTCAGTGCTGCGAGGCAATAGGCCAAAACGACAAGCATCGCTGATCCTGCGATAAACAACGCCAGTGCCGCCGACATCACTGGCCAAGTCTGCAGTGCAGGAATGGCGGTAACAACGGCGGGTGCCAGCGCTCCTCTGACAATCGCAACACCGAGTGTCACCCCTGCCCAGCTTAAAACGAGGCCCCAGAGGGTCAGAAATGCCAAACGAACGCCCAGCACCGGCGCCTTGAGACCGCGGCGCATCGCCCTGATCTGGCGCGAGATATCGTGGGAGACCGCAACCAGCGCCGGCACCATGAGCAACACCAGAACGACGCCGAAACCCAGCCCATAGACCAGTGTAATGACAGTGGGTTTGAGAAACTGCGCCTGACGGCTGCTTTCATAGAGCAAAGGCGTCATGCCCAGCACCGTCGTCATTGTTGTGAGCATCACCGGTCTCAACCTGTCTGCCGCGCCGTCTATGATGGACGGGATCAACCCGCGATCCTGAGCATATTCGTCGATGGTTGTGATCAACACAATGGAATCATTGATGATGATCCCGGTCATTCCCAAGAGGCCGACGACAGTGAACATGCTCAGCGGCACGTCCCAGACAAAATGCCCGTAAATCGTTCCGATCAGGCCAAAGGGAATAATCGCCATAATCAAAGCCGGGCGTGACCAACTGCCAAAGACCCATGCCAGCACCAGGAATATTCCCAGAAGGCAAAGGATCAATCCCGTCACAGCATCATTCAGGAATTCCTGCTCCTGCTCGGCTAGCCCCGACAATTCCCATGATATCTGCCGTTCACTGGCAATGCGCGGCAAGATCTCATCAGACAGGGCGCGCTGGATTTCTGCGGCCCGTTCAGGGTCATCTTCGGATATATCGCCAGTGACCGAAATGATGCGAATGCCATTTTGACGTTTGAGTGAGAGGAAACCGTCGCGGCTTTGCACGCTGACAATATCCGCCAGTGGCACGTAGATGCCGTCCGGGGTGCGCATCAATGTGCGTTCCAGAAAATCCGAGGTTAGTTCGTCTTCGGGCAGTTGGACCTCTATCGTCGCGCTTCGCGTACCATCGGGATATTTGGCAGCTTCGATCCCACCCAGACGGTCGCTCAACACGCGCCCCAAGGCATCGATCTTGAACCCCAGGGCCTGACCTTTGGCCGTCAGATCCAGGATCAACTCTTCCTTGCCAAAAGCCAGATCGTCCTGCATGGCGAGAACTTCGGGATATTTCAGAAGCGCGTTTTGCAAATCAACGCTGGCCGCTTTCAGGGTCTCGGTATTCCCGCCGGAAAACTCGACTGCCAGCGAATCCCCTCCCTGGCCGGAGCGCCAACCGCGAAAGGAGACGGCTTCAACCAACGGGTGATTAACAACCCGATCCCGTAAATCCGCCGTAAAAGCAAAACTGGAATAGGGTCTGAGATCCGCATCGATCAATTCGATCGAAATCCCGCCCAACAGGTCCTTTTCCTTGAGCTCAGCACCGTCGAGCCCGCGCCCGGCGTTGCCGCCGACTTCCGACAGGACAAATGAAATCGGGCTCACCCCATATTTTTCAGTATACTCGGCACCAATTTCCTGTGTCGCGCGTTGCAGCTCTCGCATCATTGCCAGAGAGTCTTCGCGTGTGGCACCTTCGCTCATCGCAAAATTGCCTGTGACAGATCCGCGTTCGGGCGCATTGAAAAAACGCCATTGCACATCGCCTTTTATGAAAACAGCGGCCTGCCCTGCAAGCAGAGCAACCAAGCCCGCCAGCACGACATATCGCGCGGCGATCACTCCTGCCATGAAGGGACGAAAGAGCCTGTCCTTGAACCAATTGAATCCATAATTCACAAGCGTTGACGGCCAGTCGATGCCGCGCATGCCCATCCATTCAATCACAAACAGCTTTCGCCCGCGGGGCAGCAAGAGGAAAACGGCAGCAACTGCGGCCAGAGCAAATACGGCGGTGATCACATCACTGGAATAGGTCAGGTCCGCGATCATGGCATCCTCGGGTGCCAGCCACAATCTGCGTGCAAAAGCGGTCACGCCTCCCACCAGAGCAAAAAGGGCGACAAATGCGCCAGCAAGCTTGCTACGCGAAAACCCGGTGTTCTTGGCGCGCGCGATTGAGTGCGCCATATGGTGCGGTAAAATCAGGAAACACTCGACCAGCGAGGCAATCAACACGGCAATAACCGTCAGGGGAATATCGCGAATGAGGGTGCCAAATCGACCGCCTACGGCCAATAGTCCGAAGAACGCGATCACCGTTGTAAGCGTTGCGGCAAAGACAGGAATCGACATGCGCCGCGCCGCCGATTCAGCCGCCACGAACGGGTCTTCCTTAAGGTGGCGCGCCCGGTAATCGGCATGCTCACCCACCACAATCGCATCATCTACAACGATGCCCAGAGTGATGATCAACCCAAAAAGCGAGATCATGTTGAGGGTAATCCCGCCAGCGTACATCAAGGCAATGGCCGCCATCATCGCCGCCGGAATACCCGCAGCCACCCAGAAGGCCGTGCGGGCGTTCAAGAACAAAAACAAAAGGCCCAACACAAGGCCCAGCCCAACCAAGCCATTGTCCATCAAAATGTCGAGACGCCCTGAGATGGCGGCAGATCGGGTGCGGATCAGGTCAAGCGTAGTGCCTGCGGGCAGGGTTGCCTGCAGATCAGCTGCGATTTCCTCAACGCTCGCCTGAATTTTAATGGCGTCGCCTTTGGCTGAGCGATCTACCCGCACAGAGATTGCCGGGTTCTCCCCGACAAAATACGCCCGGTTACGGTCGCCGCTTTCCTCGGTGATGTTTGCCACATCGCCTATCGTCAGCTTTGAGCCATCCGGATTGGAACGCAACACGATCCCCGCGATCTGTTCCGGGCTTCTCTTTTCAGTGCCTGTGCGCACCTGCGCATTTGCACCACTCACGCTGCCAGCCGGTGAGGTGTCTGCTTCTGCCGCAATCGCAGCAGCGATCTGGGCCATTGTCACATCATATGAAATGAGTTGAAGCGTCGGCACCTCAACCGTCAATTGTGGTGCAGCAACACCGCGGATGGAAGCCCGCGTTATGCCTGCCTCAAACAACCGGTTGACGAATTCATCAGCAAAAAGCGCTAATTGCTGCGGCCCCACCGGGCCGCTGATTACGACATCCGTGACCCGGTCCCGCCAGGCCGCGCGGCGCACTACCGATTCCTCTGCCCCTTCTGGCAAATCCGTCACGGCATCGACCGCATCCTGAACCTCACCCGCCGCGCGGGTCATGTCCCAATTTGGTTCAAAATGCAGCGTAATCGTACTGCGCCCCTGCCGCGCCGTAGACGACGTGCTCTCCACGCCATCCACGACGCGCAAAGCCGGTTCCAGAACCTGCACAATACCCTTGTCCACGTCGTCAGCAGCAGCGTTTTTCCAGGTTGTATTGACCGTAACCCGGTCCAGTACTGTATCGGGAAAGAATTGCGTGCGCATGTTGGGCAGTGCGGCGAGACCCGCAACAACCATCATGACCAGAATGAGATTGGCAAGCGTGCGATGGCGCGCAAAATAGGACAGCACACCGCGCGTATTGCCAGAGAACCGACGCGCCATAGCGACCTATCCCCCCATGCGGCTTTCGATGCGCGCCACGACGGATGCAGAAACCGACGGTTCCGCCAATTGCGCCAATACCCGTGCTTTGGCTTCTCCCGGCATGGCGTTGCTGCTTTGCACGAAAGCAACCAATCGGGCGCGCCTTTCAGCGCTCAATTCCAGCAAATCCGGAACAATCGCGCGCTGTTCGCTCTCGCGGCGCATTGGACGCACTGAAATACCCGGGCCCAGAAGCGGTGTCTGGGCACTAATGACGTCGCGCCCGACCAGCCCTTCGCCGCGCACCAATACGTCGTTGCTTTGACGCCTAACAAGCGTAACATTCATCGTCACGAGACGGTCGTCTTCACCCAGCACAAGAACTTCGCCTTGTGCATTCAGGGCGGCGGCAGGCAGGCGTACGATATTTTCCAGCGGCGGCTCCGTCACAGCGAGGGACACAAAATCACCGGGGCGAAATCCGGGCGCGCGCGACAGACGTGCAAAAACCAAACGGCCAGTCTGGTTTTCCGTGGTGGCTGCGCTGACACGGCTCAACACGCCCGTGGCGCGCAAGTCAGCCCCTGTTCCATCAAGTGTGGCGGAGACGGGGGCAGCCACCAGATTGCCTTCTGCATCAAGAAGGCGCGCGTATTGTGCCGTCGAAACGCGGAACGCGACTTCGAGATCCTCGGGGTCGATCAAATCTGCCAGACGCTCGTTGGTCGATACCAAACGCCCCTCAACCACGGCGGTTTCACTGAGGGTTCCATCAAATGGCGCGCGCACGGTCGTATCATCAAGGTCCCTCTGTGCCTCATCCAATGCGATGCGCGCGCGATCCAGCCGCGTGGCGGCCTGATCGATCCGTGCTTCGCCCTGCGTAACGACCTGTCTGCGCGCCAAAACGGTCGCGCGGGCTGCAGCTTCAGCCAACTCGGCAGTCTCCACCAAGGCAGATGTCCCAACCCCACGCGCTGCCAGATCAAGCTGACGGCGATATGCTTTTTGGCGCAAAGCGACTTGGTCCTCAGCCGCTGCTTCTTCATCGCGCGCAAGCTCAAGGGAGCGCGCCGCATCACTGACTTCAGCTTGCGCATCCGCCAGATCAGCTTTCGCCCGGTCCAGTGCGGATTGCATATTCGATGGGTCGATCCGCGCCAAAACGTCCCCACGACGCACACGTCCACCATCCTCAAACCTGTCCGACAAAGCGATCACCCGGCCCTCGATGGCCGCGCGCAGTTCAAGGGTGCGCCGCGATTTGATTTCGCCAAAAGTTTCCAGAAGCGGACTGATCGTCTGCGCTTCTGCACGGATCAAATTTACCGCAAAGACGCGCTCATTTGGTTCTGGTGCTCTGGGTTTGTCCGCCAGCCGATCCTGAATGGCCACGCCAACTAATTGACCCGCATAGGCCAGAAGGCCCAGCGTCACCGCCGCCAGAAACAGACCAATCATGCTTTGGCGCAAAAACCGCATTTCGCCGCTATCCTAATAACTTAACACGTTCGAGTATAACCTAGTTCGATCACAGTGCATACCAACCTGAAAAGGTGATACGCACCAAAACGTCATTTCCGTCGCTGATGTTCGTCCAGGCGGGGCAGAATCTCCACAAAATTGCAGGGGCGATGACGGAAATCCAGCTGTTTGGCGAGAATTTCGTCCCACGCATCTTTGCAGGCCCCCGGACTGCCCGGCAGCGCAAAAAGGTATGTCCCGTTGGCCACACCGCCCGTTGCGCGGCTCTGGACGGCACTGGTACCGATTTTCTGCATGGATACGATGGTGAACACCGTGCCGAATGCGTCTATTTCCTTTTCATAGACGTCGCGGTGCGCCTCAACGGTCACGTCGCGCCCGGTCAGCCCGGTTCCGCCCGTGGAAATCACCACATCCACGCCGCTGTCCTTGCACCAGGCGCTCAATTGCGCGGCGATGTCTGTGCGCTCATCGGGCAGTATACGTCGATCCGCCAATTCATGGCCCGCATCCAGAAGCCGTTTGACCAGCACGTCGCCCGAACGATCCTCTGACATTGCGCGCGTATCAGATACGGTTAGGACGGCAATGCGCACGGCCATGAAGTCCTTGGTTTCGTCAATTCGGCTCATTTCAAGTCCTCTCCAACAGGGCAAGACGACCGGCAAGGGCGGTGAAAATGCCCGCTGTGATCCAATCCAGCACACGGTTGCCCCGGGCAAGTTGCTGGCCGAGAGACCCTGCAAAAACGCCCACCAATCCGTTAATCACGAATCCGCCGATGGCCATTACGGCCCCAAGGATTGCGAATTGCACAAGAACGGGTCCAGCATCCGGTCGAACAAATTGCGGCACGAAAGCAAGAACAAACAGGATCACTTTTGGATTGCTCAGATTGACCAGTAACCCCTGCCGAAAAGCCCGGTCGCGCGCGGTGGGCAGGCCCTGATCCACCTCTGACGTGCGGCGCAGCGCACAAAATGCCAACCACAACAGATACCCAACGCCAATCCAGCGGATCACATCAAAGGCGATCGGGATCGAGGCGATCAAGGCGCCAAGCCCGGCACCGGCCAGCAGGACGTGAATGATGCCACCGGTCGCGATACCTGCACTGGCGCGCCAGGCAGCCCGTGGTCCCGAGCGCACCCCTTGGCCCAGACAAAACATCATATCAGCGCCGGGTGTGAGGTTCAGCGCCAAAGCCGCAGGTATGAAGGCGGCAAGTATGATCGGATCAACCATCAGAGAGACGCGCTTTCAGGCTCAATAAATCGGCCCATGCCTCGCGTTTGGCGGCTTGCTGACGCAACAGATATGCCGGATGGAACATCGGTAGCGCAGGCAGGCCAAAACACTCCGCCCAATTCCCGCGCAACCGCGTTATGCCGCGTTTGCCAAGACAGGCCTGTGCACTAATGTTGCCCATGATTACAAGGACTTTTGGTTTCGCAAGCGCAATATGGCGTTCCAGGAACGGACGCATCATTGCAATCTCATCGGGATGAGGATCCCGGTTCTGCGGCGGCCGCCAGGGCAAAACATTCGTGATATAGACCGGCGCATCGCCATGATCGCGCCCCATATCAATCGCCGCCAGCATCCGGTCCAACAATTGTCCGGCACGCCCGACAAAGGGGCGGCCTTCGCGGTCTTCATCGCGCCCCGGAGCTTCACCGATGATCATGACGGGTGCTCCTGGCACACCATCCGAGAACACCAGCGAGCGCGCGCCGCGTTTCAGATCACACAGCTCAAATGCGGTCAAAGCATCTTTGAGCGCCTCAAGGCTCTGCGCTGTGCCGGCAGATTGTTTGGCCTGCGCAACCGCGTCGACCTCGGAAGCCACGCTTGCTGATGGCGCCGCAGCAGGGAAGGCTGAGTCAGCCTTGGGCCTGGCCAACGTGTCAGGCAAGTCATAGCAATTGATCGGTGCGTCACAAATCGCCTCGGTCGCACCAAGCTCGATCTGCCATTCCAAGAGCGCCAAAGCGTTGTGAAATTCTGCTGATTCCATAGGGTCAGCTTATGCGGACCGTGGGATGAAATGAACAGCGACTTATAGACTCAACCCACGCTTGCCCGTCCCGGTCACGGTCCTTATAAGGTGTCAAATCAAGATAGGTTCCCTCTCATGACGTTTCCGCACCGACACTTGCTTGGTATCGAGGCCCTGCGCCCCGAAGAAATCACAACACTACTTGATTTGGCCGACACCTATGCGGGTCTTAACCGGCAACCTGACAAGCATTCAGACGCCCTTGCCGGCCTCACACAGATCAACATGTTCTTTGAGAACTCAACCCGCACGCAGGCGAGTTTCGAAATCGCTGGCAAACGTCTTGGCGCGGATGTGATGAACATGGCCATGCAGGCCAGCTCCGTCAAAAAAGGTGAAACGCTGATTGATACCGCCCTGACGCTGAACGCCATGCATCCCGATTTGCTGGTCGTGCGGCATCCGCACTCCGGCGCTGTCGATCTGTTGGCGCAAAAGGTCAATTGCGCGGTTCTGAATGCAGGTGATGGCCGGCACGAACATCCGACACAGGCGCTGCTGGATGCGCTGACGATACGACGCGCCAAGGGTCGGTTGCATCGCCTGTCGATTGCCATTTGTGGTGACATCGCCCATTCCCGCGTCGCGCGTTCCAACATCATGCTTCTGGGCAAAATGGAGAACCGCCTCCGACTGATCGGCCCCCCTACCCTGATGCCATCAGGCATCGCGGAATTTGGCGTCGAAGTATTTGATAACATGCGTGAAGGACTGAAGGACGTTGATGTCGTCATGATGTTGCGCTTGCAAAAAGAACGCATGGATGGCGGGTTTATCCCAAGCGAGCGTGAATATTATCACAGATACGGGTTGGATGCGGAGAAGTTATCTCATGCCAAACCTGATGCCATCGTGATGCATCCCGGTCCAATGAACAGGGGCGTTGAAATCGACGGCACACTGGCGGATGACATCAATAGAAGCGTCATTCAGGATCAGGTGGAAATGGGTGTCGCTGTGCGCATGGCAACTATGGATCTGCTCGCGCGCAACCTGCGCCTGATCCGCGCGGAACCAGCATGAACAAGCCGATCGAAATAAAAGCCCATGAACGCGACACGATCCGTGTTTTCGCCATCAATAAAGCCGCGACAGAGGTTGTGGAAGCGCTGAAGGTAGCACCAAAGGCGGATGTGGCGCGCCAACTTCTCGGTGATCCGCATCTCAATACGGCCAGCGCCGAGATTTTCCCGGTCGCGGATCTGACAGGAATGGGATTGAGCGCGTACCTGAGCGAAGGCTATGCAGTTCAGACCGACCAGATTGCACAGGATCGCAACAAGTTGGACGCTTTGGAGGGCTACGTTCTGCTGCTGTTTTCAGACAGTTTTGCCGGTGCCGCAACGCGTTTGGCACTCGGACAAGCGCTGACGCTCATTGGCACCTATACTGAATACCAACCTTCGACTCCTTCCGGGAGCCTCAAGACCGATAGCGCAAAACTCTACAGTGGCGGTTTGGCGCAACAAAATCAGGCACCGAAAAAGACCCCATCTGGTAGCGCGATCACCGTTTTGATTTTTGCGGTGCTGGTCGGGATTGGTTTGTGGTGGTTGCTGTGATGACACATGAGGAAACAAATCTATGAACGAGCCCAAGGATCCCAAGATGTCAGGCCGGATTGCCATGATCGCCCTCTTGGTGGCTTTCTTCGTGGTCGGGTTAATGTTCTGGGTCGGCGCATGATCTCCGTCGTTCCCCATCTCGCGCACGCTCAGGGAGCCCTTAATCGGCGGAGCCTGTATTAATGACAAAACTGACGTTTCTGAATGCCCGCATTGTTGATCCTGAGACAGACGATATCATTGTGGGCGGATTGGTCGTCGAAGACGGGCGCATCACCAAACACCTGCCTAAAGATGCCCCCCGCCTGACTTCCGGTCGCGTGATTGACTGCCATCTGAAGTATCTCGCCCCCGGCATCGTTGATCTGGGCGTCAAGGTCTGTGAGCCCGGAGAACGTCACAAGGAAAGCTATCGATCGGCCGGACTTGCCGCAGCCGCTGGGGGTGTCACCACGATGATCACCCGACCAGACACGGAACCTGCCATCGACAGCCCGGAAACCCTGGAATTTGTCACGCGACGGGCGAATGAGGCCTCCCCCGTCAATGTGATGCCCATGGCCGCTTTGACAAAAGGACGTGCAGGGCGCGAGATGACCGAGATCGGGTTTTTAATGGACGCGGGCGCGGTGGCCTTTACCGATTGCGACCGTGTGGTGACCGACACCAAAGTGTTCTCGCGTGCGCTCAGTTATGCCCGCAGCCTGGGCGCTCTGGTTATCGCTCATCCACAAGATCCCATATTGAGCAAAGGGGCTGCTGTCACGTCGGGCAAATTTGCATCGTTGCGTGGGCTTCCGGCAGTATCACCGATGGCGGAGCGGATGGCGCTGGACCGCGATCTGGCGCTGATTGAGATGACAGGCGCGCGTTATCATGCCGATCAAATTACCTGCGCGCGCGCCCTGCCTGCCCTCGAACGTGCCAAGGCAAACGGGTTAGACGTCACGGCTGGCACTTCAATCCACCACCTGACGCTAAATGCGCTGGACGTTGCGGATTATCGAACGTTTTTCAAATTGAAACCACCTCTGCGCGATGAACAGGATCGCCTTGCAGTCGCGGAGGCCGTAAAATCCGGCTTGATTGACGTGATTTCTTCCATGCACACGCCGCAAGATGAAGAAAGCAAACGCCTACCCTTTGAGGAAGCCGCCTCCGGGGCAGTCGCGCTGGAAACCCTGCTGCCCGCGGCCATGCGGCTCTATCACGCCGGGCTGATCGAGCTTCCGGCACTCTGGCGGGCAATGTCGTTCAATCCTGCAAAACGTCTTGGGCTTGCAAGCGGTCGTTTGAGCGTTGGTGCTCCTGCTGACCTTGTATTGTTTGATCCTGATACGCCCTTTCTGATGGACCGCGCGACGCTTCAGTCAAAATCGCGAAACACCCCCTTTGATGGGGCGCGCATGCAAGGCCGCGTTCTTTCAACATTTGTCGCGGGAAACTGCGTCTTTGAGAGGACCTGATGCCCATCATTGAACATTCTGCGACTCTCTTGGCACTCTGGGCCGTGATCGGATATCTGCTCGGGTCAATCCCCTTTGGCATGGTACTCGCACGCGTTATGGGGTTGGGAAACCTTCGCAATATCGGGTCTGGCAACATTGGGGCGACCAACGTCCTGCGCACGGGCAATAAAACAGCCGCAGCGTTGACGCTCATTCTGGACGGCGGCAAAGGTGCGGTTGCGGTTTTGCTCGCGCGCGCATTCGGCGGCGAAGACACGGCCCAGATTGCAGGGCTGATGGCAATGATCGGTCACTGTTACCCGGTATGGCTCCGATTTGCGGGCGGCAAAGGCGTGGCCACGTTCCTCGGGATCATGCTGGCGCTCAGCCTGCCCGTTGGCATCGGGTGCTGTATCGCCTGGTTGATCGGCGCTTTGACATCACGCATATCATCCATGGGCGCACTAGTGGCATCAGCCGCATCCCCCCCTCTTATGATCTTGCTGGGGGCGGGCAACGGTCTGGTGCTCGCTGTGATCCTCACGCTGATCGTGTTCTGGCGACACCGTGGCAATATCGCGCGGATACGGGCCGGAACAGAGCCAAAAATTGGCCAAAAATCGTGACCCTTCCCTCAACGGCAGCGTTTGAAACTGCCCTTTTGTCACTGCCTCTCGGAACTTTCACGGGAAAAGCACACCAGCGCCGTTACATCGTGACAAAGACGATCTTCAACTCCGGAAAATCACTGAAACTTGTCGCCGAAGAGCTGGGAGGTTCTGATTACATCAGCCTGAATTTCTACCGGTTGGACAAGGGATCACGCCTGTTTCCATGTGAAATGAGCGTCGAAAAAGTCACCGAATTTGTTCACGCCCTGCGCCTTGATCCCGTTCAGGAGGACGCGTAACTGCCATCTGGACCATGCGTTTCATCCCCCTGCAAGGCTGGCGAAAACACACAGATCAGATGAAAGGGTTCCGTCCCGTCGTTGCGTACCTCATGTCGGTCATGCAAATTCGGCGCATATAGGACACCGGGCGTAATGTGATGCACCTGCCCATTGTCCAACTCGGTGATGATGCCCGCTCCGCCAATGCAATAGCAGGCCTCAACATGGTTTTTGTACTCCAGCGTCATCGCAGCACCGGGCAACACCCGTGTTTCGGTCATGGAAAATCCCATCCCATCCGACTTCACCAGCAACCGCAGACTGGTCCAGCCCGGGCCGGACGCATCACGCGGTGTTCCTGTGAGTTCCGTTTTTCTTGCAACAATCATGATTACCCTTTTTGTGTCTGCTCTCGGATGCATTGAATATTGCATGGCGCCGCGTGTCATGCCACTTCTGTGGCCATGAATACACATCTGACCAGCCCCGATGGCACCCCCGCGAGCCGCCTTGCTTTTGGCACCATGCAATTTGGTGGCCGCGCGGATGAGGCTGCGTCGCGCCAGATGTTTGAAGCCTCCATCGCCGGGGGCATCACGCATTTTGACACTGCCTTTGTCTATAATGACGGCGCTTCAGAAGAGATTTTGGGATCCTTGCTTGGGGATCAGCGCGACCGTCTGATTATCGCCACCAAAGCGGCCTACACGGGGGGCGGTTCGAAAAAGAACATTCAGGACTCTTTCGCGATTTCGCGCAAACGTCTGAATCTCGATGTGATTGACGTGCTTTATATGCACCGTTTCGATCCGAACACCGATTTGCACGAAAGCATGGAGGCCCTTGCGGAACTCAAACACCAAGGGTTGATCCGGTATGTTGGTGTGTCGAATTTCGCGGCCTGGCAGGTAGTCAAAGCCATTGGAATTGCATCCAAATTTGACCTGAAGGTGGATATCCTTCAACCCATGTATAATTTGGTAAAACGTCAGGCCGAGGTGGAAATTCTACCCATGTGCGCGGATCAAGGCGTTGCTTGTGCGCCTTATTCTCCACTTGGGGGCGGGTTGCTGACGGGAAAATACAACACAGGATCCGCCGGGCGTCTGAGTGAAGATGAGCGTTACGCCGCGCGTTATGGATTGGACTGGATGCATACTGCCGCAGCTGGATTGAGCGAGGTCGCCGAAGACGTTGGCGTGAATGCAGCAACGCTTGCCGTGGCTTGGGCTGCTGCTCATCCCATGGGGCCAACGCCCATCATTTCGGCGCGAAACGCGGAGCAACTGAAGCCCTCGCTTGCCGCGATGGATTTCGCGCTCAACCCGGAACTCTATGCCCGTCTTGCCGATCTCAGCCCAACGCCACCGCCCGCAACCGACCGGATCGAAGAGCAATAATGCCAGATATCCTCGTCATTGGTGCGGGGATCGCGGGCTTATCTGCGGCTGCGCGACTTTCTGAAACCGCCAATGTCACGGTGATCGAGGCCGAAACATCCATCGGGTATCATGCCTCTGGTCGCTCCGCTGCGCTGATCGAACAGAATTATGGTGCGCCCAGTGTTCAGGCTTTGAACCGTGCCAGCGTCGACTACTTGAGCGATGGCCAATATCTCAGCCCGCGCGGTTTGATGATCCTCGCGCAAGCCCATGAACGCGAGTCCTATGAGAAAGACATCGCGGTGTTGGGCACCACGCCTATTTCCATAGCAGAGGCCCTCGCGTTTGTGCCGGTGCTGGATGCAGAAAAACTCGCCTTTGCTGCCTATCACGAGGATGCGCAAGACATTGATACCGACCTGTTGTTACAGGATTTCGCCCGTACCCTGCGCCAGAACGGCGGCACAATAGAAACCGGAAGCCGGGTTGACAAAATCCAGCGTGACGCGGGCACTTGGCAGGTCACAGCAAGCACCAAGGCTTTCGAGGCCCCAATTTTGGTCAACGCCGCCGGGGCTTGGGCCGATCAGGTCGCCCAAATTGCCGGGGTCGCGCCGTTGGGCATCACGCCCCACCGCCGCTCTATGGCACGCATCCCGGCGCCGGGCGGTCATGATATCAGCAAGTGGCCCATGTTTTTTGGGGTCAATGAGACATGGTATGCCAAACCAGATGCCGGTTGTATGCTGGTCTCCCCCGCTGATGAGGACCCTGTAGAACCCCATGACGCTTGGGCCGAAGACCTGACGCTTGCTCAAGGTCTCGCGCTCTATGAGGAAATGGTGACGGAACCAGTCACACGATTGCTGTCGAGCTGGGCAGGTTTGCGCAGTTTTGCGCCAGACAGGACGCTTGTTTTGGGCCGCGATCCTGAACACCCCGAGTTTGTGTGGTGCGCAGGTCAGGGCGGATATGGTTTTCAAACAGCACCCGCCGCTGCGCGCCTGTTGACCAATTTGGTCGAGGGTCGCACGCCCGAACTTGGGGCACAAACCATCGCGGCTCTGATGCCGGACCGCCTGAGATGACGGCTAAATTACCGCCCAGCGCCAGCGTCGCATCCAACCTTGGGGGCGCAAAGCTGCATGCCCCCTCTGCCGCCCGTAACACCGACGCCTTGTGCAATTTTCTCTTGAAAAACGCGCCGCAGGTTGGACAAGCACTGGAAATTGCCAGCGGCACCGGCCAGCATGTGATGTCATTTGCAACGGCCCTGCCAGATCTCATCTGGCAACCCACTGACATAGACGGGGCGCGTCTGGCCAGTATTGACGCTTATGCGGCGCACGCCGGTTTGGCCAACCTGAAACCCGCCGCGATGCTGGATGCTACTCAGGTCGGATGGCACCGGGAGCACGCCGACAAAGATCTGATCGTGTTGGTCAATCTGTTGCATCTGATCTCGGATCCTGCAGCTGAATCCGTTTTCAAAGAAGCCATGCTGTCGCTCGCCAGTGGTGGTAAGTTTATTCTCTACGGGCCCTTCAAGAGAGACGGCATTCTCACCAGCGCCGGGGACGCAAGCTTTGATGCGGACCTTCGCGAGGCCGATCCACGCATTGGATATAAGAACGACGCGGACGTGATGGCTTTGCTGCGGCAAGCAGGCGCGGCATCTGTGCAGATCACAGAAATGCCTTCCAACAACCTCGCATTTACCGCAACGAAACCTTAGCCATCCACGCGGATGCGTTCGTTTTTTGGATCATAGGGGCTGTCTTCTACGATCTCTGCATCCCAAAGCTGATCCAGCATTTTGACTTTGAGTTTTGTCCCTTTGACTGCCAGATCCGGCGTCACATAGCCCATGCCGATGCTCTTGCCAAAAGCCACCGAATAGCCACCCGATGTCAGGCGCCCGACACGGGTATCCCCATGATAAAGCACCTCACGACCCCAAGGGTCCGCGTCCGACGGCCCGTCAATCAGAACGGTCACACATTTTGACCGCACGCCAGTTTCTTGCAAAGCGCTTTTACCGTGAAACTCTTTGTTCAGGTCCACAAATCGCGGCAAATCGGCCTCCAGCGGCGTCGCATCCCGACCCAATTCATTGCCAAACGCACGATAGGATTTTTCCTGGCGTAGCCAGTTTTGCGCACGCGCGCCCACCAATTTCATGCCATGTTTTTCGCCCGCTTTTTCCAACTGGTCGAAAAGGTAGTTTTGCATCTCGATAGGATGGTGCAATTCCCAACCCAACTCACCCGTATAGGCCACGCGGATTGCGCGCACCGGGCACATGCCCAGCTCAACGTTGCGCATGGTCAGCCAGGGAAACCGCTTATTGGAAAGAGCTGTGGCGGGATCTGCATCCTTTACGATTTCGTTCAAGACATCGCGGGATTTTGGCCCCGCGATCGCAAAAACGCCCCATTGAGTGGTCACGTCATGACATTCGATATAGCCAAATTCAGCGGCCTTATCTTCGATCGCCTTACGCAGGTAATCCGCATCATAGGCCGTCCAAGCCCCCGCAGAGACAAGGTAATATTCGTCCTGCGCCAATCGCACGATGGTGTATTCCGTGCGCGTCGTACCGTTTCCGGTGAGCGCGTAGGTCAGGTTGATCCGGCCCACGGAGGGCAATTTGTTGCAGGTGAACCAATCCAGAAACTGGGTCGCCCCCGGCCCGCGCACCAGATGTTTGGTAAAGGCTGTAGCGTCAATCAAACCAACGCCTTCACGGATGGCTTTGGCCTCCTCAACCGCATATTGCCACCAGCCACCGCGCCGGAAGGAGCGCGCGTCATGATCATTGAAACCTTCGGGCGCATAGTAATTCGGACGTTCCCATCCGTTCACCCAGCCAAATTGAGCACCGCGCGTCGCTTGCCGGTCATAGGCGGGTGACGTGCGCAGCGGACGGCAAGCGGGACGTTCCTCGTCCGGGTGATGCAAAATATAGACATGCTCATAGGCCTCTTCATTTTTGCGCGCGGCAAATTCCGTGGTCATCCAATCGCCGTAGCGTTTGGGATCAAGGCTGGCCATGTCGATTTCCGCCTCCCCCTCGACCATCAATTGCGCAAGGTAATAGCCCGTTCCGCCTGCCGCCGTGATCCCGAATGAGAACCCTTCGGCCAACCACATATTGCGCAAGCCCGGCGCAGGCCCTACCAGCGGGTTACCATCGGGCGTGTAACAGATCGGCCCGTTGAAATCGTCCTTGAGGCCGCAGTCTTCGCAGGACGGAATGCGGTGGTTCATCGCCATATACTGATCCTCGATCCGGTCCAGATCGAGCTGGAACAGATCCGCGCGAAAGCTGTCAGGTACGCCGTATTCAAACCGGGCGGGCGCATGTTTTTCATAAACACCCAGGATCCAGCCACCACGCTCTTCGCGCACATAGGATTGTGCATCAGCATCTCGGATCACAGGGTGTTCGACATGGCCCTCGGCGCGAAATTTGACCAATTCAGGGTCCTGATCCATGACAATGAATTGGTGTTCTACCGGGATGGCAGGCATCTTGATGCCCAACATCTGGGCGGTGCGCTGTGCATGGTTGCCAGAGGCCGTGACGACATGTTCAGCGGTGATGACGATCTGTTCGTCTGTTGGCACCAGATTGCCGCCTTTTTCCGCCATCTTGGTTGCAGTGACTTCCCAGTGGGTGCCGTTCCAGTGAAATGCGTCCGCCTGCCATTTGCGCTCGATCATCACGCCGCGTTGCCGCGCGCCTTTAGCCATCGCCATGGTCACATCAGCTGGGTTAATATAGCCGTCCGTATGGTGATAGAGCGCACCCTTGAGGTCTTCGGTCCGGATCAGCGGCCATTTGGCTTTGATCTCATCCGGGCTCATCCACTGGTACGGTACACCGCAGGTCTCTGCCGTTGACGCATAGAGCATGTATTCATCCATACGCTCCTGCGTTTGTGCCATGCGCAGGTTTCCGACTACGGCAAAGCCCGCGTTCAGTCCGGTTTCTTCCTCAAGCGTTTTGTAGAACCGGATGGAGTAATCGTGGATGTGCGTGGTGGCATAAGACATGTTGAAATAGGGCAACAACCCAGCCGCGTGCCATGTCGACCCCGAAGTCAATTCATCCCGTTCCAGCAGCATCACATCATTCCACCCCGCGCGGGCAAGATGATAGGCAATAGAGGTGCCGACCGCACCGCCACCAACAACGAGGGCTTTGACTTGGGTTTTCATGACGCGGGACTCCCTGACGCGTGTTGACGGCCAAGCTTTACCGTTTGAGCACAAATCTCGCAAAACACGCCCGACCGGTCATGATGGGAAAGCGACATCCCGATCGAAGGTAGCCTCAAGCCTACCCAACCCAGCGGCACAGCGGCGCTTTGGCATACCATTGGGTAGGCATTGGCCTACCTCCCCGGCAGGATTCAGAGTATCTTACCCGGATTGAGGATGTCATCCGGATCAAGCGCTGCCTTGATTGCGGACATGACTTGGGTGGCTTGGCCTAATTCCTGTTCAAGGTATTTGCGCTTTCCCTGTCCGATGCCATGCTCCCCTGTGCAGGTTCCTTCCATGGCAATGGCAACGCCGTTGAGCCAGCTTACAAAGCCAGCCGCCTTGTCCAACTCATCGGCATTCTCCATGTCGACAAGCAGCGAGACATGAAAATTACCATCTCCTGCATGCCCCACAATTGGGGCTACCAATCCCAATGCTTCAGCCTTTTTCTGTGATGCGCCAACACATTCTGCCAATTTCGAGATCGGGACGCATACATCCGTAGCAATCGCCTTTGCGCCGGGCCGGTATTGCAGCATCGCCCAATAGGCATCATGGCGCGCTTGCCAAAGCTTGTTGCGTTCCTCAGTTGTCGTGGTGGCCGCATACCCCTGCCCGCCATGATCCTCGGCCAAGGCACCAAATATCTCGGCCTGTTCCGCAACACCTGCTTCTGTGCCATGGAATTCCAGAAGCAACAAAGGCGTTTCGGCCAAATCCAGCTTTGAATAGGCATTGACCGCAGCAACCGTGGTTGCGTCCAACAGTTCAATCCGCGCAACCGGCAGGCCGTATTGGATCACCGCCATCACCGTCTGACAAGCAGCATCCACCGAAGGAAAGGAGCAACTGGCAGAACTGATCGCTTCGGGAATACCCTGCAGTTTCAGCGTGATTTCGGTGATGATCCCCAGCGTGCCTTCTGAACCGACCAACAAGCGGGTCAAATCATACCCGGCTGATGATTTGCGCGCGCGCGTGCCTGTGCGGATCACGCGTCCATCTGACATCACAGCCTCGACCGCCAGAACATTGTCCTTCATCGTGCCATAGCGCACTGCATTCGTACCAGAGGCGCGAGTTGCGGCCATACCGCCCAGCGACGCATCGGCCCCCGGATCAATGGGGAAAAACAAACCCTGATCCCGCAAATGCGTATTGAGAGCCATGCGGGTCACACCGGGCTGCACACGACAATCCAGATCGCCCGCGTTGACCTCCAGCACCTTGTCCATTTGGCTGACGTCGATGCAAATGCCGCCTGCGGGTGCGTTCACATGTCCTTCCAGTGACGTACCGGTACCATAGGCGATAACCGGCACCCGATGCGCAGCACACACCTTGAGAATATCGGACACCTCATGCGTGCTGGTGGCAAATACCACCGCGTCCGGGGGTTGGTTCTCTATCCAGGTCGTGGTGTGGCCGTGTTGCTCGCGGATCGACTGACCGGTTTGAAACCGCTCTCCAAACTGCTGTTTCAAAACGCCAAGGGCGGTCTCGATACCCGTTTCATTGCGCGGCATACTCGCGTGCTGCATTGTCCTGTATCTCCTTCGGGCCGGCTATTGGCCCAGCGCAATGCCTTCTCGGCGCGGGTCCGCTCCACCCTTCAGCGTTCCACCAATGGATATCGCGTGCAAACCTGACGTCAAGGCGCGGGCACCAACCTCAAAGCCAAGCGCTGTTAAACCCTCCGTGAGACTTTCGGCCGAGGTGCCTTCTTCCACGTCGTATTTGCCGAAGCGGTTCACCGCGTGTGGTACGGACAGGGCCTGCTGTACATCCATGCCCCAGTCCAGATGTGCAATGACGCTTTGCGCTACATAGCCGATAATGCGACTGCCGCCCGGGCTGCCAATGGCCAGAACCGGCGCGCCGTCTTTCATGACAATCGTAGGGGCCATTGACGAACGGGGTCGCTTCCCCGGCTCCACCCGATTGGCAATGGGCACCCCATCCACATGACTGCGGAAAGAGAAGTCGGTGAGTTCATTGTTGAGCAAAAAGCCCCGCACCATGAGACGACTGCCAAAACCGTTTTCAATCGTGGTGGTCATGGAGGCGACGTTGCCATCGCCGTCCACGATAACGAAATGCGATGTGGAGGGCAGTTCGATGGACTGGTCATCCGCGAAGTTCAGCGCGTGATCGAATGTCGGTGTACCGGGCGCGACCTCGGGCAGTGCATCGTCACCGGCCAGAAGTTTGGAGCGCTCCTCCAGATAAGCCGTATCAAGCAAACCTTTGCTTGGAACGGGCACAAAATCGCTGTCGGCCATATAACGCCCCCGATCCGCGAAAGCCAGGCGGGATGCGTCCCCGATGAGACGGCGCACCTCGATATCCGACGGGCCTGCGCTGAGATCATAACCCTCCAACAAGCCCAGAATTTGCCCAACGGTCAGCGCACCGGAAGATGGCGGCCCCATGCCGCACACATCATGGGCACGGTAAGATACGCACACGGGCGCACGTTCCTTGACCGAATAGATGCTCAGATCCAGCGGAGACAAAACGCCGGGATTGCCTTCAGCACCCTGCACGGTTGCCACGATATCGGCGGCAATCTCGCCAGTGTAAAAAGCACGCGAGCCACCTTCGGCCATTGCGCTCAGGGTCGCGGCATAAGGCGCGTTTTTCAGCAAATCACCAGCCACCAATGGCGTGCCACCCGGCATGAAGTACTCAGCAGTGGTTGGAAAACGCCCCAAACGCTCGGCATCCCCCGCGATCAGACCAGCAAGACGCGGCGAGACCTCAAACCCGGCCTCAGCGCGCTCAACCGCTGGCGCAAGGAGGTCCGCCCATGGCAATTTGCCCCACCTGATATGTGCATCTTCCATCAGTGCGGGCGTGCCCGGCGTGCCAACGGACAAACCACCAACAACGGCATCAAAAAACGCCAGCGGCTCGCCGTCTCCGTCTTGAAACAACCGCGGTGTCGCGGCCAGTGGCGCGGTTTCGCGCCCGTCCAGTGTGGTCAGCGTGCTGGTTGCCGCATCGTAATAAACCAGAAATGCGCCGCCCCCGAGCCCGGAGGATTGCGGTTCCACCAGCCCCAGCATGGCCTGTACCGCAACCAATGCATCCGCCGCCGAGCCACCCTTGGCCAGCACATCTGCACCGGCCTTGACCGCCCATGGGTTTGCCGCCGCCACCATCCAGTTTTCCGCCTCTACCGGCGTGCCTGCGAACTTCGCTTCCAACGCGCTTGCCACCTCTTCGGAGATCGCCTGAAACGCGCCCTGTGTCGCCGCCTCCGGTTGCACCGCATCTGCCGCTTGCTGCGCAGTCGCAGCGGATGCCGCCAAAAGGGCCAGTCCTGTCAAGAAAAGTCGCATGGATTCTCCAATCTGAAAGGTAGGGTTAAAGCATGGATGGCACGACCTGATCGGGCGGCCTGTGACCATCGTCGAAGGTCTTGATATTTATGATAACCTTTTCGCCCATTTCGATCCGACCTTCGCGCGTGGCCGAGCCCATGTGCGGTAGCAGTACAACATTCTCCAATTCACGCAAACGCGGGTTTACCCGGGTGCCACGTTCATAGACGTCCAGACCCGCACCCGCGATTTCGCCAGACCGAAGCATCCGCGTCAGAGCATTTTCGTCGATGACTTCGCCGCGTGAAGTGTTCACGATCACCGCTTCGGGCTTCAACAGCTTCAAACGACGCGCATTCATCAAATGAAAAGTGGAGGGTGTCGCCGGACAATTAACTGAAATGACGTCCATGCGGGCGACCATCTGATCGAGGCTTTCCCAATAAGTCGCTTCAAGCTCTTCTTCAATTTCCGGACGCAAACGGCGGCGGTTGTGATAGTGCACCTGCATCCCAAAAGCCGATGCGCGGCGCGCCACCGCCTGGCCAATACGCCCCATACCCAGAATACCAAGCCGCCGTCCACCAATGCGACCGCCCAGAAATGCCGTGGGTGCCCAACCCTCCCATGCATCCGACTGCATCGCGCTCAACCCTTCGGGAATGCGGCGCAAGACCGCCAGCAATAGTGCCATGGTCATATCGGCGGTGTCATCGGTCAGAACACCGGGCGTGTTGGACACCAGAATGCCACGCTGGCGTGCCGTGGCCACATCAATATGATCCACGCCAGCCCCGTAATTCGCGATCAGTTTCAATCGATCCCCTGCCTGACCGATCAGGGCGGAATCGATCTCATCCGTTACTGTGGGCACAAGAACATCAGCAGATTTCATTGCTGTCGCCAGATCAGAACGGCTCATGGGGTTGTCATCATCACGCAAGGATACGTCAAAGAGCTCGGAAAGCCTTGTCTCCACAGCTTCTGGCAACCGTCGCGTTACGACAACACTTAGCTTTGGCTTTGGCATCTTCGACCTCCCCGGACTTGGCGTGCGCACCGTTTTCATGGCATGGTGGCCGAGAAGACGACGCGGCACAAGAACCTCGCGCATTCAAATGGGCAAAATACGAATAACGGGCAGTTGTATGACAAGAACCTTTCTTTCCGTCCTGAGCGGCGCCTTGGCGATTGTGGGAATTGCAACAACCGGTATTGCGCGTGATATCGGTCCGGTTACCAATTTGCCGCTACCGCGTTATGTCTCGATGAAAGCTTCGGAGGGCAATGTCCGGCGCGGCCCCTCCCTGACACACAGGATTGACTGGGTGTTCAAGCATCGTGATATGCCTTTGCAAATCACCGCCGAGCACGGCCATTGGCGGCGTGTGGAAGACCGCGAGGGACAGGGGGGATGGGTGCACTATTCACTTCTATCGGGCGTGCGCACCGTAATTGTGGAAAAGGACATGCTGCAGATTCGCATGCGCCCGGATCCAGAAGCCCCTGTCACGGCAGCCCTCGAACGTGGTGTGATCGCCCGGTTGGGAAAATGCGGCCCGGAATGGTGCCAGTTGAAGTCAGGCGGCTATCGCGGCTGGGCCCCGAAATCACGATTGTGGGGAGTCGCTGTGACAGAAATCCGCGATTGAGCCCTCCGATGCACAGGTTTACACACCGGTAACGCGCACAAACTGGTCGATCAAGCGGGACATCTTGGCGCCTGCGTCTTCCTGCAAGAAGTGCCCTGCATCCTCCAGGATTTGATGCGGTTGACCTGAAGCGCCGGGCATCTCGCGCTGAAAAATGCGATCTATCCCCTTCATGATTTTGTCTTGCGCGCCAAACAGCGTCAAAACCGGCAAATCGAGCCTTCGCAATACATCCCAAGCAAGACGATTTGCTTCCGCCGCCGGATCATCAGGCGTACTGGGCACCAACATCGGAAACTGCCGTGCGCCCGCTTGATACGTCTCGTTGGGAAAAGGCGCATCATAAGCTGCCATTTCTTCTGCGGTGAGATCGGTCTGCGTGCCACCTTGCACAATTTTTCCTGCGCGAAACACTGGCACTTGCTGCGAATTACTGCGCCAGTCTGCAAAGGCTTGCCCGAGCGTATGATCTCCCGTTGGCAGGGCCGTGTTCGCGACCACCAAACGGGCGAACCGGTGCGGCATGCGCGCCAGCAGTCTCAGTCCGATCAGGCCCCCCCAATCCTGACAGACAAGAGTTATGTCTCGCAAATCCAGCTGTTCCAATACGGCAGACATCCAATCCACATGGCGTTGATAGTTATAATCCATACGCAGGGCCGGTTTATCGGATCGACCAAACCCAATCAGATCTGGCGCCAGGATACGGTGTCTCTTGGCCGCTAGTATTGGTATCATGTGACGATAGAGATAGGAGCATGTGGGTTCACCATGCATCAGAAGGACCGGTGCCCCCGTGGTCGGCCCTTCATCAAGGTAATGAACACGCAGCGTACCGCCTTCGGTGTCATCAATGTTGATATAATGCGGCGCGAAGGAAAAATCGCACAGACCTTGAAAACATGTGTCCGGCGTTCGCAACACTTTTATAGGTCTCTCCTCGTTTTCCGAATATGCCATGGCATTCCGAATTCTTGCCCCTAGGATAGCACGACAGTTCCAACACCAAGAGGGCAAACCATGCGTGCAATAAGCTATGATCGATTTGGCGCGGCGAATGATGTATTGTCGCTCACGGAACATGATACCGCGAAACCGGGCGCTGGCGAGGTCTGTGTCGAGCTTGTTTTTTCAGGCGTTAACCCATCTGATGTCAAAGCCCGCGCAGGGTCTCGCCCGGGTGTAACCAAACCAGCATACCCACAGATCATACCGCACAGCGATGGCTCAGGTTTGATTACCTCGGTGGGGAATGATGTCGATCCTGCACGCATCGGCCAAAGGGTTTGGATCTGGAATGGCCAGTGGCACCGCGCGTCGGGAACGGCTGCGACTCACATTGTGCTGCCATCCGAGCAGGCCGTGCAACTGCCGGATAACACTGATCTTGAGACCGGCGCTGTTTTGGGCATCCCCGGTTTGACCGCAGCCCATACCGTTTTCGGCAGCGGCGACATTTCGGGCAAAACCGTTCTAGTGCAGGGTGGTGCGGGAACTGTGGGGTACCTCGCTGTTCAATTGGCCAAGTGGGGCGGCGCACGCGTTATTGCCACTGCACAGGGAGCCGGTGTCGAGCGATGCAAAAAAGCGGGTGCCGATGCAGTCTTGGATTATACCGCCCCTGATCTGGCAGATCGAATCCTGGAGGCAAATGGCGGAGAATTCTTGGAACGCATCATCGAAGTAGAGTTTGGTAAGAACATTGAAACGGATACGGCGGTCATCGCACCCAATGGTATCATTTCAGCTTTCGGATCGGCCCAAAACATGACACCTGTGTTGCCCTTCTATCCGCTTCTTTTCAAAGCAGTTTCTATCGATATTGTGCTTATATACCTGCTCACTAAGATTGAGCGCATGGCCGCAATAGAGCGTTTGCACAGCGCACTTGAAGACAAGGCATTGGACTGCCCAATTGAGGCGATTTTCCCGCTGGCACAAACTGCCAAAGCACATAGGTTGGTCGAAGCGGGCGGGCGCAATGGCGCGATTTTGATTGAGGTGACCCGGTAGTACTCGCGGCGAGTTTTTTTGGCTGTTGGGAAAGCAGGATTGCGTGCGGCGGTAGCAGTCATCGTGCAAAAAAACCAGTAAGACCCGGATCCCACTCCAAATCGGGGGCCGGTCGCGTGTCAGGACAAAGCTAATCCATATTCATTAACGGAAAATCCACAGTTTTTGTCAAAAACGGGTATTGCACGTTTGCACTGACAGGCTTAGTTAGCGTGTAGTTGGGATGTGGCCTAGCGGTAGGGCAACTGTTTTTGGTACAGTAGATCGTAGGTTCGAATCCTACCATCCCAGCCAAATAGAATTTTTATATAAAAAACAATGCCTTACAGAACTCAATATACTGGGTTCGTAGCATGTTTTCGTAACAGTTTTGACGCGTTTTGAGCGGTAAACTGCGCGAGTCGTTTAGTCCGTCATTCCTTTTTTGTTTGCGAAATGCGGACCGAATTGGAAATGAGACGGACAGGTCACATTCATTCCGTCCGTATTGAATCATTGTGTTGCCATCCGACATTGCTTTTGAGCCTCCCCTTTGGATTGGTCCGCCCCTATAGTTAGGTAATCGGAGGAGCAATAATGGTGATTAAGAGACCCAAGCACGAATAGATTGTCGTGAAGTTACGGCAGGTTGAAGTTCTGATGGGGCAAGGCATACCCCGGATCGATGCGATCAGACAGATCAGTGTGACTGGACAAACCTCCTACCGCTGGCAGAAGAAGTACGGTGGAATGGGCATGGAACAACTCAAGGAACTGAAGCGTCTGCAGAAAGAAAACAAGCGAGTACGGCGCGCCGTATCAGACTTGACGTTAGACAAGCTGATTTTGTCGGAAGCCGCCCGGGGAAACATCTGAGCCCTTCGCGTAGGCGGGCTTGCATTGATCATGTACGCGGTCGGTTCAAGGTTTTCTGAGCGACGGGTTTGCCGCGTTCTGGGGCAACATCGATCCACGCAGCGGCGTTTGCCGAAAGGTCGTGCTGATGAAGAACGCCCGATGGCGGATATGATTGAGTCGAAGCGCCCCTATGGTCGATATGGCTATCGCCGGGTTACTGCTTTGCTGAGGGACGCAGGCTGGCAAGTGAATGACAAGCGCCCCTCTCGTGCATAAGCTCCCGCAAACAGGATAAGAAGTGATGCGATCAATAGAGTTGACGCGGTCGTCGCACTCAAGACACCGCAGTAAAACTGTGTTAAGCCAAAATCCAAGACGGTTAGGTTTCGGATTTAAGCATCTAGACTGCCTCCAAGTTGACAGGTCCAAACCGCCCAAAAGCGTAACAACAAAGCATGCGATGCCTTCAGGCCAAATCAGCAACACCAATCCAACTGGAATCGTAACAAGGCCAACCCCACCGGTGGCACCTTTTGGACGATACCCAAGCAACTTCAGTCCGCCGTCGAGGACCAGGCGCAGGCCAACCAGTTACAAAAAAACCGAAATGCCACCCGTTGGCCAACACAGTGCTGCTCTCCCGACCAACGCAGACAGCGATCCAAAAAAAGAATTCACCACAAGCCGCTGGACCGTTTAAAAAATTGTCTCGCGGGCTTCACATCGATTGTAGTCGGCAATTTCAATCTTCGGGACGTACGGTCCTTCAGGTAAATTCCCCTTGCCCAGCGTCGCCAAACAGCAAAAAAATTGCTTAAGGTGCTTTGGTTTTAATTCTACGGTGTTGGCATGTTTTCCGAAACGCTTATGCTCAGAAAAGTTCATCTAATGATCCGGCCAGTTGGTTCTTTCAGATGCGGACGGCCAAAAACCGACCCGAATTGCAGCAAGGGCCCTGCCCTCACGAAATGAGAAATCTTGCATGAAAACCTTTACCACGTTTCTGATCGTTCTCTCCCTCGTGGCTGCGACACAAACGCACGCGCAGAGCAAAGCTGCCATAGAAAAACAATTTCAGACATGGCTTGTGCAAACGGTCTGGCCCCAAGCCAGATCAAACGGCGTCTCGGCGGATACGTTCAACGCGGCATTCTCAGCGGTTACCCTGAACTGGAAGCTGCCAGATCTGGTGCCACCCGGGTCAAAAGCCAAAGTGCCAAAAAAACAGCGACAGGCTGAATTTGGCTCTCCCGGCAAGTACTTCAATCGTAGTTCTGTGAATGGGGCGACATCCGTTGGTCGACAGATGGCACGAAAACACGCCAGCACCCTCAAATCCGTTGAAACCAGAACAGGCGTTCCCGGCCGCATCATCCTGGCAATCTGGGGGCGCGAGAGCGGTTATGGTAGAGTAGCCATTCCGCATGACGTCTTTGAAGTTCTTGGTACCAAGGCCTTCATGAGCACGCGGAAAGACTACTTCGAAGGCGAATTGATCGCAGCTCTTGAAATCGCACAAGCCGGGCACGCCCCCAAGGGGGCAATGAAAAGCAGTTGGGCCGGTGCTCTGGGGCAGCCACAGTTCATGCCATCAAACTTTTTGAAATATGCCTCCGATGGGGACGGCGACGGGCGCGCAGACATCTGGACATCGGAAGCTGATACGATTGCTTCAATAGGGACATATCTTGATCAACATGGCTGGTTTACTGGACGCGATTGGGGCTTCGAGGTCACCGTTCCTGAAACTGTCTCCTGTACACTCGAAGGACCAGATCAAGGGCGGCGCATTTCTGCATGGGTCGACATGGGGATCACCCGTGTTTCGGGGAAACCATTCCCAGAACATGAAAGGCGCGGTGAGGGTTACCTACTGATGCCCGCGGGTCGCAATGGACCTGCCTTCATTGTCACGCCAAATTTTTACGTGCTCAAGGATTATAACATGAGTGATCTCTACGCTCTGTTTGTTGGGCACGTTGGGGACCGCATCCAATATGGCGTGGGGGATTTCTCAGCAAAATGGGGCGCTGTTGGCAAATTGTACCGCTCCGACATCGCGGCGATGCAAAAGACACTAGTGCAACAAGGTCACGACGTTGGTGGCGTGGACGGCTTGCCCGGTTACAAAACCAGACGTTCAATCGGGCTTTGGCAGGAAACCAAGGGCCAACGCGCAACTTGTTTCCCGAATAATAGCATGGCTTTAAAGTAAACTCGCTTCACCTTGTCACCACACAAATTGCTGAAACAGTCTGCGTTGCCCATGTGACCTTTCACTGGCGGCCTTTCTCTGGAATTGCAACATGGCGCACCGCATGGGCGATGGCGGCGACCGAACACATAGGCAGGCCCATTATAATAATCCGGCGTATTGAGACCGATCAACGTCTGCAACAAACGGACGTCCTTGCCCAGCGTCACAGATTTGAACTGCTTGCCTTGGAACTCGGTCATATGATTCAGCCATGACTCGTCACGAGAGGCTCAGAAAAGCAGCACTGCGTTGCCCGTGGCAAAGGCATATTTTGCTCCCGCTCTCATCGCCGCAGGCGGGGACTGCCGCGCCGCGCGGCAGAGCGCGACCGTCGGTTTCGGAAAGGATCGACTATATCAAGGAGCATCGGGAACTCTGTAGGGTCTGCCGGGCAATGGACATAACCGAAGTTCGCCCGGCGGCGCGTGTGAACCGGCCATTCCGGGCGGTTATGGCGATGCAAATCGCCCCTCGGAGAGCGGGTGTGCGTCACCTATGTCCCGACCTGGCAGGCGGGCGCCCGCGTCGCGGTTGTGCGGGATACTTTCGCCAACAAGATCGTCAGTTGCCGCGCATCAGGACCGCAATACAGGCGGGGCGCTAGCTTAGATCAGGGTCGAACGGGTCAAAAACAGTGTTTTCCCCGGTTTTACGGCGGCACCGAACCATTCATCCCGTCCAAAGTTGGTGACAGACTATGTGTGGTTGAGGGTCGTCGACTGCGTGGATCGCAATAAAATCAAATTCAAGTCCAGTGAGCTAATTTGTCACCAATTTCGCTTGACCATTTGCCCGTTGAAGCGACTGAAATCGGGTCGCGTTCTTCATCTCGTCCGACGCTTGATACGGTAAACAACGCGATCAAACGCCGTTGCGAAAGGCGGTGTTCTTGAATGATTGCGAGGTTATCGCGATGTGTTCTTAGGGTGATAATCGCAAAGAGTGAAATGGCCTGACAAAGCAACACTATACTTCTAAACTATGCTTCTAAATGCAGCGGCAGACGTCCAGATGGTGTGCGTCAACCGCGTTCATCAAGCGAAACTCTTTTGAAGACAAAAATGCGCCCGGTAATTCTGGCTACTACTCTAGTGCTATGTCCGCTCCAAGTTGTGTCTCAGCAGGAACTTGCTGCAGTTTCTTAGCTGAGCCGGGCGGAAACGAGCACGAATAGTCGCCAACCTTGCATTGCGCGCCCGGATCAAGAAACAACGGCGATGCAAAACTTGTTGATTTCACAGCGCGCACAGGGCAACGGCCCAACAGCCTGATCTTGATCATTGATGATTTGGGCTATGACGATCCCGGTGCTGTTGGTGGGGGCCTCGCGATTGGGGCCGCAACGCCTGAAATAGATGCGCTGGCAGCTGAGGGCGTCAAGCTCACATCAACCTGTCCGCAATACACTTGCACATCTACAAAGGCGGCGGTCTAAACGGGGCGGCTTCCATTTTGCACGGACCTGACGCGGTCCATTCTGGCTGGCAACGAGATCAAGGTGACCCCGTGGGAGGGAGAGCTGGCCGTCGCTGGACTGTTGTCCGATCCAGGATATTACTCCATGCTGATCGGGACCTGATCTATGGCTTGGCTGATGGCACGAGGCAAAAGGTCGACACCATTACGTCCCCAGAACAGATGGACCAGGGAGATGCGAAGTTGAAAGGCTATACCATCCAGCGGATCCGCGAATTGGCCGAGGGCGACAAGCCGTTTTGCAGCAGCCACGCTTTCATTAAGGTCCATGCGGATAACTGTACGGCTGAAGCATTTCCTAGGACCAGTGGATCGAAATTCCCCTAAAAGGACAATGTCATCGAAATCGACATCCACATCGGCGAGATTGTTGATGCGCTCGACACAGGGGGCGAACTTGATAACACCTTTATCGCTATAACGTCTGATAATGGCCCACAAATGGACAGCTGGCCCGACAGTGGCCAAACTCTGTTTCACGCGGCCACGGGCACCACTTGGGAAGGTGGTGGCGCGTTCCGGGCATCGCGTACTGGCGGGGCATGATCAAACCGGTGCAGATCTCTGACGGACTGTTTGATCTGCTGGCTCCGTTTGACACGTCCCTCGCGCTTGGTGGCCCTTCACGCCACGACCCTGCCTGATGACCGCTATTGGGACGACATTGATCAAATGCCCTACCTGCTGACAGATCAAGGCGAAAGCAAACGCGAACAGGTGCATTTCTCGCTGGGCTCAACGCTCGCAGCCGTGCGGATGTGAGCGTAAGAAGCGCATTTGCGCGCGACTTTCGTGCAGGAAAAATTCTTGTAGATCGAAATGGCAACAGTTGTGCCGAGCGGGCTGGCTCCGTCGCTCTTTAATTTGTATGCTGATCCGAAAAAGGAATATCTGGTTGGTCATCGTATGAAAGCCTGGACAGCGTTTCTCGGCGCAGAGCTTGACGCACATGCCGCGGCTTTTGCGCGGTTTCCGCCCAAGGATCTTGGACTGAGTATTAAGTAATGGCTGAACTCGAATGCATATCTAAGCGTCGGATCCGTAACGCGACGTTGGCACTTCTTCTCTGGCCCGGGATTGCCCTGGCTGGCGAAGGTGGCGGCAGCCACTATGTCCCCGGGACGCAGAACGAATTCTTGCTGGGTGTCTTTGGGCCTGCTGGGTTTTACCTTCGCAACGATGTTTGGTCGTATGACTACAACGTTGGCGCACACGTCCGAAATGGTGTTGCGGTCGGCGAGGCCTCGCAAAAGGTGACGTTGAATACAACAAAACTGTCGTGGCTAACCGACTATGAGATTTTGGGAGGGAGATACGGCGCATCCCTCGCTTTGACCTATGCGCTGGACGCAGACATTTCAGGCACCGTCGTGACGGGTCCGAACGGATTTACGCGGGGCACGTCAATCTCCGGTTTCTCAGACGCGTTTGTTGCTCCGCTCTTGTTGAATTGGGCAGGTGAGAAACAGCACTTTACATTCAAGCTGGCTGCTTATGCTCCAACGGGCACGTTCGATGCTAACAATGCGCTGAACACCAGTCGCAATTACTGGACCGGTGAAATCGGCGGAAGTTACACCTATTTCGACCCCCAGACAGGCTTTGAAGTGTCTGCCAATGCCGGGTATCTGAGCAATCAGAGAAATTCGGACACCGGCTATCGCAGCGGAGATGAGGTGCATCTGGACTGGACCGTCGCACAGCACTTTTCCAAGTCTTTTACGGCAGGTCTAAGCGGATACTTCTACAGCCAAGTCGAAGCGGACAATGGCACGGTTTTCGGCCCAATCAGCGCTTCAGATATCAAAGCCTGGAGCTATGGGCTTGGGCCAGTTGTCCAATGGAATGTACCGGTCGGCGATAAATCCATCGGTATCATAGCCAAAGCTCTGTTTGATATTGATGCCTCAAATCGTTTGTCCGGCGACCTTTATATGCTATCTCTAACGTATGCTTTTTGACGAATGGGAGACGTCTTCGTGACCTCAGCAAAACGCAACCTGACCCTTGTTTCAGCCCTTATGCTTTTCGGCACCCAATTGGCTTGTCCAGCCTTGGCGCAATCCTCCGAGCGACCCGAAGACGGCACCATCTTGCCTTTCCCGTCCGAACCCATGGCCGGTGTGGCCGAACGGCGTTTGCAGGACAGCACAATGATCTGGCCCGATCCCATGCAACGGTTGCCCGAAGACGCCCCGAACATTCTGATCGTTCTGCTGGATGATGTCGGGTTCGGGATTTCGTCAACCTTCGGAGGCGGCGTCAGCACACCCACGCTTGACGCGCTTGCTGCAGAAGGGATCGCGTTCACGCAATTCCATACCACATCGATCTGCTCACCCACACGGGCGTCCCTTCTCACCGGTAGAAACCACACGAGAGTGGGTTCCGGCACCATCGCTGAACGCGCCGTGGCTTTTGACGGCTATACAGGCGTCATCCCAAAAGAAGCGGCCACTGTCGCAGAGGTTTTGAAAGAGTACGGGTATCACACCGCTGCCTTCGGCAAATGGCACAACACACCTGCGATCGAGACAACTTCAATCGGCCCAAAAGATCGCTGGCCTACTGGCTACGGATTTGAATACTTCTACGGCTTTCTTGGCGGTGAGACATCGCAATGGGAGCCCAGATTGACGCGCAACCTAGATGCCGTGGAACCCCCTGTTGGGGATGACACCTATCATCTGACCACCGATCTGGTGGACGACGCGCTTGGCTGGCTGGACGACAAACAGGCTTTTGATCCGGATCAGCCTTTCTTCATGTATTGGGCGCCGGGTGGCGTACACGGGCCGCATCACATTTTTCCAGAGTGGGCCGATAAATACGACGGCCGGTTTGATGAAGGATGGGACGCTTACAGGCAAGCCACTTTTGAGCGTCAGTTGGAGATGGGCGTAATCCCGGAAGGCACGCAGTTGACCCAACGCGACGCAACCTTGCAGGGGTGGGATGAGATTCCCGAAGACCAGCATGACTTCCAAACCCGGTTGATGGAAATCTTTGCGGGGTTCGTCGAACATACGGACACCGAGGTGGGACGGTTGATCGATGGGCTGGATACACGCGGTTTGCGCGACAACACGTTGATTTTCTATATTTTTGGCGACAATGGCTCTTCTGCAGAAGGGCAGCATGGGTCGATAAGCGAACTCTTGGCCCAAAACAACATTCCAAACACAATCGAACAACAATTGGATGCACTTGACCGTATCGGTGGCATCGAAGTGCTAGGTGGTCCTCGCACAGACAATATGTATCATGCGGGGTGGGCGTGGGCCGGGGGCACTCCCTTCAAAGGCACCAAACTGATGGGCGCGTATTTCGGAGGAACGCGCAACCCCATGGTGATCAGTTGGCCCGGGCGGATTGACCACGACACCGAAAAACGCAACCAATTTCACCACGTGGTCGATATCGCACCTACAATTTACGACATTTTGGACATTCCATTGCCCGAAGCCGTGAACGGATATCCACAGATGAAGATGGATGGCGTGAGCTTTGCCTACACTTTTGACGATGCAAATGCGACACCCCAAAAGGTTGAACAGTTCTTTGACAACAACGGCAGTCGCGGGATTTATCTGGATGGATGGTTCGCAGGCACATTTGGCCCATTTACCCCGTGGGACTCCGCCACATCAGCAACAACAATCAAGGATTGGGATTCTGATGCGGATGTTTGGGAACTTTACAACATCGCAGAAGATTTCAGTCAGGCAAACGACCTTGCCTCCACTATGCCAGACAAACTGGAAGAGATGAAAGCGCGGTTTCTGGAGTTGGCGAAAGACAACAATGATTTTCCCATTGGTGCAGGCAACTGGCTGCGTATCCACCCCGAAGATCGCATCGCGACCGCCTATGACAACTGGACCTTCGGCCCCGAGACCAAGCGTATGCCAGAATTCGCAGCGCCGGGTATTGGCCGTCAGTCAACGCGCGTAACCATCGATGCGGAGTTTGGCGATGCCGCGAATGGGGTGCTCTATGCCGTTGGCGGCTCTGGTGGGGGACTGTCGGTCTATCTCGACGATGGTGTTTTGACCTATGAATACAATATGCTGATTATTCAGAACACACAGCTTCAGTCAGCGCCTATTGCCGCCGGACGACGTGAAATCGTTGTTGACACGACCATTGCGCGCCCCGGCGCTCCAGCGGATGTCGTTATTTCAGTTGATGGCGAGGTCGCAGCGACGGGACAGGTGCCAGAAACTGTTCCGGCTGCCTTCACCGCAACAGAGAGCTTTGACGTTGGCCGCGACTTGGGCTCGCCCGTGTCCTTGTTTTATGAGGAAACCCGCCCCTTCGCGTTTGACGGCACAATTCATTCGGTTCAAGTGTCACAAGGTGCTGCGTTGGAAAACTAGATGGATCGTGACACAAGTAACAGGAGAAGCGTTACCCCAGGGCTGAAGGAGTTGGACCAAGCTGGCGTTTTATGACGCCGCGCAGCGCGCGCACAAAGATGCCTTGGTGACGATCCGAGTGGCAGTCGCTCTTTACGCCAGCGCAGCAATCATTCGCCAGTTTCGGATTTGACGCCGTCTTGCAAGGCGGCCTTTGCCAAAGCTGTGCTGCGGCATTCGTCAATGCCAAAAAACGTGCGGTAACTGCTGCCTTTTGGCAGCCCAATGACAGTCTGCGGCGCTTTGCAACATTCAATGCGAAAAGCGGCATGTGACGGTTTAGGCCCTCCGGACATCTTCGCGGCGATGAACTCTCACAGGAATGCATTAGCCAACTGCGCACTCCAACACGTTACCTACATGCAAAACAGACCCCAACCACACGAGACAAGGCTGGCCAGATGCAGGCGCAACAAATTGGCCCTTGCGTCTTACACCATTCGATAAAGGTGTCGCATCACCGTGACCTGGTTTTCTGGAAGCGATCATACAGGATCGCAAAATTGGCTGTCATCCACCCTGAACACATCCAGCGACGGTTACAGAAGGACGAACTTTGCGTAGCGACCCTCTTAAACCGGCGCGGCATCTAAGTCATAACCGCGCAAATGTGCAGCAAAGCGCGCAAGTGCAGGGTGATCACGACCTTCAATCCAGACAGCTTCGGTCAGCATCGGCGGGATCGTATCTTCGATTTCCAGGGCCACGGTTCGGGTGTTCAAGAACAGCGCATGACTCTCGGGCATGATAGTCACGCCAAGCCCGCAACTGACGAGCCCGATGATTGCCTGAACCTCCGGTGCCGTCTGAACAATACGCGGCGCAAACCCGGCGTCCTCGCAGATTTGCAGCAGCGCTTGATTGTAAACGACCCAGTCACTCGGATCCCCCAAAACAAATGGTTCCGGCGCGAGTTCAACCAATCGCAGACTGCCCAGCCCGGCAAATTTGTGGACTTTGGGAACCAGCGCAACCAATCGGTCACGCTGCACCGGCACAGTTGAGAACATATCCTTGTCAGTGGGGCCTGTCATAAGGCCGACATCCAGCTGGCCACCGCGCAACATCTGAATCTGAGCGCAGGTCGGCATCTGGCGCAATGAAATGGTAACACCCGGCACGGCCTGGCAAAAGGTTTCGATAATATCGGGGATCACGCCGACAATGGCCGTGTCGGTATAGCCGATTGCCAAAGATCCGATTTCACCCCGTGCAACCCGTCGGGTTTCCTCGACCGCATGATTAAGCGTGTTGAGAACTCTGTCGCATTCTACAACGAAAGTCCGTCCGGCGCGGCTGAGAGACACTTTTGTGTTGGAACGATTGAGAAGACTGACGCCAAGGTCTTGTTCTAAAATTGTAATTGCGCGGCTGAGGGCGGGTTGGGTAATATTGAGTTCAGCGGCAGCGCGCCGAAAGTTCAGCGTTTCGGCAACTTTGTGAAAGTACCGCAAGCGGCGAAGGCCGGTCTTCATCTGCATTGAGCGCACTCCCCCAGTGATGCCTAAAAAGCATCAAACTACACCAAAGTTTACATTATGCAGATCAATGGGGAAGCTTTAAACTTGAGCAAGAAAAATTACAGGGAGACAACAGATGAAAAAATCCAATAGCGCAATACTTGCCGCCTTCCTGGCGACCGCGATCAGCGGACACGCCTGGGCGCAAGACGCGACCATGAATTTGGGTTGGTCAACACCCTTGGAAAGCGACTACGGTGTCTTCGCGACGAAGTTCGCAGAGTTGGTCGATGACTACACCAATGGTTCAGTTGAAGTGAAACTGCGTTGCTGCGGACAAATCGCCTCAGAGGACGATGCGTTCAAAGCAATGCAGCTTGGCACGGTCGACGGCTACTTTGTCAGCCAGAACAACGTCTCGCCGCACTGGTCATTGATGGATGTTTTTGTTTTGCCTTACACATTCCAAAGCACCGATCATCAGGTCGCCGTTGCTGAGGGCCCAGTGGGCGACTTTATCAAGCAAAAGCTTCAGGCCGATACCGGTGTCCACCTGTTGAGCTTTGGGGGACCGAGCTACCGCGATTTTTTCAACTCCGAGCGGCCGATCGAGACAATGGCTGATATGGACGGATTGAAAATTCGCGTCCCGAAGAACGAAGTGATGCTGGCTACATTCGAAGCATTCGGCGCAGAACCTGTGCCGCTGGCCTGGTCGGAAACACCGACTGCATTGCAAACCGGAACCATCGACGGCGGCGACAATGGAACAAACGTTATTCAGGAAATGAAGTTCTATGAATTTGCACCGTATCTGACTGTTCTCGATCACTTTGCAGGCTTTGCACCAATGTTTGCCTCGGACCGCTTCATGAGCAACCTGACCGATGAACAGCGCGTGGCTGTCGAACGTGCTGCGACCGAGGCAGGAAAATTCCACACAGAGCATATGATCAGCCGGATCGAGAACGTTCGGGGCTGGCTGTCTAGTGAAGGTGGCATGTCCATGACGCGCCCTGATCGCACCGATTTCATCGACGCTGCCAAAACCGTGCAGCAGAAGTTTGCCGAAGAACGTGGCGACGAATTCGTTGATTTGCTGGAGCGGATCACCGCAGCTGCAGAATAGCAGTTAAAGCCCCTCAGGCATGGCGTGTAGTACCCAAGTTTATACGCCATGCCGATCTACGCCCCCATTTTGGACCGGAGACGCACCATGCGACGCACCTTTGCCTTGCTCGAAGCGCATTTCGAGGAGGCCATATGTTGTTTGGCGCTCAGCATCGTGGCCATGGCAGTCTTTCTTCAGGTCATCATGCGATACGTCTTTGCGACGGCCCTGCAATGGAGCGAAGAAGTCGCTGCGATTGGAATGGTCTGGGCGGTCTATATGGGAGCCTCACTCTGCGTGCGGGAGCGGTTTCATATTCGCATCATGGCAGGTATCATGTTGTTTCCACGCAAGATTACCTTCGTATTCGTGTTGATCGCGGACGCCTGCGCGGCAGCATACTGCGTGATGATGTTACTTGTTTCATGGGAGTATTTGGGGGTTTTGGCGCGCTACACCTCCCGCACGCCGAGTCTGGGAATAGACGAGTTCTACCCGCAATCGATCCTTGTGATCGGCTATGCGCTGATCTTGGCACGGTTGCTTCAGGTATATGTGAATTGGGTCGTCAAAGGGCGAATTGGCATCCCTGGAATGCGTGCCGAACATGACGATCTGGGGGAAATCTGAGCCGTGAGTGATCTGGCTCTTCTCGCTGTTGTCTTCACTGGTCTGACCCTGATCGGGGCGCCCCTGTTTGCCGCTGTTGGCCTGACGACGTTTCTGGCGCTCTTTCTGATCGACATCCCCTACACGCTCATGGCGCAGACGGGATATACCTCGCTGACACCGTTTCCGCTTCTGACCATCCCCTTGTTTGTGCTGGCCGGAAGGCTGATGGAAACCGGGGGCATGGGGTCGCGATTGATCAGTGTGGCCACATCACTTGTCGGAGCCTATCGCGGCAGCCTTGGCCTTGTGACCGTATTTGCCTGTATGCTCTTTGCCGCGCTCTCAGGTTCCGGACCGGCCACGACCGCAGCGATCGGTTCAATCACCATCCCGGCGATGGAAAAAGACGGCTACAAAACGCCTTTTGCGGCGGCCATCGCTGCGGCGGCCGGAGCTTTGGGCAGCCTGATCCCGCCCTCGAACCTGATGATCATTTACGGTCTGGTGTCGGAAACCTCGATCCCTCGGCTTTTTCTGGCGGGCTTTCTACCCGGATTCCTGATCACCGCCCTGCTGATGATCACGGTATACATCATCGCGCGACGCCGGGGCTATGGTGGCTCGGGAACGGCTTTCTCCTGGGGCCCTGCTCGTAAAGCGGCCTGGGATGGGAAATGGGCCATCGGTGCACCCGTCTTGATATTGGGTGGCATTTATTCAGGCGCATTCACCCCAACCGAGGCGGCCGCTGTGGCTGTCTTTTACGCACTGTTCATCGGTCTTGTGATCCACCGAGAGTTGAACTCTCGCAAGATCATCGAGGCGCTACGGTTCACTGCGCTGATGACCGGTCTGCTGATCTTGCTGACACCCACGCTCGCATTCGGGCAGCTTTCAGCCTTTTATGATGTGCCCGCAGCGGTAGAGTCGGCGATAACGAATATCACGACCAATCCAATTACCGTCCTCATTCTCATCGGCATTTTCTATATTATCATCGGTACTTTCATGGAAAGTCTGGCGCAGATCATTCTGTTCACTGCTGTTTTTCTGCCGCTGGTGACCTCAATTGGGGTGGATCCCGTGATGTTCGGCGTCTTTACGGTCATCACATGCGAGATCGGCTTTTTGACGCCACCTCTGGGCGGTAATTTGAATGTGGCTGCGCGTATCTCAAACATTTCAATCGAGGCAGTTTCCGTTGCGGTTTTACCCTTCATTATTGCCTACTGCATCGGCCTTCTGGCGCTGATTTTCTTCCCGGACTTCGTCACTTGGCTGCCCAACCTTGTCTACGGGCCACCTCGCTGACCCATACCAAACGGAGGCACTTATGCGCGATACAATTCTCTCAGGCGGAACGGTTTACGATGGTACAGGCGCCGATCCGGTGCAGGCCGACATAGGAATCAGGGACGGTCGCATCTTCGAGATTGGCGACCTGAGCGACGCGGTGGTCGACCACCGGCTGGAGCTTGCGGGACTGGCAGTCGCGCCTGGTTTCATCGATTTACACACACATTCCGATTTTACCCTCATGGCAGACGGGCGCGCCCAAAGCCAGGTCCATCAGGGTGTTACCACCGAAGTGATCGGCCAGTGCGGGTTTTCGTCGGCACCCGCGCGGCGACTCGAGGACGCCAAGATCATGTCACCCGGATTTACCGAAGGCATGGTCGACGTCGATTGGACTAGCTTCGGGGACTACCTTGACCATCTGGACAGGATGCAATTGGGCGTGAACGTTGCAGCCTTCGTGGGGCACGGGACAGTGCATCGTGCCGTTTTGGGCGATGCTCTGCGGGCGGCGGATGACGATGAGCTTGACCAGATGAAGGACCTAGTCGCAGAAAGCATTGATCAGGGCGCCTATGGCTTTTCAACAGGGCTGGAATACTGGCCCGGCAGTCTGGCCTCGCCTGATCAGATCACTGAATTGGTTAGCGTGGCCGCCAAGCACGACGTTCTTTATGCGACCCATGTGCGCAATCGCGACGTCCACTATGACATCGGCTTCGGAGAGGCAATCTCCTGTGCCCGGGCCGCCGGTGCGCGACTCCAGATCAGCCATATCCAACCCAAACACGGCGCTCCGGACTGGGCGATGGAGCATGCCATCGAGTTGGTGGACAGTGCCAATTCCCACGGTTGCGACATCGCCTATGATGTGATCCCGCACGATTGGTCGCACACGCGCATCATGGCGATTATGCCGCAATGGGCCCAAGAAGGCGGCGTAGGGGCTGTTATCAAGCGCTTGAAGGACAAAACCACCCGCGCAAAGATAAAGGCCAATCGTCGCCCCATGTGGCGGCTTGTTCTGGACGACGGCTGGGACAAGATTGTGTTGATGCAATCGGAACAGAATCCCGACCTCGTTGGCCTCACGTTTGCCGAGATCGGACGCCGCCGCGGTGTTGATCCTTATGACGCCGCGTTCGATCTGCTGATTGAGGAAGGCGAGAACATGGCCCATCTGATGTGGACGTCCCAAAGTTTTTCCGAGGATCAGATCCGTCTGGCCATTTCGCAACCGGATTGCGCAATCATCTCTGACACGCTGGCCCTGGCGCCGGAGGGCTGTCTAAAGCACCATATCGGATCACTCTCCGGCTATGGCTGGGCCGCGCGCTTCCTGCAACATTACGTCCGCGACCATAACGTGATTTCGCTGCAAGAAGGCGTGCGTCGCCTGACATCTCTTCCAGCGTCCCGTCTGGGTGTCAGCGATCGTGGTGTCTTGAAAAAGAACGCTTGGGCAGACATTACAGTCTTTGACGCTGAACAAATTGAAAGCCATTGCAACATCGAGGAACCGCGCCGCTTTGCTACGGGGATTGCACATGTGATGGTCAACGGTGTTTTCTCAATGTTGGACGGAGTCCGTACCGAGGGCAATGGTGGCAAAGTACTTCGGTCAAAATGACAAGTTCAATGGCTCACACAAACCAGAAGAACCTGAAGGCATCGCTCCGAAGGCAAAGGCCGTTAAGCAGGAAGAAGGTTTTTTCCATCCGTAATCTGGGTTGCTGCACATGGCGTTCAGACATTACTGAGCGATAAAATTACATCAGCGATGTCCAACGCACATTGTGTTGCCGCCAGTTCCATCGAATGACACTGCGTTTGGTGTTGGATGCAAATGAGCGCTCGCTTCGGGTATGTGGCGAAACTTTTGGCAAATGCAAAATGACCAACACCCGTTGCATTTAGAGCGCTGTTTTGAGCCTTCGTGGCCCGCCAAGAATCTGCGTTCAGGTTTGGTTTGCAAGTTCGTCACAGTCCGCTCGAAAGGCGAACATCCGGCTTCTTGACTGCGGCGCAGCTCATTTTTTGGGTCGGTGATGACTAACAATGCGCTGAACTGCGCAGTGAGAGTCTGACGCCTCTACGCTGGTCTCAAATCGGCCTTGTGGTAATGCGGCGCAGAAAGCGATTAACAATGAAAGTGTCGGTGGACGTCAGCTATGCGGACAAAGACGATTTGCGCTATTGATGCGCTCGATGTGTGGCCTCTGCTAACGTGAGATCGGTGATTTGCGACCTGACTGACATGTTGGACGCTTGGGACCCTTTCAATCTGAGGACCGCAGGTTTTAATGCCGGATCAATGTGGTCCTGATCGGCGCCCCCGCTTTCGTGAAGGTATACGGACCCAGGGACTGCTGCTCATAACCGATGCGACGTATGTGCGGGCGATGCGCGACTTGACGCGGTTTCCGGGGCACGCGCCGGATTGCGCGACGCGAGAGGAAGAGCGCGCCACACTTCAACACTGCCAAACGGTGCCGGGTTCCTTTAGCGCGATGACCCGCCCCGCGTCCGGAGATGAAGCAGCACACGCAATATCAGCCTGCCGCGAAGAAGATCCCGTTGGCGCACAACGTCAAAGGTGTAACGCGCAGTCGAGGCTTGCACCAAGCGCGACGATCAACGCCTCGCACGCCGCACCTGTTGCAATAAACTCGCAGGCCACGACAATCGAACGCGACCTTCCACCTCTTCATCTGGTTTACCCGAAAAGCTCTGGAGAATTAGCCGTCGCCAAATTCCTTCCGCACGTTTTAACACCGACAGGCCGTGCACAGTTTCGGAAGGCCGCTGCAGGATAGGACACAAACACCCGACCCTTTCCAGGGCTGCCGCGGGACCAATCCGTACGGGCACCTCAACGAACCCTGCGCTACATTTGGTCTGTACCCGCAGGCAGAAATCCGCCTTGGCCAAACCACCTGCAGAAACCCAAAGACGTTGCGCGGGCTGTCCAATCGCAGCAATTGGTTCTGTCCATCGATTATCCGCAATCCCCACAGATCCAAAACAGCCAACGCTTCCCTCCCGGTCAGATGTGTTAGTTCTGTCACTCCGGCAGCACACACCGGTACAAGCGATCGGCTGTGGATTTACTGGATTCTCCGGTTTTAGAAACGACAGTCCATTTTGGTCTACTATCTTTGCGGTAGAGGGCGTTACCTGTAGATCGAGCTAATTGCAGTACCTCTGGAACAAGGCCTGGAGAGGTAGAGGTGCAATCACGTTACGCCATGCCAAAGCGCAACCTGCCCTTTCGTGGTGCAGGTCGCATGCATCGGTGCTCATCCATTAAGTATCAAGACCATAGCCAAAAGGGCGCAGGCTATTCCGCAATAATCTCTTGCGGAAAGAGTTTCGCCAAAAACCAATGCGCCCATTACACACAGCGCAAGAAGGGTAATCATCGAGAAGGCGACCCCTGCCTGTGCCAAGGTCACATGTTTGATGGCATAGAACCAAAAGAGTGCTGAGAACGCATACATCAATACGCCAAATCCCATCTGCCATGATTTCATACCTTTGCTGCCATCAGCGGCGAGTTTCAACGCATAGTCGCCGACAATGACAATAAGCGCCGTCGCAAAAGTGAAACTGACTCCAAACAGAACGTTTGACATTTTAACCTCACGGCCAAAGATTTCGAAGGCCGGCATGTGCCCGCCAGAACTGAAGTATCACTTCCAGCGCATCAATGTCGCAACTCCGGGTTAGCCCGCAGGGTGCATAGTTGCCCTGCGCACCTGGTACCGCGTGACCACCGCCTACAATCGTAAGCGCGGCGACATGAGCGCTCCCCTCGATGGAATCTGCGCGATGATCGCGTCTGACAACAATGGTATCGTCCGTCAACGCGCCATCAACGCCGGTCCCATGGCCAAGGTCAGGGTATGTGCTTTCGGTGGAACGGCGTTCAGCACGATTGAAAGCGACAAGCCAGTCCCGGGTTGCCTCTAAATTGGACGGTAAATCATGCATATTCATTCCCGGAAACGGCTGAGCATGAAAGCATTGCATGAAACGGTACGCGTTCCAGTCATCGGGATGATAACAGGGTCCAGTCAGATCACCGGAGGGCACTGTGCTCGATAAGGCGTCAACCAGTTGAATGATCATGGCCGTCGGCAGATTGGGCTTTTCTTCTGCGCCAAACATTTGCATCACTGGTCGCGCAATGCGGTCATTACCGCCATTGATGCGATAGCGAGATCCTGGGATTGGCGCCGCGCCAATTGCGACCATGGCTTCCTTCTCTGCATTGATCCCGGCGCTGATCATTGCGAAACCGGAAAACAGGCTTGCAAAGGGTTGGGTGATCTTGAGCTGGTGCACAAAACCCGCCCCGTTCGAAAAGCCCATCGCATAGTAGCCCCCGATATCAAATTGGGCGCGCAAAGCATCGATGAGATCAACCATGAGATCGAGGTCATCGCCATTCAAACCAGGCCCGCATTGCGGCGGATCGCCGAGTTGCGACATGTCATTAAATGCGCCGTTCAAATTTGCACCGAGATGCCGCCATGCTGTCGCGCACCCAACGCCTCCCGACGCGGGATAACTCACCGTGCTTTGTTGCGCCGATGGTGCGACAAGGATCATCCCTTGTTCGGTATGTTTGGCGATCCAGCCAACAGCCGCACTGGCCTCACCGCCACCGCCATGAAACGCAAAAATCACCGAGACATCAGTCGCAGGGAGTGCGGGTTCATGGATGCAGAACTGGCGCTGCGCGCCACCAGAGGCGATGGTACACGCACGGAACTCTGGATTGTTGCAGGTCATAGGGCTGGCACCTGAAGCGCATGAGACTTGGGCCTGCGCTGGCGCAACGAGTGCCAGAAGCCCCAGGATCTGCGCGAAGAATGATGGACGAATTTGCATCGATACTCTCCAAATAAAAAGGGGGCGGGCGTCGCCCACCCCACAGACCTCATCCGAATGAAAACCAATCATCCTCGAGGCGCTCAATTTGATCTTTACCTTTGGTCCACTTCTTCGGCTTGTGCAGCCCATAGGCAAAGCATGTCCCCGCCGCGAGTCGGATCGTCTTGCTGCCAACGCGTCCGGTTCCTGCCGTGATTGCAAGATCGGCATCTTTTGCCTTCATTGTGAGCGCGTCGGAAGAATGGGTCGCGAAGTGTTCTGCGAGATGGGTGTCTGCGACAATCAGAAGGGAGGATACTATGCGTGCATCCTTTCCTTCCTCGGCCATATTCTCGCGCACTGTGTTTGCATCATAATTCAGGCACTTCTTGAGCGGATCCTCATTGATCCAGATGCACATCAACTTCAGGCGCTGGGTTTCTGCTGTTCGGTGATCAAAGCTTGTGGCGATTTCAGAATTCATGCCGAAGAATTTCAATCCGCCCCAATGTGACAGACTATCCTGCGAGGTCTCTGACCAATTCACGCCAATAGGATCACCCACGTTGATCGGAACCGTTTCCAGATGACGACGCGCGATTTTGGCGCTGATAGACATGTAATTGACACTGAGGACGGAGTCCTTTTTGCGGCCGTGGCTTCCCAGTTCAACGCGGTCGGCGTTTCTGCGAAAGTACTTGTTCCCATGATAGCTTACATGGTTTTCGCCGATGTCTACAAGGCTATCGAGTGTTAAAACGGACATGCTGCATTCCTTTCTTAAATATCTGCAATCACAATGAAAAATTTTGAAATTGTCTCCATGCGGACGAAACCGGCAGGAGGTAATCGCACGAATGTCACGCCAAATCCCGGCGCATAACCGTACTGTATGTCCGGAGACTGGATGCGTCTCGCTCAGGGTGGGATCAGCGCGCGAAATGAAAAAATCTATTTTGCTGAGCAAAATTCTGGTAATTGATCAGTAATTTTCAAAAGGGGATCAGGTGTCAGATAATTTGACAAACTCGACGCGTGTTAAAGGGCGAGATCTCAGATTCATGCGCAAAAAGATATTCCCGTCTGCCGAAGCCTTTGCTGCGGCCTGTGGCAGCGTTTCGACGCCAACGGTATATCGAGCCGAACGAGGCGGGCCAGTCCTCAAGTCCTATCTTGCCGCAATGGCCAGACAGCTTGACGTCGACATGGATCGGCTCATTGATGACGCTGAGCCGGTGGACGGCGCGGGCGAACCACACAACCTGACAGGGTCATGGGTCGGGCTTTACATCGGCGCTGACCGGTTCGGACAGCCATATCTGATTCAAGAGAAGGCAGACCTGATCCAGACCGGGAAATCAGTTCATGGTCATACGACCATCGAAACGCGTGAAGGTGTCATGCTTGATCGTCTGGAGGATTGTTTCCTCACTGACAACGTTTTCAGCGGGCAGACCAGGTCAGAGCAATGGCCTTTCCCGCTCGATTGCGCTGCCTTCGTGACATCTGGCATTCGGAACCTGACGCGTCTGGACGGCTATATTTCGTGGTTTGATCTGGACACGGAGCGGCCAGAGTCTTCAAGGTATTTGCTCATTCGGCGGGACTCGCCGCGGTTTGATAGCGACGTCGCGGAAGCGCGGGCAATGCTAGATAACGAAATAAAGCTCATGCGTATCCGTCGACTATTGGAGGCCGGATACAACTTTGACCACGCCGCCGATTTGATTCCCGAGGCAGATACTTCTCCCGCTCTGGCGTTCGAAGAACACACAAGGGAGACGGGTGTCGCAACCGTCAATACCGCAGACATCCCCGCCGCACCACAAACCAGCCAGAGAGTGATAGCCGTTTCCTCTTTGATCGTTCTGGATGCTGATCCGACTCAGAAATTCTATGCGGATGGTTTGATCGATGACATCGCGACAGAACTTGCTCAGACGCCGGGCCTCGGAATACTTCCGCGCAGCAGTTTCCCCAGCGGTGCTCCAGTGGACACCAAAACGGCCCTGTCGCGCAATGCAAGCCATGTTCTGAATGGAAGTCTGCAAAGATCAGACAATCTGCTGCGCGTGAACGCGCAACTTGTTGAAGCAAACAGTGGACGGATCGTTTGGGCGGAACGATACGAACATCACTCAGAGCGGGTTTTCGCCGCACATGATGACATATCGCGCGACGTCGCCGCTGCTTTAAGACTCGAGCTGTCGCCGACACCCCTTCCTGAAACGGCGGTCGGATCACCAAATCCCCATGCATACGAACTCTTTCTAAAAGCGCGATCTCTTTATTTGCGTGGTATTTACATCCACTCTCTAAAGGCGGCAGAAGCGTTGTTGGCGCGCGCAGTGGAGATTGATCCTGAGTTTGCGCGAGGCCATGCACAAATATCCATTTGTCGATCGCATCTGGTCCTGAGCAACGCGCAACCGACCGGATTGCCCCATCTTGAAGACGGCGCATCCGCAGCTGTTCGGGCCCTTGAGATTAATCCGAACCTCGCCCTGGGGCACGCCGCGCTTGGCCTGGTCCATTATGCAGCGGGCGATTATCAAGCTGCTGAAGCCGCCTTGCGGAAATCGATTGCACTCGACTCGCAACTTTTCGAAGCTCATTTCTTTCTGGCACGAGACCTTCGCCTGCAAGGCGATCGTTCGGGCGCGGCAAAGTACTTCGCTCACGCCAGCGACCTGCGACAAGAGGACTTTCGTGCGACCGGATTACTTGGCGAAGAATTGCAAGCGCTTGATCGTGAAGATGAGGCACAGGACAAGTTCAGAGCGTCTCTTCGTTCGGTCGAACACGAGCTTGAAGGCCACCCTGACAATGCCGGCGCTCTGGCATTTGGTGCGGCGGTTCTCAGCGATCTTGGTGAAATTGACCGCGCGGCAACCTGGTCAGAGTGGGCACTGGCAATTGCACCGGATGATTGCCTTGTTCAATATAATATCGCTCGATCTTTCGCAATCAATGGCGACCTGGCGGCGGCCATGTCACATCTGAACCGTGCCTTCAAAGTGGCGGCCAAGCATCGGCGACGTCTGGGGCTTTGGATGAAATTTGATGAGGATTTTTCGAAACTGGCTGACAAGACAGAGTTCCACGACTTGTTTACCAAATAGCATTCAAACCCAATCTCCGGCTACTCGAGGCGGGCTTTTCAGTTGCCTTCCAAGGTCAAGATAGAAACAGAGACCATTACGACTGTCTGACCCGAATGGGTTGTAACATTTAGACTGCCCTGGTGAGATTATCTGGAATTGTTCACCGCCATCCGTGCGGCCTACTGGCCAAAAGCCGACGTCGGTCTCGGACGATATCTGAATGTGGATGGACTATTTTACTGACGCGCCTGGTTCGATCAGTTGGACATTTTTGATTGAGCTCCCGCAGTAAGCGCGAGGATTGGAGTTTTGTGAGACCGAGGCCGGCAGGGCCAACGGCATTGATCTATGATCTCTTGCTGGAAGACCGTGTTCCGCTGGATCATCTTCTGCGGTCGGCAATTCGGTTTTGGAGATTTGAGCAACTTCCAGGCGCACGTGGCAGGTTCCAGCAGCCACGCGGGCCGCATGTCGGTCGATCCCGAACGTCAGATCCGGATGCTCTTGGTGGGATATTGCGGCGGGATCAGGTCCGAAAGACAACCGTGCCAACAAGCGCATCTGGACCGCGCTTCTTGGCAAATTGCTTAAAACCGCCCCTCGAGCAAAGTACAACAAAGTGGCCGGGATCATCCCCAAACGGCAACAACCGCGCAAAGACGGACCGCAAAGGCGCTTGTGCGCAGATGAAGTCGCTGTTCATTGCGTTTTCGTCAAAATCACATGGCGTTCATTGCCGCTGCGCGCGCCCAGACTCACCTATTGTCGGTGCATCCAATTAATTTGGCTTTTTGAGCGAGCGAATTCGCCAAAACATTCGGAATTGGCGAAGAGACAGGCTTATTTCTCTTGGCGAACGCAAGAAGCGCGCAGGACAATTACCTTTTGCAATGAAAGCTGATTAGGCTCTCTCAAATCACCTGTTTTAAAGAGTGTCCTTTACGCTGATGGCTTTTGATACCAAACTTGCTTTGCTGCGTGAGGGTCACTGTTTCCAAGGCGTTGGTGGCTGTTCCAGAACACCACTGTCACCTGTCTTGCGAAAACAGACTTTGCCCTGTGGCAACTAAGGAGCAAAACCATGAAAGACGCGGCAGACGAGCTGAGCAGAAACGTTTCCATGCCCTTTGAGCGTGCGCGCGCAATGCCGCCGTCTGTATATACATCGCAGGACTTTCTGAACCTTGAGCTGGACAAGATTTTCTCCAAGGACTGGTTTTGCGTTGGTCGCGATTCGACGCTTTCTGCCCCGGGTGACTATGTTACGCTCGACCTTGCGGGTCAGCCTCTCATCGTTTTGCGGGATGCTAAAGGTATGCTCAAAGCCATGTCGAATGTCTGTCGCCACAGGATGTCGACGCTTCTGGAAGGGCGCGGCAATGTGCGCAGTATCGTCTGCCCCTATCATGCCTGGACCTATAATCTGGACGGCGCGCTCCGCGGCGCCCCTGCGATGACCCAAAATGAGGGGTTCTGCAAGAGTGACTACAAACTGCCAGAGATACGCTGTCAGGAATGGCAGGGCTGGGTGTTTGTGACGCTGAATCCGGATGCGCCGGATGTGTCCGACCAGCTCTTGAAGCTTGGGGATATGGTCAGTGACTACAACATGACCGAATATACGGAGACCTTCTTCGAGACCCACGTCTGGGACACAAACTGGAAGGTACTGGCCGAGAATTTTATGGAAAGCTATCATCTGCCGGTTTGCCATGCCGGCACGATCGGCGGCCTGTCCAAACTTGATGACATGATCTGCCCGCCCGGTGAAGACGCGTTCAATTACCACACGATCCTCAAGGACACATCGCTCAAAATCGCGATGGCGCACCCCAGCAATACCCGGATGAAAGGTGAACGCCGCCGTACAACCTATTTGATCGCGATCTATCCCAGCCTGCTGATCACTCTGACACCCGGATACTTCTGGTATCTCACGCTGCATCCTGATGGCGTAGGGCGGGTGCGCATCGGGTTCGGGGGTGGCATGTCCAACGACTACGCCGATGACCCGGATGCGCAGGAAAATTTCAAACAACTCAAGACACTGCTTGATAACGTCAATGTCGAGGACAAAGGCTGCACAGAGAAAGTATATCGTGGTTTGTGCGCGCATACAGCCAAACCGGGGCACTTGTCACATCTTGAGCGACCCAATTATGACTTTGCCCAATACATCAATGCCTGTGTTCAAAGCACCGGCTGACAGGACGAGAGCAATGGCGCATACCCGCATACGTAAGTTCAACACCAAAGACACCTATCCAGAGCAGGCGCTCGACAATGATCTCTGCCAGGCTGTTGTGACCAATGGCGGCCGTATCGTGTGGTTACGCGGGCAATGTCCGCAGAACTTGGAGGATGCCAAGAACATCGATAGCCATGACCCCGTTCAGCAGACCCACAAAGTCATGCAAAACATCAAACAATTGATCGAAGAGGCTGGTGGTGACATGAGCCATCTTGTCAAGGTCGTTGTCTATATCACGGATGTGCGGCACCGGGAGGCGATCTACCGCACTATGGGTGAATACATCAAAGGCGTGCATCCGGTTTCGACCGGTTTGGTGGTTCAGGCACTGGCCCGACCAGAATGGCTCGTCGAAATTGACGGCACAGCCGTGATCCCGGAATGACGTTTTCTGTTGTCGCACGCTGCGCTGACACGGGCATGTTCGGGATTGCCATATCCTCGTCCTCTCCTGCGGTTGCAGCACGCTGCGTCTACACGCGCGCAGGCGTGGGTGCTGTGGCCAGTCAAAATATTACCGATCCCCGTCTTGGCCCCCTCGCGCTTGATCTGATGCAGGACGGCATGAATGCCATGGACGCGATTGCCCGCGTCCGCGACGAGGGCGCATTCATCGACTACCGACAGGTTTTAGCAATCGATGAACAGGGGCAAACTGCCATCCATTCGGGCCCGAATTCATTGGGAGTTTGGACAGATGCCGCCGGATGCGACGTCATCGCTGCGGGCAATCTTCTGGCCAACCCGACGGTCCCGCAGGCCATTGTTGATGGGTTCGAAAAGGCCAAGGGTCATCTCGGTGATCGGCTGATTGCGGCCTTGCAAAGCGGGGCGGCGGCGGGCGGCGAGGCAGGTCCGGTTCATTCGGCAGGGATGCAAATCTGTGACACTGTCGCCTGGCCGACAGTCGATCTGCGCTGTGACTGGACGGACAGCTGCCCGATCACGGCTATTGCAACGGCTTGGCAGGTCTACAAGCCGCAAATGGATGCCTACGTGCAACGCGCACTCGATCCGCGCTCTGCACCCTCTTACGGGGTGCCGGGGAATGAATGACGTGTCCAAAGAGGCAAAAACGCTAGGCTCTTTGCGGCACCATCTGGCGGAATGCGCGGCGGCCCCTTACGATGCTCCGCGTGGCTTGCGAGGACAATCTTATACCGATCCTGCCCTTTTCCAACACGAATGCACCACACTTCTACGCCGAGGCTGGCATTGTGTCGGGCGCGCTGATGAACTGGAGAACGCCGGCGATTACCTGACCCTCAATTTGCTGGGTGAACCCTTGCTGATTGTCCGGGATGAAACCGAGATCAAAGCACTGTCAAACGTGTGCCGTCACCGAGGTATGCCTTTGGCCGAAGGCAGCGGAAACGCCAACAGGTTTATTTGCCGGTATCACGCCTGGACCTATGGCACGGATGGCAAGTTGCTGCGCGCTCCACGCATGAAAAATGCAGGCTTTGAGCCCAAGACCTGCAAACTCGGTCAGTTCCCTTGCGCTGAGCGTTTCGGCTTTGTCTATGTCAGTCTTACAGACGTTCCACCCGATATCGACTTGGAGTTGAGCGGGTTGGGCGATCTGATCGACGCATATCAACCCAAGGACTATCGCATCGTGCATGCCGCGAGCGAGGTGTGGCAGTGCAACTGGAAAACTCTGGTTGAGAATTTCATGGAAGGCTACCATCTGTCGGTGGTTCATCCGCAAACCCTGCATGGCTATACACCAACCGGACTTAGCCGCAAAGGGCCGTCAGGTGCGGGTTACACCAGCTATTTTGCCAATTACCCCGACAATATTCCCGCCCGTGGCGAGGGTGCGCCGGGGCTGGATCCGGAGGCCAAGCAACGCTCCACGCTGTTTGCGGCTTTCCCGTGTCAGGTTGTCAGTGTTGCGGCCTCCTTACTGGTGTCGCTGAGCATTCGCCCATTAACGCCCACCTCGATTGACGTGCGCTGGACGATGTCAGTCTATGGCGATGCGCTGGATGGCGACACGATTGATCAGCGCATCGCACTTTGGGAAGAGGTGAATCGCGAAGACCGTGAAAAACTGGAATCGATGCAAGTGGCGTTGGGATCAATCCATGCCACGGGTGGCCCGCTTGCGGGGGAAGACTTTGAAGGTACCGTGCATGACTTTCTTTTGTGGCTGGCGCGTCAGGACGCGGTGGCGACTTGAGCGCAACTTGATCTGCAGTATTTACGGCACCGCGCTTGAATTTTAGCCGCAGGCCGGCATTGTGCTGCCATGGCTTTGCGTTTCACCTTTCGACAGCTGGAGTATCTCGTCGCCGTTGGCGATGAAGGCACCATTGCCATGGCTTCGCAACAACTGAACGTCTCATCGCCGTCCATTTCCACCGCGATCAACCAGCTTGAAGGGCATTTGGGCATACAGCTTTTTGTGCGTCACCACGCGCAGGGACTGTGTCTGACGCCAGGCGGAAGACGTGTTTACAACGAAGCAAAACGCATCCTTGCAGATGCCGTAGCGTTGAACGATCTGGCGAATGAAATCAATAATCTGCCGCGTGGCTCCATTTCGATCGGCGCACTTTCGACCATCGCGCCCGTTGTAAGTGCGCGCATGCGCCGATCATTTGAACAGGCTTACCCGGACGCGCGGGTAACATTGCATATGGGAGATCAGGTCGAATTATTTCGCATGCTTGGCCGCGCCGAGATTGATGTTGCCATTACTTATGACATGCAGCTGCCCACCGATATTCACTTCCAGCCTCTGACATCTCTAGCGCCAAAGGTCATGCTGCCCATGGATCATCCAATGGCGGTTTGCCCGGCTGTGTCGCTGAAAGCGCTGGAGAATGAACCGATGGTTCTCCTCGACCTGCCGCTGAGCCGGGATTACTTTCTGTCCACCTTTCAGATGGCCAATGTGAGGCCCGACATTGCGGAACGCGCGGGTGACATCGCGCTGGTACGTTCCTTGGTTGCAAATGGATTTGGGTATTCATTGCTCAATATTGGGACCGAAAACAAGCGCTCACCAGATGGTTTTGAGCTCGCAATCTTGCCCGTGCTTGAAGAGGTCAAACCCGTAACCCTTGGTCTTGCAACCTTTCAGACTGACAAGAAGTCGGCTATCGTCGCGGCGTTTTTTGACCATGTTGCTGGCCAGATCAGTGCCATTGAGCTTTGAAAGTTTAGAGTTAAAGACCGTCCACCAAACGCTGCAACAATGCGTCCAGCATGGCATCACAGGCGTTCAATTGCGTCTTGCTGATGAACTCATCCGGCTTGTGTCCCTGATCCATCGAGCCTGGCCCGCAAACCACCGTTGGCACGTCAAGCCGGCGCGAAAACAACCCGCCCTCAGTACCAAACGCGACTTTGATCGTCGCGCTGCAACCGCTGAGTGACCGGACAAGATGCGTCACAGCGCTGTCCGGGTTGGTGCATAGGGACGGATAGCTGTTGCTAACTTCAATGGTGATATCTGCCTCTGGAAAGGCTCGTCTCAGGGGCAACAAGTAATCATCGCGGCGCTGTTTGATCTGCGCCAATACCTGCTGCGGATCATCCTGCGCCAGATTGCGGATTTCGAACATGAACTCAGTCTTGTCGGGCACGATGTTCAGTGCCGTGCCGCCATTCAACGTACCGACATGCAGGGTGGTATAGGGCACATCATAATCACTGTCCCGCGCCCCGGTCCGGGCAATCGCAGCTTGGATTTCACGGATGACATTGATCATGTCGCACGCCATGTGGATGGCATTGAGCGCGTTAGGCGCCTGTGCCGAGTGGCTTGCCCGTCCGGTTGTCGTCACCCGCGCTGCTGTTTTGCCTTTGTGGCCGGTGGCGACCTGCATCAAGGTCGGCTCGCCTACGATGCAAAACTGCGGGCGGAACGGGGCGGCGGTCAGCATATCCATCAAAGAGCGCACGCCGACACAGCCAATCTCTTCGTCATATGACAACGCAATATGCAGGGGCGTCGTCAGCTCCATCCGTGCCGCGCGTGTCGCCGCTGACAAGGCGCAAGCCACAAATCCTTTCATATCTGCCGTTCCGCGCCCATATAACGCGCCATTGCGCTCGGTCATCTCAAAGGGCGGCAGTGTCCAGTTCTGACCTTCGGCAGGGACCACATCTGTATGTCCTGACAACAACACGCCGGGGCAGTCCAAAGGGCCAATCGTTGCATAGAGGTTGGCCTTCTGGCCGCTTGCGTCCTTGATGATATCCACCTGCGCACCAGCATTACGCAATAGATCCTTGCAATAGTCGATCAGGGCCAGATTGGAATTTGCGCTGACCGTAGGGAACGCGATCAGATCGCCCAGCAGATCAGTTGTATGCGTCACACAGCAACGCCTGTTTTTCTGGCTTCAGCGATATGGTTCGCCAGATATTGCGCATCGATCCAGACGCCCCAGATAAACGACGATCCGCGCATGGACAGCCATGGCAAGCCCAGAAAATATATGCCCGGCTCGGAGGAGACGCCGCGTTCATGCTGGGGTCTGCCCGCAGCATCAAAGGCGTCCGTCTTTAACCAGTCGAAATTCTGGGTAAACCCGGTGGCCCAGATGATCGTCGTGATCCCAGCCTGCGAAAGGTCGAGCTCCAGCGTTGGATTTTTGATACTGTCCGGGTCTGGACCGATGTCACGCGCCTTTGGTTCTGGTGGCAAATCAAGCCCTTCACGCACCACGTATTCATCTGCCTCGTCCAGGATGGAGAGGTAATTCGCATCGCCCTGCGCAATATTGCGCGCCAAATCCGGTGCAAACGTCAAAATCCCGTCCTCAAAACTTCTGGTCATGCCAACAAGAGATATACCTTGCGCGGCAAAACGCCTGAAATCAACGGTTTGTCCGCCATTGGCGCCACTAACGGCGATGGTGACATGTTCCGCACCTGCGGGTGGCAGCTTCATTTCCCATTTCCCCAAAACGCCAAGCCACCAGACAAAATCACGCCCCCGATATCGGCGCGGCGGGCGATCATGCGGACCGACTGACAGATACACATCGCGCCCCTTCGCGCGTAATTCTTCCGCGATCTGAGACCCCGATGACCCTGCCCCGACGACCAAAACTGCCCCGTCCTCCAGCTGTGCGGAATTGCGGTAGGCCGTAGAATGTATCTGCGCTAAGCCCGATTGCTCCGGCACAACGGGCGGGATGGATGGATGCTGAAACGGTCCCGTCGCCGCCACCACATTGCGGGCCCGGACAGTGCCTTGCGATGTCTGGGCGATAAATCCTGATCCGTCCTGAGTCTTTTCAAGCGACAAAACCTCGACCCCACACCGGATGGGGACCTTCATTGCCTCGACAAACTCCTCAAAATAAGTGGCAACACTGGTCTTTGTCGCAAATTCGTCAGGGCCCGTATCCGAGAACTCCATGGTGGGAAATCGATCATGCCATGCCGGACCGTTTGCGACCAGACTGTCCCACCGCTCGCTGCGCCACCGTTCTGCAATGCGGTGTCGTTCAAGAACCAAGTGATCGATCCCGCGCTTGCTGAGATGTTCGCTCATGGCCAATCCGGCCTGACCGCCTCCAACAACGAGCGTATCGACGGTCTCATCTGACATGACATTCCCTTTGAAGTACGCTCCATGCGTTGGATACAGAGTTTAACCCACTTGAAAGCCACCTGATACTTCGGATTTTCTAAGCAGCGATTGGGCAGATGCTAATTGAACCAGGTACAGCACCTTTAGTTTGACCGTATTATTTGTTCTTCTGGTGATTTGAGATGCACGCATCATAGTCAAAACCGAGAGTGAAGGGCTTCTGCGTGCTGTGAAAACCAAAATGACCTGCTCGAGATCATTGTGTTAACGCGCCGAAACACGATGACTGCACCGAAAGATACAGCGGTTTGATCAACCGAGGGCCGCCATGGCCTGCGCTCGTCACACTACTTTCAAGCATTTATGAGCCACTACTGCTGGCCCAAAACTTGGAAGCTAGCCAATGGCGCGCGCGAACCCAGAACCGAGATCGGCCTTATTCCAATGCGTTATTCGCTCAGCTTTGTGTCCATCATCATGTTTTTTTGAGACAGATGGGGTTTTGACTTTGAGGAGTCATCGCTCATCTGGTTTGATTTGAGCCGCGGATTTGGCGTGCTGCAAGCGCCTTAGTTTCATGTTTCTTCTTTTTGTTTTTTCCCTTTCAAACAGGATCGTGTGTCCCTGTCCCTGGAACGCGCACCAATATTATATCCAATTGACGGTCAGTGGCGTTCCGGCGAACGTCTGGAAGTGACTTAACGACGTTTTTCAACAACCACTTTTTTCCACCACCGGGTGCTCCGGCGAGCAAAATCCCTTCCGTTTCCGTGTCCAAACCTGCCTGCGCCCCCGCGCGGCGCTTGTACAGCAGCTCCTGGAATTGCGTCTTAAACTGAGAATAGGTTCGGGTGTTGCCGAATATTTTTTCCAACAGTGCGCATTGCGCTGAGGCCCACTCGTGATGATCTACGGAAATTTCATTCATCGCCAACCCATGAAGCGCGGGGACCACAGGAGACGCCGCACTGTGTGGCGGATCAAGTGCGGTGATGGGGATGGCGGCGAACCCGTCGGCGCACATCATGCCGGGCCCAATGCCCGGCCAATTCTGTTCCAATCTGCCTGTGCGTGCTCTTCATATTGGGAGTACGCACAGACAACCCCTGGCAGAAACCATGTGTCATAACGAACCGTGAACGTCGCTGAACGGGTGTTATGTAAAGCGCCTTCTGGTTGAGTGCGGCGGTTCAAATCTCAAAATCAAATCCCTGATCCGATCCGCCGGATCCGCCACTTCATCAGGATATCCAAGCGACACATTGATCAGTTTCGTCTCACCTACACGCGTATTCTTCGCGCCGTGACAGTGTCCGAAAAGCCAGCGTTCAGGTCGGTGCTTCAAAATGAGTGCGCTCAGATCGCTGGCATAGGCAGCCGCAAGATCGTTCAAAAATCCGTCAAGCACGCTGGGATGTGGCGAATGGTGTGTCGCGACAAAGGTCTCGCCATCGAAAGGTTCGCTCAGCGCCTGTTTCCAAGAGCCGCAGGACGTCTGTTTTGACATAACATGGTGTGATCTCACCGAGCCCCGGCATCGGACGCAAAATACCTTCCGAAAGAAGCGCATCGAATTGCGCGCGCGGAATGTGGAGCTGCTTGATGGCCGTCCGGCGCGTGATACAGCCATTCAACTTTTCGAGCACCGGCTTAGATGCCTTCGCACAGAAGATCTGACTAACGAAATCATCACTTGTCGCCGTTGATGGTCTCAAGAACCCAGCGGCAACAAGTGCTTGTCGACAACGCTTCGTTGATGCACGGCAATCGCGCGCAAAACTTGTCAGATGATGGACGCGGCGTTGCTCGACGACTTGCCCAAGGACAGTCTCGCCCGGACCAACAGGAAAAGTCTCTACGATGTAGTCAAATTCGTGTCGCCATGCAGGAGAAGACTGCATCACTCGATGGAAAGCGAATACTCGTTGATGTTTCGTCCATGAGCAGGACGGTTTTGTCTGCGGTTCTGGCCTAACTGCTCGACGATGATCTGTATCATGGAGCAGAAATTGCAATCGTTTGCGCAGTGGCTGATTTTTCCGAGCCCACCAGTTTTGACTTTGACTTTCTAAATTTCGATCCAATGGATGATTTTTCAGGTTGGACCAAATCGCCAGAGCTTCCACTCGCTATGATCTTGGGTCTAGGATACGAAGCAGATCATGCTTTGGGTGCGGTGGAATAACTTGATCCAAGTGCAACCTTTTGCTTCTTCCCCAAGGGTCACGATACGCGTTTCGCTGATGCAGTAGAGGTGGCGAACAAGCCTCTCATCTCGCAGGTAAAGCCATCTCGGGTCGTCAGGTATCCTGTGGATGACCCTTTGCATGCCTTTTCACTTATGTCGTCAATTCTCCAGTCTCTGCTGGAGTCTGCACGCTTCGTGTTGGTACCTATGGGCCCCAAAATCTTCGTGGCTCTATGTCTCGTCTGTCAAAGAATTTATGGCGATGAGGTATCCGTGTGGCGTGCAAGTGGACATTCGAAAGATGCATTGAAGGATGTTGATGCTGAAGGTCCACTTACAGGTTTTTGGGTCAAGCGTTCCAGTTTAAACGAGTCTTCGCAAGATCTGTCATCATCCGGATCGGATCGGAAAAAAGGCTCAGCCTGATCTGAGCCGGCTTACCTTGGTCGAGTATTGGTGGTTCCCGACTGGTGAGAACGCCAAGGCTGAACCCTTGTCTACAACTCAAGGGCAAAACTATCAGATCAGAATGGCAATCCCTGGGGGCAAAATGGCAAAACTTTGGGTACGTCCACAAAAGCATTGCTCAGTGGCTAGGAGCATTTCGAGTACCCGCAACTCCCACAGGTCATACAGCCTTCGACCATGCGCAACTCATATTGACCGCAACTTCCACAAGCAACTCCCCGGTTGTCGCCTAAACCCACAACTTGCGCCTGCGGATCGGTCTTCAAACCCATGCCTTCGCCGGCAATGAATCCAGTCGCAATCATATGCTGCTCGATCACCCCGCCAATGGCTGCCAAAATCGAAGGGATGTATTTGCCGCTCATCCATGCACCACCGCGTGGATCGAAAACCGCTTTGAGTTCCTCAACCACAAAGGACACATCCCCGCCACGCCGAAACACAGCCGAAATCATCCGCGTCAAGGCCACCGTCCATGCAAAATGCTCCATATTCTTGGAGTTGATGAAAACCTCGAAAGGCCGGCGGTGCCCGTTCAACACAATGTCGTTGATGGTGATGTAAAGCGCGTGCTCACTATCAGGCCATTTGACCTTATATGTGTTGCCTTCCAACTCGTTAGGCCGGTCCAGCGGCTCAGACATGTAGATCACATCGCCATGGGGTCGCTGGGGTTCGGCATCATCTGTAGTGATGACTTCGGAGGCGTATTCGGTACCTCCCATAATTTCGGACAAACCCACACCCAAAACTTTGGCGACCGTCTTTAACCGATCAACAGAAGGCTCCTTACCCTCGTTTATCACACCGTGCAGATAGTCGTGACTCAGATCCGCCTCTAGGGCAATCTGCCGCATCGTCTTGCCCGAATTTTCGATTAGCGCAGCGAGAGACTTACGAAAATCAACTTCCAAACCCTCTGGCTTCTCCTCGGCCACGCTCAAAACTGACCCCGTCACCGCGTTAGGCCTGTACGTCGTACACCCTTTACAGCCTGTATCCCACGCCTCCATATAGACGTCCTTGAAAGCCTCAAAACTGATGTCTTCGGGGCAGTTGATGGTCTTGGAAATAGACGAATCCACCCATTTCTGCGCAGCCGCTTGCATCTTCACATGCTCCAGCGGCGCCAGCGTCTGTGCGTTCACGAAATACTCGGGCAAGGGCGCATCCCCGAACTTCTCCCGCCAGAGCGTGACAGCATAGTCAACCACTTCTTCTTCGGTGCGCGACCCGTCTTTCTGCAATACTTTGCGCGTATATGCGTAAGCAAAGACCGGTTCGATCCCTGAACTCACATTCCCCGCATAAAGGCTGATCGTTCCGGTGGGTGCGATGGAGGTTAACAGCGCATTTCTGATCCCATGTTTGCGAACCGCCTCGCGCACATCCTCGTCCATACCCTGCATCGAACCCGACGACAGAAACGCATCCGCATCAAACAAAGGAAACGCGCCTTTTTCCTTCGCCAAGTCCACGGACGCCAGATATGCAGCGCGGGCGATCGCGCGCAGCCAGCGCTCGGTCTGACGCGCTGCCTCGTCTGATCCATAGCGCAAACCGACCATCAAAAGCGCATCCGCGAGCCCCGTCACTCCAAGCCCGATCCGCCGCTTGGCTTGCGCCTCTGCCGCCTGCGCTTCAAGCGGGAAGCGCGAGACGTCCACGACGTTGTCCATCATGCGAACAGCCGTGGCCACGAGATCCTGCATCGCGTCTTCATCCAGCGCCGCCGCTTCTTCAAACGGGTCAGACACCAATCGCGCCATGTTTATCGAGCCCAACAGACAAGCTCCATAGGGCGGCAATGGTTGCTCCCCACAAGGATTCGTCGCGGCAATCGTTTCGCAATAATTCAGATTATTCGCCGCGTTTATGCGGTCGATGAATATTACACCTGGCTCGGCATAATCATACGTCGCCCGCATGATGCCATTCCACAAGTCGCGGGCCTGAACTGTTCGGAAAACCACACCATCGAACGTCAAGTCCCACGGTTGATCGGCCTTGACAGCTTCCATAAAAGGGTCGGTGATCAACACGGACATGTTGAACATGCGCAAACGTGCAGGATCTGATTTTGCAGCAATGAAATCCTCTACGTCGGGGTGATCACAGCGCATCGTGGCCATCATCGCGCCGCGGCGCGATCCTGCCGACATGATCGTGCGGCACATCGCATCCCATACATCCATAAAGCTCAAAGGTCCGGATGCATCTGCAGCCACGCCTTTGACGTCCGCACCTTTTGGACGGATCGTGGAAAAATCATACCCGATTCCCCCGCCCTGCTGCATGGTCAAAGCGGCCTCTTTGAGCATATCAAAAATGCCACCCATACTGTCGGGAACTGTGCCCATGACAAAGCAATTGAAAAGCGTCACAGACCGCGCCGTCCCCGCGCCTGCCGTGATCCGTCCCGCCGGCAGATACTTGAAATCTTCCAGTGCCACGTAAAAGCGGTCTTCCCAAACTTTTGGCTCATTCTCCACCTGCGCCAAATCGGCGGCAATACGACGCCATGTATCCTCGACCGTGGCATCTTTGGCGGTGCCATCGGCTTCTTTGAAACGGTACTTCATATCCCAGATCTGTTCGGCAATGGGGGCGGAAAAACGGGTCATCACACGGATCCCTCAAGTTTGGAGAAGAAATGCAATTTAACCTAGATTCTTGGTGTTTTCCACAACAAGTTGAAGACGACAGCAAGTGAGCTAATATATATTGTGTTTGTAAATGAGATTCTGTGAGTACTTCGGTGGGAAAACCTGTGGATAAATACGTGAATCTGATCAAGCTCTCAGTGGGCTCAGAGACGGTTGATGATATGATTGTCTGGCAGGCTACAAAGCGGGCGCAAACGGAGGACGGGTTGCCTCGGCATGTCACCCGGATGTGGCCCAAGCGGGAAGCCGAAATCCTCGCGGGCGGATCGATTTATTGGGTCGTGAAGGGTGTCATTCAGTGTCGACAGAAGGTCATTCGGTTGGATGAGGTTTTCGGTAATGACGGGATCAGGCGCTGCGCCATCGTATTGGATCCCGAAGTCATCCGAACACAGGGCAGCTTAAAACGGCCCTTTCAAGGATGGCGATATCTACAAGTCAACGACGCCCCGCCAGACCTGCCAAAAGGAAGACTGAAAGAAGACCCACTACCGGTCGAATTGAACAGGGCCTTGGCTGAAATCGGCGTTCTCTAACCATCGCCTGACAGACGTGCGATAAATTCCGAGACGACTGCTCGGTCTTCATCGGCCACATCTGCAGAGCGGCTCCGCCAGAGTGTCGCCTGCGATTTGAGAACAGGTTCTTCCTTGAGCACTTTCAAATGATTTGCGCGAAGGGTTTCACCACTTGATGTAATATCAGCGATGGCTTCGGCAGTTTCATTTGCCACAGTTCCCTCTGTCGCACCCTGACTGTCCACCAACGCATAATCTGCAACGCCGCCGTGGCGCAGGTAGTCGCGTACCAGACGGTGATACTTTGTTGCTATCCGCAGGCGCATGCCATGTGTTTCTCGGAACGCAGTCGCTACCGCGTCCAGATCATCCAGCGTGTCCACATCGACCCATGCACTGGGCACCGCCAGAATAAGATCTGCATGGCCAAAGCCCATCTCCACAATAGACTCGGTTTGTTGTTCCCAAAGTGGTAGTTTTTCCTGCACCAGATCGGTCCCGGTAACCCCAAAATGGATGCGACCTGTGGCTAATTCACGCGGAACTTCGCCCGCGGACAACAGCACCAGTGAAACGCCGGAAATACCGTCCACGGTCGCCGCGTATTCCCGATCCGAGCCCGTACGGGCGAGCGTCACCCCACGTTGGCCAAACCAATAAAAGGTCTTCTCCATCAGGCGCCCTTTGGAGGGCACACCCAGTTTGATGGTCATACCGCGCCCTCCAATTCGAGCATCAAGCCGGGCCGTAACACCCCGCCCACAGCTGGGATCTCGACACCCTGTCCCAATCTGCGTGTTAGCGCATCATATCGCCCTCCGGTGGCAATCGCCGGGAGATCAGGACGCATGGTGCTGAAAAATCCGAAAACGAACCCGTCATAATACTCCATCGACGTGCGACCAAAACTGGTTTCGAACGGCAGATGATCCACATCGATGCCGCGATCCGAAAGCGCATCGGCACGTGCTGCCATCAGCGCCACTGCCGAGGAGATCGACGACAGATCCACGGTAATGTCGCGCAAACGCTCGAGCGCAAAAGGCATCGTCTCGCGCACATCCAATAGCGCTTCCAGCAAGTCCACTTCGGTCTTGCTCAGCGGCAGTGCAATGGCATCATCGCGTAAACGTTCCAGGCGTTGATCAATCTCCCGCTGGGTGCGTTTTCCGATCAACGGTGCTTCGGTTTCCGCGCAATTCCCGTCCAGTAGGTTCTGGCGTTCCGCGCTTATCGAAACGCGACCGGAATAGCGATCCAGCAACGCGCGGAACCGGCGCGGACGCCAAATGTGGCGCAACAATGCGGCCTTGCGCGGCTCGGTTGTGTGCAAACCCTTGACCGCCGCCATCAAGATCCCAATGTCTCCAGTCGCCGCCCGCAGGTTCAATGGCGCGATCAGACTGGCGATCTTACCAAAAACTTCGGCATCCGCCCGGGCGGGATCCGCGCGGTCAAAAACCTCAAATCCGACCTGAATGTATTCATTCGCGCGATCCGGGTCATGTTCCTGGCGCCGGAACACCTCGCCTGAATAGGTGTAACGCGCAGGTTCAGCCCCCTCCGCCATATGCATCTGAACGACCGGCACGGTGAAATCCGGGCGCAGCATTTGCTCTCCACGCAAGGCGTCTGTGGTCACATAGGCCCGTGCCCGGATTTCCTCGCCATAGAGGTCCAGCAATGTATGCGCCGGTTGCAAAATCGACGTTTCCACGGGAACCGCACCGGCTTCCTCAAAACGAATGCGCAATTCTGCGGCCCGGGCGAGCGTCTGCGCGCGCGTGATCATTGCTCTGTATCGCCGCCGGGCAACCCATGTTGGCGCAGGATTTCGCGAGTCTTTTCAACTAGCTGATCGCGCGGCACTTCAAACTGGCTGGGGCGGTCTTTCCATTCTTCCAGCGTCGCGGATTCAGCAATCTGCGCACCAAGGATCAGATCCTTGATCTGAATGACACCCTTGTCCTTCTCGTCACCGCCTTCGATGATGGCGATGGGGCTGCCCCGTTTATCCGCGTATTTCAACTGGTTGCCGAAATTCTTGGGATTGCCAAGATAGACTTCTGCGCGGATGCCTGCCTTGCGCAATTCTGCTACCATGCCCTGATAATCCGCCATGCGGTCGCGATCCATTACGGTTACGACAACGGGTCCCTGTACGTCCGCCTTCATGCGTCCTTTTGCGTGCAATGCGGCCAGCAAGCGATCCACACCGATGGAAACACCCGTTGCCGGGACTTCCTGCCCGGTAAAGCGCTTGACCAGATCATCGTACCGACCCCCGCCCGCGACAGAGCCAAAGTTGCGCGTGCGACCCTTTTCGTCCTGGATGTCAAAAGTCAATTCGGCCTCATATACGGGACCGGTGTAATAACCGAGACCGCGCACGACAGAAGGGTCAATTTCAATTCGATCCGGGCCATAACCTCCGGCGCTCAGTAAACCCGCTATCGTTTCCAGTTCGCTGACACCTTGCAATCCAATGCCTGATCCCTCCACGAGGGCGTGCAATCGCGAAACGGTTTCTGACCCACTGCCTTGTTTTGCCTCCATAAAACCAACAATAATGTCGGCCTGAGCTTCGTCCAAACCTGCGCCATCCGTGAAATCGCCGCTCTCGTCTTTACGCCCTTCTCCCAAAAGCGCCCGAACACCTTTGATCCCGAGCCGATCCAATTTGTCGATCGCACGCAGAACGATCCCACGTTCGCGCTCCTTGTCGTCCCCTGCGAGACCTGCTACCTCCATCACACCATTCAGAACTTTGCGGTTGTTCACGCGGATCACATAGTCGCCGCGCTCGATCCCGACAGCTTCAAGGCAATCCGCCAACATCGCGCAGATCTCAGCATCCGCAGCCACGGAAGGCGCGCCGACTGTATCCGCATCACATTGATAAAACTGACGAAAGCGCCCCGGTCCGGGTTTTTCGTTGCGCCAAACCGGCCCCATCGCATAACGGCGATAGGGTTTGGGCAAATCGTTCTGATGTTGCGCATAAACGCGCGCCAAAGGGGCCGTCAGGTCATAGCGCAAAGCCAGCCAGTCGCCCGGTTTTTCGGCATCCGCATCTTCCTGCCAAGCAAAAACCCCCTCGTTAGGGCGGTCCACGTCCGGCAGGAATTTGCCTAAGGCTTCAACCGTTTCCACGCCTGAACTTTCCAGCGCATCAAACCCATAACGATGATAAACCCCGGCAATCGCGCGCAGCATTTCGCTACGCTGCGTCACTTCAGCGCCGAAATAATCACGGAAACCCTTGGGCGTCTCTGCCTTGGGGCGCGGGGTCTTTTTGGGCTTGGCCATGGGTCTACCTTTGGCTTTTGGTTTCGCGCGCGGTCTAGCGGATGGGGAAGGTACAAACAAGGTGATGTGCCCTCTTTATGGAATGGCGTTCACGTGCTAGGCGCTCAGGCTCAGAAAGGGACGACATTATGGAAAAGCTCGAAGAACAATTTGCGCATCTGATGCGCACCGTCGAAGATTTGTCTGATGTGGTCGCACGCCAGGAAACCGAGATCGCAACCCTGACCCGGCGCGTGTTTATGCTTATGCAGCGTGAGGGTGAGCGGGAGGCCCAGCAATCTGGCGGCATGGTGATCGCCGATGAACGCCCACCGCATTACTAAAGGTCTTCGACCTCCAGAACGCCACTCAGCGATTTGATCGCGCCCTTGATCTGCGGGTTTACGACGAACTCCTGGCCCAACTCGACTTCGACCTCGCCCGGCAAGGTTGGATCCATCAGGCAGAATTCAACAGGACCGCGCCCGATGGACTTCACCGCATTCGCTGCACCTTCCAACACGCTCGCCACAGCCGAAATCGCCTCGGGCGCATCAACGAACACGCGCAGTCCCATGCCACCTGCATCCGCCGTTACAGCATCAATCGGAGAGACGGACCGGCCCAGAAGTTTGAGCTGATCCGCTTCCAGCGTTGCTTCTACGGCGACAACAACCTTGGCGTCGACTTCAAGATGCTCGCGGCATTTCTCCAAGGTGTCCGAAAACAAAGTTACTTCAAATGCGCCTGTCGCATCCGACATCTGGCAAAATGCAAAACGATTACCGCGCGCGGACTTACGTTCCTGACGCCCGGCAACAACGCCCGCAAGTTTCGCATTCATCGGGCCGTTTTCTGCCTTTGCACGCAGCTCATCGAGGGTCAGGATACCTTTGCGTTTGAGCGGACCCATATAGTCATCGAGCGGGTGCCCGGAAAGGTAGAACCCTACCGCCTTGAATTCTTCGCCCAGACGTTCTGCGGGTAACCAGTCATCCATGGCGTGCAATCGCGGTTCTGGCAGATCATCGCCGGCTTCACCAAAGAGCGATACCTGATTGGACGCTTTTTGCTCATGAATGGCCGCTGAATACCCCACAAGCGCATCCAATGCGCCAAACACGCGGCGTCGGTTCGGGTCCAATTGATCGAAGGCGCCCGAACGGGCCAACATTTCCAAGGGACGTTTGCCGACACGTTTGAGGTCCACACGACGGGCGAGATCAAAGAGCGTGGCAAAGGGTTTGTCAGGACTATCCGGAACGCTTGGGTCCGCACGACGCCCGTCCGTGATCAACTTCATCGCCTCGACGCCCACATTTTTCAACGCGCCGAGGGCATAAACCAAGGCTCCATCGACAACCTTGAACGTCGCATCCGACCGATTCACGCAAGGCGGCACCCAAGGCAGTTCCAACCGCTTGCGCACCTCTTCGAAATAAACGGCAAGTTTATCCGTCAGGTGGATGTCGCAATTCATCACACCGGCCATGAATTCGACCGGATGGTTCGCCTTGAGCCACGCAGTTTGATAGCTGACCACCGCATAGGCCGCCGCATGGGATTTGTTGAAGCCGTAGTTGGCGAATTTCTCAAGAAGGTCAAAAACTTCGGTGGCCTTCTTTTTGTCCACCCCGTTTTCCATCGCGCCCTTTTCGAACTTGGGGCGCTCCTTGGCCATCTCTTCGGCGATTTTTTTACCCATGGCACGGCGCAACAGGTCCGCACCGCCAAGGCTGTATCCCGCCATGACCTGCGCGATTTGCATCACCTGCTCCTGATAAACGATGATGCCTTGGGTTTCCTTCAGAATGTCATCAATCAACGGATGGATGGATTCCAATTCTCGCAGGCCGTTTTTCACCTCGCAATAGGTCGGAATATTTTCCATGGGGCCAGGACGATAGAGCGCCACAAGGGCTACGATGTCCTCGATGCAGGTCGGCTTCATGCGCTTGAGCGCATCCATCATGCCCGAGCTTTCCACCTGGAACACAGCCACAGTCTTTGCCGCAGCATAGAGTTTATAGGACGCCTCATCGTCCAGCGGGATCGTTCCGATATCATCCACCAGACCTTCGGGCGGCTCAAAGAGTTCCGTACCATCCGCCGCGATGTGCAAATGCCGCCCATTGGCTTTGATTTGATCCACGGCATTTTGGATCACAGTCAGAGTTTTCAGACCCAAAAAGTCGAATTTGACCAAACCCGCCTGTTCCACCCATTTCATATTGAATTGGGTCGCAGGCATGTCCGACCGCGGATCCTGATAAAGCGGCACAAGGGCGTCCAGCGGGCGGTCACCAATGACTACTCCTGCCGCGTGGGTGGAGGCATTGCGCAGCAGCCCCTCGACCTGCTGACCGTACTCCAGAAGGCGCGCCACAACTTCCTCGTTTCGCGCCTCTTCGCGCAGGCGCGGCTCGTCTGCGAGTGCCTTTTCGATCGACACTGGCTTGACCCCTTCAACGGGTATCATTTTGGACAATCGGTCCACCTGGCCATAGGGCATTTGCAGAACACGCCCGATATCTCGCACCGCAGCCTTTGACAAAAGCGCACCAAAAGTGATGATTTGCCCCACCTTGTCACGGCCATACTTGTCTTGAACATACCTTATGACTTCTTCTCGTCGATCCATACAGAAGTCGATGTCGAAGTCCGGCATCGACACGCGCTCCGGGTTCAGGAAGCGTTCAAAAAGCAGGTTGTATCGCAGCGGGTCCAGATCCGTGATTGTAAGGGAGTAGGCAACCAAGGAACCCGCTCCTGACCCCCGACCCGGGCCGACCGGGATTGTGTTATCTTTAGCCCATTTGATAAAGTCCGCTACGATCAGGAAGTACCCCGGAAATCCCATACCTTCGATGATCCCGAGTTCGAAATCCAAACGCTTTTCATATTCGTCGACGCTGGTTGCGTGCGGAATTACCGCCAAACGCCGCTTGAGACCGGCGTGCGCCTGTTGGCGCAATTCTTCGATTTCGTTGTCGGCAAATTTGGGCAGGATTGGGTCGCGCCTGTAAGCTTGAAATGCACAGCGCTTGGCAATCTCAACAGTGTTTTCAATCGCCTCAGGCAGGTCTGCAAAAAGCGTCACCATCTCGGATTGTGACTTGAAATAGTGTTGCGCCGTAAGCTTGCGACGTGCGTCCTGCTGATCGACATAGGCCCCTTCGGCGATACAGATCAACGCGTCGTGCGCCTCATACATATCCGGTTTCGGGAAATAGACGTCATTGGTCGCCACCAGCGGCAAATCCATGGCATAGGCCATTTCGACAAGTCCACGTTCCGTTAAACGCTCCGCTTCGGGTTGCCCGTCTTCACCCGGATGGCGTTGCAATTCGACGTAAAGTCGATCCGCGAAAATGAATTTGAGACGATCCATCAAAGCTTGCGCGGCAGGCCCCTGCGCGGTTTGCAAGAGCATGCCAACAGGCCCACCGGCGCCACCTGTCAAGCAGATGACATCATCGGAATACGTTTCAAGCTGATCCAACGTGACCTGCGGCAACGCGCCGCCCTTATCAATGTAAAGGCAGGAGTTCAGTTTCATCAGGTTTTCGTACCCGGTCTCGGATTGCGCTAACAATACCAAGGGCGCAGGAACATGTGATTTTTCGCCTGGTCGTGTTTCAACATACGCGACGTCGAACTGACATCCCAATATGGGTTGCAATCCGGCTCCCGACATCGCCACGGAATATTCGAGAGCCGCAAACATGTTATTTTTGTCCGTCAGCGCCAACGCCGGCATCCCGGCTTTTTGACATAACTCGGGTAGTTTCTTCAAACGCAGAGCACCCTCCAATAACGAATACTCTGAGTGGCTGCGCAGGTGAATGAATCGGGGATCTTTGCTCATTTGTAGAGTGTAGGCCAGCCATGCCGCTACGACCAGCGGGAACGCAACGAGCAATTTTTTTGACCCGCATCTTCCTTACAAAACACCTCTTTTGGAAATCTGTTTTGTAAGGAAGCCGATCATCCGGTTTATTCCATAATGATCCTCACGACGCGGGGCAGCAGTTTCGTCAAAGGATCGTGTTTGCGACGTGTGAAGTCGTAGTTGGGCAGGCCAAATGGATATCCCATATCACCAAAGTGACGAATGCGCATCGCGACATGCACTCAACGGGGCGACGACCGGGTTTTAAGTCAGAAGGGTCAAAATACAAATCAGGGTTTTGCGCTTTTCGACAGAACCGGTTGCAAGCGCGTGATGGCCGCGATGATGGTTTTGCAACGATTCAGACAATTGCATCCTTGGGCCTCTTGACTGGGAACATGCTGCCTTTGCGATGCACAAGACACATTCCGCTTCCTTGCAACCAATCCTCGGCAATCTCACCAAGGTCCTTTCTGCACTGCGGTAAAAACACACGACCTAATTGAAAAGGTAGTAACGCGCTCTTCAAGAAACTACTTTTTTACGCGCAACGCTTTGTTTTTCCGCAATAAATAGACGCAGTGAGATTTTCCTGTCTCATATCGTTGCGATTTCACGCGCTCAAAAATGTCTGATCCGACAAAGTGTGTCACAGCAAACCCACGCAGCCTTTGTAGCAGAATGATTTCATTGGCACTTAACGAATGATACCGTCAAATTCCCGCCATTCGCCTTTCGACATCCCGGACGTCTCCTGAGTAACCAGTTCGCCTTTCAACATGCGCTTGATACAGTCGAGAGCCTTACCCGACATGGTAGCGCCACCCAAACGGTAATCTTCGAACGCGCCGTATGCTGCTGGCACCCAGTCCGCGACCATGGCGCAGATCGCGTCGGCATATACGCGGATTTCGTATTGGGCATGGCTGTCCGCACGCAAGCGCAGGAAATGGAAGAGATTGTGCAGGTCAACCTTCCAGTACCATTGAGTGTAGACATTGGCAGGCAGGTTCATACGCGCGAGTTCGCGGGCCAAACCGTCCTGTTTTTCTCCATCGGGGCCCTCTTCAGAAATCATGGATTCGTAGTTGTCATAGGCTCGATTACTGTCGGACTTGAGTATCTCGAGCACACGCGAGGCCTCCGCCCCTTCAAGTACGCCACCCCGCCCTTGATTATTCACTACTGATTGCGCGTTAATATGTTCAGGGGCCGGGATGTAGAATTCGCGATCAAGGATCGAATAACGCGCGGAATACTCGTTGACGTTGGCGGTGCGATGGCGGATCCATTGACGCGCCACGAAAACGGGGAGTTTGACATGGAGTTTGATTTCGCACATCTCGAATGGCGTTGAGTGCCAGTGGCGCATCAGGTAGCGGATCAAGCCTTCGTCATTCTGTACAGACTTGGTACCCTTACCATATGAGACTCGTGCGGCCTGACAAATCGCGGCGTCGTCACCCATGTAGTCAATGACACGAACAAAGCCGTGGTCCAGGACGGGTTGAGCCTTGTAGAGGTGTTGCTCCATGCCGGGGGATACGGCGCGCAGGGTTGGTACAGGTTGGCTGCGTTGTGCGTCAATTTCCGCCTGTTGTTCAGGGCTCAGAGGCATGGGGGCGATCCTTTTGAAAGGTGAGTCGGGTGTGACTATATCTGGGCAGACCTGTGGGCGGAACAACTATATGGGGTAATTTGGAATTGAGATCAGTTCAGATCACAACTGACTGAACCTACTGGCATCTAATGCGATGCGTGTTAGGTTCGTTTCGAGGAAAACCAAACTTGGAGGGCGAGATGAGCCTGAAGTATCTGCACACTATGGTCCGGGTCAAAGATCTTGAAGCATCGATCGCGTTTTACAAACTGTTGGGTCTGAAAGAAACGCGGCGGATGGACAGTGACGGCGGACGTTTTACGCTTTTATTCATGGCGCCTCCCGGACAGGAGGAATGCCCGGTTGAGTTGACATACAATTGGGATGGGGATGACGCACTGCCCGATGACAGCCGTCATTTTGGACATCTGGCCTATCGCGTAAGTAATATTTACGAGGTTTGCCAGCACCTCATGGACAACGGCGTGACGATTAACCGTCCGCCTCGCGATGGACATATGGCATTTGTGCGCTCACCAGATAATGTGTCCATCGAGTTGTTGCAGGAAGGTGACAACCTGCCACCTGCGGAACCTTGGGCTAGCATGCAGAATACCGGCCATTGGTGATCCGCTTCAGCATCATCAGTTTGGCGCTTTGCGCGGGGACGGTTGAGGCCGGCGAATGCCGTCTGGCATTGGTTCTGGCAATAGATGTATCCAGTTCTGTTGATGCCAAAGAAGATGCCTTGCAGCGAGGCGGTCTGGTGACCGCCTTGACCGCACCTGAAGTGAGGGCGGCTTTTTTTGCAACCGATCAACATGTAGCTCTCGCCGCATTTGAGTGGTCAGGTCGTTACAATCAAGAAATTTTGCTGGACTGGACCCTTGTCAAGAGTCCGCAGGATCTTCTGGCGTCAGCTCGGGTTATTGCAAACAGCAAACGCAGTCACAATGACTTCCCGACCGCGATGGGGTATGCCTTGGGCTATGGAGCCGGTATGCTGGAACGCGCACCACCCTGTCTATACAAGACCTTGGATATCGCTGGTGACGGACAGAACAATGAGGGTTTTGGGCCAGCCAGTGCTTATGCTGAGTTTCCTTTCGCGGATGTGACGGTGAACGGTCTGGTTGTGAATGGCGCGGATTACGAGGCCGAGACGGGATTAATCGCATTTTACAAGAGCCAAGTGCTACACGGTCCTGGCGCTTTCATCGAAATCGCCCAGGGTTTTGAAGACTACACAAGGGCGATGCGCCGCAAGTTGGAGCGCGAATTGACGCCTCCAGTTATCGGTTCGGACACGAAAACACGAACAACTCCGAAAGGCTAAAGCAATGCGCGCGTGGCTATTGAGCGCTCTTTTCTTCGCCGCCCTGGCCCCGTCTGTCATGGCAAATTGCAGACACGCGCTCGCGTTGGGTTTGGATGTTTCCGGGTCTGTCGATCTGCGCGAATACAGGCTTCAACTGGATGGGCTTGTCACAGCGCTGAACCATCCCGATGTTGTTGATGCTTTGCTTGTTTCCCCGAGCGCCCCCGTAGCTGTGCTGGTTTTTGAATGGAGCGGACCTTCCGATCAGGTCGTGTTGATCCCCTGGACGTTCATAACAGGTCTTGCGGATATTGCCGATATCAGCAAAACGCTGGCCGGAACGAAAAGGCGGGAAGCTACGCCCGGCACGGCCCTCGGAGTCGCGATGACCTTGGGCGCTCAGTATCTGGATGAGCGGAAGGACTGCTGGAAACGCACACTGGATATTTCTGGAGATGGACAGTCAAATCTCGGATCACGGCCCCGCGATGTGAAACAGGAAATCGGTGCGCGCGGCATCACGATCAACGCTTTGGTGATCGGATCTGATGCACAACTCGGGGACGACAGCAGACAATCAGATATTGGCGAATTGTCGTCCTACTTTCGCGCCGAAGTTATCACCGGGCCGAATGCATTTGTCCAAACCGCTCTGGGTTTTGAAGCATACGCAGACGCAATGACCGTCAAGCTAGAGAGAGAGCTTGACGGTCTCGCTGTAAGCGGGCTTCAGTAGATATAGCGGATCTGGTCGGACCAGTAGCGTTCCATCCGCTTGAGAGAATGTGTGATGTCATCGATTCCATCCGGCCCCAGGACGCCTTTGGCCTCAAGTCCATCTGCATGACGTCCAAAAAGGTCAGACACAACATTGCGCACTTTCTGGCCCTTGTCAGTGAGTTTAACCCGAACCGAACGGCGGTCAATTTCACATCGCTGGTGATGCATGTACCCCATATCGACCAGTTTCTTCAGGTTGTAGCTGACATTACTGCCCTGATAGTAACCTCGGCTTTTCAATTCGCCTGCTGTCACTTCGTTGTCACCGATGTTAAACAGTAGCAATGCCTGAACGGCGTTGATTTCCAGAACGCCGACCCGCTCGAATTCATCTTTGATTACATCAAGCAGAAGGCGGTGCAAACGCTCCACCAGTGAGAGGGCTTCAAGGTAATTGACCATGAAGCCCTGAGACCTGTTTGCTGCCGGCGGGTCTGTTGGAATTGGATCTTGAATACTCATTTGCGCGCTCCGACTCTTTCTAATTTGGTCAGAATTTGCGCTGGAAAAGCCAATAATTCGTTAAAAGATCAAAAAGAAGACGTTCGCGCTTCGTTCAGGGTGCAGCTGGCGGCAATTCGGCGATGATCTGATCAATAAGCTCAGAATAGGGTTCTCGTGCCGGAACTTGCCCGCTAACCCATTGATAAAGATCATGGTCGTTCTCGTTGAGCATGGCGTCATAGAGGCTCAATTCTGCGTCATCCATGGTGCCAAGACGCGCCTCAGCAAAACGTTGCAGGATCAGGTCCATTTCCTTGATCCCGCGCCGCATGGAGCGCATTTTCAGCCGTTTGACGCGGTATTCATGCGGCTCGCTCATGCGCCTCTTCTTTCAAAGCAGTACGCAATTTCTTCTCAAGACGGCCCAACTGCTCGACCCGCGCAAGCATATCCGTGCGCAGGTCGCGCATTTCATTCAGGATGTCGCTCGCCGAAGCTGGCAGACTCGCCTCTTCAAGTGGAGCGTCCAGACCTTCGCCCTGTCCATTGATCAACCACATCATGGACACGTTCAGCAACCCCGCCATGATCGACAGACGGTTGGCGCGCGGCTCGCTCATATCGTCTTCCCAGGCCCGCAGCGTTGCAACCCTGACACCAAGACGCCGGGCCAGTTGCGCTTGCGTCATCTCTGCCACCTCACGCGCTGCTGCGACCCGATCTCCAAATGTTGCCATTTCCGGGCTGTACCAGTCTTTCGTGTCGTGCATCTGTGATCTCCTTCGCGATGATCGCGCTTGAATGGTGGGGGGACGCCCCCTATGACTCGCCCATCGTTCTATCAAACAGAGGCCGAAATGGAATTCCTGTCTACGACACTTGCCCGCGTCAAACCGTCTCCGACCATAGCGGTTACAACCAAAGCCGCCGAATTGAAAGCAGCAGGCCGAGACGTCATCGGCCTTGGCGCGGGCGAGCCGGATTTTGATACGCCACAGAACATAAAGGACGCCGCTGTCGCCGCCATTGCGTCCGGTAAAACAAAGTATACCGCCGTAGATGGTATTCCAGAACTAAAGAAAGCCATCTGCGACAAACTGAAACGTGACAATGACCTGACATACACCCCTTCACAGGTCAGTGTGGGCACAGGTGGTAAACAAATCCTTTACAACGCGCTGATGGCGACGCTGAACGAAGGTGACGAGGTCGTCATTCCAGCCCCTTACTGGGTTAGTTACCCCGATATGGTTTTATTGGCAGGTGGCACACCGGTCGTTGCGGAGGCGTCAATTCAAACTGGCTTCAAACTGACCGCAGACCAGTTGGAAGCCGCGATCACAGACAAGACAAAGTGGCTGATCTTTAATTCGCCGTCCAATCCGACAGGTGCCGGATATACCTGGGACGAACTGAAAGAGCTGACAGACGTATTGATGCGCCATCCCCATGTCTGGGTGATGACGGACGATATGTATGAACATCTTGTTTACGGCGATTTCGAATTCTGCACCCCGGCGCAGGTGGAACCGCGTCTTTATGACAGGACGCTGACGGTCAATGGTGTGTCAAAGGCTTACGCGATGACCGGTTGGCGGATTGGTTATGCCGCCGGCCCCGAGAAATTGATCGGTGCGATGCGCAAGGTTCAATCCCAAAGCACCTCAAATCCTTGCAGCATCAGCCAATGGGCCGCCGTTGAGGCCTTGAACGGACCGCAGGATTTTCTAGCCCCGAACAACGAGATTTTCAGGCGGCGTCGGGATCTTGTAGTCGAGATGTTGAACGCGGCCAAAGGGGTCAGGTGTCCCGTTCCGGATGGCGCGTTTTATGTCTATCCGTCGATCGCCGACTGCATTGGCAAGACCTCGGCAGCAGGTGTAAAAATCTCGGATGACGAAACATTCGCGACTGCATTGCTTGAAGAGACAGGCGTTGCAGTCGTGTTTGGCGCGGCTTTTGGACTTTCGCCCAACTTTCGGGTCAGCTACGCGACATCAGACGAAGCACTGACGGAAGCGTGTGGTCGCATCCAGGCTTTCTGCGCTGGACTAACGTAAAGCCAGGGGGTGGTCCCCTGTCGCGATCCGAAGCGTTTTGATCGCGGCACCGTTTCAGGCGCGATACCTAAGGTGCGACCGTCCAAGCCGTAACGGACGCCGACCCGAAGCGAATTGGGTGCAAACCTGTTGCGTGTGTTTCGTTAGGTTTTTGTTTGCCAACAACCCTCACAAAGCGCCTACAAAATAGGCATATTTGGCGTAACGATTGCGATACATCTAATGCTAACTAAAACGCAGCGACTGGCACCGAGAAAAGCCGCAGAACTTTGAATTTATTTTCTTTTCATATCTGAATGCGCGAGCAAGACAACGCGTTTCCAGTCAAGAATTTGTTTTTGGCTATCGGATTGAGATGTACGGTCAAATGCAATCGGTCCGCGTTAAAACTTTCTTGATGCATGAGCGTTGTAGTGTCCTGAGTTTCAACAAGATCAGGAATCACAAAATGCTCCAATTCTCACGTGCGGCCGCATTTGCCGCATTGTCCATCGCGGCAGTGCCCGCCGCTGCACAGCAGGGCGTCACTGACACTAGCATCTCCTTCGCACAAGTGGCTGCTCTGGAGGGTCCCGCTGCGGCGCTCGGTTCTGGCATGCGCCAGGGACTTCTGGCAGCTTTTGAAGAGGCAAACCGGGCCGGTGGCATCAACGGACGTATGATCAGCCTGAACAGCATGGATGATGGCTATGAGCCTGATCGCTCTGTTACAGAGGTGCGCGCCGCAATTGAAAGCGACGATTATCTGGCCCTGATCGGCCCCGTCGGGACGCCTACCACAAAAGCAACGCAACCCATTGCAACAGAAGCTAATATGCCGATGATCGCGCCTTTTACAGGCGCAGGTTTCTTGCGCGACCCGTCCTTGACAAATGTTGTCAATCTGCGCGCTACCTATGACGCCGAGACACAGGCTTGGATCGACTATCTCGTCGATGATCTAGGCCACACTGACATCGCTATCCTGTACCAGGATGACGGTTTTGGTCGTGTTGGCTTGTCCGGTGTGACAAAGGCGCTGGAAGCGCGTGGCATGACACTCGTGGCCGAAGGCAGCTATACGCGTAATACGGTTGCTGTCAAAACAGCCCTTCTGGATATCCGCAAAGCAAAGCCACAGGCGATCGTCATGGTCGGCGCCTATAAACCATTGGCAGAATTCATTAAACTGTCGCGCAAAATGAAAATGGACCCAACGTTCGTGACCATTTCTTTTGTCGGCTCCAAAGCGTTGGCGGCGGAGTTGGGTCCTGATGGCGATGGTGTGATCGTAAGCCAGGTCGTGCCGCAGCCATGGGATGACAGCTTGCCGATCGTTGCTGAATATCAGGCTGCGCTTAGTGCACTGGATGCAGGCGCAGAGCCGGGGTTTGTTTCTTTGGAAGGCTATGTCGCTGGCCGTTTGGCTATCGAAGGGTTGCGCAATGCAGGCGCTGACTTGACCCGTGAAAGCTACATGACTGCCATGAACACACTTGGAAGCGTTGATCTTGGCGGCATGACAATGACCTTTGGCCCAGGAGACAATCAGGGTTCCGACGACGTTTTCCTGACCCGCATTCTACCTGATGGTTCGTTTGAAGCCATGGGCGCAGGCAGCTAAAACTACCACCGGGCCCGGCAACCTGTTCGGGCTCGGTTAGACTTCCTTAACGTCTTACGGCGGGATTACCCGCGAAAAACTGTTGAAAAGGGCTCCTGATGGCTTCTGTCGTTTCAAACTTTTTCGGATCCGTTTTGATGCGGCTTGCATTGATTTACGGTGCCCTCGCCGCCATGACAGCAGCAGCTATTGTTGTCGGCTGGATGGTTTTTCAGTCAATCGCAGCTAATATGTCAGTCTTGTCTGAAGAGCGCTTACCCGAATTGCGCAACAGCGCGCGCGTAGTTGCTGCAGTGGACCGTGTGCGACACGTGCTTTCAAACATCCTTTTGGTTGAAGATTTCGAAGGCTTGATCATGCTCGATGGCGACACCAGGGCTGCCATGGAAGAATTGATGTCTTCGGCAGAAGGCGTAGGCGCACAAAAGACGGCTTCACTCTCGGACAGCCTCGCCGACGTAAATACCCAGCTCTTCAATCTGATGGCGTTACGAATGGATCAAATGAGTCGCCACAACAGTTTAAAAGCGAACATCGAAAACGCATTTTCGTTTTCCGTCCAGGCCAGTGCTCTTTTAGATCAGGCCACCGACGATGCCTATTTTGATCTTGTCATGGGGGCTGACGACACCATTGCCACGATCGACGCCACTTTGAGCCAATTAATCGAAAGCGACTTCGCGCTGTACCAGGCAACGCTACAAATGCGCGCCGAAATAAATTTGCTCTCTGGACTGGCCTTAAACGTCCTACAGACACGCGATCCTGCGATGTTGTCAATTCTGTCCGATCTGGCCGAAGCAGCGCTGGATCAGGTCAATTTGCTACTGCCGATACTGGCGCAGAACGAAGCGACTGTCGAACTACATGCCAACGTCGAGGGTTCGCTGTCAGATTTGGAACAAACATTCACGCGTACCGGGGCGCGCATCATTCCGGAACGCATCTTGTCACTGAGACAGGGAATCGACGCCGCTCTGGCATCGGCTTTGGATGATATCTATTTCCAGCTGGTTATTAACAGCGACGACGCAAAGACCATGAACGAAGACTCCGTGAGAATGTTGATGGATGAACAGGTCAATCGCATAAGAACCCAGGCGGCCCTGGATTCTGCGTCCAAGACTTTTTTCGCTGTGGCCATGCAGACTGCTCTCGCACGTGACGAAAATGAGCTTGCCGTTTTTCAGGATGCTTTACTTGTCAACAGCCAAAAGGTACGCGACGCGATGGTCGGCGCATCCTCGGAAATCGTAGAAACACTCGAACCCATGTTAGAGATCGCAGACCCGAAAACAGGGATTGCCGAAATACGCAGAGCTGCGTTGATCGCACAGAATAGCGCTGCCGTGGCGGCAAATTCGGCTGCCAGTGCCGTACAAAATATTGCCACCGACGTTAGCGGGTTCGCTGCGACCGCTCAAGATGAGATTGACAAAACAGCAGAAGCGTTGAATGCGGAAGTCGCGCAGGCGCGCGCGCGCATGCAGCAGATTGGACTCGCTAGTATCGGACTTGTCGTTTTGGCGCCGCTCTTGATTTGGATGATGGTGACGCGTCCGTTAAATCGAGTCACATCTGTGACCGAACGACTTGCGCAAGGAGATCTGACCGAAATCGAGAATGTAGGCGCGCGCAAGGGTGAAATTGGGCGTTTGGCCAAAGCTCTGGAAGTGTTTCGAAATGGTGCCTTGGAACGCATCCAATTGCAGGAAGACGACAAGCGTCGGCAAAGCGAAGTGTTAGAGGCCGAACGAGCTGCGGAAAAAACGCGACGCGAAGCTGAGTTGCGGGAGCGCGAAGCAAAGGAAACTCAAGAACGTCAAGAGCGTGACCGAAAAGCAAGTGAGCAAGCTCGAAACGAAGAAGTCCGAGCAAGTGCAGAAGCTGAAAGAAAAGCGCACTCAGATGAACAAGAAGCTGTCGTCAGTGAATTGGCAAAGAGCCTTAAACGTTTGTCAATCGGAGATCTCACACATACAATCGACACAGCCTTTCCAGGTTCATACGAAGCATTGCGTCACGACTACAACGCTGCGATCCAAAACTTGGCAAACTTGATTCAACGCATTGGCGACAGTGCGGGGTCGATAGACGCAAGCAGTGCCGAAATTGCGTCGTCTTCGCTGGAACTCTCGAAACGAACAGAGAATTCCGCCGCAACTCTAGAAGAAACGGCCGCCGCCCTCAGCGAATTGACGAGCAGCGTTTCTTCTGCAGCTCGGGGCGCGTCGGATGCATCTGTTACAGTCGAAACGGTCAAAGCAGATGCTGAGACCAGCCGGAAAGTGATGGCCAACGCAGTCGACGCTATGAGTGAAATTGAGGGCTCATCAACTGAAATCTCAAAAATAGTTGAAGTCATCGACGCAATCGCATTTCAAACCAACCTTCTGGCTCTGAATGCCGGCGTAGAAGCCGCTCGCGCGGGCGATGCAGGCCGCGGATTTGCTGTAGTCGCTTCAGAAGTACGAAGTCTTGCACATCGCTGTTCTGAAGCAGCGTTGCAGATAAATACGCTGATATCCGATTCGGCAGGTCATGTTGAGAATGGCGTCGCGCTGATTGACCAAACCAGCGGCGCTCTGCAAACCATACTCGATGGTATCTCAGATGTAGCGAAAAACGTTACTGACATTGCAAACTCAGCCAATGAACAGTCCACTGGAATTGCTGAAATCAATACTTCGATGGAGCAGCTGGACCGGTCGACGCAACAAAATGCGGCAATGTTCGAAACGACAACGGCAGCTAGTCAAGCGTTGACCGGGGAGTCTGGAAAACTTTCTCAATTGGTAGCCGGTTTCACTGTGCCGACTGGCGCAAGCAAATCAGAACACTCAACCGAAAGTTCAAACTTCGAAGTTTCAAGAAGCGCTTGAGACGCGTGGGGTGGCTCGAGTCAACATGAAAGAGTTGCCTGTCCCTCTGCATAAAAACGTTACTTGCTGCTCAAGTCGCTTAGAAACTTCCAAACAACTTCACCAAAAAACAACAGAAGTAGAACGCCGGCGGTAACAATCTGAGCCCAAGTGTTGCCTCTAAAATCAGTATCAACGTAAGCTGCCAGTATTACGAGTAAAGAAACTACAAGTTTTGCTGGCATGTTTTTAAAAAGTGTCTTCATCATTTCTTTATCCGCCCAAATGAAGTTTAAAAACACGCTTTGCCCAAGTATTTGTAGGGCGCTAATGGTTGTCCTTTATTGATACTAGCCATTGCAAAAATGAAGGGAAACCAGTTTATCGAACAGTAGATTACTAGAAACTTACCAAGTTTCGTCGGCCCGGCCTTACCGTTTCCGATATTGATGGTACGGCAACATCCATTCGTCCGAAATGCGTTGGAACGGGCCAGTTACGCCCGCCGAACTTCTGAACAGCGCATGCACCCCTCTGATCGCAGCTACCAATGTGCATGGATCAACTCCTAAAGACTGCGCACTACCGAGGAGAAGCCCACTGTCGTCAGCCTTGGTGTTTCATCGGACAACGCGCTTGCCAAAACGGCATTCGATCTGTTCTGAACCCAGGTCCTCAAACGCCTTGGAGCGTGGAAATCCAAACCGAAAATCGCATTGTAAACGTGCAAATAGGATCATGGGTCCAACACATATCAGCTTCTTGGGCACCAGGGTACATCACACCAAAACAAGCAAAGAGCGCATAGGATGAAGGGGTGAAAAATACGACCTTGCAGCTTGAAATAACAGATAAATGGTCTTCAGCAAAACCGTAGGGTTTTTTAACCTGGAAACTTTCAAGACCTCTGAGCGACGACGGAGTGAAATAAAGCTCCCGCGCAGAACGATTTCTGATCTGATGCAGAACAAGCTCAACCACACAAATGCCGCGAATGACGTGCAACCGATCGGTAAACTTAGCACAGTATCTCCGGGCGCCACCGAGACGCTTGTGCCGCCTTACCCGCGTCATCTTGCACCCGCAAGAGTGATAGCTGGACCCGCCTGAGGTCATCGATTTCCAAGTTGGTTAGTTGTTCAAAACCAGCCTAACGCGCCCATGCCCAGCAGTTGAAAAGTCTCTTTGCCAATTGGCGCGAATGCCGCAAGTAAGGTGGCTAATCCCACTTCTTGAACTCTCCGCTCGATAAAAAAAGTTTGAGGCAAAGCCGCTTCATGCAAACCTAGGTAAGCAATAGGGCGAGCGATACAGCGTCAGTTTTAAAGACACAAAAAAGGAGCGCTCAACATCAAAACCTCATCTGTGCTGCGAGACATTCCAACAGGCCTGAAAAACTGAAGCTACCAATATCCCGCAAAACAATCACATGGATCTTCGCAGAGTCAATCTGAGAAAAAGTACTGGCAACTTTAATATGGTTACAACGGACCGAGATCTTCAGGTGTTAAAAAGAAAGTGCAGGACATCGCCGTCTTTAACCGTATAAGATTTGCCCTCAGCCCGCATTTTGCCGGCCTCTTTCGCGGCGTTTTCTCCACCGAAGGAAACAAAATCCTCGAATGAAATTGTCTCAGCACGAATAAATCCTTTTTCAAAGTCGCCATGGATAACTCCAGCAGCTTTTGGCGCGCTAGTTCCATTTCGAATTGTCCAGGCACGTGCTTCTTTTGGGCCAACCGTAAAATATGTTTCCAAATGAAGCAGCTCATACCCCGCTTGAATCAACCGATCCAAACCGGCTTCAGCCAATCCCATTTCATCAAGGAACATGGACGCTTCTTCCAGCTCCAATTGACTAATCTCTTCCTCGATTTGTGCGGAAATCACAACATGGGCGTTACCTTGTGCTGCCGCCATGCCAGCAACTTTTTCAGAATGGGTGTTGCCCGTGGCGGCCTCAGCTTCGCCCACATTGCAAACATAAAGCACAGGTTTGGTCGTCAGCAATTGCAACATGTTCCACGCGCGAAGATCTTCCTCATCAACCACTGCGACACGCGCTGGATTGCCTTCTTCCAGAGCAGACAGCGCAATGCGCATCAAGCGCTCTTGCTGAAGTGCTTCTTTGTCGCCACCACGTACTTTGCGAACGATGTTTTGAAGGCGTTTCTCGATACTTTCGATATCCGCCAGCATCAGTTCGGTCTCGATCGTTTCAGCATCCGCAACTGGGTCCACGCGACCCTGAACATGGGTCACATCGCCATCCTCAAAACACCTGAGAACATGTGCAATGGCGTCAACCTCACGAATATTTGCGAGAAACTGATTGCCCAATCCCTCTCCCTTGGAAGCTCCCTTTACCAACCCGGCGATGTCAACAAATGTCATACGCGTCGGAATGATCTGTTTTGACTGTGCGATCTCAGCCAATTGATCCAGTCTTGCATCCGGAACTGCAACTTCGCCCACATTTGGTTCAATCGTACAGAATGGAAAGTTCGCAGCTTGCGCTGCTGCAGTACGCGTCAGCGCATTGAAAAGAGTGGATTTACCGACATTCGGCAGACCCACGATACCCATTTTGAAACCCATGTCGGCGTCCTTTTATGTTGGCGCACGTCCTAGGGCGTCTATTGAACCAAGGCAAGTCCCGGCATAGAGCAAATCACACGCGCACCCCTTTCAAAATCGCTGCCGTCTGTCTTCGCGCGCATGGAAAATCAAAAACCATGCCAGCAAGATGAACATTGGGTGTGTGAGCCCACCTGAAAAAAACAGTGCCGGGATCCAGATCAGAAAGACCAACACCGCAATGATCGGGCGGCCCGTCAACAGAATTGAAAGCGGTGGCAGGAGTATGGCGAGTAAATAATTCATAGCAACAACCTAGGCATCATCGCCGAAACCGAAAAGGGGAAAAGGACGTCCGATCCTGCAATTCGAAAACAAATCCTCGCGCGGTCTTGGGTCTTTGCCGCATTGATTTCCGTGTGAGTTTTCGGCATTGCGATGCAAATCTAAGAAAGGCGCACCATATGACCCGTATTGAGGCTAAATTTAAAGAGCTTTCCAACGCTGATAAGAAAGCTTTCGTATCCTATGTAATGGCTGGCGATCCCGATTTTGACACATCGTTGGAAATTGTACGCGGGTTGCCCAAAGCAGGCGTTGATGTGATCGAACTGGGCTTGCCGTTTACGGACCCGATGGCTGATGGGCCCACAATACAACTGGCTGGCCAACGGGCTCTGGACACTGGCATGACGTTGCAACGCACGCTGGACTTGGCGCGCGCTTTTCGGGAAAGCGATCAGTCTACACCGATCGTCCTGATGGGATACTACAATCCAATTTACAGCCGCGGCGTCGAAGAATTCCTCAAGGAAGCAAAAGATGCAGGGATCGACGGGTTGATTGTGGTGGACCTGCCCCCGGAAGAAGACAGCGAACTATGTCTGCCTGCGCAGGCCGCCGGATTGAATTTCATCCGATTGGCCACACCAACGACGGATGACAAGCGTCTGCCGCGCGTGCTTCAAAATACCTCTGGTTTTGTATATTACGTGTCGATCACAGGTATTACAGGCGCCGCAGAAGCCGAAGCGGGCGACGTCGCACCAGAAGTCGCGCGGATCAAAACACAGGGCGGTTTGCCCGTTATCGTGGGTTTTGGTGTCAACACACCCGAAAAATCACGCGCCATTGCCAGCGTTGCCGATGGTGTTGTCGTCGGATCAGCAATTGTGGCGAAAATTGGTGCAGGGCACAGCGTCGCAGATGTTCTGGCCTTCGTCAAAAGCCTCGCGGATGGCGCACACAGCGCATGATCCAAATGTATCGGACAGCGACAAGAGCATTTCTTGACATTTTCCCGTTGGCCATCGTGATCAGCGCAATGGTTGCGCTGGCGAAGCAGTTCTTATCAAGCACATCCATTTTCGACGGATCGCTGATTGCTTTCGCAATCATTGCATTTTATGCGCACCGGGCCATTCTGCTTGATGAGCGGCTGAGCTGGCGGAACGCGCTCTGGCGCCCGAGCAAAGATGCCCAGCCTATAAAAATGGGGCCGTTTTTATGGCGCATGTTTGGGTGGTGGACATTCGCCGCCGCCGTCTGGGCATTTTGTTTTTTAGCACTTAGAAGGGCTAGCTTTTTACCAGACCAGAATATCACACCTGACGAATCCGCCGGCCTGATCTTCGTCGGGCTTATACTGACCGTGGTCATCACCCTCCCGGTTCTCGCGGCATTTGGCACCATGTTTCCAGCGGCAGCAGTCGAAGGTTCAACGAGCCTCGGTTCTGCCTGGCGGCGCGGGCGCAAGAGTTTTTGGCGGGCATTGGGTCGGCTGTGGGGCGGGAATATCCTTTTCTTTGTGATCAGCAGCGGCGTGTTGCTCTGGCTTCTTCCCGAAACAGGCAGCCCGGTTATGGATGGTGTTATGCGAGTACCCTTCGAGCTGGTCGGAATTTTTGCGATTTGCCTGACAGCCGCGGCACTCAGCCTTGCCTATATCGAGGACGAGTTTGAAAATTCGCACGCCCCGGATCAGACGGACGACGGCCCATTGCGATCCTGATCAAGAAAGGCACGTAGCTCTCGGAGAACCGGTAAGATATCGCGCAGGCGATCCGCATCGAAACCACGCGTCAGTCTTTGAAAGTCCGGGCCAAGGTCCACAATGGCTTGGTCGCGCATTCTGCGTCCTTTAGGCGTCAACCACACAAGCTTTGATCGACCGTCTTCAGGGTTCGGACGCGTTTCAATCAGATCGTGCGCCTCCAAACCTTTGATCGTATGTGTCATTGTTGTCTTGGGAACCTGAAATGCCCGCGCAATATCGACCAACGCGCGCCCGTCGCCAAGGCGGATAAGGTGGTTGATCACAGAAAAATGCGGTGCAATCAAACCCTTGGGCAGACGCGCTTCCAGCAAAGTCCGGCTGAGTTGTTCAATGATGCCAATTTCGTTGAAAACATCAAAATATACCGCACTTTTTTGATCAGACATTCATTAGTTTCGCCTCAAGGGGCCAGCGCGGCGTGCGTGGCGTTGTGGGACCGTAGCCCAAACGTCCTAGCATTTGAACCGTCTGGCCCGAAGGTGCCAGAATTTTGTGGGCATGCGCATAGTGTCCGGCCATTTCCGGAAACTCCTGAAGGCATTGGCTGACCGGATGAAGTGCTACCCCAAGTGCCGTGCATTTGAGGTTGAGTCGCAACCATTGCCGACCCACTTTAATCTGGTCGCTACGCTCGTTTCCCTCAGACACCAGCGCCGCATAAGCCGGTGTCGCGTTTAGCATTTCGGCGTAAATCTGCGCCCCTTGTTTGGAACCGTTGCTTTGCGGATCAGAAAGAACAGTCCGATTCAGAACCCCGGCCAGCATGAGGGTTTCCAGAAATGGCCCACCAAGGTCAATCCCATCCGGGTTTTCGTTAATTTCAGCTTTTCCAAACCGCATTAGATCGACAGACTCCTGATTGGTGCGCTCTGTGTTTGCCTCCACGGCCCATGCATCCCAAGTAAGTTTTTTCAAAGCATTCACGGTGGTTTCGTCGGTGTAAACGTCCGCAAACAACTCTAGCTCGTTGGCATGGGCTGCCTTCAACGGGGTCGGCTCGAAAGGTTCTTTGCACGACCTTCTTTCCATAACGTAATCGAACAGTGGGTCGGCGGCACCGCCAGAGCCAAAAACAGCGCGCGCGACAGCGCCTTGCTCTTCCTTCGGGAAAAGCTCCAGATCGACATTGAACCCTTGCGCGCCGGCAGCGAGCATCATTTGTTCAAGGAAACAACCCAGGCCAATTGTGATTTGACGGTCAAACGGGTCGGTGTGTGGCAACCGGCGCGCAGTGTCCTGGTACAAAAGGACTGTATCATCCCCCTCCAAGGCGACGCTCCAAGGCTGAAGGTTGTGGGGGTTGGGGGCCAGTAAGGCGAAGCTCAACGCGTTCAGCCGGGGATCATCATATTCTCCCGCAGCCGACCAAGGGCTTAGCGCATCCTTTGGTGTTCGAGTGCTCAGGAAAGTAGCAGCTGATGTCGACGCGGCAAAAATAGTGCCGCCTCCGATGAGGGCGAGTGTCCGACGGCGTGAGAGTGGCATGGTGATTCCTCTATTTAGTACGATTTCGCACTTTTATCGTACGATTTCGCACTAATCAACAAAATTCTTACGGTCGTTATCCAATTGATCTTTGCGCCGTGAATTGGTAATTAAAAGTGACCAAAATCAGGGGATATCATGCCAGTCATTACAACAATACAGGATCTGAAGGATCTGCATCGCCGTCGGACGCCCCGCATGTTCTATGACTACACCGAATCCGGCAGTTGGACGGAACAGACATTTCGCGAGAATACGACTGATTTTGAAAAAATCAGGCTGCGCCAGCGCGTCGCGGTCGATATGACCGGGCGCTCCACTGCCAGCCAGATGATTGGGCAAGATGTGTCCATGCCTGTTGCTCTGGCTCCCGTTGGCTCAACCGGGATGCAACACGCAGATGGTGAGATTCTCGCGGCCAAGGCTGCTGAGAAGTTCGGCGTGCCTTTCACCCTGTCGACGATGTCAATCTGTTCCATAGAAGACGTCGCAGAAAATACCACCAAACCCTTCTGGTTTCAGCTTTATGCCATGCGAGACAAGACTTTCATAAAAAACATCATTCAGCGCGCGAAGGATGCAAACTGTTCGGCGCTGGTTGTGACGCTTGACCTGCAAGTTCTCGGACAGCGCCACAAGGATATCAAAAACGGCCTGAGCATCCCGATCAGACCAACGCTACCCAACCTGATTGATCTCGCGACAAAGTGGCGTTGGATTGCTGGTATGGCCAAGACCAAACGCCGCGAGTTTGGCAACATCGTGGGGCATATCGATGGCATCAGCGATCTGTCGTCGCTGGCGGTCTGGGCCGCTGAAAGCTTTGATCCGCAACTTAACTGGGAAGAAGTCAAAGAAATTAAGAAGATGTGGGGCGGACCCATTATACTGAAGGGAATCCTGGACGCCGATGACGCGAAAATGGCCTTACAGGTCGGCGCGGATGCGATTGTTGTATCCAACCACGGCGGGCGTCAGCTGGACGGCGCGCTATCCTCCATTCGGGCTCTACCGGCCATCATGGATGCCGTGGGTGACAAGGTCGAAGTTCATCTCGACAGTGGAATTCGGTCTGGTCAAGACGTGCTCAAAGCGCTCGCCATGGGCGCCAAAGGGACCTACATCGGCCGTGCATTTGTGCATGGGCTGGGGGCAATGGGCGAAGCTGGTGTGACCAAGGCGTTGGAAGTCATCCATAAGGAGTTGGACGTGACCATGGCGCTTTGCGGGGAAACAAAAGTCACCGATCTGGGACGTCATGACCTTTTGATCCCGGAAGATTTCGAAGGTCGCTGGCAGACCTAAAGGCAAGTTCGCAAAGCCGTCAAACAGTTCGTTCCGCGCGCCTTACGCCGCGCGCGAGCGCGGGGACAAGTGTGACGCAGGCGACGATCAAGACGCCAGAAACCACGAAAAAGGCGACGCGCAGCCCGAACAGTTCTGAAGTGAAACCCATCAAAGGTGGCCCAAGGAAAAACGCTCCGTATCCCAGCACAGACGCCCGACTGATCGCAGCGAGCCGGGCCTTGGGCGGGACGATTCGACCGACCAACGCCAGGGTCAAAGGGGCCAGAACCGAAATGCCGAGGCCGCCAAAGCCAAATCCGACGTAGGCGACCCAGAGCGTTGGGGCAGCCCCCGCAAGCGCAAGTCCAAAAGCCGACAACAGACAGGCGGAAATCATCATGGCGGTGTCGGCCACACGGTGTGCGATCCAATGACCGGCCAATCGCCCCACACCCATGGTCAAACCCAGAATGGCCGGACCAAGCGCACCCTCGCCGGCCCCTCCTCCCAGGGTGCGTTCGAGGTGCAGCGCAGACCATCCTTCGGCGGAGGCCTCTGACAGGAACGCGACCATTACGAGGAAACCCGCCAGCCATACTACTCCATGGGGCATCTCGACACCCTGTGGCACCTCTGTTTCCATCTCGGGTGGCGTGCGGGCATCAAGCGACATCCATGCCAACACCGCGATCACGAACCCTAAAACGGTAAAAACCTGCAAGGGCGTCCAGCCCGCTTCTCGCAATGCGCCGGTGGCAAGTGCCGCACCCGCATAGGTAAAAGAATAAAGGGCGTGGTTAAGGTTCATCAGGATGCGCCCTGAGCGCGCCTCGATTTCCGAAACGCGTACATTTATCAGCACATCCACAACACCAGACCCAATAGCCGCCAATAACATGCCGAAAGTAAAGGCAACCACCACTGATGCCGCACCTGCAAGAAGCATGCCGACCCCGACCAGGCAGGCAAAGAACGGCAGCGCCCAGCGCCCGGCTAAACGGTCGGCCAGAGGCGCCAGCCACATTGCTGCAATAGCCCCCATCGAGGAAAACAAGATTGCCGTGCCCAACACCGCGTCTGATGCACCGATCCCTGCCTTGATCGCGGGCATCTGTGCAAAACAAGTGGCCCAGGCACAGCCAATCACCAGAAAGCCCGCAAGTGGTTTGCGTGAGAGTTTTATGTCGTTTATCAGACCCATCGGTGATGCCTGACATGAGGCCTGAGTTATCACAAGAGACCACGCGCGAAAAACATCTTTCCATGGCGCGCAAACCGGTCTATACGCGCGGCTTCACGCGGGGCTACAGCCTTGGAGGAGCCCCGCCCTAAACATATTGGAGACGAAAAGATGGCTGGAGAAATTCCGGATCTTGAAGCTCAGGAACGGACGGGGACAGGCAAGGGCGCCGCTCGTCAGGCACGCCGCAATGGCATGGTTCCTGGGATTGTATTTGGTGGCGATGTAGACCCGCTACCGATCAACATTCCGTTCAACGTGCTGATCAAGAAACTGCGCGAAGGTCGGTTCAAATCGACGCTGTTCAACATGAAGGTAGAGGGCCACGACGACGTGCGCGTGATCTGCCGCGATGTGCAGCGTCATGTTGTCAAAGATTTACCAACCCACATCGATTTCATGCGCCTGCGCCGCACCACCAAAATCAACCTGTTCATCGCGGTTGAAGTGGAAGGCGAAGATGTTGCACCTGGCTTGAAAAAGGGTGGTGTTCTAACCCTGATCCGCCCGGAAGTTGAATTGATCGTGACCGCAGGGGACATTCCCGATCACGTCACAATCGACATTTCCGAAATGGAAATTGGCGACAATATCACCATTTCGTCGGTCAATTTGCCCGAAGGCGCAAAGCCAACGATTGACCGTGATTTCGTGATTGCGCAACTGTCAGCACCTGCGGGACTTGTATCGGCAGATGACGAAGACGAAGACACCGCTGAAGGCGAAGACGCACCAGAGGCAGAAGACACGGAAGAATAAGACGCCTCCCTTCGGGAATTGTTTTGAAACGGGGCCGCTTGCGGCCCCGTATTTCGTTTGGGATCAGGCTTTGCTATGCTGCACCGCAACATGAAGGAGTCATGCCATGAGATTGATTGTTGGATTGGGGAACCCAGGGGCCAAATATGCCAAAAACCGTCATAACATCGGCTTCATGGCGGTGGACCGGATCGCCGATGATCACGGCTTCAGTGCATGGAAGAGCAAACACCAAAGCAGCGTCACAGAGGGTCGGATCGGATCGGATCGGGTTGTCCTGTTGAAACCTGAAACCTTCATGAACAACTCAGGACAGTCGGTTCAGGCCGCGATGCGGTTTTACAAGCTGGAACCGGCAGACGTTGTTGTACTGCACGATGAAATTGACCTGGCGCCCGGTAAGGTCAAACACAAAGTTGGCGGGGGCCATGCGGGCCACAATGGGTTGCGCTCCATCCACACACATATCGGTCCGGAGTATGCGCGTGTGCGACTTGGTGTGGGGCATCCGGGACATAAGGATCGCGTGCCCTCTTACGTGCTGCACGACTTTGCAAAAGCCGATGAGGCATGGTTGGATGATGTCTTGCGCGGGGTAAGCGATGGCGCTCCGTGGCTCGCGGTGGATGATGCAGGAAAATTCATGAATGCCGTTGGTATGCGCCTCTCCCCTCCCCGCGCCAAAACAAGCCAAAGACACCAAGACACCAAGACGTCCGAGGAACCGTCAAAAACGGGTTCAACCACCGAACCTGACAAGAACGACAAGAGCGCTCTGCAAAAATTGATGGAACGGTTTCGGTGAGTCTCTGTGAAGCCTTCTCACAGCAAGCAGCCAGTTGTGAGAAACTGGGGTCACCTTTCATGGGCCAATTGTTGCGGCTTCTTGCAGAGCGTTGGTCGAGGGGGACACGGTTGGATGCAAGGTTCGCGCAATTTGAGGGCGATATTGGTCCAGCGGGGGCTTCATTACCACTGCGAATGGCAGGCGGGCTTCATGCGCTGGTGCTGTCAGGGCGCACCCCGGAATTAGCTGACGTCTACCCACCACATGCAGTAACAGATGACGCCTTGTGGTCAGCGGTGCGCGCCGCACTCCAGTTTCATGAAGACTTCATGCTCAATTGGGTCGAAAGCCCACCACAGACAAATGAGGTCCGCCGTTCGGCTGCCTTGATCCCCGGTGCCTGCGTAGCTGCGAACGCGTTTGATTTGCCATTTGTCATATCGGAGTTGGGAGCCAGCGCAGGATTGAACCTGATATGGGACAGATATGCCCTGGTGTTACCGGGGATGACGTTGGCGCCCGAAAATCCCGTCCTCACGCTCACACCCGAATGGGAAGGCCCAAACCCGCCTGGCAAAATACCCCTGGTGTCAGCGCGGTCCGGTGTGGATTTGAACCCGCTCAATCCTGCAAACCCGGATGACCTTTTACGCCTGACAGCGTATCTGTGGCCGGACCAACCGCATCGTTTGGATCTTACCCGCGCTGCAGCAGGCGCGATGACGGCACACATTGCGCGTGGTGATGCGATCGACTGGCTCGCACATCGTCTGGAGGATGCGCCTGAAGGACACGTTCATTTGATACAGCACACGGTAGCCTGGCAGTATTTCCCATCTCATGCACAAGACCGCGGCACAGCTCTTATCGAAGCGGCCGGGCGCGCGGCCTCGACCAGGCGTCCCCTTGCATGGCTCGCTATGGAAAGCGATGGTGACAAAACGGGCAGAATAGGCGCGGCGCTCACTTTGCGCCTGTGGCCGGGTGACCGCACTTACAATCTGGGCCGTGCAGATTTTCATGGCCGTTGGGTCAAATGGCAGGACCCGGGTGATCCGCGATGAAACACCATGCGTAGTGTTGTCAAATGGTCTCTGAGGGTCCTCGCGGGCTTCATACTTGCAGCCCTTGTCTTGGGCGTTTGGAAACGCGAAGAACTTAAGCGGGTCATTGCGGTCAACCGCCTGTTTCTGCCCGACCGGATTGTTGCCAATTTCAGCAATATGGACCGCGCCTTCCTAAGCACCCCGGTTCCGGCCGGTGATACCGCCCCGAGCCCGCTGCCAAAGGGATCACGTGCCTCCCTGCCCGCAAGTTTCGAGGCTTTTGTAGCCGACCGCAATGTCACATCCATCGTAGTGTTGAAAGATGGCGCACTGGTCTTTGAAGGCTATTACCAGGACACGACGGCAGAGGATCTGCGCATCAGCTGGTCACTCGCCAAAAGCTATCTTTCGGCGCTTATGGGTATCGTGCTTGAACAAGGCGACATTGGCAGTCTGGACGACCTCGTTGTCGATTATGTACCGCAATTGCGCGGCAGTGCTTATGCGCGCACAACGATTCGCAACGTGCTGAACATGGCGACCGGCGTAACTTTTGATGAAGATTACCTGGATAAATCCTCCGATATTAACCGCATGGGCCGGGTCTTGGCCCTTGGGGGAGAAATGGATACCTTCGCTGCTGGAATCACTGAAACCTTCGCCGAACCAGGAACGGATTGGCAGTATGTCTCGATTGATACCCATGTGCTCGGCATGGTGATCCGTGCGGCCACTGGTCGCTCGATCATTGATCTGATGGGCGAAAAGATCATCGCACCTCTCGGTGTGGAACGCGCTCCTTATTATCTGACCGATGGCACCGGTGTCGCCTTTGTTCTGGGCGGTCTGAACAGCACCACACGCGATTATGCCCGCTTTGGTCAGATGTTCCTGCAAGGTGGTGCATGGCGTGGTCAGCAGATTGTTCCCCGTGATTGGGTGATGGCGTCAACCACGCCTTCTGCACCAACAGACGCAGATCAATACGGCTACGGATATCAGTGGTGGACGCCCCGAGATGCGCGCCCGCGTGAATACATGGGGCGTGGCATTTACGGGCAATACCTCTACATCAATGAGGAAGCAGGGGTCGTGATCGCCCTGACAGCAGCGGATTTGCAGTTTCGCGATTCAGCGGTGCAGCGCCAGAATATTACACTGTTTCGCGAGACTGCGGACGGTTTGCAGGGAGATCCCGATGGAGAAAGATGACAGTATCAACGTTCTGGGAGAGACCCTTGTGGTCTGTGGCACTGATCCGGTCACGGGGTTTTTCCGCGATGGGCATTGCAATACCTGTGCCGCCGATCAGGGCAGTCATACGGTTTGCGCCGTGATGACGAAGGAATTTCTGGCCTATTCCAAATACGTCGGAAACGATCTGAGCACGCCCCGGCCGGAATTTGGCTTTGCCGGGTTGAAACCTGGTGATCCATGGTGCCTTTGTGCGAGCCGGTTCCTGCAGGCGCATGACGAGGGATGCGCCCCTAAAGTTCATATCGCCGCCACGCACAGACGCGCATTGGAAATCGTGCCGATTGAAGTTTTGAATGAAAACGCCCTATCTGCTTGATCGCAAGATTGCCCGGTAAACAGCAACGCGTTTAGGCAGTCTTCACATACCACACCCCTAAATCGCTGTCTTTCATGGGTCTTGGCACTTATCGTGGTGAGCGATATTGTCGCCGATATGAAAGTTGTGTTTCCGTTACTGGCAGCAGTTGAAACCACCGTTTTTCGGATCACTGCGCATGTGTTGTCACGCCTTTTGAGCAGGGACATCAAGTCGGAGCTCGACCGATTGGACAAACAACCGAAATCTCGCAGCTATTGTGAAGCGTTTGCCGTCTTTGGCTCCTTTTTCGCTCTTGCGCTCTTGGCCGCGAGTTTTGGCGTATGGGGCCTTTTCATCTATTTTGCCGTCGTGATTGCAGTTTTCCGCTAAACGGCGTGACAGCTTGACGCAGTGCGATCAAACCTATGAAAAACATTGGGTTTTCCGCGTATGCAAATGTATACTATTGAAATCAATATAAAATTTTAATCCGTTACCCGCCATCTTGCGTAAACGTTGCATCATCAGCAAAGGAGATCAAAATGGGAAGTTTAATGACAGTCCTCGCGTTCGGCACAATTGGTTTCATCACTGTTCTTGGATATTTGGGAGCGCGCGCCACCCAAAGACTGAAAGATGATCCCGCGCACAAGCCATCCACGCTCTGCGCCACCAGCGACCATTGGGATCTGGCGCAACGTTAACGGTCTGGAAGGCCTCTGTTCCTCGAGGCCTTCCGTTAACATCAATGGCGGATCATTGGCGGCAAGACCCAAAAGCTTAGAGTGAGAGCGTTTACGTCCGAACCGGAAGAGAGACATTTCTGTCGCCAAATTCATTCAGAAAATGGGTCAACGTCTCGTACTGCCTGTTGGTCACGCAAATTCGCCCATCTCAAATCCCAGCGCTTTGGCAACGGTAAAGATGTCCTTGTCGCCACGGCCACACATGTTCATGCAAATGATGTGATCCTCGGGAAGGTCAGGAGCAATTTTCATGACATGCGCCAGCGCGTGGCTTGGCTCCAGAGCCGGGATAATACCTTCCAGCTCACAACAAAGTTGAAACGCTTCAAGCGCCTCGTTGTCCGTGATCGATACGTATTTCGCCCGTCCGATGTCATGCAGCCACGCGTGTTCGGGGCCAATGCCCGGATAGTCCAATCCTGCGGAAATTGAAAATCCTTCAAGAATTTGCCCGTCATCGTCCTGCAACAAATAAGTGCGATTTCCATGCAAAACGCCCGGACGGCCGCCCGTAAGGGAGGCACAGTGCTCCATTTTCGCATTTACGCCCTTACCCCCTGCCTCGACACCGATGATTCCAACGTCGTTCTCATCCAAAAACGGGTAGAATAGGCCCATCGCATTAGACCCGCCGCCAATCGCAGCGATCAACGTATCTGGAAAACGCCCCTCGGCAGCAATCATCTGCTCGCGCACTTCCTTGCCGATGATAGCCTGAAAATCCCTCACCATCGCGGGGTAAGGATGCGGCCCTGCAACAGTGCCGATGCAGTAAAATGTATCACGAACGTTGGTCACCCAATCGCGCAACGCGTCATTCATCGCATCCTTCAGCGTACCACGCCCCGACGTCACAGGCACCACTTCTGCCCCTAACAAACGCATCCGAAACACGTTCGGTGCCTGACGTTCCACGTCGTGTGCGCCCATGTAAACCACGCATTTCAGACCGAATTTCGCACAAACTGTGGCTGTCGCCACGCCGTGCTGACCAGCGCCGGTTTCTGCAATGATCCGCGTTTTTCCCATGCGCCGCGCCAGAATGATCTGGCCCAAAACATTGTTGATCTTATGCGCGCCGGTGTGGTTCAACTCGTCACGTTTCATATAGACCTTTGCACCACCCAAGTGAGCTGTCAGCCGTTCGGCAAGGTAGAGCGGGCTGGGGCGGCCGACATAATTGGTCCAGAGATCATTCATCTCCGCCCAAAAAGTCTCATCCGTCTTGGCATTCTCATATTGTTCTTCAAGCTCAAGGATCAGTGGCATCAGGGTCTCGGAAACAAAACGTCCACCAAAATCACCAAACCGACCGTTTTCATCCGGACCGGTCATGAAGGAATTAAAAAGATCATTGGCCATAATTTTCTCCGTCCTAGCTTGGGTTTGGTTTTATGAAGAACACGGATGATTGACCAGCGGCAATTCGTTCGGGCGCAGCCCTTCATGCCAAAGGTCGAATGCCTGAGCGTGAGAAGGCACGTGATCCAATTGCACGTGGCGAAAATGCAGCGGGATGGCAATGCGCGACGACCATCTCATGGCGCGCGCATGATGACCAGACTGCGCGTAGCGTTTCATCGCCGCGCCATCTCTCCACGCGGTCAGTGACAGATAATACTCTTGCCATCCAAAGACTTCGGCATGCGTACAATCACCGTTTGTACGGGCCTGTCGAAGTGAAAGCGTCGTCCGCCAAAAGAACTCAGGTCCCCAGATCCAATGTTTGAGCTTTACAGCACCGATCGCGATGAGTGGCATGGGTGATCTCCTTGCTCTTAGGTACGCCCGCGGCCCCCGTATGGATCACCCTATTGCCGCTGACACAAACGCCTTAATAAGAGACCCATCTTTTACGCCGGGTTCTGTTTCGACACCGGAGGACACATCCACTTGTTGCGCTCCGGTCATCTCAATCGCTTCCGCTACATTTTCAGGGTTCAACCCACCGGCCAGCATCCAGGGCACAGGCCAGCGCCGCCCTGCCATCAGCCGCCAATCAAAAGCCAGACCGTTCCCACCCGGCAAGGCGGCATTCTTTGGCGGTTTCGCGTCAACCAGAATCTGATCCGCAACAGGGAAATAGCTTTCCACAATTGCAAGGTCAGAGGCATCTGCCACACCAACGGCTTTCATAACGGGCAATCCAAAACGCGTTTTGATGGCGGCCACGCGCTCAGGAGTTTCCGCCCCGTGCAACTGCAACATATCCAGTGGCACCTGATCTGTCAGAGCATCTAGAAAACTGTCATCCGCATTGACGACCAGCGCAACCTTGGCCAACCCGATTGGCGATTTCAACGCCAACGCGCGCGCCAAATCCATGGAGACGTGACGTGGAGATTTGTCAAAAAATACAAAACCGCAATAAGCTGCCCCTGCGGTCGCAACCACATCGACATCCCGCTCAGTACGCAGGCCGCAAATCTTGACTGATGTATTCCTAGACATGCTCGGGTTGGATCACGGTCCGGGACAGGGCACAAGAGGGTGAAGTTCAGCTTGCCTCGTCCAAAAGTGCCAAAACCTCATCTTTACCCTGATGTTTTTCGCCTTTGAGCCTTACAATCTCACGTTCCATCCGGCGCATTTCACGAGCTTGGCGGGCCGCTTCCGCGCGCTGGTTGTGTTCGCGCACCCATTCCCAAACGAAGCCAACCAGCAATCCGACAATGATGCCACCAAAGATCACGATGAAAAGCGGCAAATCTATGCCCGGATTCACATGAAACCATCCTGCAACTTCGGACGGAATAAGTTGCAAGGAGACCATCTGGCGATTGGCCACTGCAACCGAGATGAGAGCCACGGCAAATGTGGCAATACAGGCATATCGGATATATCGCATCAGGATTTCCCGTTCAGGCGATCACGTAAAAGTTTGCCAGTCTTGAAAAATGGAACGTGCTTTTCTTCCACATGGACCGTTTCGCCCGTACGCGGGTTGCGCCCGACGCGCGAGTCGCGCTTTTTGACAGAGAAGGCACCAAAACCGCGCAGCTCAACCCGGTCACCACGCGACATCGCACCTGTGACTTCTTCAAAGATTGTGTTGACGATACGCTCAACGTCTCGCTGGTATAGATGTGGATTTTCGTCTGCGATCTTTTGGATCAGTTCGGAACGGATCATGGCAGCACCCCTCGTTGGCTATCGGACGCTTTTGGCGCGCCCATTCATTGAACTATAGAAAGAAAGGTGGCCTTCGGAAAGTGAGCCATTGCCTGCGTTCGGCAGTTTTTTGGCAGGAAGGCCCTGTATTTGTGCAGTTTTTCCCAAACCAACTGATAATATTCGCCATTGAGACGAGGTGGGTTCACATTCTGCATCGCAGCATCCAAAACGATTCGCCGTCTGTTGCAAGACGTGCAGATCCTGTTGCGAACGCGCTTTTGCTCACCGATGCAAAGCGCTTGGCACATTCGAGCGACTGAAGTGAACCGCGCCATGCAAATTGACAATCGTGGCAAATCCCCAGCCCGGGCACCAGTATATGCAAAACAAATGAGCGGTGCCAAACTAAACGAAATGGAGAGCGTATTCAGGCCACCTCTCGCATTGCGTGCAGAGGGGCAATCTGATCTATCTCGTATCAAGGGAGCCCGAAATTTTCCGTCATGAGAAAAAGGGCAAAACTGAATGTCGTTGCGACAAGGGATATGTTGATGTCACTCAAAACTGGAACACGCGATGTATGCGTGATTGGATCTGGGCCGGCTGGACTGCAGGCCGGATACTACTTTCAAAAAAAAGGGATGGATTTCGTAATCCTCGAACGCGGATCAGAAGTTTGCAGTTTCTTTCGCAAATTTCCCAGACACCGTCAGTTCATATCAATAAACAAGGTCCACACCGGGCTGTCAAAACCGGAAACGCGGCTCCGCTATGACTGGAACTCGCTTCTGAATGACGAAGGCCTTTTGTTCAAAAACTGGAGTCGGAAGTATTTTCCATCTGCCGACGACTTTGTCGACTATGCCGAGGCTTTTGCAGCGCAGATGAAAGACCACATATTATGCGACAGCAGTGTTGTTGAAATTACTAAAACCGATGGCGTTTTTGCGTTGCGCTGCGCCGACGGAACGACACATCACGCCCGCAATGTAATTGTGGCAACCGGTGTTTCACAACCGTGGGATCCGGGCATTGAGGGTTTCGAACTGGTGGACAATTACTTCGATTTCGACCCGAGCCCGGAACAATTTGAGAATGAACGTGTACTGATCTTGGGCAAAGGTAATTCGGCATTTGAAACCGCGGATTCTCTGGTCGAACACGCGGCCGCTATTCATGTCATGAGCCCCAACCCGGTCCGCTTCGCCTGGCAAACCCATTTCGTCGGGCATCTACGCGCGGTAAACAACAATTTCCTCGATACGTATCAGTTGAAGTCGCAAAACGCCGTGATTGACGCAAAGGCGGTCAAGATCGAACGCGAGGGCGGTGTTTACACTGTTACCGCCGAAATGCGCGCCGCGGAAGACCATCAGATTGTTCTGACCTATGATCGCGTGATCGCTTGCACCGGATTTCGTTTCGACGCGGATATTTTTGCTGAAGAAATCAGGCCCGAACTGCGCCATTTTGACAAATTTCCGGAGATGACGGCGGAATGGGAAAGTGTAGACGTTCCGGGATTGTTTTTTGCCGGCACAATCATGCAATCTCGCGACTACCGCAAAACCATGTCCGGGTTTGTGCATGGTTTTCGGCACAATGTGAAATGTCTAGCAGAATTCATCGCCGGGCGCGTGCAGGGAACAGCCTATCCGAGCACGCAGATACCGATGGAGGTTGAACTTCTGCCCGGTGCAATTATCGACCGGATCAGCACGTGTTCCGGTGTTTTTCTTCAGCCTGGGTTTTTATGTGACGTGATCTTGATAGATGGCGAACGGCCGGGGCGGAGCTATCAGGATGTGCCCGTTGAGTGGGTGCAAACGCAGGCTTCGATCAGGGATCACGAATATCTCATTGTGACGCTGGAGTATGGTGACTTTGGTGATGACACGATGCATGTGAAACGCGCGCATAATGTATTTGGTGACACACCAGACGCGTTCATTCATCCTGTCATCCGACATTTCCGGTCAGGCGTTCAACTCGGCGAAGTACATTTGGCTGATCATTTGGATGCGGATTGGCGGCCGCGTGCAGAACGCGACGAAAATGCCTGTACTGTGATGCGCATGACCTTCAAAGATGTTGCAGATGATTTGGCACCATCTGATGTTGCGCACCGGCAGATCAGCGCGTTCTTGAAAAAACAAGGTTTGAGCACAGTGACCGCAAGACAGACCGCAGCGGAATAATCATGCAGAAGCCCTAGACCGTTCTGACCGAGGCTCTGATCTGCGACGCCTGTCTGGATCACCGCTTGTCGCGAAGCGCTATATCAACAGCGAGCGGACGGAGCCCAGCGTAAAGACGAACGATTTGCGATAGTTATCCACGCTGCGCCATCCCCGGCGCGCCATACAATTTTTCACTCGAGCAGGTTACAGGTCGACAAAGCTGAAAGCATGGCCGCCGCCGTCTCCATCACTTTATATCTCTGTAAACAAAAGAAATGCTCTCAAACGATCTGCGAATACCAGGACGGCGCAGCAGCAAAAATAACATGGGTGAAAGCAGCCTTGCATCAAGAAGTATGCTTTTTACCGATGGACTTCTATCTGGAACTTGGCGCTACTGCAGGTCAATTGATCTGGGATGCAGCGGTTTGGAATGCTGACTCCTCAATAAAAAAAGAATATCTGTTGACGAAGTGATGCATCTTCTTGTGCGACCCGTTTTGCACCCGAAGTGTTTTTCGATAACGATCTGAGCAGCCGTCCGGGACATTTCGACAAAAACAGCGTCACTGGTGGCTTTACTGCCGGTTATCTCTGGCAGCATTGCAACGGCTGGTGTTTCGGACCGGAAATTCAGTATGTCTTCACAGACATCACGGTGACTGACGCATTTGAGGCGATACCGCGTCTCTTGATAAGATCGCTCACCTCAGACCCGCCATCCTTTTTGATCTGGGCAACGAGTATTTGCGTCACAGTTTCTGCGGCATCGGCGCGTCTGGCCGTGATGTCGACGTAAACACGGTGCACGTCGAAGCGTCCTGCCGCCTCTGAAACCACACGAACGCCGCAGGACTTTTAATAAAAAGGCCCCGCAGATCGCTCTGCGAGGCTTTGTGTTCCCGACAAGCGTCGCGGTTATTCTTTGTCTTTGAGTGCTGCGCCCAGAATATCTCCAAGCGATGCGCCCGAATCCGAAGAGCCGTACTGTTGGACCGCTTCCTTCTCTTCCGCTATCTCGCGCGCCTTTATGGAAACGCCCAGACGACGTGTCTTGGTATCAACATTGGTGATACGCACGTCGACTTTGTCGCCAACCGAGAAACGCTCTGGGCGCTGTTCGGCTCGATCACGCGACAGATCAGAACGACGGATGAAGGATTTCATGCCTTCATATTCCACTTCGATGCCGCCCTCTTCGATCGCAGTCACGTTTACCGTGACGATGGAACCACGTTTTACGCCGCCCACAGCTTCAGCGAATTTGTCACCACCGACGCCTTTGATTGAGAGGCTGATGCGCTCTTTTTCAACGTCGACTTCTGAGACCACTGCACGCACCACGTCGTTTTTGTGGTAGCTCTGGATCGCGTCTTCGCCGCGTTCATCCCACGACAAGTCGGACAGGTGAACCATGCCGTCAATGTCACCTTCAAGACCAACAAACAGGCCAAATTCAGTGATATTTTTGACTTCGCCTTCAACTTCCGTGCCCTCGGGATGCGTTTCTGCAAACACTTCCCATGGGTTGCGCATGGTTTGTTTCAGACCAAGGGAAACGCGGCGCTTTGCGCCATCGATTTCCAGAACCATCACTTCGACTTCCTGGCTTGTGGAAACGATTTTGCCCGGATGTACGTTCTTTTTGGTCCAGGACATCTCGGACACGTGCACGAGACCTTCAACGCCGGCTTCAAGTTCAACAAAGGCACCGTAGTCGGTGATGTTGGTCACGCGACCAGTGTGTGAGGATTCCAGCGGATACTTCGCGGCCACCAGATCCCATGGATCTTCCTGCAACTGCTTCATGCCCAGCGAGATACGATGTGTATCTTTGTTGATCTTGATGACCTGCACCTTGATCGTTTCGCCAATGGACAAAATCTCGGACGGGTGGTTCACACGGCGCCATGCCATATCTGTCACGTGCAACAGGCCGTCTACGCCGCCAAGATCTACAAACGCGCCGTATTCAGTGATGTTTTTGACCACACCGTCGACTGTTTGGCCCTCTGTGAGGTTGCCAATCACTTCGGCGCGCTGCTCGGCACGGGATTCTTCGAGGATCGCGCGACGCGACACAACGATATTGCCCCGGCGACGGTCCATTTTCAAGATCTGGAACGGCTGTTTCAGACCCATCAACGGGCCTGCATCGCGCACGGGGCGCACATCAACTTGCGAACCGGGCAAGAAGGCCACAGCGCCGCCAAGATCAACTGTAAAGCCGCCTTTGACACGGCCAAAGATTGCACCTTCGACGCGCAATTCGTCGGCGTAGGCTTTCTCCAGACGGTCCCATGCTTCTTCGCGACGGGCCATTTCACGCGAAATGACGGCTTCGCCACGGGTGTTTTCAACCTGACGGAGGAAAACCTCGACCTCGTCGCCCACTTCGATCTTGGGGGCTTCACCGGGGTCTGCGAATTCTTTGAGTTCAACGCGGCCTTCCATTTTATAGCCGACGTCGATGATGGCTTGGCCCGCTTCGATTGCGATCACCTTACCTTTGACAACAGACCCTTCTTCGGGTGTGTCCATTTCGAAGCTTTCTTCCAAGAGGGCTTCGAAGTCTTCCATAGTTGCGTTTTGCGCCATGTAGCGTGTGTTCCTTTGTGCGTTTGTTTCTGGCCGCGCGGTTGTCTCCGCCGGTCTTTGGGCTTAATTTGTTGACGCAAGCGGACTCTTTACACAAAACAAACGAAGGGCCGGTATTCACCGACCCTGCCCATTTGCTCTGCTGCGAAGGCTGTTCCCGCCTTGTCAACGCTCGCGCGTATAAATTGGTTTCGCTGCGGGATCAACCCATTTAGGCGCTTTGATACAACGGAGTTTTGCGACGTTAGAGCTTTTGCCCCTTGCGCAGATCGTCCAGCAGCTCTTGGTAGATGCCATTGCTATCCCCACCACCAAAAACCTGCGCGCCCCCCGAGTAGGTTTGTCCGTAAGTGCGCGCGACATTCACTGTCTGCGCCACCGCAGAAAGGAACTGGTCCTGTTTCAAGGGCGATAGTGGATGGATGAAGACGCCCCAAAGACGGCCTCTGGCAACGGCATAGCGTGCATCGAGCGCAGAATCGAAATTCGCCTGCATCATGCGCAGTAAATCTGCCTCTTTGAGATCCTGAGCGGATCTGATCGGCACCATAGCCCGCATTCTGTCTGCGCGCGGATCGGCGATAACGACCACAGGAATATCCTGAACAGTGAATTCCATTGCCGCGCCTTGCACCCGCGCGTCAGCATCAATCACCAGAATGATTTCGGAGAGCCGCTGCAAGGTCATGGGCCCCTCTATCTGCGGCGTTGCGTCAGGCGCGTCGTTTTCCTGCGCCCAACCGAGCGTTGCTAAAAAAACAAACGCCAACGTGAAAAGAAGTCGTGCCATGAGAATACCTTTCGCAATAAACTGACATGACGCTAGACAGGCTTTCGCTCAAACGCCAAGCACCCTTTGGTGATCGCTTTGCAACAATTTTGGTAATCCTGCGAAATGCGACATGTCGATGATCGCGCACCACTTGGCTTCCATCAACGAGCTTGAAACAGGTACTCACTTGATCTTCCACCAGACTCGCCGCTTTCCAGCAATGACCTGTTAACTCGTTCATTTGGTTTGTTTGCGTGAGATTTCGACGCTGATGCCTTCTCCGGCAAAGCCGCGCGTTCTTCTGATCTCACCCAAGCTGCTCAACATCCCGCGCGAAACCTGTGCGCCCGATGATCCAATCGGTGATTTATTGGACCCGTTCAAATGATGTTGACCACTCTTCAGATTATGCGCGGATGGTTTGGCAAATGTCGCATGTGTTTCTTTAGAGACATGCGCCAGTTCATTCGCATTCAGCCGCATAGATGTCCGATTTGAAAGCAAAGCTTTTGACCTCAAACTTTCGAGTAAGCAGCGCGCCCGGCACGGGACTGATACCTTAAAGTAGCCAGTATTCAGAGGACTTGAGTCCCGTTTCAGGACAGGTGGATGTGTCGCCCCACGAAGTCACCCTCTCCAATTGCGCCACCGGCAATTTGGTTGTGACAAATGAACGTTTCAGGTGACGCATCGCTTTGCAAAGAGATGCTTCACCACGTTCGTGGAGGGCCGCCTCAAACGAAGAGGCAAATTTGTAACGCGGCGACGTGGAAAATGCAGGCTTCATACGTGTTTGGATTTTATACCGCCTGCGCCGACCGATTATCGCCGGCAGGGCGGACGATAATGGCACGGCATCCTAAGCGTTGTGCCGCAGTTCAACAGCTACAAGGGCAGCCTCGATCGCATCCTTGATCGTCATACTTGTTGTATCAATGGTAAAGGCATCCTCGGCGGGCTTCAGCGGCGCTGTGGCGCGGTCCCGGTCGCGCGCATCGCGCTCTCTCACATCTGCCAGCACCTGCGCGCGGCTGATCGCGGAACCTGCGGCCACCAGCTCCGCAAAGCGTCTATCCGCGCGGACTTCTGCGCTCGCTGTCACGAATAGTTTCGCCTCGGCCTGAGGGCAAATGACCGTGCCGATATCGCGCCCGTCCAGAACTGCTCCTCCGGCTCTGCGGGCGAAGCTACGCTGGAAATCGAGTAAAGCCGCGCGCACCTCTTCAATGACCGCGACTTTACTGGCGGCCTGCGCCGCTTCTGGGCCACGCAACCCACTACCTTCCAAGTCCTGCGTAGTCAGACGCTGCGCAGCGTCCACCGGGTCCATTCCCAGCAAATACTTCGCACCAACCGCGCGGTACAAGAGTCCCGTATCAAGATGCGCAAATCCAAAGTGTTCCGCAATGGCTTTGGAAATTGTGCCCTTCCCCGCTGCCGCGGGACCGTCCACGGCAATTGTGAAAGGCTCGGTCATATTGCTCACACATTTGAGCGCATCAACTGCGCGCCCAAGGCGGTCATCAACGGCTCAAAAACAGGGAATGATGTGGCTATCGGACCCCCATCGTCCACGCTCACCGGATTTTGAGTGGCCATCCCAAGGATCAGGAAAGACATGGCAATCCGGTGATCCAGATGGCTTGCACATGTTGCGCCCCCCGGTACGTTACCATGACCAAGGCCCGTCACCGTCCACCAATCCGGACCATCATCAACGGCAATGCCATTCGCACGCAGACCAACCGCCATCGCATCAATACGGTCGCTTTCCTTGACCCGCAGTTCTTTAACGCCCCGCATGACGGTTTGACCTTGCGCAAACGCTGCAACCACCGAAAGTACCGGATATTCGTCAATCATGCTCGCGGCGCGCGCCGGAGGCACCTCGATGCCATGCAGATCCGGCGAGAACCGCGCCCGTAAATCAGCAACCGGTTCGCCCCCCTCCAAACGCTCATTTTCATAGGTCAGGTCCGCACCCATCTCCCGCAGCGTTGTGAAAAGGCCCGCGCGCGTCGGGTTGAGACCGATACCCGGCACCGACACATCAGACCCCGGCACGATCAAAGCCGCACAAACCGGAAACGCCGCTGAGGAAGGATCGCGCGGCACATCTATCCTTTGTGGTTTCAGTTCTGGCTGGCCTGTCAGTGTGATGACCCGGCAAGCGTCTGTCTCTTCGATGGTGATCTCTGCGCCGAAACCCGCCAGCATGCGTTCCGTATGATCGCGCGTTGCTTCGGCCTCGATCACGACGGTTTTGCCTGGCGCATTCAAACCTGCAAGCAACACAGCCGATTTCACCTGAGCGGATGGAACGGGAACCGTATATTCGACCGGGACGGGGTCCGCCGCGCCGACAATGGTCATTGGCAGACGCCCGCCTGCCCGGCCAAAGGACTGCGTGCCAAAAAGCGCCAACGGATCGGTGACGCGCGCCATAGGGCGGCCTGTTAGGGAAGCGTCGCCTGTAAACGTCGCGCTTATCGGCGAGGTGGCCATAGCCCCCATGATCAACCGAACACCGGTGCCTGAATTGCCACAATCAATCACATTCTCAGGCTCTGCAAACCCGCCGACCCCCACGCCGTGAACCGCCCAGTTGCCGTCACCATGGTCCGTGACTTCAGCACCAAAGGCACGCATCGCCTTGGCCGTATCCAGAACATCCTGTCCGTCGAGCAAACCGGTAATTTCTGTTTTCCCGACACTCAGCGCGCCCAGAATTAGAGACCGGTGGGAAATGGATTTATCGCCGGGTACTTGCGCTACACCGGACAAGGGGCCGCAGGATGTTGACGTTATGGGAATTGGCGCACCGTGACTGGACATATGCTTCTCAACTGGATCAAGTGTTAAGCGCGAGGCTTATCTGCTCGGATCATTAGCGTCCAGCCCCTGCAGACGCGTCAAATCTTTCGAAAAGTCAGATAATGGGGTCTGCGTCCTTCCCGAAGCGCTTTTTGCTCGTAACGCGTTGATAACCAATCACCCCAAGGGTCCCGCCAATCCTGCGGACGTTCCGCCATCCATTCGAATCCATGCCTCGGCACTTCTTCCAGAGTCTGGCGTACATAGTCTTCGATATCTGTGGCCACGCGAAACGTAGCGCCCGATTTCAAGGTTTTCGCAAGCGGTTGCAGATGTTCGTGCGTAACAAACCGACGGCGATGGTGGCGTGCTTTGGGCCAGGGATCCGGATATAGCAAAAACGCGCGATCAATCCCATTTTCTGGCAGAACGTCAAACAAATCGCGCACATCACCGGGATGCACCGCAAGATTCTGAACCCCGGCACGCCGGATTTTGCCCAAAAGCATCGCCACGCCGTTGATGTAGGGTTCTGCTCCGATGATGCCGACGTTAGGATTGCTGATCGCCTGATGGACCAGATGTTCCCCACCACCGAACCCCACTTCAAGCCAAACCGGTTTGCCATCAAAGAGAGCAGTCAAATCAAGCGGCGTTCTTTCGGGGTTTTCCTCCCAAGAAACCCGTCCCGGGGAGAGTGCGACGAGGTCTTCGTCCAGGTATCCTCTCTGTGAGCGCTTGAGCGTTTTACCTTTCAAACGGCCGTAAAAATTCCGGTGGGGGCGTATTTTTTGTGACATGGCCGCCCTTTAGCGGGGTCTTGCGGCTTCTGCAACTTACCGTCAGCGCATCGTGATTATTTATACAAGCGAAATCTAATCTGCAGGTTTCAGAACGGGTAACTCCCAATCACGCGCCGTGTGCGGAATGGCACGCTCTTTTCTGTAAACAAACAAATGGAACCGCGCCAACATACCACGCGGTTCCATTCAATTAGGTCCAATCATTTGGCCGGTTTCTAAACAGCGGCCTTGAGGGCGTCTACCAGATCCGTTTTTTCCCAACTGAAACCGCCGTCAGCCTCTGGCGCTCTGCCGAAATGCCCATACGCCGCCGTACGCGCGTAAATCGGTTTGTTAAGCTGCAAGTGCTCGCGAATCCCGCGTGGGGTAAGGTCGATAATCTGACCAATCGCGTTTTCGACTGCGCTGTCTTCCACCTCCCCGGTGCCGAAGGTATCGCAATAAATGGAAAGCGGCTTACTGACGCCGATGGCGTAACTAAGCTGGATCGTGCATTTATCCGCCAGACCGGAGGCCACAACATTTTTGGCCAGATATCGCGCGACATATGCTGCGGACCGATCCACTTTTGTCGGATCTTTGCCCGAGAAAGCTCCGCCGCCGTGTGGCGCCGCCCCGCCATATGTGTCCACAATAATTTTGCGTCCCGTCAGACCAGCATCACCGTCCGGTCCACCTATGACGAAAGTGCCCGTAGGATTTACCCACCATTCGGTCTCTGGCGTGATCCATCCCTCAGGCAAGACTTCGCGGATGTATGGCTCAACAATATCCTTGATGTCATGCGACGTCTGGCTTTCCTCCGAGTGTTGCGTAGACAGAACAATCGAACTTACCCCAACTGGCTTTCCATCCTTATAAAGCACAGAGAGCTGGCTCTTTGCGTCGGGACGCAGCGTCGGTTCGGTACCGTCTTTGCGAACTTCAGCCAAGCGCCGCAAAATCGCGTGAGCATAGTGAATTGGAGCAGGCATCAGCTCGGGCGTCTCACGGGTTGCAAAGCCGAACATAATACCCTGATCGCCAGCGCCCTCGTCTTTATTGCCACTGGCATCCACGCCCTGAGCAATGTGGGCTGATTGCTCGTGCAACAGATTGGTAATCTCACAGGTGGCGTGGTGGAATTTGTCCTGTTCGTAGCCAATGTCTTTGATGCAGGCGCGGGCGATATCTTCGATGCGCCCCATGTAGTCTTTCAAGGTGTCCTTGTTGGAAAGGCCCACTTCGCCGCCAATCACAACGCGATTTGTTGTTGCAAATGTTTCGGCAGCCACCCGCGCTTCGGGTTCAACGGCCAGAAAAGCATCCAAAACTGCATCAGAGATACGGTCGCAGACTTTATCCGGGTGTCCCTCAGAAACGGATTCTGAGGTGAAAGTATAGTTTTTACGAGACATGAATCGCTCCGATAGAGAAAAGGACAAGCCACGTCAGGAAGCCGTTGTGGCGAGTTCCGCAGTGCTTACGTGGCCGACATACAACCGTCAATCGAATTCTCAATGCCGCCCACGTGTCCATCTTGCACCAAACAGTCCGAAAGCGAGCAAAATCACTATCGGTCCGTCCCCGAGCCTACTGTAAACTGTTGCACTACTCGCCATGGGAAGGGGTGCATCGACATAGCCGGCCGTGTCCATCGGAAGGCTCGCGAGGATCCGGCCTTTTGGGTCGATCATCGCAGAAATGCCTGTATTGGCCGCCCGCATCAGAGGCAATCCTTGTTCAATTGCACGCATTCGTGCCTGTGCAAGGTGCTGTTGCGGTCCTACATTTTGCCCAAACCACGCATCATTGGTTATTTGCAGCAAAAACGCCGGACGTTCTGAAAGTCCATTGACCCCATGAGCGAATACCACCTCGTAGCAGATTAACGGAAGTCCGCGGCCCAGCACGCCAAAGTCAAGCAACTCCGGACCCTCGCCGCTCGCGAATCCAATCGCAGAGTTTTGCGCCAGTCCGGTAAGGCCGAATTGGTTCAAAAGGCTGCCGAAGGGGATGTATTCACCAAATGGTACCAAATGATGTTTGTCATAGACTTGCGACGCGTTGCCGGTAGCATCCAAAACCGCTAGCGCATTAAACAAAGCATCATCTTCTTGGCGCAAAAGACCAAGAGCGACGGATTTGCCGCCTGCCGCATTTGCAATCTGCACAAGGGCGGGCGCCGCCGTTTCCAGCCTCCAGGGGATCGCTGTTTCCGGCCAAACCGTCAGGCTTGGTGGGGGCCTATCTGATGCAGGGGGTGCGGCAGTAAACTGCAACTGTTTGTCATAGAATGCCTGAGCAAATTCAGGCTGCCATTTCAGATGCTGTGCAGCATTGGGCTGAATCAAGCGCACCCAATGCCCCGTCAGTGGTGACCCAGGCAACGGCGGCGGCATGTAGATTAGGACGATCGCGCCAAAGAGCAAAAGGGCCTGTCCCGAACGTACACCATGTTTTATCCCCGGTATCGTTGAAAGAGACAAGCACCATGCGGTCAACATCAAACAAAACATCAACCCATGCGGGCCGACAATAGCAAGGCCCTGACCTGCCGAACCTGCAACAAGTGCTTGAGCCGGACTGGCCCAGGGAAATCCCGTGAAAACATAGGCGCGCGCGACTTCGGCTGCGGTCCATGACAGGATCAGGGGCCATGTGCCTGAGGTCAACCAGCGTGCCACCCAGAAGGCACCACCCCAGAAAAGCGCCAGACCTGCGCTCATGAAGAAAAGTGCAAATGGTGCCATCCAGGCGTGCTGGTCGGGATCAATCTGGAAGGGCTCTACAATCCAGAACAAGGCAACGCCGAAATACCCAAGGCCCAAGGCCCAGCCTGTCAATGCCGCTCCTCCCGCGCGCATTTCGACCCGCAGCATCACAAACGCCAGCGAAAATGCCAAAAGCATGGCGATGGGTTGCTCATAAGGCGCTTGACCAAGCGATGCAATTGCCCCGAGCACGCCAGCGACAAGCAAGCGAGGCCTACGCGTTAGGCCCCTGTACCAAGACTGCAGACTAGCCAGACCGTGCCGGGTTTCTGTCACTGCGGGACGGTTGCAGCAGTCCGCACACGCAGTCGTTTGATGCGTCGCGGATCCGCATCAAGTACTTCAAACTCTGGCCCGTCAGGATGCACAACCACTTCACCCCGAGCCGGAACCCGTCCCGATAGCATGAAGACAAGACCCCCCAAAGTGTCGATTTCCTCTTCATCGACCTCGTCGTGTTCGGTCAGCGATTGTCCAATCTCCGCCTCAAAAGCATCAAGCGGCGTTTTCGCCAGCGCAAGATAACAACCCGGTTTTTCCTGCGTCCAATACAACCCTTCATCAACGTCATGTTCGTCTTCGATCTCGCCAATGACCTGCTCTATCAGGTTTTCGATGGTTACCAGACCGTCGACACCGCCATATTCATCGATCACTAGCGCCATGTGGCGCCTTTCAGCCTGCATTTTCGTGAGCAATACGCCAATCGTCATCGAAGGAGGCACAAAAAGAAGAGGGCGCAACATTGCGCGCATATCGAAATCGTGGCTGTCCCCATTGAATCCATGCGTAAGAGCCAGATCCTTGAGGTGCAAAAATCCGATCGGCGTATCAAGTGTCCCATCATAAGCCGGCAATCTGGTCAGACCGCTTTCCTTGAAAATCGTCACGACCTCTTCAAGTGGCGCGGTCACAGCGATCGAAATGATATCCGCTTTGGGAATGGACACGTCCTCAACCCGCATGCGTCTCAGGTTGATCATACCGTGGGTTTGGGGTTGTTCAGCAAGCTTAGCTGAAACCGGTTCTGAGTCCTCGGCCTCTGAGGGGCTTAACGCCCCGATGACCCGGCTCAAAAATCCACTGGACCGCGTGGTCTCAGTATCTGCTATTGTGTCTGCTTCCACATGCGCGCGCTGCGCTGCGTCAGACTGTCCGTCGTTGTCGCCCATTGGGTCCTGTTCTAGAATGGCTCGGCGCGATCACCGATCAGTTCCTATATGGGTCATCTATACCCATTTTGCCAAGTATTTCGATTTCTAATGCCTGCATGACCGTGGCATCGCGGTCACGGATGTGGTCATATCCTAAAAGGTGTAACGTTCCATGAACGATCAAATGGGCCGTATGGCTCTCCAGCGGTATTTGCAATTCATCGGCCTCGCGGGCGCAGGTCTCAAAAGCAATTGCAATGTCACCCAACTCATAAACACCTTCGCCATCGGGCTTCGGTAACACCGGCCCGTCACCTTCAATCTCGGGTGACAAGTCGGCCGCGGGCCAGCTTAAGACGTTGGTTGATCGCTCACGATCCCGAAAATCAGCGTTCAATCTGGTAATACGCGCGTCGTCGCAAGCGAGCAGAGAGATTTCTGTGGCGGCCTCGGGCAATTTCACCCGCACCAGTGTTTTTGCAATCGCTTCAGCGGCCACAGCTTCAAACGAGATTGCCTTCCAAGCTGCAGCCTCTATCAAAATGCTCACCATATCATAGTGATGGACGGGAAAATGAGCCCCGAACCCTTCATCCTGGTGGGGTTTCCGCCTCATAGGCTTCGATAATTGCAGCCACCAGAGGGTGGCGGACCACATCTTTCGAGGTGAAGTAATTGAAGCTGATTTTGGGAATTGTCTTCAACAACCGCTCGGCATCCGCGAGACCAGAAGACACACCGCGAGGCAAATCAACCTGCGTTCTATCGCCGGTAATGACCATGCGAGAACCTTCTCCCAAGCGCGTCAGAAACATCTTCATCTGCATAGATGTAGCGTTTTGCGCCTCATCCAGCACGACAAAGGCATTGGACAACGTGCGACCCCGCATGAACGCAAGTGGCGCGATTTCGATCTGCTTTTCCTCAAAGAGTTTTGCAAGTTGTTTTCCTGGCAGAAAGTCGCCCAAGGCGTCATAAAGTGGCTGCATGTAGGGGTCGACTTTGTCTTTCATGTCGCCAGGCAGAAATCCGAGCCGTTCGCCTGCTTCGACCGCGGGTCGCGACAAGATGATCTTGTCCACCTGACCTGCAAGAAACATGGATACGCCCACAGCGACTGCAAGATATGTCTTGCCGGTCCCGGCCGGGCCAATACCAAAAGCCAGCTCGTTTTCAAAAAGCGAATGAACATAGGCTTTTTGCGCCTCGGTACGCGGTTCAACGTTCTTCTTGCGGGTTTGGATTTCAATGCGGTTGCCGATGGGCATCTCCAATTGGTCGCCATTTTGGAGACCGCTGGCCTCTTCAAAGGGTCCCATACGCAATTCTCGGTCCACATCCGCTGATTCTACTGCACGCCCACTTTCCAGACGCGCGTAAAGTGTATGCAGAACGCGCATGGCATCGGTCTGCGAATCTGGTTCGCCCATGACCGCCAGTTGATTGCCGCGTCGCACAATCTGCACGCCAAGCGCGGCCTCGATCTGAGTGAGATTGGCGTCATAGACCCCACATAAATCAATCAACAGTCTGTTGTCTGGGAATTCGACCGTGCCCCCTGGGGGTGCGGTGAGTGTATCAGTCGGGTTCTGGTCGCTGGGGGCCAATCGCCGCTCCTCAAGCATAGGGTTACAAAAGACGGTGCCAATTCCAAACCGGCAGCGCAAGCGTATGGATGGAAAAATCTCTACTTGAAACCAATTTACGGCCAAATAGGCGGCGTCGACGGGGCGCACGCCGATCTTGTCGGCGTCATCCTATCGCCATCTGTACCAGTTGGGACCAAGCGATCAACGAAATGCCTGACAACCGCAAACCTACCGCCCAGCACTAACTTTTGCTTTGGCAATGGCTGCCAAAGAATTGCGCTTGGCCTGCGTGATCCGTACCGACACGATGTCACCTACAGTGGCGTCCGAATCTTCGATATGCACAGCATGAAGGTATTGTGATTTTCCAACCATTTGACCGGGTTTGCGCCCGGTTTTTTCCACTAGGACCAGCAGATCACGCCCTACCATGCTGTTTTGGATTGCCTGTTGCTGGCGGGTTATCAAGGCTTGAATCCGACGCAGGCGATCATCCGCAGCGTGCACATCAACCTGTGGCCTTTCCGCAGCAGGTGTCCCGGGGCGGGTCGAGTACTTAAACGAATAGGCATAGCCATAGTTAACTGCTTCAATCAAATCGAGCGTCGCTTGAAAATCCGCCTCCGTTTCCTCCGGGAAGCCAACAATAAAATCCCCCGACATCACAATATCCGGACGGGCTGATCTGATTCGCTCGATGACACGCAAGTAGCTCTCTGCCGTGTGGCTGCGGTTCATCCGCTTTAGAATGCGATCAGAACCGGATTGAACAGGCAAATGCAAATAGGGCATGAGCTTTTCACAGCGACCAAGAGCTTCGATCAAGTCATCGGTCATGTCATTGGGATGGGACGTGGTAAACCTGATGCGTTCCAGGCCATCGACTTCATTCAAGGCCCATATCAACTGCGCGAGACTTTGGTCTGATCCATCCGAACCGGTGCCGTGATAGGCATTTACATTTTGCCCCAGCAGGGTGATTTCGCGCACACCGCGCGCAACCAGTTCGCGGGCTTCGTCGAGAATTCGGGGGACGGGACGGCTTGCTTCGGCACCGCGCGTATAGGGCACAACGCAGAATGCACAGAATTTGTCGCATCCCTCCTGTACGGTCAAAAACGCGGAAGGCGCGCGTTTTATTGCACTGCGCTTCGTCAGCGTTTCGAATTTGTCGTCTTCCGGGAAATCTGTATCCAACGCAGTCTGCCCTGCGCGCACGCGGGCTTCCATCTGCGGCAAACGGTGATAGGACTGCGGCCCAACCACCAGGTCTACGGCCGGTTGACGCCGCATGATCTCTTCACCTTCAGCCTGTGCCACGCATCCGGTCACCCCAATCTTCAAATCAGGGTTTTGCGTTTTCAAACTTTTGAGGCGCCCGAGTTCAGAATAGACCTTTTCAGCCGCTTTTTCCCGAATATGACAAGTGTTCAACAGGATCATGTCCGCATCGGTAGCATCCGCGGTTTCCACATAGCCCTGTCCGCCCAGCGATTCCGCCATGCGCTCACTGTCATAGACGTTCATCTGACAGCCATAGGTTTTGATGAAGAGCTTTTTGGGCGCGGTCATTGGAAATTCCGGTTCACAGGGCGTTGGCGCGGTGCTTAGCAGTACGGACAATCTCTTGCAATAATCGCAAAACGGATGCCTCCGCATTCATGGACAAATGAACTTTAAGCAAAGCTTTCAAAGATAGGTCGAACCGTCGAGCAAAAGTCGGGCAAACTGCAAAGGAAAAAATGTGCCAATCCGCGCGCCCTGTGACGCAGGGTATTAGGTATTTATCGGTGGCGGGCTAACCGACTATCCAAGACCGCTGGAAGCCCAGCACAAAGGTAAACGTCATCGCGTCGCATAACGGCAGCACCGTAGGGTGGACGCTCGTCCACCGCCACGTCAAGACTTGCGGCGCAGCCTGATCACAACGTCCACTGAAGCTATTTCTGCGCCTTCGGGCGCATCGGGGATTTGCGCAATCACCAATTGATCGGAGGGTGCATCCGTAAGCTTCGCCTCGTCTTCCCAGAAAAAATGCGGGTGGTCATGCGTGTTGGTGTCAAAATAGCTCTTGGACCCATCCACGGTTACTTCCTGCATCAGGCCCGCATCACAGAAAGCCCGCAGGGTGTTGTAGACTGTCGCCAAAGAGACAGCTTCGCCCTGCTTCTTTGCTGACGCAAACAAACTCTCGGCCGTGACATGCCGATCCTGACCATCGCCGATCAGCAGCGTGGCAAGCGTCACTCTCTGTCGCGTTGGTCGCACCCCGGCCGTCTCAAGCCAGGCGGCTCCTATGTCTTGTTGCGCGCTTGTCATGGCGTCCTCTTGGTCATCTCACCCTCTATATAGGGCGTATTGCGAGTCATTTTCAATTGATTATGCCGATTTTGTCTCTGATAAGCATCATCGGCATTTGCACAAAAGACGCATCAGAGCTCCCGCCAGCGCTCTTGCAGAGCCTGCAAAGCCGATGCTAGAGGGGTTTGATCAACAAAATACTTCAGCAGGAGACCTGCCGTCATGGCCAATTACCCCAAAAGCTTTGATAAAGATGAGCTGCTGAAATGCGCGCGGGGAGAACTGTTTGGTCCCGGTAATGCGCAACTGCCTGAGCCGCCTATGCTTATGATGGACCGGATCACGGATATATCTGATGATGGCGGCACGAATGGCAAGGGCCATGTCACGGCAGAATTCGACATCCACCCTGACCTCTGGTTCTTTGACTGTCACTTTCCGGGCAACCCGATCATGCCCGGCTGCCTAGGTCTTGACGGGCTTTGGCAGCTGACCGGTTTCAACCTTGGCTGGCGCGGCTGGACTGGACGGGGCATGGCAGTTGGTGTCGGGGAAGTGCGGCTCACCGGCATGGTGCGTCCGGATCGTAAAATGCTGACCTATCACGTAGATTTCACCAAAGCGTTGCAAACCCGTCGCTTGACAATGGGTGTCGCCAATGGCCGGGTGGAAGCTGATGGGGATACAATCTACGAAGTAACCGGCATGCGTGTCGCCTTATCAGACGTCTGACTTAGAGATCACGAAGGAGAAAACCATGCGCCGCGTCGTCGTGACAGGATTGGGCATTGTCTCATCCATTGGGAATAATGCCGAAGAGGTCCTGTCCTCACTCAAGGCAGGAAGAAGCGGCATCGTGGCCAGCCCGGAAATGGCAGAACACGGGTTCCGCAGTCAGGTGGCAGGCACGCTCAAAATTGACGTCTCGGAACATATCGACAAACGCACATTGCGCTTCATGGGACCGGGTGCGGCCTATGCGTACATTGCAATGGGTCAGGCGATTGCAGACGCAGGTCTGGACGACGAAGTTGTATCAAACCCGCGCACGGGTCTGGTTGCCGGATCCGGCGGGCCGTCTACCAGCGCAATGTTAACGGCCCATGAAGTTGTCAAAAACACGGGCGCGACCAAACGCATCGGACCTTTTGCCGTGCCCAAATGCATGTCCTCAACGGTCAGCGCTAACCTCAGCACTGCCTATAAAATCAAAGGCATAAATTACTCTATAACGTCGGCGTGCTCCACGTCACTGCATTGCATTGGCAACGCAGCAGAGCAGATCATGATGGGCAAACAGGATGTGATGTTTGCCGGTGGCGGCGAGGAATTGGATTGGACGCTGTCGTGCCTGTTTGACGCTATGGGTGCAATGAGCAGCAAATATAATGACGCGCCGGAGACTGCGAGCCGGGCGTTCGACGCGACGCGCGACGGGTTTGTGATCTCGGGCGGCGGTGGCATCGTTGTGCTGGAAGACCTCGAACATGCTTTGGCGCGGGGTGCAAAAATCTACGCAGAAGTCACCGGGTATGCAGCCACTTCTGATGGGCACGATATGGTGGCCCCATCCGGCGAAGGCGGCGAGCGCGCCATGCGTCTGGCGCTGAGCACCCTGCCGGAAGGGCACAAAGTCGGATACATTAATGCCCATGGGACCTCCACGCCGGTCGGGGATGTGGGAGAGATCGAAGCGGTTCGCCGGGTCTTTGGCAAAGGCACCACCCCGCTTGTCAGTTCCACCAAGTCCATGACGGGTCACGCACAGGGAGCTGCAGGCGCGCTTGAAGCCATCTTCAGCCTGCTGATGCTGGACAATGACTTCATCACAAAGTCTATCAATGTGGTAGAACTTGACCCCGCGCTGGATGATACAGAGATTGCGCTTGAACGCGTCGACAACGCCGGACTGGAGTCCGTGATGACCAACTCATTTGGGTTTGGTGGCACAAACGGATCGATGATCCTGTCGAAATACTTGGGATAGGAGAGCGTTCATGACCGGTTTGTTGGACGGAAAACGCGGGCTTGTTATGGGCGTGGCCAATGAACGCTCCATCGCCTGGGGGATCGCAAAAGCCATGGCAGGTGCTGGCGCGGAACTGGCGTTTACCTATCAGGGCGATGCTTTCGGTACACGGTTGGCCCCACTCGCGGCATCCGTGGGGTCGGACTTCATGGTCGACGTCGACGTGACCGATGACGCGTCGCTCGATACCGCTTTTGCGCAGTTGGAAGCGCGCTGGTCCACCATTGATTTTGTCGTACACGCCATTGCGTTTTCGGACAAAAACGAACTTACTGGACGATTTTTGAACACCAGCCGGGCAAATTTCAAACAAACGATGGACATCAGCGCCTACTCCTTTGTTGAAGTTGCACGGCGCGCGCACCCGTTGATGGTGGAAAACGGCGGCACTTTATTGACCTTGACCTATCAGGGCAGCAATACCGTCGTGCCGAATTACAATGTCATGGGCGTGGCGAAGGCGGCTTTGGAAAGCGCCACGCGTTATCTGGCAAATGATCTTGGTCCGGAGGGCATCCGGGTAAATGCAATTTCTCCCGGACCAATGAAAACACTGGCCGGAGCCGCCATCGGTGGCGCCCGCAAAACCTACAAACATACGGATCAAAACGCGCCTATGCGCTCCAATGCCACGCTGGAAGCAGTTGGCGGTACAGCCGTTTATCTGGCTTCAGATGCTGGCGCCTGCACAACTGGTGAAATTATTCGTGTTGATGGCGGGTACCATGTTCTGGGCATGCCGCAGGGGGAGAACATCTAAGTCAGGGTGGCCTGAAGCCCACCCTACGGCGCATACCGCCTTAGTAATGCCACATTTGTGTTGCACGCTACAAAGATGGGCAGTGTTATCGATTCTCGCAATCTGCGCCAAGAGCGCTACAGGAGCCGCGCGCGACGTGCTAGGCTTCTGGGTTGGGCTTTGGTTCCCGTGGCATCGGTTACGATGTCCGCAGCCTTATGGTCGGACCCCGTTCTCCAACCAAAACTGCTGGCCGGACTTGAAGTTGTTAAACCAATCGTTTCGAGCATGATCGAAAGCGGTTCGTCCCCTGATATCGACCCGGGGCAGCAAGGTGAGGGCTTTGTTGCAGCCGCGGAATTCAATGCGGGCATGTCAGGATTGCCTGCCTCGAAGACACCGATCAACCGACCGGAAGTCGACGGCTAGACCTTCTTCGGGCGCGTCCGATACGCCCGTCAGGCGATCGACATCAGTTCAATATCGAAGGTCAGATCTTGCCCCGCCAACGCGTGATTGGCGTCAATGGTCACGGTCGCATCATCCACCGCAACAACCATTACCTGCATGGCCTGACCTTCCGGTGTTTGCACGTTGAGCTGCGTCCCTATGTCCAAAGGCACATCTGCTGGAATACCTTCACGCGGGATGGTTTGCCGCATTTCAGGATTGACGGGTCCATAAGCCTGATCACACGGGACCTTGACAGTTTTTTTGTCACCCACCGTCATGCCTGGCAATGCAACATCCAGGCCGGGAATGATTTGCCCGGAGCCAACTTCGAATTCCAGAGGATCACGTCCTTCCGAGCTGTCAAAGATTGTGCCGTCAAGCAGCGTGCCCTTGTAATGGATGCCGACGATATCGCCCATTTTAACCTGGGTCATTGAAACTCCGATCATGCTTGGAAAATGAGTGTGGGAGGCCGCGTGACCGCACGGGTTCTCCGGGTACATCTGCAAACTGCCCGTCCTGTTCGCATGAGTAAAGTCAAAAACCGGGCATTTCGGTCTTTTCGCTCAAGCCTCGCCATGACACTCTGCGGTAAACGACGACTGGAGCCCCTTGAATGCCAATCACCACATGCATCTTTGACGCCTACGGTACCTTGTTTGATGTGGCGGCGGCGGCACGCCAAGCGGCCTCTGAGCCTGATTTTGCAGAATTGACGGATAGCTGGCCTGACTTGGCCGAGCATTGGCGTCAAAAACAACTGCAATACACCTGGTTGCGTGCGGTGACCGATGCCCATGGTGATTTTTGGCAAGTGACGCAGGACGGCCTCGACTGGGCATTGGAAAAAACCGGGCTGGACGGGAATGCAGCTCTGCGCGAACGCCTGCTTGCACTCTATTGGGAACTCCAAAGTTATCCTGAGGTGCCCGAGATGCTGCAACGTTTGAAGGCATCCGGAATGGCAACTGCAATCCTGTCAAACGGGTCACCGGATATGTTGCAAGGGGCGGTCACTTCCGCAGGGATACAGGATCTGCTGGATGACACTCTTTCGGTTCAAAGCGTAGGTGTCTTCAAGCCCGATGCGCGCGTTTACGATCTGGTCGGCAAACGGTTTGGTTGCGAAAAAAGCGAGGTTCTGTTCGTTTCGTCAAACGGATGGGACGCCGGTTGCGCCACCGGGTATGGCTTTTCGTCAGTCTGGGTCAATCGCGCGGGTGATCCAGTGGATCGCCTGCCGTGGCGGCCGGCCCATATCAGGCCAGATTTGTCCAGCATTCCGGACGTGGCGGGCCTGCCATGACGCGGTACAAGACATCGGACGGTTTGAGTTTGTACTACACGGAAAGCGGCGACGGCATTCCGGTTCTCTGCCTTGCAGGCCTGACGCGGACTACCGCTGACTTCGACTACATGACGCCGTTTCTTACGAATTTGCGGCTGATCAAAATGGACTATCGGGGGCGTGGGGCATCTGATTGGGATCCGAATTGGCAAAATTACGCGTTGCCTGTTGAATGCCGTGATGTAATTGAACTCCTCGATCACCTTGAAATCGACAAGGCTGCCATTATCGGCACATCACGCGGTGGGTTGAATGCAATGGGTCTCGCGGCAGGGGCCAAAGATCGGTTGATCGGGGTTGCCCTGAACGATATCGGGCCGGTCATCGACGCCGAGGGTCTTGCGTTCATCTCCGAGTATCTGGGACGCAATCCAGCGGCGAAATCGCATGCTGAGGCCGCGCAAGCGATGCAAAAGGCATACAGTGGCTTTCATGGGGTTCCCAAATCGCGTTGGGTGGAAGAAGCACAAAAGCATTTCCGTCAAACAGCAAACGGGCTGGAGATTACCTATGATCCAAAGCTGCGCGATGCCATTGAAGCCTTGGGCGCCCAGGCAGCACCTGATCTATGGCCCTATTTTGATGCGCTGCAAGGGCTTCCGATCGCCTGCATTCGAGGCGAAAACTCTGATTTGCTGAGCCCGGAAACGCTGCGTGAGATGGAACGGCGCAGACCCGATATGATAAGCGTCACGGTCCCAAACCGGGGGCACATTCCCTTTCTGGATGAACCCGAAGCGGTTGCGGCCCTCCAAGCATGGGTGGAAAAACTGTCATGAACATTGAAATGATCCGCGCCGCGGCCGGGCGTCTGGAAGGCCACATCAGGCACACCCCTTTCCTGTCTTCGCCGTTTTTGGATGATATTGCCGGGCGTCGTGTCTGGATCAAACCGGAATGCCTGCAACACACGGGCAGCTTCAAGTTTCGTGGCGCGTGGTCTGCTGTCTCTGCCTTGCCCGCAGAGGCGCGTGCACGCGGCGTTATCGCATTTTCCAGCGGGAATCACGCGCAAGGGGTGGCATTGGCAGCAAGATCACACGGAACATCGTCCGTGATTATCATGCCGCGTGACGCGCCAAGGGTCAAAATCGACAATACTCGGAGCCTTGGAGCAGAGGTCGTGCTTTACGACCGCGCGGCGGGCGAAGATCGTGGCGCCGTTGGTACCGAAATTGCCAGCGCGCGTGGTTTAACGCTGATAAAACCCTATGATGAACCACAGGTCATCGCAGGCCAAGGCACCACAGGTTTGGAAATTGCGCAACAAGCCGCAGAGGTAGGCGTGAAACAGGCTGACGTCATTGTATGCTGCGGTGGCGGCGGTTTGTCCTCAGGTATCGCGCTGGCGCTTGAGACCGATGCGCCCGGCTTGCGGGTGCGCACGGCTGAGCCCGAAAACTTCGATGATGTGGCGCGATCGCTGCGATCTGGCAAGATTGAACGCAATAGCAGGATTTCGGGAAGCCTATGCGATGCAATCATCACGCAGCAGCCCGGCGACCTGACCTTTCCAATTCTGAAAAAACTGGCGGGACCGGGCTTCATGGTCACCGAAAACGACGCTCTCAGGGCGGTCGCACATGCGTTCAACCGGTTGAAACTCGTCGCTGAACCGGGTGGTGCCGTCGCCCTTGCGGCAGCACTCTTTCGACAGGATCAGATCGAAGGGAATGACGTTATCGTGGTGATAAGCGGGGGCAACGTCGATGCAGGCGTTTTTCAACAGGCGTTGCAGATGGCAGATCAAGATGTTCAGCAAGGAGATGCGGCATGAACCTGTTAGATGTGGGCGACGTCAGGATTCACTACCGCGTTGACGGGCCGAATGACGGGGCGCCCGTTGTCTTCGCGAACTCGTTGGGGACCGATTTACGTCTGTGGGATCCCATCCTACCGCTTCTCCCCACGGGTCTTCGGATCATTCGGTTTGACAAACGGGGGCACGGTCTCTCGACGTGTCCACCCAGCCCCTATTCGATGGGGGCTTTGGTCGCAGATACTGAAAAACTACTGGATTATCTAAAGGTCAAAGATTGCGTGTTTGTAGGATTATCGATTGGCGGCATGATCGCGCAGGGTCTTGCGGTCAAGCGTCTGGACATGATCCGCGCCATGGTCCTGTCAAATACAGCCGCCAAGATCGGCACGCCGGAAATGTGGTCAGAGCGCATTGAAGGCGTTCGAAATGGCGGCATTGAAAGTCTCGCAGATGCGGTCATGACCCGGTGGTTTTCCAAAGGCTTTTGCGCATTGCCGGAATTGGAACTGTGGCGCAACATGCTGACCCGTCAGGAAGATGAAGGGTACATGGGGTGCTCAGCCGCGATTTCGGGTACTGATTTTTACGCCACGACCGCCAAGCTGCGCTTGCCCACACTTGGAATATCAGGGGATGAGGATGGCTCGACCCCGCCTGATCTCGTGCGTGAAACGACGGATTTGATCCCCGGAAGCCGGTGCCATGTGATCCGCAAAGCCGGGCATTTGCCTTGTGTTGAGAAACCGCAGGAATATGCGAACTTGCTGACCGATTTCTTGAAAGATGTGGGCCATGTATAGCACAATACGCAGCGTTAGGGCGGTCTGACACGTGGCGGCAAGCGTTTTTGACAGCCCGCTTCATGCACGCTTGTTTCCGACCGGCGAAACGGGCCGGTTGTTTTCAGACAGTGCCGCTCTGCGCGCCATGCTCTTGGTGGAAGGCGCATTGGCCAAAGCGCAGGGCGAGCTTGGTATTATCCCCGAAATCAGCGCTGCCGCGATTCACCGTGCCACGCTTGAGATCCAGATAGACCCCGGGGCATTGGCTAAAGAAACGGGCGAAAACGGTGTGTGCATTCCAGCTTTGGTCACGGCCTTTCGCGCTGAAATGAACGCGCCGGAACATGCGCAATATGTCCATTGGGGTGCCACGTCACAGGATATTATCGACACCGGATTGATGTTGCGGCTCCGACAAGCGCTTGTATTGGCTGAGGCGGATTTACGCGTGGTTTTAGCGACGCTGGCAGATCAGGCAGGCCAACATGCCGATTTGCCAATGGCCGGGCGCACTTATGCTCAACAGGCGACACCGACCAGTTGGGGAGCGGTTCTGGCAAGCTGGGGGGTGCCACTTCTGGATGCCATTGATATGCTGCCTACCCTGCGCGCAGACGCCTTATGGGTCTCGCTCTCTGGCGCGTCGGGAACGTCTTCGGCGCTTGGGCCCGAGGCCGCGGCTGTGCGCATGTCTCTCGCTGAGGGATTGGGACTTTGGGACCCCAAACGGTCCTGGCACACCGACCGCGGCCCGATTTTGCGCATCACCGCCTGGATGGCGCAGGTCATGGCCACGCTTGGCGCAATGGGCCAAACACTGATTGCTCTCTCAGCGACTGAACTTCAGGAGGTCAGCCTGGGCGGGGCTGGTGCGTCCTCGACAATGCCACAAAAGCAAAATCCTGTAAGCGCCAGCGCCCTTGTCGCGCTGTCAAACCAGATGAACGGTTTACAGGGATCCTTGCAAATTGCGGCTTCACATCAGCATCAGCGCGATGGGGCCGCTTGGTTCACCGAATGGATGCTGGTACCGCAGATCGCACTCGGTTGCGCGGCGGGTTTGCAACATGCCTTACAACTCAGCCAGCACCTGACCCCGCATCCGATACAGATGGCGCAGGCCTTCGAAAAAGGTCTCGAACTGCTGCACAGCGAAGCGCTGAGTTTCGCGCTGACGGAAAGCATGCCGCGTCCTCAGGCCCAAGCCGCCGTTAAAACGCTTTGCCAAGAAGTCGCGCGTACCGGCAGGCCCCTTTCTGAACTGGCCCGTGCCACGTATCCGAACCTGCCTGAAACCCTGTTCGACCCGCGTATGCAGTTGGGTCAGGCACCTGCGGACGCGCGCGCATTCGTCGCTCGGGTCAGGGCGCTCTGAGCGATGCGCCCTGCCGTTTTGTTCATCCTGATCACGGTCATGCTCGACTCAATGGGCATTGGCCTGATCATTCCTGTGATGCCGGACCTTATTCAGGACATTCAAGGAACGGGTTTGAGCAATGCCGCACTCTGGGGCGGGGTTCTCTCGACCACGTTTGCGGTGATGCAATTTCTTTTCGGCCCCGTTATCGGCGGGCTGTCAGATCGTTTTGGCAGGCGGCCCGTGTTGCTGACATCACTTGTGGTCATGGCGCTTGATTATCTGGTGATGGCGGTCGCAGGAACCATCGCTTTGCTCTTCATCGGGCGTGTTGTGGGCGGTATCACGGCTGCAACTCAATCCACTGCAAATGCTTACATGGCAGATATATCGCGCCCAGAAGACCGTGCCGCAAATTTCGGCCTTATCGGCGCAGCTTTTGGCCTGGGGTTCGTGTTGGGTCCCTTACTGGGTGGGTTTCTGGCCGAATATGGAACCCGCGCGCCTTTTTATGCAGCCGCTGCTCTGGCCGCATTGAACGCGGTGTTTGGCTACTTCGTGCTGCGCGAAACAGTGACGCCCGAAATGCGGCGCCCTTTCCGTTGGGCACGTGCAAACCCACTAGGCAGCATCCGCCAACTGGGTCGATTGCCGGGCGTTGGACCGCTCTTAATTGTATTTTTCCTCTATCAGGTCGCCTTCATGGTCTATCCCGCGATCTGGGCTTTCTTTGGCAAGGAACGCTTTGGCTGGGAGCCTTCAACCATTGGCCTCAGTCTGGCGCTATTTGGCATCATGCTGGCCATTGTGCAGGGGGGATTGATCCGCCCTGTCCTGCGCCTTCTGGGCGAGCGAGGTACCGTAATTTATGGTCATTTCTTTGACATCGGTGCCTTTCTGGCACTGGCATTTGTCACCAGCGGCACGCTTGCGCTGATCCTAACGCCCCTTGCCGCTTTGGCTGCCGTGATCACGCCGGCTCTACAAGGCATTATGTCCAAAGCCGTCGCTGCTGATGCGCAAGGCGAGCTGCAAGGCGCGCTCACTTCAGCCAGCGCCCTTGCCATGATCCTGTCGCCGATGGCGATGACAGGTGTTTTTGCGACCTTCACAGACCCTCAGGCCACAATGTATCTGCCAGGCGCTCCATTCATCCTTTCGGCTATCCTGATCGTTGCCGGACTGTTGGTTTTTGTGGCTTTCCCACCTCGAAAACCCGCCACAAAAGGGTGATGAATAACGACACCCCATGTCGGAAAGCATCTTGCACGCTGGCTGTCCTGACGGCACCCTCATCCAAGCGATACATGCACAACAGAAAGACCTGACCTCCATGCAGACAATCAAAGCCGCTGTTTGCCATAGTTTTGGCGAACCTCTTCAGATCGAAGACATCCAATTACGCGCACCTGAAATGGGCGAAGTCGAAGTTTCACTGGATGCCGTGGCCATCTGCCATTCAGATATTTCCTATGCGGAGGGCGCGTGGGGTGGATCGCTACCGGCGGTATACGGCCATGAAGCTGCAGGTATTGTAACTGGTCTGGGATCAGGTGTGCGCGGGATATCCGAAGGTGACAGCGTGGTGGTAACCCTCATCCGCGCGTGCGGCACCTGCGGCAGTTGCGCGGGCGGCAAACCAACGCTCTGTGAAACGCCTTACGATGGGGATCATGGTCCGATCAAAACGGCAACGGGCGGGAAACTGCACCAAGCGATGGCAACGGGGGCTTTTGCGGAAAAAGTCGTTGTGGATCAAAACCAAGTCGTGCGCATCGACCCCGACATGCCCAAGGCTGCCGCCAGCCTGATTGCCTGTGGCGTGATCACCGGCGTTGGCGCCGTAGTCAACGCCGCCGCCCTGCGCCCAGGACAGGACGTTGTGGTTATAGGCGCGGGCGGTGTCGGCCTGAATGCTATCCAGGGCGCGCGCATCGCCGGTGCGCGCCGTATCATCGCGGTCGATATGAGCCCTGAAAAGCTCGAAACAGCGCGGGATTTTGGTGCAACAGACGGCGTGCTTGCCACAGACGAAAAGCCTTGGAAACAAGCGTTCAAGGCGCTTGGCGGTCGGGGTGCTGATGCAGTGATTGTGACAGTGGGCGCAATTCCCGCCTATGATCAGGCCCCGCGTTATCTGGCGCAGGGGGGCAAGGTGATCATGGTCGGAATGCCCCATTCGGGCGCCTATTCCAGCTACGAACCCGTTGTTCTGGCGGCTTTGGGGCAGGGCATGGTCGGTTCTAAAATGGGTGATGTCGTCATCCAACGGGATATTCCATGGATGGCGGATCTCTACGCGCAGAAACGTTTAAAGCTCGATGAACTCATTTCAGGTCGCTGGAGCCTTGATCAGATCAACGAGGCGATTGCCGATACTAAAACAGGCGGCGCACGGCGCAACGTGATTATTTTTAACAGGTAATGCCTGAGAAGAAGCAACTACTGGCAAGGTGGGCTTTAGGCCACCGCTGTGCGGAATAGAGGAGCCCTCCATGAAACTTGCTGACCTCGATGTCATCGTCACGGCCCCTCCTGCTCCCGGATGGGGCGGGCGTTACTGGATCTTGGTCAAACTCACGACTGACGATGGTATCACGGGGTGGGGCGAGTGCTACGCGGCGTCTATTGGCCCAGACGCAATGCGCACAGTGATCGAGGACGTCTTTTCCCGTCATATGGCTGGTGAAAACCCCGAGAACATCGAGTTGATGTTCCGCCGGACCTATTCCTCGGGCTTCACACAACGACCGGACTTAACGGTTATGGGGGCTTTTTCAGGTTTGGAGATCGCTTGTTGGGACATTCTGGGCAAGGCGCGCAACCGCCCTGTTTGGGCGCTTCTCGGGGGGCGGATGAACGATCGTATCCGCGCCTATACCTACCTATATCCTCAGCCAGAACATGACATCTCAGCCTTTTGGGCATCGCCGGAAATGGCTGCCGAAAGCGCTGCCACCATGGTCGCCAAAGGCTACACGGCAGTTAAGTTTGACCCTGCGGGTCCCTACACAATGCGCGGGGGCCATATGCCCGGCATGCGCGACATTTCGCAATCCGTTGCCTTTTGCAATGCCATCCGTGAGGCTGTCGGCGACAAGGCTGATCTTCTTTTTGGGACACACGGTCAATTCACGACGGCAGGTGCAATTCGCCTTGGCCAAGCCTTGGAACCCTACTCACCGCTTTGGTTCGAGGAACCTATCCCGCCGGATGCCGTTGAAGAGATGGCGAAAGTCGCCCGCGCCGTCCGCATCCCTGTCGCAACAGGCGAACGCCTGACAACCAAAGCGGAATTTGCACCCGTGTTGCGCGCCGGGGCTGCCACGATCCTGCAACCCGCTTTGGGTCGGGCTGGCGGCATTTGGGAAACAAAGAAAATCGCCGCTTTAGCCGAAGTCTATAACGCGCAAATGGCGCCGCATCTCTATGCTGGGCCGGTGGAATGGGCGGCCAATATCCACCTCGCTGCATCTATTCCAAACCTGCTCATGGCCGAAACAATTGAAACGTCTTTTCATACCGCCTTGATCAAGGACACCATCCGCGTCGAAAATGGATTTGTAACCCCGCCGGAAACCCCGGGTTTGGGCATTGAGGTCGATGAAGACCTCGCCCGCGCGCATCCCTACACCGGCACCGGCCTGCATCTGGAAATGCGCGAAGAACCCTGTGACTACGTGGACGGTAATGCGTTTGAAGGGGGCGCACCGGCTCCAACGGATTGACGTCTTTGTTCAGGTACGGGAGGCCTCGAACGCCGCCCAAACCGCCTCGAATTCCGCAAAGCTGATTTGCTTATCTTTCACGGCATCAAAAACAATCTTTTCGGATTTAAAGAGCTGTTCAATCGCATCGCTTAAACCCGGAACAACCTCTTCCGGAATCACCACAGCCCCGTGACGATCCGCGTGAATCAAGTCACCCGGCGCAACCTTCATTCCAAAAATCTGCACTGGTTGATCAAAATCGATCACATGGACAAACCCATGGCTGGGTCCAACGGATCCGGCAACCACCGGAAACCCATCCGGTAGGTCGCCAAGGTCGCGCATCACGCCATCAGTTAAGGCCCCCGACAAGCCAAATGCCTTGTGAATATTGGTGTTCACTTCACCCCAATAGGCACCAATTGCATTCGGCACATCCATGTCCTGGACGACCGCAACCCCAGGGCGCGGCCCTTCCGCCATGTATTTATAGTACCCCATGCGGCGCGCACGGATAACGTCGGGTGCCTCACTTGGGGCGTTCACAGCTTGAATACGTGCTGTGCGCGCATAACCCACCATCGCCCCAGCGCTCGGATCAGACGCCAGCATCGTGCCTCGGGTGAAATCGTTGAACCCGCGTTTTCCTTGTGCGACCTCAATCGCATTGCAAACAGTGGGTGTATCCACACGGCGCAGCAGGTCCAAAAGGGCGTCGTCCATTATCGCTGCCCTGCCAGTTTTGCCCCGTCAGACAAGGCTTGCAGCTTGGCAAAGGCGATCTCTGGATCAACCGCGCCGAACCCAGCGAACGTCCCAAAACCACAATCCGATCCGGCAATCACGCGCTGTGCACCCACAATTCCGGTGAACCGCTCGATCCGCTGTGCCACCAGTTCAGGATGTTCGACGAAATTTGTCGTCGTATCCACCACGCCCGGCACCAGCACTTTGGTGTCCGGGATATCGGCTTTGCGATCCCGAAACACCGTCCATTCATGGGCATGCCTGGGGTTAGAAGTCTCAAACAATACATGGCGCGCCTTTGCGGACATCAGCGTATCGAACACTTTTTCCATCCCGATATCGCAGACATGCGGCCCCTCGTAGTTGCCCCAGCAGATGTGGATGCGCACACGGTCTTCAGGCACATCCTGCAAAGCGTGGTTCAACGCTTCTACATGCGCCCCAGCGATTTTCAAAAACTCCGTATCGCTTAGATCGTTGAACAGCATGTGCCGTGACAGCGCCAGATCAGGACAGTCAAGTTGCACATCCAGACCGGCGGCCACAATGGTTTGGTATTCCTCACGCATCGCATCTGCCAGCGCCGCCAGGTAAGCCTCTCGAGTCTTGTAGAAATCGTTTTGCAGGAACAGAGAAATCACACCGGGGCTGGCCGCATTCATGAAACCGCGCTGTGCCCCGTGCTGTGCCATCGCCGCTTTGAGGTTTGCGATATCCTTTTGCAGTTCCCCCTGCCCTTTGGAAGTCACCTCACCAGTACACATGGGGCGCGCATATTTCGGCGTGCCACCATCATCCGCCAAGCGCTTTAGGAAACTGGGGAACTTCTTGAGATCAGCTGGCGCATTGCGTGGGCTGTCACCGGAAAACCCAGTGTAGCGATCTTTGACATAGGTCGCATAAGAGATCTTTGACGTCTCGCCATCGCTGACGATATCCACGCCAGCGGCGATTTGTTTTGCCACCGTTTCCGATACCGCCGCTGCCATGGCAGCATCAAAAGCAGCCTCATCATAGGGTTCTTCACGTTCGCGCGCGAAGATGAAGTCTACGATTTCCTGGGTGCGAGGAAGGCTGCCGACGTGTGTGGTTGCGATGTTCATGTGCCGCTCCATGTTGGGCCAGCGGCATCATCCGTGGCAATGATATGAAAAAGGGACGCTTCACCCGTCATCGACGGCGTTGCCTTGTGCATAACGCCTTCGGGCACAGAAACCGTATCCCCTGGGTTTAACGTGACTTGCCCGTCCGAGCCTAGATCAGAGCCTGCCCATGTGAGGTGCCAGTGTCCTTTCATGGGCATCAAAACGGATGCACGATCATGTTTGTGCATTTCTGTGCTGGCGGATGCGCCGGTGAGAAAGCTCACTTCAAACCCCGGTTTGTCCCGGATGATCCCGGTCTCTCCGATCACAAGACAGGGCGTTCTTTGCGCCATGGCCACCATATCGTTGTACCGGCGCACACCAAATCCGACGACTTCCATCGGTGACAGTTCCGGAAAAGTCTTGAGCTCCGCGTCGCTCAAAACTGCCATGGGATGTACGCCGTCAGGCAGACAGGCCCCCTGCTTGCTATCATAGAGTTTCCCGTTTTCTCCGAGGATCAGGCCGTGATCCTTCGCATCCTCGATCACTTGCGGCGCCCAAAGCACGCCACCGCCCGCGTCATCCCCGCCAAGGATCGCCATGATCATCCCGTAATCGGTGCCAATGTTTTCAAAGCCGCGAAAAATCCCAGTTGGAATGTTGATGATGTCGCCCTCTTCCAGAACGACCTCACCCGCATCCCCCCAGCGCCCCCAGAAAAACCGCCACCTTCCTTTCAGGACGAAAAATACTTCAGCGGTCCGGTGACTGTGAAGTGAATTGCGGCACTTAGGTGGTTGCCCAGCAGCGCCAATGTTGAACCCATGCGGGATCGAAATATGAACATGCTGGTCCGGGCTTTCCGACACCCCTCCGCCGATGATCGTGAAGTTTTCTTTCTGATCGCTCCCCGGCGTATGCGCGTCAATAAAAGCGGTCTTGCAAGGCATCAGATCGCCGTAGCGTACAATCCGGGCTTCCATCTCGGTAGGGGTCATTGGTTTTTTTCCTTTCCGTCAGAATCCGCGTCACGAGCAATCTCGACCAAAGCATCGGCCAATGCGATCATGTCCGTCCGTTCTATCCGTTGATTTTTCACGGTGGTCCATCCGGAACTCATTCGGGGATAAAATCGTGCGTCCTCCGCGTTCCCACCCTGTTGTGCTTTGATGTTGCCACCTATCACGGGCACGAAACGTTCTCGAACGGGCGCAGCAAAGCTATCGAAAACGTCCTTCAAAGTGGGATAATTAAACTGAATGTGCATTTCTGCCTCTACAAATTTCGAAAGGAATAGCCTAGCCAATCAAAGTCTTGAAATTCATCGGTTTAGCCTGTGTGGAGCAGGATCTGTTTCCAGATCGTCGTTTCATCGAAAATCACATACTCACGGCGCAACCCCCAAGGGCCAAATTCTGCATGGCAAATACCCAAAAGGTAGACCTGTGCCCCGGTTGGCGCGCCAAAGCTACCCCAGCCGCTGTGTTTACCCGTCAATGACCAACGCAATGCGGCGCGTGGCGGCATTAACGGATCATCGCGACCAATCTGGTGATCTATCTGGAACGTCGCATCCGGGAAGGACGCGCGCAGCCCCATCCAGAACTGATCGACATCGCCGTGACTATGACCGGTCACGCCACCAGGGTATTCCACATGAACTGCACGGTCGTATTCCACAGGGATCGCCGCCATATCCGCACCCATGATACGGGTGATGATATCGGCGTATTTAGCGCCCCATTCGTTTTCGTTGCCCTGCCCTTTATAGGGGCCGGGTTGATCTGTTTCCGGCGCCAGTGGCTTAACGCATGTTTCGGGCCCACCTTCGCGTTCGATCAGATCAGCGGCATAGTCCTTGGGATGCCATCCCAATTGTCGCACGATCGCTCCCTGATCCCGGATCAGCCATTCGTCATTGATCTGATTGTTGATCGCATGGCAATCCGCCATAATCCTATAGGTGAGCTTTTTACCCGTTGCTTTGCCATAAACCCCATCATGGGTATGGGTCGCCGTGCTCAGCAGCCGATGCGAGGATAACATCCCTTCTTCGGGTGTACCGGACCAAATCACGTCTTCTCCCAAGAGGGTACGGTCCGGGAATTCGGCCAATGTCGCCATTGTCGCGCCGATTACATTTTGATTGCCAATCACAACGGAGGCAGGGGAGCGCACGACGATGTCATCCGAATAGTACTGGTGTAGCGTCGCTATCCCGCGCTCTTCCCAGATTTCGCGTGTAATCCCGATGATATAGTCTGGGAAATCCTTGAATTTCGGATCGAAGCCTTTCATGGCTGGTTACCTTCCGGTTTGCGGGCAGAGCCGCGGATAATCAACGGGCCGTCGAGGGTAATGCGGCGCGGTTCTTCATCATCCTCAGCAAGACGGGCCAAAAGTGCCGTAACAGTGGCCGAGACCATCTGGTTCGTCGGCTGGCGCACGGTTGTGAGGTCATAGCTTGGCCAATGGGACAGCGTCACGTCATCATATCCAACCACAGAAACATCCTGCGGAACACTCAGATCCAATTCATACCGCAGCACATCCATCACGGCGAAGGCCATATGGTCATTTGCAACAAAGACCGCATCAGGGCGTTCTTGCGCACCGAACATCTCACGCGCCGCAGATTTCGCCTTTTCAAAATTGAAATTCCCGGTGCCACGCGCAAAAAGCGTTTGACCGGCGTCTTTGAGGCCCGCCATGAAACCAGCCTCTCGGTCGATCTGGGTGGATGCGCCTTCCCACCCAGCGATGTGAGCGATACGTTTGTGCCCACCTGCAACAAGGAATTCAGCCAGCTTACGCCCGCCCGTAACGTTGTCGGATGTTACGCTGGTCAGGCGTTCGTCATATTGATGCCGGTTGAACAACACGATGGGGATGCCGAGCCCCTCACAACGTTTGGTCAGGTCATTGGACAGTCCCACAGAGGCGGCAATAATCGCATCCACTTGGTAGTCGAGCAGTTCGTCAATAACACCCTGCGTCGCTTCGTGATCATTTGAGGCCATAAAGACAAGCACGTGGTATCCTTTGGCCTGCAAAGCCTTGGACAAACGTTCAATCGCTTCGGGATAAAACTGATTTTCCAGATAGGCCACCACAAGCCCGATGATCCGGCTGCGCCCCGTGATCAAAGACCGCGCCAGCACGTTGGGACGATACCCGAGCGCCGCCGCCGCCCGACGTACCTTGTCGGCGGTACTCTTGCTCACAGATGCACCGGGCGTGAACACGCGGCTCACGGCGGAACGGCTGACGCCCGCCTTTTCGGCCACTTCCATGGATGTCACCTTGCCCATATTATTCAAGCCTGCCCATCAACCCGCCGTCCAGCCGCCGTCAATCTTCAAGGATGTCCCCGTAATCATCGCAGAGGCGTCAGAAGCCAGAAACAACGCAGCGCCCATAATATCCTCTACCTCCCCGACGCGCGGCAGTTTTATCTTTTCCATGATCCACGCGAGCCGTTCCGGGTTGTCAAAAGTCACGGCAGAAAGAGGGGTGCGGATAAACGTCGGACAAATCGTGTTGATGCGGATACCGGACTTGCCCCACTCTATGGCCATGGATTTGACCATGCCTTCCAACGCATGTTTGGAGGCGCAGTATACCGCGCGATCCACACCACCCACATGGCCCATCTGACTCGAGATATGGATAATAGAACCTCTTTTACCAGCCTTCATCAGTGCCTTTGCCGCATGGCTTGAGAGGAAATACGCACCGCGCAGATTAATATTCATCACGGCGTCAAAATCATCCGGTGTCGTTTCAACCGCAGGGGAATGCCGCGCAAGACCTGCTGAGTTGATTACAATTTCAAACGGCGCAACAAAAACATCCGGCAAAGCCGCAATATCCGTTTGATCCAGTTGCATGGCTTCGACCGATAAGCCCTGCGCCGCCATTGCGTTCACCGAGGCTTCGAGCACATCCGCTCGACGCGCTGCACAAACCACATGTGCGCCCGCTTCTGCCAATGCAATGGCACACCCCAACCCAATGCCTGACGACGCGCCCGTCACCAAGGCGCGCTCGCCGGTCAGATCAAATTTCGGCGTTCTTGGCAGGTCCATCAAAGTGCCTTCCCCGTTTCGCTGTCAAATCCCGAACGGGCCTTGTTAAATTCCCGCATGCGCGCAAAAACATCCACGCCAATCTGATCATACATGTGCAACAGGTCCACCAATACCCAGTTTTCGCGTATCAATCCGTTTTCCACGCGCCAGAAATCCAAGCTGCGCATTTCGATCTTTTGCCCAGTCGGCGCAATCCCAAGCCACCCCCCATGGGTAATGGACTGATACATATCTGGCCAACCGGTTACGGCAGCATAATTGTGATCACCAAAGAAATGATATTCGATCTCATCCACGTATTGACCGCGATCCGGCATACCATTCAGGAATGGGATCTGGTGCCACTTGCGAAACCCGTCGATGCCGCGCCCCGTGCCAATGCCCGCCGGCCCATACCATGTCATCCGCGGATGCCAGAACCGTTCCATCTGCATGACTTCCGGCCCACCTTGGGAAGGGTGGCGTTTCAGGAATTCCAGCATATCGATAATATGCTGACAGGTGGCACGGCCCTTTTTATCATCGTAAGGCGCGGTTATGATACCATCACAGGTGGCAGGCCCTGGTATATGCCATTCTCGCCCGAGGCTGGGGGTCATTGGCCAGGCCTCAGACTGCATCATCACTTCTGGGATATCCCAAAGCGCCTGCATTTCCACCAACTTGCCATCTTTGAAACGATAAAACTCATGAAATCTCATATGCGCGGTATGGCCGGATGGTGGGATGTCCAGCCAGGCGTCCGTGAAGGTGCCAAGATAGAACCCACCACAGCCGACCCAATCACAGCCCTCCGGCGTCGACCCCGCCATAACGATATGATCTCGCCGCTCTAGGTCTGGCCATGCACGTAACAAGGGTGCGTACACCTGGTCCACATAGGCATCCACTCCGCCGATGGTTTCAAACGGGAAGGCAAGGTTAAACACCACATCAGGCGCACAGATCTCGCACAAAACCCGACGCAGATCTGCAAGGTCAAAATCATACATCGTCCCGCGCAGCGGCGTCATTAACTCTTTGTGTCTTGAGTGTTGGTCCATGATTTCTTTTGGCCTGAAATACTCTGGGGTCTGGGGCAACGCCCCGGCGTCCCTGCCTACTCCGCGGTTTCCTCTGCCGGGGCCCCTTCGCCGTAGGGGATATTGATACCACCATAGCGTCTCACCCTCAGATTGCATTGCTCCGCATGGCCCACGAAACCTTCGAGCATACACAGGCGCGACCCATAGGACCCGATCTCTACCGCCGCCTCATCCGTCAAAATCTTCTGGTAACTATGTGTTTTAAGGAATTTCCCAACCCAAAGCCCGCCAGTGTACCGTCCGGCTCTCTTGGTAGGCAAAGTGTGATTTGTCCCGATCACCTTGTCGCCATTGGCCACATTCGTGCGTGCTCCCAGAAAAAGCGCGCCGTAACAGGTCATGTTTTCCAGGAACCAATCATCACGATCTGTCATCACCTGTACGTGCTCCGAGGCGATGTCATCCGCGACCGCCAGCATCTCGTCATATGTATCACAAAGGATCACCTCTCCGTAATCCTCCCAACTGACGCAGGCCGTTTCTGCCGTCGGTAGGATCTCAAGAATACGGTCGATTTCGCGAAGGGTATTTTCCGCCAGTTTACGCGAATTGGTCAGCAAAACAGCAGGCGAATTGTATCCGTGCTCTGCCTGACCCAGCAGATCAGTGGCGCATAGTTCCGCATCCACCGTATCATCGGCAATTACCATCGTCTCGGTGGGTCCTGCGAACAGATCAATGCCGACGCGCCCGAAAAGCTGTCTTTTTGCCTCAGCCACATAGGCATTGCCGGGCCCTACGATCATGTGAACCGGATCAATCGTGTCCGTGCCAATGGCCATGGCACCGACCGCCTGAATACCGCCCATGACGTAAATCTCATGCGCGCCACCCAAATGCATCGCGGCGATGACGCCCGGATTTGGTTTGCCCTTAAACGGGGGCGTGCAAGCGATGATGCGCGGTACCTTTGCGACACTCGCGGTGGCAACCGACATATGCGCACTGGCCACCATAGGAAATTTACCGCCGGGCACGTAACAGCCCACGGATTGCACCGGGATATTTTTGTGGCCCAGAATAACGCCAGGCATGGTTTCCACTTCGATATCGAGCATGCTGTCCCGTTGTGCCTGCGCGAAATTGCGCACCTGCGCTTGGGCAAACCTAATGTCGTCCAACTCGCGCTGAGACAGTTGCGCGATTAAATCGTCAATCTCTGCAGCACTCAGTTTGAAACTGGCGGGAGCGTAATTGTCGAATTTTTCAGATAGCTCGCGCACGGCGACGTCACCCCGCGCCTCGATATCAGACAGAATAGCCTCAACCGACGCGCGCGTTTTCGCGTCATCTTCCGCGCGTTCCAATGCAGGTTTGCCTGTTTTCAAATACTCAATCGTCACTTTGCAAACTCCTCAAGACGCAGGGCGCGGCGGCGTCTTTTCGCCCCGATCAAAAGCCTCCCAGCCTTCACCCTGAAATACATCTCGGCCCAACTGGTCCAATACGTGGGGAAAATCGACCATCACCCAATTGTCAGTAATGCGGCCCTGCTCGACCTTCCAGAAATCCATGTAGCGGATTTCGATCCGCTTGCCGGTGGCAGCAACGCCCATGAAGTCCCCCGAATGCGTAGCTTCCTGGCGCCCGAAGGCCGCAGCCCATTCACCCATGAACAGGCGCGCTTCATCCACACAAACCTTATCCGAAAAAGCCGCCTGAAACGGGCGTTGCCAATTGTCCTGAAACTCCTGCAACCCGGTTTTTGACCCACATCCCTGATTGCCCATCCAACGAAAACTTTCGGCGAAAAACGCACCGATGTCGTCTATTCTGTGATCGTTCAATCCATCCACCATGCCTTCGATCACGGCGCGGGTTTCATCTGTCTTGCTCATGTCAGTGTCGCGACTGAGTATCGCCTGTTCTGGTCTCGAACCCTTCAATTGGGAGTCCTTTCATCTTGATTTTGAAAATGCGCATGGCGTGATCCCGCGCGGTTCAAGATAAAATCTCGAGGCACTCTGTTGAGGGCTGGGTGGCGCTGCATAAGCCCGGATCTGGCATTCTTACTCATCAGCCCTTCACAGCCCCCGCCGTCAGACCCGATACGATTTGGCGTTGAAACACCATAACCAAGAGAAACAGAGGCGCAGTAATCGAGACCGCAGCCGCCACGGCTTCAACCTGATCCGTGGTTGTGGTTTCACGGTTGAAATACCCCGCGATCGCCGGGACCATCGTCTGGTTTTGCGCATCCAGCAGCAGCGAGGTGACGAGGAAATCGTTGTACCCCAGCAGAAAGCTGAACAGACCTGTTGTGATGACGCCCGGCCACATGACTGGCATGATCACCCGGCGGAAAGCTTGAAAATGGCTGCATCCATCCACACGGGCAGCCTCATCAAGTTCGGCCGGAATATTCTGGAAGAAGGACCGCAGCATCCAGATGGTGAAGGGTTGGTTGATCGAGACCAGCACCGCGATAACCGCCCAGGGCTGGCCATAAAGCGTTGGAGCGCCTTCACCAAGAATCGGGCGCAGGATCTCTGAGGAATTGATGAAAACTGGCAGATAACCCGCCACAAGTACGGAATGTGGCAGAGCACGAAACACGAGCGCGAGGATCAGCAGCCAGAACGCCAGATCAGAGCCGGACCGCGCGAGGCCGTAGCCCGCCAACGTTCCCACCGTCAGCGAAATCGTGACCACACCCGCCGTCACCAGCATGGAGTTCAGGAAGTTGCGGTAGAATTCGTTTTCACCCCAGACCGCGACGTAGTGTTCGGTCGTCAGGCCCAGCACGGGTGCTCCGAGAGGGCCCAGCAGGCTGTTCAGCACGCCCAGAATCAACGGCATGAGACCAAAGAAGATCAGCACGAAACCAACCGCATAAAGCACGGCACCAAAGATCCACCCCAGGATCATCAGACCCGGCGGGCAGTAGATCTGCACCATCGCGGGCAGTTTGGTAAAGGCCCAACGGATGGCAAAAAAGATCACCACCAACCCAAAGGCGATGTCGATCACCGAAAGGCCATCGCCCCCGGCGCGAGTCGCTGGACCGAAGATCACATCCCACGGGCTGGCCGCAAAAGCATCCACGGGGGATTTGAAACTCATGACCGCAATCCAAAAGATCGGAAAGGCGGCCAGAACACACCAGAAGGCGAGGAACGCACCAGATGATAGACGCAGTGCCAACGACTGCTGCATGGCTTTGGGCGTGGACATCAGTGCGCGCTCCCTTTGTGGTCGCGCCATGTGCGACGCAGCGGCAGAATCAACAAGAATACAATCCCGATCATGGTCAGCATGGCCGAGGCCGAGGCGCGTGAAATCGCGCGGTTGCCCGCATCATCCGGCGTCATGAAGTCATACGTCAGCCATTGCAGCGAGATCACATGCGCCTGACTGCGGAAACCGACAATTTCCTCAAAGACGCGATAACAGTCCATCAGATGGATCAGCGCGATGAAGACAATGAGCGGCATCAGATGCGGCACGATCACATGGCGCAGACGTTCCCAGCGACTGGCACCGTCGATCACGGCCGATTCCAGAGTGTCCATATTCACGGTCTGCAGCCCGGCATAAAAAATCACGAAGGCAAAAGGCGCGACGTGCCAGACCCGGTAGAAATACATCAGGAGCTCAATGGTCCATGCCTGTGCGAACATGGAGATATTGGTGCCCGTCCAGCGCTCCATCATGGCGGTCAGGATACCGTCTCCGACAAACAACCAGTAGATTGACAATGACCCGATCACTGGCGTGATGATAAAAGGCAACAAAGAGATAAAGATGATTGGACCCCGGATTGCGCGCGTGGCGTTGTTCACCGCCAACGCAATGGCCAACCCGACACCGATCACGAGCGGCAAGGTCAGCAGGGTAAAAGACAGCGTGAAACGCAGCGCTTTCCAAAAATCAATCTGCATAATATCGCGCCAGCTTCCGTTGCTGACGGCTTCCCAGAATTTGTCCATTTGCAAAACGTTTTGGTAGCTTTGCAAACCAACCCATCGGGTCTGTGTAATGGTCTTGCCATTGTCATCAAGCACGGGAACGGTTTTGGTTTCGGTCGTACAGGTCTGGGTCAGGAAACCAGGCGTGCAGGTTTCAACCTCCACGCGCTCCAGAATGGGTTGCGTGACCTGAAAGCTCTGGATGAAAACGCTGACCAAAGGCGCGGCGATGAATAGCAACATCATAAAGACGGAGGGTCCTACAAAGGCTGCGAATGTCTTGAATTTCATTGAGCACTCCTCGCGAAAAACCGCTTTGCAATGTATCCAGACCGGCTTTGCAAACCGCTGAAAACCATGCGCTGGCCGGTACATGCACCAACCAGCGCATGGTCCGTTACTTCAAAACGCCCGCTTCTTTGGCAGAGGTCGTATAGGCTTCTTCAATGGCCACGAGCGTCGCTTGAGCGTCACGTTCGCCGGTTAAGAACGCGGGCAACTCGTTGCCCAAAACCGTATGCATCAAACCCATCTGCGTGGTTGAAGGGTATGCAGGAGGTGCCGGATTGGCTGTCGCAGTAGCGATCGCACCTGCAGCGATATCTGTTGGTTCATAGCCTTGCACCAACCAGATCGCAGCTTCATTTGCGCCCTGAACCGTCTCCGCATCAAGCCCTTCCATCGCCAGACGGAAGGCCGCATCGGCTTCCTCGTCCGTAATATTCTTGGCGATGACGATACCGTCCCACCAAAGTGTCGTTGCTGGCGCTCCGCCTTCAACAGCCGCCGGAGCGGCGGCCATCGCAACCTTTCCAACAACCTGGCTTTCCGCCGCATCATTCATGGCACCGGCACGGCTCGCCCACAGGTTTGCCATCGCGATCTTGCCCTGCTGAAACTGTTGCTGAACATAGGTTGAATCACTCACAAGAACTTCTGGATCAGTGAATGCCAGCGCCTTTTGCATCGTAGCGAGCGCTTGCATACCCGCGTCGGAATTGACGGCCGCCGTGTTATCCTCATTGAAGAATTTTCCGCCAAAGCCCGGATACATGTTCACGAATTCCTGCGCGAGATTCCAGCCGGATTTCATGGTTGCTCCCAAGGGGTAATCCACCACGCCCGCCGCCTGAATTTTCTCAGCGGCCGCATAGACTTCGTCCCAGCTTGTCGGAACGTCGATGCCCAGATCCGCGAACACATCCGAACGGTACATCAGGTGCTGCGTATTCACCATCATTGCAACGGCCATAATTTCGCCGTTGATGCGAATGAGTTGGTTTGGCGTAAGGTTCTGCCCATATTTTGCCACCAGATCATCCAGTGGACGAATGGTCCCGGCATTGATCAGCGGTGTGATTGTCCCGTTCGAGACGCCCCCGATCTGGTATAGCGATGGGTTGGCCTCAAAAGCTGCAGGCTGTTTTGTGCGGAATTCCTGATCCAGCTCTGCTTGAAAGTTTCCGCATTCCGCCATGGCGTCTGTAACTGCTTTCCAAGCTTCAAATCCCGCCGACAATGATTTGATCGGGGTGGTATTTTCGTAAGAACAGGTCGCAAAAGAAGCGCTCCCCATAAGCGAGATCGCGCCCGCCAGTGCAATTTTCCTAAAAAACATATGCAAACTCCCTGTTGCAATTGGCTTGGGTGCATCTTGCAAGGCTGCACCCTTTGTGGGCCCCACAAAGGGGCGGATTGGATCAAGCCGCGTTGATGCGCGTCCCGGTTTTTTCATCAAACAAATGACAGATGGAGACCGGCACGTCGAAAGACACTATATCCCCGATCTCGGCACGAAACTCCTTGTGCGCTTTGACTGAAACGAGTTGTCCGCCTGCGCGCACCGTCAACATCGTCGCATCACCCAATAACTCGATGGTATAGATGGGTGCCGTGATCTGGCCGTTGGTGCCCTCCGCCAAGGTCGCATCCTCGGCACGAAATCCCAGAATGACCGGCCCCTCACCGCCAGACAGTCCGGGGATTGAGACTTTGTCGCCGCTGAATACTCCGCCGCTGATCGAACCATCCATCAGGTTCATTGCCGGGCTGCCGATAAAGCTCGCCACGAAGGTGTTTTCCGGATGATCATAGATGTCCGTGGGCGTGCCGACCTGTTGCACCTTGCCCTGTTTCATAACGACCACCCGATCCGCCAACGTCATGGCCTCAATCTGGTCATGTGTTACGTAAACAGTCGTCACTTTGAGTTCGTGGCTCAGGTTCTTGATTTGAGCGCGCGTCGACACGCGCAGTTTTGCATCGAGGTTCGACAGTGGTTCATCCATCAAAAAGACATTAGGCTCGCGTACAATTGCCCGCGCGAGCGCAACGCGCTGGCGTTGGCCGCCGGAGAGTTCGGCAGGCTTGCGATGGAGAAATTCATCCAATTCAACCATGGCCGATGCACGTCGTACACGTTCGTCGTGTTCGTTTTCGGGAATTTTCCGAACTTTCAGCGGAAAGCGGATGTTATCGTAGACGTTCATGTTCGGATAAAGACCATAAGACTGAAACACCATCGCGACATCGCGATCCTTGGGATCCAGATCGTTGACTACTCTGCCGTCGATAATGATCTCGCCATCTGTGGCATCTTCCAGCCCGGCAATCATCCGCATGGTTGTTGTCTTTCCGCAGCCCGACGGACCCAGCAAGACAAGAAATTCCTGATCCGCAATTGTGAGGTCGAAATTATCGACGCCTACAAAGCTTCCCCACCGCTTGTTGATGTTTCGCAGTTGAATTTCAGCCATGATAACCCCGCCGTCGCAGACCTGCTTTTTGCAAGCGTCACCTAACGCTAGACATTCAGATTGCCTCTTGGCAAGTTTTTTTTGCACACGTGTGCAAAAGCGCGTGGATTGGCGTGTGACGGTGCGTATTTTCAAGTCAGAATTCTAGAATTCCTGCTTTCGATGACAGGTACTATGACGTCTCCCGAAACAGACGTATCAATCCCTTTGAAGCGCATTCGACGCGACCGGGAAAATGTCTATAAATGTCAATTGGTTCGTTTTCTGAAACATGACGGTCCAATCCAACGGCGAGCTTTCCGCCACATTTCCAAGTCGACATCGCCAGTCCGATTTAATCAGGTCTGTCGGCACATAGTTTGTTTGTCGTTTCAACAATACCACCACGTTGAGGTTTCGCCCGACCCTTCAACAATCGTTTTGTCGGAAAGCTCAAACTTTATGCGTGTTGGCTCTATGGCATGAACCGGGAACGAATCGTCGCATCGTTGCTCCAGCGGGCTTCTCATTCCGAGCTGTATAAGCCCAACAAATCTTTGACCGCCGACACAATACTGTCCCGTGACGGAAGCGTTGCGGCATAGGCCGGTCCAGTTGCAATGAAACTATCCGTCGCGCTTAAACGCGCAACTTGTGCTACGTTGTTTTCGGCAAACAATGCCATCAAGGCTTCCGCCTGGCCGCCGGTACGACGGCATTCATCTACAATCAGAATGCGGTGGCATCCTCGGATCGCCTCCAACAGAGCGGTTTCCGGCAAAGGTGCCAGCCAGCGCAAGTCAATGACCCGCGTTCCGATATTTTCGGCTTCCAACACCTCCTGTGCCTGTCGCGACAGATAGTGACCGTTGCCATAGGTCACGATCGCAACCTCCGCCCCATCACCGTGGACGCCAATGGATCCAAGCGGAAGCCGCGCATCTGGTTCTGGATACGGTGTCATCCACGCCCCGTCACCTTCATGGTGCAGATCTCGCATTGGATACAAGGCAATCGGCTCCACGAACACACAGACGCGCTGCTCTTCTCGCGCAAGCCGGTGGCATTCGCGCAGCATCTGCGCCGCATCATGCCCGTTTGATGGGCACGCAACAATCAGACCCGGTATGTCCCGCAGCACCGCCAGCGAATTGTCGTTGTGAAAATGCCCGCCAAACCCTTTTTGATAGCCCAAACCCGCGATGCGCAACACCATTGGGTTGCTCCACTGACCATTGGAGAAAAACGGTAGTGTTGCCGCTTCGCCGCGCAGTTGGTCCTCCGCATTGTGCAGGTATGCGAGGAATTGAATCTCCGGCATCGGGATAAATCCGTTGTGCGCCATGCCAATCGCCAGACCCAAAATGGATTGTTCATCCAACAGCGTATCAATCACACGATCAGGGCCAAAGCGCGCTTGCAGCTTTTGGGTGACGCCATAAACGCCGCCTTTTCGGCCAACATCTTCGCCCATAACCAATGTCTCAGGATGCTCCAACATCAAATCGTGCAACGCCCAATTGATCAGACGCGACATCGGCTGCGGCGTGTCCATTTGCGCAAAATCTGAGCCAAACAAGCTCTTGCGGTGTTTTGGATCAGGGCCGTTACTAGGAGCGCAGGCACGCGGCGGTGGCACAATGCTCGACATCACGTCTTGTGCCGATTGCAGATGCGGGCGTTTTACAACCAGTTTCGCGTCTGCGTGAACCGCCTCCAACGTATCTTGATACACTTGCAACAAAACATCCGCAGTCGCCGCTTTTGCCTCGATCAAGAGCCGGGCACTATGCAAAAGAGGATCATTCGCTTCATCGGCCTCAACTTCAGCGCGCGGCAGATAGCTTGTGACAACATCTGCGCCTGCATGCCCATAGAGCCGAATAGTCGTCAAATGTAAGAACGCGGGCTTGCGTTTGGTTCTGACATATTCCGCCGCCTCGCTGGCCACGGCGAAGGCATCAAAAATATCCAATCCATCCGCCTCGAAATACGCAATGCCGGGTCGATGTTGCATCGAGGCCTTTGTCCAGCCTCTTGGCGTTTTCGTCGAAATGCCAATGCCGTTGTCCTCACAAACCATCAAAAGCGGCAAAGGCACCCCTTGGACAGAAGTCCAGCCTGCCGCGTTGATCATGCCTTGCGCCGTCGAATGATTGGCCGACGCATCCCCAAAAGAGACCATTGCAAGGCCGTCACGTGCCAGGCATTGATGTTCGGGTGCACGGCGGCGCGTAAGCCCGATGCTATAGGCCGCTCCCAAAGCTTTTGGCAAATGACTGGCGATGGTGGATGTTTGGGGCGGGATCATCAAAGCACGGCTGCCCAGCACTTTATGCCGCCCCCCACTTGTTGGATCCTCTGATGAGCAGGCGAAACTCAGCAGAATGTCGCGCATCATGCCATTCTGACCGGCTTGCGCTGCCCGTGCGATCTGAAACGCCGCATCGCGGTAATGCAGAAAAGCGATGTCATCTGGTCGCAGGGCTTGTGCTATGGCGGCCATGCCTTCGTGGCCCGAGGAACCGATGGTGTAAAACCCCTGTCCCGCCCGTTGCATCGCGCGGCTCTCAATATCCAAGGCGCGGCTCAGCACCTGAGACTTGTACAGGCTAAAAGCGACCTCGTTGGAAAGCTGACCTTTTGGTGCGCGTCCTTCGGGGAAATCCTGAGACGTGAGACGCGACAGGAAATTTTCATGAACGATTTGAACGCGGTCCATCAGTTACTCATTGTTGTTGGATTGTCCCGGCCCGGCAAATGACCTCAGAAAAATGCCTGTATGCCAGTTTGCGCACGCCCCAGGATCAGCGCATGAACGTCATGCGTCCCTTCATACGTATTCACCGTTTCGAGGTTCATCATGTGGCGGATCACCTGAAATTCACCGCTAATGCCATTGCCGCCATGCATGTCACGTGACATCCGCGCAATATCCAACGCCTTGCCGCAATTGTTGCGTTTGACAATACTGACCATCTCGGGGGCTGCTTTGGCTTGATCCATTAAACGGCCCACCTGCAGCGCGCCTTGCAGCCCAAGCGAGATTTCGGTCATCATATCCGCGAGCTTTTTCTGGAACAACTGCGTGCCCGCAAGCGGTTTGCCAAATTGATGCCGGTCAAGCCCGTATTGCCGTGCTGCATGCCAACAAAACTCAGCCGCGCCCATTGCACCCCAACTAATGCCGTAGCGCGCGCGGTTCAGACATCCAAACGGTCCCTTGAGACCCTGCACATTCGGCAATAGAGCATCCTCGCTCACCTCGACGCCTTCCATAACAATCTCGCCGGTGATTGATGCACGAAGCGACAGCTTGTTACCGACTTTGGGGGCGCTGAGACCCGTCATGCCCTTTTCAAGCACAAAGCCGCGGATTTTACCGCCGTGTTCTTCGGACTTCGCCCAGATCACAAAAACATCAGCGATCGGCGCATTCGAGATCCACATTTTGGACCCCGTCAATTTGTAGCCCGTTGCGGTTTTGACGGCCCGGGTCTTCATGCCTGCCGGATCCGAACCTGCATCCGGTTCAGTCAAACCGAAGCACCCGATCCACTCACCGGAGCAGAGCTTGGGCAGGTATTTCGTGCGCTGCGCCTCTGAGCCATATGCGTAAATCGGATAGATCACGAGACTGGATTGCACGGACATCATTGAGCGATATCCGGAATCGACCCGCTCAACTTCGCGCGCCACCAGACCATAGGACACGTATGATCCACCCAAACCACCGTATTCTTCGGGGCACGTCACCCCAAGCAACCCCATATCGCCCATTTCGCGAAAGATAGACGCATCAGTCGTTTCATTTGCGAAAGCGTCAATGATGCGTGGCTGCAGTTTTTCCTGCGCATAAGCCCGCGCGGAGTCCTGTATCATGCGCTCGTCTTCTTGCAGTTGCTCAGACAGGCGGAAAGGGTCCGACCATTCAAAGGCGCCCAAATCGGGTGCGTCTTTGGCTTTCAGAATGGGGCTCTCAGCGTTCATGTCTTTTCCTCTCACTCGAAACGGAGTTACGTCAGCTTTGCGCCATTATTGCAAACCCCAGTGCAAAAGACTAACGATGCTTTGTTTTGCAATGCATGAGAAAAACTCATATGTCCGTTCCGCGCCGCTATCTGCCATCCATTTCCGCACTCGTCGCTTTTGAAGCCGTCGCGCGCCTTGGCAGTGCCACGTTGGCGGCCGGTGAACTGGCATTGACACAAAGCGCCGTAAGCCGCCAACTCAACTCCCTTGAAGACCAGGTAGGTGTAGCCCTCTTGGCACGCAAAGGGCGTGGACTGGTACTGACGCCTCAAGGGGAAGAATACGTGCGCGAAGTCCGCAGTATTTTGCAACGCTTGGGGCAAGCTACAATTTCGGTGCAAACAAATACGGAAAGCGGCACGCTCAACCTTGCGATCCTGCCGGCTTTTGGCATGCACTGGCTTGCCCCTCGTTTACGCGATTTTGCGCGCCGTCACCCCGAAGTCACGGTGAATCTGTCAACGCGACTTGCGCCTTTCGACTTTCAGGTTTCTCCTTTCAATGCGGCAATTCATTTTGGGCGGGAGGATTGGCCAAACGTCAGCTACCTGCCGCTTCTGCCGGAGACCGTCGTGCCGGTTTGCGCACCCGGCCTGATCACCGCGCCGCTCACGGACGCACACCAAATCTTGCAATACGACTTGTTGCATCTTGATACGCGTCCCCTCGGCTGGACCCGGTGGATGCGCACCCTGGGCATCGAAGCCAAGCTGCCTCCGGGGATGATTTTTGATCAGTTCTCGACCATGGCACAGGCCGCCATTCACGGGTTAGGCATCGCACTGCTACCCACCTTTTTTGCGGAACCGTACCTTTCCAGCGGGCAATTGGTCCTTGCCTCTGAACGCACATCGGAAAGCATCGGAAACTACTACTTGGTCTGGCCAAGCGAGCGCGAAGATCCCCCGGCCCTATCCTCGTTCAGGAATTGGCTGACAACACAACCGCTCACTGGTTAATACCTCAACGCGCCTCTTACAGAGGTTGCGCCGTCGCTGCATTGGAACGACCAAAACCCCCCGCAAACATGCGTTTCGTCACCTTATCAACATGAGAGTGGCCTTTTTCAGCCGCAATTCATCTGTAGCCTCTTGACGCTATCGGTCGAAAGGAACCCGCCATGCCAAGCAACTCAGTTTTGCGACTTGCCGTGGCATTTCTTGTTACTGTTTCAACATTAGGCAAACCCGTACATGCCAATGAACACGTCGTTACCGTTTTGCAATCCGCCTATTCTCCGGAACTGATCGACGTCGAAATAGGTGATACCGTGCGCTTCGTGAATGCAAGCGGCAGCCATCACGCACTCAGCAGTGCCGAAGGGATATGGTCTATCGGGCCATTTGAAAACGGTTCTGAGGTTACTTTGCGCATCGAACACGCAGTGACCGGTCGGTTTCAGGGTTGGGCCGACGGTTTGATCGAAGGGCAAATGAATCTGATCCGCGCGCCGCTGATCAGATAGCGCCACGGTCATTGGCGGCCGTCTAAATTTTTTTAAAACGTGTCGTCTTCATCCAGCAGCGGCGCAATCAGATCGACGCCCGATGCCCGATTGGAATTAACCGCTCGATCGACCCGGTGCATTTGCAGCGCTTCCTCATCCGCTGCATGCATGAGCTTGGCAGCACCATGCCCCGCCTCGCCCAACCAGAGCGCCCAGTCTTCTTGCTTCACGATTACGGGCATGCGGTGATGAATTTTGCCCATTTTCCTGTTGGCCGCCGTCGTCACCAATGCACAGCAACGCAGCAGATCTCCCTGCGTGCTGGTCCAGTCCTGCCAAACCGCAGCCATGGCCAGCACCTCGCCACGGGTTGGCGTGATGTACCAGGGGTTGCGTATGCCTTCGGGCGTTTTGGTCCACTCATAAAACCCGCTGGCAATGACCAATGCGCGCCGTAAGCGTGCCGCCTCCGCAAAAGCTGGTTTTGTCGCGATGGTTTCAGCGCGCGCGTTGATTAGTAAGGGACCACCATTGGGCTTTTTATACCAGCGCGGCACAAATCCCCACCGCATGGCGCTCAACCGCCGCGTGCCATCACCAGCGCCTGTCACCACGTGGATCTGATTGGTGGGACAGACGTTGAAATTCGGTACATCGGGCAAATCATTGCCGGGCTGTGCTGCAAATAATTGCGCCATCGCATCACTAGGCAAGGTGGTGGCAAAACGTCCGCACATAGTCAAAACTTAACGCGGCCTAGCATTTTGATCCAGAGGCTCTGACGCAGAAAAAACGCGCCCGAACGATCGTCGGGCGCGCCAAAAGATTATTGTCAACTGATCACTTCGCAGTGATGCGACCGTCCGTGTAAGGCGTGTAAGGTCCTTTTTCAGCGAGAAACTCCGCCGTAACATCCGCCAGATCCGGCCCAAAGTCGTAAGCATTGTCAGCAGATTTGAACATCGCAAACCCATCGCCGCCATTGCGCACATAATTGTTGGATACGACGGAGTAGACTTTTGCCAGATCAATGGGCACATCGCCCACCATCACATCGCTGATGCGGCTGCCTGCCGGTTTCGTAACATCAAACGTATAGCTCATCCCTGCGACCTGCAGAAAGCGACCCGCGCCCTCCTCATGTTCACTGACACCGTTTTCCAGGGCGGAAAGGATAGTTTCGCCCGTTACATCGAACGTGCTCAGCGTGTTCTGAAAAGGGAGCACTGTGAGAACTTCGCCCATGGTCACCTCACCGGCATCAATGCTTGCCCGGATGCCACCGCCGTTTTGAATGGCGATTTCGACACCTTGATCTTTGACACGCGCCAGCATTGCGTCAGCGATCAGATTGCCCATCGCGCATTCCCTTGCACGGCAGTCTTCGCGCACACCGACAATTTCAGCCGCGGTTTCTGCAACAACCCTGCTGCGGATTTCTTCCAGCGGTGCGGCTGCCTCGGCGATACGCGCTTCCGTGTCGGCATCTTTGGCCACGCTGGCATCAATGATGATCGGTTCGCCGACCGCCTGTGTGATGTTACCCGCATCATCAAATGTCACGTTCAGCTCGCCAAGAAATTTGCCATAGGCGTAGGCCTGAACAATGGCTGTATCGCCGACCATCGTGGGATAGGGACCTTCTGCCCCTTCAATTGTATTGGACAGTAAAGAATTGGAATGACCGCCCACGATCACATCGACGCCCGTGGTTTCCGCCGCAACCCGCTGATCTACACGATAGCTGGAATGGCTCAATACGATGATCTTGTTGACGCCTTCACCAGTCAGCCTGTCAACTTCGCCCTGAACCGCCGCAACTGGATCAGAGAACGAGATATTATCGCCAGGAGACGCCAATTCGTCGGTATCCTCAGGCGTCAGACCAATCAGCCCAATCTTTTCACCGTTGCGCTCGATCACGGTAGATTTCGCGAGTTTGTCCGCCAACAAGGGTTCACCGGACACATCGGCATTTGACATCAAAACCGGGAAATTGACCGCATCCATAAATCCGCGCAGCACTTCGGGGCCATCGTCAAATTCATGGTTGCCGACGGTCATGCCGTCATAGCCAAGTTTGTTCATCATCTCAGCCGCAAGCGCACCCTTGTAGTAGGTGTAAAACAATGTGCCCTGAAATTGGTCGCCACCATCAACGAGAATGGCATTATCCGAACGTGCGCGGGCCTCGGCAATCGCCGTAACAAGCCGGGCGGACCCGCCGAAACACTTGCCTTCCGCATCATCTTCGGACGAACAGCCGCTGTCGTATTTGCTGATCGGTTCAAATCGGGCGTGGAAATCATTGGTGTGCAGTATGGTCAGGCGATACTCGGCTGCCGCCATACCACTTGTGAGTGCCAGGGCCGCCGTGGCCGTCAGGAATCGTTTCATGTTTTTCCCCTCAGTTGGAATCTGGCGTTATGGTGGCGACTGGTGCGACAACTGTCAAAGCCTCTGAGTCAAGGATCGCTGGATGACCCGGCGTCACAGGTCAAATCGGTCCAAATAATTTACTCATACTCTGAGCCTTGACCCTGAGAGAGCCGCGGGGCATCAGACGCATATGATGATATTCAAGATATTTCGCTCCGATGAATGGGATGATCTGCGCGCGACGGGCAAGACCGCTGGTGCGCCTATCGATGTTTCCGATGGTTACGTTCACTTTTCAACGGCCAGCCAAGCGGCCGAAACCGCCGCGAAACACTTTGCCGGCGTGGATGATCTGATGCTGCTGGCCGTTGAGGCAGATCGCTTGGGGGATGATTTGAAGTGGGAAGTGTCGCGCGGTGATCAACTGTTTCCTCATCTCTATCGCGCGCTGAAAATGGATGATGTGGTCTGGGCGCAACCGCTTCCGCTGCAAAACGGCGTACATCAGTTTCCAGCCGGTCTGGACGCGGCCAGCACATGAACTTGACGCTCCCATGAGACGAGCGCTGGAAAATATCGGCCTGCGGGCCTTGCGCCGGATGGATCCCGAAGACGCGCATGGATGGGCAATCAAGGCATTGCGAACCGGACTGGTCCCCGCGCCGGGTCCTCGGACCTCTGATCGTTTGAAAACACAAATAGCGGGTATCGAACTCCTAAATCCTGTTGGTATGGCTGCAGGATTTGACAAGAATGCGGAGGCGGTTTCGCCCCTGTCGCGGGCGGGCTTTGGCTTTCTTGAGGTGGGTGCGGCAACACCGCTTGCGCAACCTGGCAACCCGCGGCCACGGTCATTCCGGCTTGCTGAGGATTCCGCTGCGATCAATCGTTTTGGCTTCAACAATGAAGGCATGGACATCATCGGTGCGCGCCTGAAAGCCGCGTCAGCGGCGGTGCCTGTCGGGATCAACCTTGGGGCGAATAAAACCAGTAACGACCGTGCCGCAGATTTTGCGACAGTCCTGTCCCATCTTGGGGACGATGTAGATTTTGCGACGGTAAATGTGTCCTCGCCCAATACTGAGAAACTACGGGACTTGCAGGGTTCTGCAGCGCTCGCCGCCCTGCTCGACGGTGTGATGCAGGTACGTGGCACCACACCGGTATTCTTGAAGATCGCACCAGATCTGAGCGAGGATGAAATTGCGGATATTGCAGTGATTGCGCGGGATGCAAAGGTGGAAGCGATCATCGCCACCAATACAACCCTGGCACGCGACGGATTGCGCAGTCCACAAGCCGGTGAGGCGGGTGGTTTGTCGGGGCAACCGCTGTTCGTCCGATCCACCCGCGTTTTGGCGCAGCTTTCGGCACAAACGGATATCCCGTTGATTGGCGCTGGCGGCGTTGGCTCTGCCCAGCAAGCATACGCAAAGATCTGTGCCGGTGCGTCCGCTGTACAGCTTTACACCGCGCTGGTGTTTGGTGGGTTGTCACTGGTAAGCGAAATCGTCGAAGGACTTGATGACCTGCTGGCGCGTGATGGATTTAACTCAGTTCAAGAGGCCGTAGGTACGCGCCGCACCGACTGGTTATGAAGGCCTCGTTGCCGACGCTTCCAAAGCGGGATACCGCCAACCCAACGTAATCCCGCGTGCAACGAAAGAAATCAACAGCGCCAGCCAAAGACCGTGATTTCCGAAAGGTGGCACCAGCATCGAGATCGCGGCCCAATAGATGATGAAGCTGAGGGCCATCATATTGCGCATGTCCCGGCTGCGCGTTGCGCCAATAAAAATGCCATCTAACATCCAGGATGCGCAGCCAACAATCGGGGCCACGATCATATAGGGCAGGAACTGGCGGGCCGCCGCCTGGACGTCCGGATCCTTGGCCATCACCTCGACGAGCCACCCCCCGGCCAGGGCAAAACCACAGGCCATCAATACGCAAACCACCATCCCCCACAGAGAGGTCAATACCGCGCTGCGTCTGACATAAGCGCGATCCCCACGTCCAATCGCCCGCGCGATCAGGGTTTCCGCCGCAAAGGCAAAACCGTCCATCGCATAGGCGGTAATGTACATGAATTGCACCAGTACCGCATTGCCCGCCAGCGTGACGTCACCGAATTTTGCGCTGATGAAATTCACCGATAAAAAGATGATCATCAACATGGCCGACCGCAACAAAATATCGGTGTTCAATACCGCCATGCGGATCAGTTTGGCCCGGTTCAAGACGCGCGACCAATCCCGCCAGTCGGGGCGTTGAAACGCCGCCCGGCAAAACCAGAGCCCAAGCGCGGCGCCCGTCAATTCCGCAATGACCGTGGCGATGGCAACACCTGGTACACCCCAGTCAAAAACCAGGACAAAAAGCAGATCAAGCAGGATATTGACGCTGTTCATCACCAGTTGAACCCAGAACACGCCGGATGTCCGTTCCATTGCGACCAACCAGCCAGTCAACGCGTAAACAGCAATCGCAGCCGGCGCCGTCCAGATGCGGATGCTCAGATAGGCCCAGGCGAGGCTCTCGACGTCCTGGCTCGCCGGGGCAAGGCGTAAGGCCCCCCAAAAAATCAGCGGTTGCAGGATGATCAACGTCAACCCCGCCCCCAAGGCCACGATCAAGGCGCGGGTCAACCATGCGGAAACTTCGGCTTTGTCCCCTGCTCCTTCGGCCTGTCCGACGAGGCCAACTGTGCCCATGCGCAGAAACCCAAAAATCCAGTATACGGTGGACAGAATGATTGCTCCAAGAGCGACCGCGCCAATTGGGGCGGCTTCTCCCAACTGCCCAACGACGCCTACATCGACCGCGCCCAGGATCGGCACCGTCGCATTTGACAAAACAATCGGCAGCGCAATTTTCAAAACCCGCCGGTGCGTTACAGCCGCCTTGGCGTCAGTCTGGGCGCTATTCACGTGGTTGGGGCATAAGGAAATGACCGGTCGCCTGCGCAAACAGGCGACTGCGATTGTCTTGCCAGGCTTCTACATGAACAGAGGCATAACGTCGCCCAGAACGATTGATCCGCGCGCGCGCATAGGCGTCGCGCGGCAAGCCCGAACGCAAGTAATCTGTTGAAATATCTATTGTTTTCGGCAGTCGAGGCAATCCAGCTGTTTGCAGGGCATCCGTGTCAATTGCACCGGATTCCACATCTTCCCACAAATAGGTCCAGCTGAGCGTAATGATCGCGGTTACCTCAAGAAAGGCCGCTGTCACGCCGCCATGAATGGCCGGCAACATCGGATTACCAATCAGCTTCTGATCAAACGGCAAGACGCCTGTCAACTCATCCCCTTTGCGCTCAAACTGCATTCCGAGATATCGGATATAGGGCACACCCTCGACTAATGCGCGCAACGTCGCATCTCGACGTTGCTTGATCACCTGAACCGGTTCGGGTGGACGACGCGGCGCTTTCATCGACGGCCCTCCACCGTAAAGGCACCCGTTGCAGCAGCGACCGGATTACCCGTATCAGCGTCCGTCGCCGTTGCGCGCACAAATGCCACCGTGCGCGTTACGTGATAGCAAGTGGCCTGCGCAGTGATCGCCTGACCCGGCGTTGCAGCGCGCATGTAGTCAATGCGCAAATCAATGGTGGCCGTTCCGCCGGGGTTTTTCGGATGACTCATGACGGCCGCGCCACAACAGGTATCCATCAACGCCGATACGGCACCGCCATGGATGACACCTGTCTCAGGGTCACCGACCAGTTTTTCATCATAGGGCATTTCGATGCTGGCCGTACCCTCGGCCATTTCGGTCAAGCGCATACCCAGCGCCTTGCTATGGGGGATCGCTTCAATGAACTGTCGCGCGATGTCGGTCTTTGTGGCCATGTAAATTTGCTCCGCTCAGGCTGAGCCCGGGTTTCTTGAGCCCTTTATCATCCCAGAGCACCGCCAAGAGCAAGAGGGGTGGTTGCGCTCGGGTAGTTAGCGCCCTAGCCTAACCATAGGGAGAAAGACCGCATGACAGAACCGCGCCTGACATTCAAAGAAATGTGCGCCGAATTCGACGTGACACCGCGGACTTTGCGCTATTATGAATACATTGAGCTGCTGAAACCTGACCGCGAGGGTCGCGCCCGGTTTTATGGCCCGCGTGAAAGTGCGCGGATGAAATTGATCCTGCGCGGTCGCAAGTTTGGATTTCAATTGGAAGACATACGGCAATGGCTGCTGATCTACGAAAATGAAGGCACTGCCGCGCAAATGGCGGCATGGGTAAATCTGGCGGATGGCCAACTCAGCGAACTGGCCGAACAACGCGCGCAACTGGATGAGGCAATTGACGAACTGCGTGATCTGCGCGATTCCATCGCCAAAGAACTCGACACGCCCTGATCCGAACGCGTTTTGCCATGCGCCAATCCGACATGCGGAGTTTTTGATCGCACATCAACAGGGCGCCAGATTCAAAGTACATTAGGTCAACTTTTTGCGTTCTCGCAGGTTTCCGCCGTGGCACCTTACAAAGTGACGTGACGTTCAGCTTACGTAAACGTCACCTGATATTGTAGCTGATCCATCAGGCCATATCTGCTCGGTGAGAAGTTGATGAAAAGAGGTTTATGGATGACCGATGAATTTATGACGATCCGGCAAATGTGCGACGCTTTTGGCGTCACGCCACGCACATTGCGTTTTTACGAGTCCAAAGAACTGTTGTTTCCGGTCCGCGAGGGCCAAAAGCGGCTTTTCACGCGCCGGGACCGGGCTCGGTTGAAACTGATACTGCGCGGCAAGCGGTTTGGCGTCAGTCTTGAAGAACTGCGTCAACTGCTGGACCTTTACGATTTGGGCGACCAGCAACAAACTCAAGTGCAGGCATCCTATGACGTCGGCGTGAAGCGCCTGTCGGAAATGGAAAGCCAGCGCGATGCTTTGAATGAAGCGATTGATGACTTGAAAACCCAACTCAAATGGGGTGCCGAAATGATTGCGTCACTGCGTGCACCCCGCAACGCCGCCGAATAAAGACAAACCATCACGTTTAAGGGAGAAAACAGATGCCCCGCTACACAGCCCCCACCAAGGACATGCAATTCGTTCTCCACAATGTGCTGAACGTCCTGGAACAGCCGATCCCGGGTTACGATGACCTGGATGCCGATTTCACTTCAGCCATTCTGGAAGAGGCAGGTAAACTGACCTCTGGCGTGATTGCCCCGCTCAACCGGATAGGCGATACAGAAGGCTGCACACTTGAAAATGGCGTCGTGCGCACGCCGACCGGGTTCAAAGATGCTTTTGAGACAGTCAAGGAAGGCGGCTGGCCTGGCCTCGATATGCCGGAGCAATATGGCGGGCAGAACATGCCGATTGTGATCGGCACAGCGGTGGGCGAGATGTTCTCCTCGGCCAACATGGCCTTCACCATGTATCAAGGTCTGACGCATGGCGCGGCTTCGGCTATTCTGGCACATGGCTCTGAGGCCCAGAAAGACACCTATCTGCCCAATATGGTTTCTTGTGACTGGACCGGCACAATGAACCTGACTGAGCCCCATTGTGGCACCGATCTGGGTCTGATGCGCACCAAAGCAGAGCCTCAGGATGATGGCAGCTATAAAATCACGGGACAGAAGATTTTCATCTCAGCCGGCGAACACGACATGGCCGATAACATCATTCATCTGGTTTTGGCGAAAATCACCGGCGGGCCGGAAGGGATCAAGGGTGTTTCGCTTTTCATCGTGCCAAAATTCATCGTCAAAGAGGATGGATCACTGGGCGAACGCAACGCGGTGGCCGTCGGCAATATCGAAGAAAAGATGGGCATCCACGGCAATTCCACCTGTGTGATGAATTATGATGGTGCGAACGGTTATCTTCTGGGCGAAGAGCATAAAGGCATGCGCGCCATGTTCACCATGATGAACGAAGCGCGCCTCGGTGTGGGCATGCAAGGCATGTCGCAGGCCGAAGCGGCGTATCAGAACGCGTTGGATTATGCCAAGGATCGGCTTCAAGGCCGTGACGTGACGGGTGAGAAAAACCCCGATGGTCCCGCAGATCCTTTGATTGTGCATCCCGATATCCGTCGTTCGTTGATGGATCAGAAAAGCTTTGCTGAGGGCGCACGCGCGTTCATCCTTTGGGGCTCAACGCTTTTGGACGCGGCACATCGGGCAGATGACAAGGACGCCGATGGGTTGGTCTCGCTGCTCACCCCCGTGATCAAAGGTTTCCTGACCGATCAGGGCTATGACATGACCATCAAAGCGCAACAGGTCTATGGCGGGCATGGATACATCGAAGAATGGGGCATGTCCCAATTCACCCGGGATTCGCGCATTGCGATGATCTATGAAGGCGCCAACGGCGTTCAGGCGTTGGACCTTGTAGGGCGCAAACTGGCGCAGGATGGCGGCAAACATGTGATGGCTTTCTTTGATCTGGTAAAAACCTTCATCAAGGAAAACGCCGGACATGACTCCGATTTTGACGCACAATTCCTCGATCCACTGAAAGCCGCCAGCAAGGATTTGCAGGCCGCAGGCATGTATTTCATGCAGAACGGCATGAAGAACCCCAATAACGCGCTCTCGGGCTCTTATGATTTCATGCATATGTTCGGTCATGTTTGTCTGGGCCTGATGTGGGCGAAAATGGGCAAAGCGGCTATGGTTGCATTGGAAAACGGCGCATCGGATACGGCCTTTTACGAATCCAAGCTGCACACCGGGCGCTACTACATGGCGCGTCAGTTACCGGCCACATCCCTGCACCTGAACCGTATACAATCCGGTGCCGATACGGTGATGGCGCTGGAGGCGGCGAACTTTTGAACCATGATGCTACGAAAACGCTCGCCCTTCCCGGTGGGCTGATCGGCCAGTGACAGGTTGAAATCAGGTTGGGGCAAAACGTTTTTGGCCTGATCAAACTACCTGAAGCGGCAAATGCGCAGGTGCATCTGGAGGGGGGTGACATAATGGCTGGATCAACCGGAACATCTAACTGGATGACCGAAGAGCACAGTATGATTGCGCAAATGACCGCGCAATTCATCACCAATGAATGGGCCCCAAATTTCGAAAAATGGCGCAAGCAGGGTCAGATGGACCGCGAAACATGGGCTGAAGCTGGTGAGTTAGGATTACTGTGTCCTTCTGTTCCCGAAGAATATGGTGGTCCGGGCGGCGATTTCGGCCATGAAGCAGCCATTCTCATGGAAGCCTCCCGCGCCAATCTGGCCAGTTGGGGGCATGGTATCCATTCCGGTATTGTGGCGCATTACGTGCTTGCCTACGGCACAGAGGATCAGAAAAAACGCTGGTTACCCAAGATGGTTTCAGGCGAATTGGTTGGCGCATTGGCCATGACGGAACCCTCAACGGGATCGGACGTGCAACGCATTAAAACACGCGCAACACGTGACGGAAATGCCTATCGGTTGTCAGGGCAGAAAACCTTCATCACCAACGGGCAACACGCCAATCTGATCATTGTAGCTGCGAAAACAGACCCTGCCGAAGGGTCCAAAGGCGTTTCCCTCGTGGTCGTGGAAACCGATGGTGCACAGGGTTTTGCACGCGGTCGGAACCTGGAAAAAGTTGGCCTGCATGCGGCAGATACTTCAGAGTTGTTTTTTGATGACGTCGAGATTGCTCCTGAAAACATATTGGGCGGCGAGGAGGGCCAGGGGTTTTATCAGATGATGCAGCAGTTGCCGCAGGAACGTCTGATCATCGGCTGCGGCGCCGTCGGGGCCATGGAAGGGGCCGTTGAACGCACAATCACCTATTGCAAGGAACGCGAGGCCTTTGGTGGCCCCTTGACGCAATTCCAAAACACCCGTTTCAAGCTGGCTGAATGCAAAACGCGGACCACAGTTGCGCGCGCCTTTCTCGATCAATGCATCTGCGAACATCTACGTGGTGACCTGAGTGTCGAAAAGGCCGCGATGAGCAAGTATTGGCTCACGGATACGCAATGTGAGGTTTTGGATGAATGCGTGCAACTGCATGGCGGCTATGGTTTCATGCAGGAATACGCGGTGGCAGAAATGTGGGCCGACGCACGGGTGCAGCGCATCTACGGCGGGACGAATGAAATAATGAAAGAACTGATTGCGAGGACCTTATGACGATCCAACTCTATTGCTTTGGAGAGAGCGGGAATGCCTATAAGGCGGCACTTGCGCTTCAGTTGTCTGGCCTCGATTGGGAGCCGGTGAAAGTCGATTTTTTTGGCGGCGAAGCCCGCACGCCTGAGTATCGCGCCAAAATCAACAGTATGGGCGAAGTGCCCGTGATGGTGGACGGCGATCTGCAGTTGACGCAATCAGGTGTCATCCAGGATTACGTTTCTGAAAAATCCGGGAAGTTCGCAGGCAAAGATGCAAATGAACGCCGCGAAGTTCTGCGTTGGGTGCTTTGGGACAATCACAAGCTCAGTTCAGTTGCCGGACCTACGCGGTTTTTGATGCATTTCCTGCCAGAAGATAAGCGTCCAAAAGAAGTCATCGGCTTCAATCAGGGACGCTTGAAAGCTGCCTATGCCATTCTCAACGATCACCTTGAGGATCGCGACTGGATCGTGGGCGATGGGATCACCAACGCTGATCTAAGCTGCTGCGGATACCTCTACTACCCAGAAAAATTTGGGTTTGAACGCGCGGATTGGCCTAACACTGATGCCTGGCTCACACGCCTTTCTGAAACGCCGGGATGGAAGCACCCCTATGATCTGATGCCGGGCAGCCCTGCTGATCGCGCATAAGCGAAACAGAACGCCAAAAAGCGCCTGAACAAAATACCGCGTGGGAACGCGCGAGAAGGAGAAAGAAATGACAGAAGCCTATATTTACGATGCGTTGCGCACGCCGCGGGGCAAGGGTCGCAAAGATGGCAGCCTGCACGAGGTAACGTCCCTGCGTCTGTCCGCCCAAACGCTGAACGCTCTGAAAGAGCGCAACAATCTCGAAGGGCACGCTGTTGAAGATGTGATCTGGGGCAATGTCACGCAAGTCATGGAACAGGGAGGGTGTCTTGCGCGCTCTGCTGTTCTGGCTTCTGACCTGGATGAACGCATTCCCGGCCTTGCGATCAACCGGTTTTGTGCCTCCGGCATGGAAGCGGTAAATCTCGCAGCCAATCAAGTGCGCGGCGGCGCAGGTGAAGCTTACATCGCGGGCGGTGTTGAGATGATGGGGCGTGTTCCGATGGGCGCGGACGGCGCGGCAATCGCCGTCGATCCAACACTGGCAATGGAAAAATACTTCGTACCGCAGGGCATTAGCGCGGATATTATTGCAACTGAGTATGGCTTTAGTCGCGATGACGCGGATCAACTCGCAGTGGAATCCCAGCGACGCGCCAAAGCCGCGTGGGACGATAAACGCTTCGCCAAATCTGTGATCGAAATTCGCGATCAAAACGGCCTGCCGATTCTGGATCACGACGAATACATGCGCCCGCAAACTGACATGCAAAGCCTTGGCGCACTGAACCCGGCGTTTCAGGCAATGGGTGAAGTGATGCCCGGTTTCGATAAGGTTGCTTTGATGAAGTATCCGCATCTTGAGCGGATCAACCACATCCACCATGCAGGCAACTCTTCCGGTATCGTCGATGGCGCGGCTGCCGTTCTGATCGGTTCAAAGGCCTTTGGAGAACAACACGGTCTTGAACCGCGTGCGCGCATCCGGGCCACAGCAAAAATCGGGACCGATCCAACGATCATGTTGACCGGCCCTGTGCCCGTTACCGAAAAAATACTTGCTGATAATGGAATGAACATCAAAGACATTGACCTTTTCGAAGTGAATGAAGCTTTTGCCGCCGTGGTCTTGCGGTTCATGCAGGCCTTTGATGTCGAAAGCGAAAAGGTAAACGTCAATGGTGGGTCAATCGCGATGGGTCACCCGCTGGGCGCGACAGGTGCCATGATCATCGGCACGCTGCTGGATGAAATGGAACGTGCCGACAAGGAAGTTGGTCTGGCCACTTTATGTATCGCATCAGGAATGGGAGCCGCCACGATCATCGAGCGGGTCTGATTAATGACCAGCGCTGATGCCATGGTAATCTATCAGGAGGTGTTGGACGTCTTGTCCGATGCCATCATGACAGGGGACGCAGCAACAGCGCTGGCGCGGACCAAATTGCCCCATTTGAGACGCACGCTCAGCAATGAAACCATCGTTGAGACGGAGGAAGACTTGATCACCGGTCTTCTGACATTTGGTGACGCACTCAAAGGGCAAGGAACCACTAATCTGGTACGTTTGGTCGTTGAGGCTGAGTTTTTGAGCGAAAATTACATCACCGGGTACCATATGACCCATACACTGCAGGACGCCAAACCAGTCATGGCAAGCTATGCGAACCGGATGGTTCTTATCCGCGACAAAGGTGTTTGGAAGATGCTGGAAGTCGACAGCATGCTGAATAACCTGCATTGGCCGATTTATATTCCGCGCGTACGACAGGACGCGGCCAACAAGATTCCACCACCAAAACCCGAAAATGACGCGCGAAAGCAAGCCGCTAGCCCGATTGAAATCTATCAACGCTTCATCAATGACCTGTCAGAGGCCAGCAATCAGGATGATTTCGATCTGTATTGCAGCCACCTGATGTTCCCATATTTGTCACATACAGACACCTCGGATACGATCATTTCCGCAAGAGAAGAAGTGCGGCCGTTCTTTGAAATGCTGCGCGATACAGTGAAAGAAAAGCACTGCAACCGCATCGTTCGCCGCGCGGGAGAAGCCGAGTTCATCTCGGCCGATCTGATTTGCGGCTATCATACGACAGAGTTCTGCGCGGATGAAGTACCTCGATTTGGCCCAATCAAATCCCGCATGCTGTTACAGCGCGCGGGGAGCCGTTGGTATCTAAAGTCCGTTACCAATTCGCTTCAAAATTCAAAATTCCCCTATCACGTCCCAAAGCCCTCAAATGCTCTGGTGACACTGCGAACAATCCAGGAAAGGACCCGGAAATGACCGAGTTTACCATGACCACTGATGCCGAGGGCATTGCCACCATTGTCTGGGATGTACCCGGAAAATCCATGAATGTGATGTCTTTTGAAGGGCTTGCACAGATAGGCGATTTAATGGACAGAGCCATCGCAGATGATGCGGTAAAAGGCATTATTCTGACCTCTGGAAAAGAAGGTTCATTTGCGGGTGGCATGGATCTGAACCTGATTGCCAAAATGCGCGATGACGCAGGAGACAATCCAGCCAAGGGGCTTTTCGATGGCACCATGCAGATGCACGCCTTGTTACGAAAAATCGAACGCGCGGGAATGGATCCAAAAACGCTGAAGGGTGGCAAGCCGATCGCAACGGTTTTGCCTGGCACGGCCTTGGGCATTGGCCTCGAACTGCCGCTTTCCACGCATCGCATTTTTGCCGCCACTAACCCCAAAGCCAAGATCGGCCTACCTGAAATCATGGTCGGTATCTTTCCGGGGGCCGGTGGGACGACCCGGTTGGTACGCAAATTGGGGGCCATGGGAGCGTCGCCGTTCCTGCTCGAAGGCAAACTGGTTGCGCCGGCGGCAGCTAAAGCAGCAGGGTTGATTGACGAGGTATCCGAAGATCCAATGGCGGCAGCACGGGACTGGGTTCTGAACGCCAACGACGCCGATCTCGTCAAGCCATGGGACGCCAAAGGCTATAAAATGCCCGGTGGTGCACCCTATCACCCCGCCGGGTTCATGACCTTTGTGGGCGCGTCGGCAATGGTGAACGGTAAAACGCAAGGCGTGTATCCCGCCGCCAAGGCTCTCTTGTCCGCCGTCTACGAAGGCGCATTGGTCCCCTTTGACACGGCCCTGAAAATTGAGGCGCGCTGGTTCACGTCGGTCTTGTTGAATCCCTCCTCAGAAGCGATGATCCGTTCGTTGTTCATCAACAAGGAAGCGCTGGAAAAAGGCGCTGTGCGTCCCACAGATGTACCTGATCAACGGGTAAAGAAACTTGGTGTTTTGGGCGCGGGCATGATGGGTGCGGGCATCACACTGGTTTCGGTTCAAGCGGGAATCGAAGTCGTTCTGATCGACCAGAACCAAGAAGCGGCGGACCGGGGCAAGGCTTATACTGCGAATTTTGCCGACAAAGGCATTGCACGCAAAAAGACCACGCCGGAAAAGAAAGAACAGCTGCTTGATCTGATCACCGCGACAACCGATCTAGGTGCTCTTGAAGGGTGCGATCTGATCATCGAAGCCGTTTTTGAAGATCCAAAGGTGAAAGCAGAGATGACCGCAAAGGTCGAAGCCGTGATCCCGGATGACTGTATCTTTGCCTCCAACACCTCGACCCTGCCGATCACGGAATTGGCCAAAGCATCGAGCCGCCCGGAACAATTCATTGGCATCCACTTTTTCTCCCCCGTCGAAAAAATGCTGCTGGTGGAAATCATCAAGGGCAAAGGTACAGGTGATCGGGCCGTCGCCAAGGCGTTGGATTATGTGCGTCAGATCCGCAAGACCCCGATTGTCGTCAATGATGCGCGCTTCTTTTATGCCAACCGCTGCATAATCCCCTACATCAACGAGGGCATGCGCATGGTGGCCGAAGGGGTTGCACCTGCCTTGATTGAAAACGCGGCCAAACTGGTCGGCATGCCACTTGGCCCGCTGCAACTGGTTGATGAAACCTCCATTGATCTGGGCGCAAAAATCGCCCGCGCCACCAAGGCTGCAATGGGCGATGCCTATCCTGACGGCGCCGTGGATGACGTTATCTTCTGGATGGAGGGCGAAGAACGCCTGGGCCGCAAATCCAGCGCGGGATTTTATGCCTATGACGAAAAAGGTAAGCGGCAGGGCTTGTGGGAAGGGTTGGCTGAAAAATATCCGGCCTTAGATGATCAACCCGCTCTGACTGATGTTCAGCACCGCCTGCTGTTTTCGCAATCGCTTGAAGCTGTTCGCGCGCTTGAGGAAGGCGTCTTGATGGACATCCGTGAAGGCGATGTCGGTGCCATTTTAGGTTGGGGATTTGCGCCATGGTCCGGTGGACCCCTCAGTTGGCTCGATATGATTGGCGCGCCATACGCTGCCGAACGGTGCGACCAGTTGAGCGCAACCTATGGGGATCGTTTTACCTGTCCTGAACTGCTACGGGACATGGCGGTCAAGGGTCAAAGCTTTTACGGACGTTTCAGGAAGGAACCGATCGCGGCCTGAAGAAAGGCAAGGGGGTCTCCCCCCCTTGCAGCACTACGACTTATGCGACGTGACGATTCCCGCGATTGCAAAGCGCCTTTTGCTGTGAACAGGATAACTTCGCGTTCCTCACCGCGCCCAGCAATTGTCCAGCCACTTGACAGAGCGACAAGAGCCGCTTCGCAACACGAACATAGCCTTCTTCATATTGCCTGGTTGAACCCCGCCGCCTGATACATAGCTTTTCATATTCTGCGGGCATGTCTCAGGGGACGCGAAATAATTTTTACCGCCGCTATTTTCGCAATTCATGGAAGCACGTCGCTGTGTTCGTCAAAGTTGTCGGACGAGGCGATATCCAATGACAATGGTCCAAGCTCACCGCGAAACACCGAGACCGGATTCCGGTTCCCACCGCTTGAAGGTCACCATGACTCTCTTGAAGAAGGGCGCGACCATAAAGCTTCGAATTGTATGACAATTCGCTTTTCAAATTTCCCAAATCCAATATCGTGGGATGCGCGGTGAGGTGGCGGAACCACGCGCGGATGGGGAGAGAAGATCAATGGGCTGGATGAATGACGAAACCGGGTTGGAAAAATGCGATGCAAATTACGTCGCACTGACGCCGCTGTCGCACCTTAGACGCGCTTCGCATGTGTTTGCGCATAAATTGGCGGTCGTCTATGGCGCGCACCGCGTCACCTATGCCGAGTACCATGACCGTTGCACGCGCCTTGCCTCCGCGCTTGCAGCCAGGGGTGTTGAACCGGGCGATGTTGTCGCGACGCTCCTCCCGAATGTCCCGGCTCAGATCGAGGCTCACTTTGGGGTCCCCGCCTGCGGTGCCGTGCTCAACACCATAAATACGCGTCTCGATGTGGATACTGTGAGTTATATCTTTGCGCATGGGGAGGCCAAGTTCGTTCTGGTGGATACTCAGTTTCTGGAGCTCGCTGAAATGGCGTGCGCAGAGTTAGACGGCCCCAAGCCAACATTGATCGAAGTTCCCGATGCCGGAGCCGGTTTTCCCGCAAGCGGTCGATTTGAAAACTATGAAGATATGCTCGCGCAGGCTGATCCGGAGTATGACTGGATCATGCCTCAAGACGAGTGGGAGAGCCTTGCGCTGAACTATACCTCCGGCACCACCGGAAGACCCAAAGGCGTCGTGTATCATCATCGTGGTGCCTATCTTATGACGATGGGCACAGTCATAAGCTGGCGTATGGTGCTGCATCCGGTCTATCTCACCATTGTGCCGCTTTTTCACTGTAACGGCTGGAACCACACCTGGATGATGCCACTGATTGGCGGGACGGTGGTTTGCTGCCGCGATATTACCGCGCCGGCGATCTTTGGGGCCATTGCAGATGAGGGTGTTACACATTTCGGCGGTGCCCCAATTGTCTTGAACATGCTGGTAAATGCCCCGGAGCAGGAAAGACGCCCTTTCGATCATGCGGTAGAAGTTTTCACAGCCGGCGCGCCGCCAGCGCCAGCAACCTTGAGTAAGATTGAAAGCCTCGGATTTAATGTCACGCAGGTTTATGGGCTGACAGAAACCTATGGGCATGTCACCGAATGCCTTTGGCGCGGGGAGGACTGGAATGCTCTGGACAGACCCGAACGTGCGGCGATCAAGGCGCGGCAAGGCGTGGCATTTCCCATGATGGAAAGCATCACGGTCATGGATGATGCAATGCAGCAGATCCCTAAGGATGGCACGACGCAGGGCGAAATCATGATCAGAGGCAATTCTGTCATGAAAGGGTATTTCAAAAATGCGGAAGCGACGCAGGAAGCTTTTGCAGATGGCTATTTCCATTCAGGTGACATCGCGGTGCAACACGGTGATGGATACATGCAAATCGCGGATCGTGCCAAGGATATCATCATTTCAGGCGGTGAGAATATTTCCTCTGTCGAAGTCGAAGGCGTCTTGATGGGGCACGAAGATGTGTTGCTGGCAGCGGTTGTGGCCAAGCCGGATGAAAAATGGGGCGAGGTACCTTGCGCTTTCGTTGAACTGAAACCTGGCGCTGCGCCCGACGCAGATTCTCTGCGCGCCTTTGCACGTCAGAAACTGGCAGGTTTCAAAACGCCCAAGTCGATTGTGTTTTCGGAATTGCCAAAGACCTCAACAGGAAAGATTCAGAAATTCGAACTGCGTAAAAAAGCGCAACTGCTGGACTGACCTCAGACAAGGTAGCCTGAAGCCCAACCTACGGTAGCCCATTGTCTGGACGCGGGCAGATGGTAAGCTTGTCATTACTCAAATTTGGGCAGTACCAGCACACGCCATGACGGCATTAAAAAAATATGAACGACTGGAAGCAACCGGGCTTTGGCGTCCGTCAGAAGATGCCCAGCGCCGTGAGGTCGTCGTGTCAATCGGGGATGCAACGCTGGTAATTTCTGACATGCGGGATCAAGCGATCACCCATTGGTCGCTCGCCGCGGTGCAGCGCTATAATCCGGGCAAACGACCCGCCTTGTTTCACCCGGAAGGGGATCCGGGGGAAACACTGGAACTGGGCGTCGACGAAAAACAAATGATCGACGCGATTGAAAAGTTACGCCGCGCGGTGGAGCGTTCCCGTCCGCGTCCCGGCAGGTTGCGGTGGTTGGGGATGAGTGTGTCGATTGCGGCCGTTGTTGCCGCAGGCGTTTTCTGGGTCCCTCAAGCGATCGTTAACCATGCGATATCGGTCGTACCTGAGGTGAAACGCGTGGAAATTGGCAATGCCCTCCTGTCTCGGATCGAACGCATGACGGGACCTGCGTGCAGCGATGCGGCGGGCTTGAAGGCGCTCACGACGCTTCGGGCCCGACTGGGCTCGGATGAGTTGAGTGTCATGCCCGGATCCCTGCAGAACAGTTTGCACCTTCCAGGCGGAAGAATTCTTTTGAACAGGGCGCTGGTTGAGGATTTCGAAGAACCGGATGTGACAGCGGGCTACGTCATGGTTGCACAAACACAAGCCCGCAACCGGGATCCACTGCGAGAACTTCTTGAAGTGAGCGGCACCTGGGCGAGCTTTCAACTGCTCACGACGGGTGCATTGAAACGGGAAACCCTGGACAGTTACGCCGAATATCTTCTCACTCAAGAGTCTGTTCACCCCAGCGCAGAAAGCCTCTTGCCTGTTTTTTCCGAAGCTCAACTGAGAAGCACGCCTTATGCTTATGCACGCGACGTCACGGGTGAAACAGTACTGCCGTTGATCGAGGCCGACCCAATGGCGGGCAAACCTGCCAAATCGCTTCTGAGTGACGCAGACTGGATCCGGTTGCAGAACATCTGCTCAGGTTGACCGATCCCAACGCACAAAAAACCGCAAAGGTATTGGCGGTGGATTACTTTGTACCAAACATCCGGTCACCAGCATCTCCCAAGCCAGGCACAATATACCCAATATCATTGAGTTTTTCGTCTACGGCGGCCGTTACAATCGGCACATCAGGATGGGCCTCCCGCATCCGGGCGATTCCCTCAGGTGCGGCCAGAAGGCACAGAAAGCGAATATTTGTTGCTCCAGACTTCTTTAACAGGTCAATCGCGGCGACGGATGAATTGCCCGTAGCCAACATCGGATCGACCGCAATAACAAGGCGATCTTCCAGCGCTTCAGGCACTTTGAAGTAATACTGTACAGGCTGGAGCGTTTCCTCATCGCGGTACAGGCCCACAAATCCGACACGCGCGGACGGGATCAACTCCAGAACACCATCCAGCAACCCATTGCCAGCACGCAAAATGGAAATCAGCGCCAGTTTTTTGCCATCCAGCGTGGGCGCGTCCATCTGTTGCATCGGCGTTTCGATTTTCTTGGTTGTCATCGGCAGACCGCGCGTGACTTCATAGGCCAGCAACTGACTGATTTCACGCAGAAGCTGGCGAAAAACGGCAGTCGGTGTGTCCTTGGCCCGCATGATGGTGAGTTTATGTTGCACCAATGGGTGTTCAACAACAGTGAGATGGTCAGTCATAACGGGCCTCTTTTCTATCTCATTCCGTTTAGACCTGAATACAATAGCATCGCAACCCACAGAACCAAAACGGCACCGGTTCCAGCGCAGATGGGGTCAGGGTACCGCCACGCCCAAATGGCGCGCGACAATTGCTGCAACGTCACGGAATCCAATATGACCCAGCGCGCCGGCTCCAGCCCCCGCGATCAATACAGGCACCCGCTCGCGCGTGTGATCTGTTCCCACCCACGTAGGATCGTTACCATGATCCGCCGTAAGGACCATGATGTCGCCGCGCCTCAGCTCTTGAGTCAGTTTGCCGATCTCGTAGTCAAACCATTCCAGTGCACGGGCATATCCCGCCACATCGCGCCGGTGACCATAAAGGCTGTCGAACTCCACGAAATTCGCAAAGGTCAGGCTGCCGTCTTCGGCCGTGTCAATCAGACCGCGAAGGTGTTTCATCAGTCTCTCATCAGGTCCTTTTTGGACCTCATCAATACCTTGCATAGAGAGGATATCGCCTATTTTGCCGACGCCATAGACTTTACGCCCCGCGTCCTGCACCCAATTGGTCAAAATCGGTTCCGGAGGTTTGATTGCATAGTCGCGGCGGTTTGTGGTGCGGGTGAATCCGTTTTCAGAGCTGCCTAAAAAGGGACGCGCAATCACACGCCCTACCTTCATCTTATGCAAACAGGGCGCTAAAGATTCACAAAGTGACAAAAGCCTGTCCAACCCGAAGGCTTCCTCATGGGCCGCGATCTGAAAAACAGAATCGGCTGATGTGTAACAGATCGGTTGCTGGCTGCGCACATGCACCGCGCCCCACTTATCAATGATAGCTGTGCCAGAGGCGTGGCAATTGCCCAAAATGCCATCAACGCCTGCGAGATCACAGGTTCTTTTGACCAAGTCATGCGGAAAAGCATCACCCTTGGACGGGAAGTAATGCCAGTCCCAAGGTACCGGTACACCCGCCAGTTCCCAATGCCCCGAAGGGGTGTCTTTGCCCTTTGAAACCTCGGTGGCCACGCCCCAGTTTCCCTCAGGTTCCTGACCCATCCCGGATGGAAGAACGCCGCTAGCCAATTGTATTGCCTGGCCCAACCCCAGCCGATCCAAATTTGGTAACTTCAATTGACCCCTGCGCCCCTCGAAGGCAAGGCCATCTGCGCAAGCCTGCGCGATATGTGCAAGCGTGTTAGCTCCAGTATCCGGAACCGTTCCGTTGAAAAAGTCGCCCGCATCCGGTGCGCCGCCAATGCCGACAGAATCCATAACGACCAGAAAAGCCCGCGCCATCACCCAACCCTTTCGCGGATCAGAATTGGCAATTGGTCTGGCGGGATTTCCGTCAATTCAACCGCTGCCCTTACTGCTTTGGCAGCGCGGTCCGCCGCGTCCGGGCGCGCAGCATGGATCACAGCCAGCGGTTGGCCCTGAGAAACCCTGTGCCCCAAGCCGACTACTTGCGCAATGCCCACAGCAGGATCGACTTTGTCAGTTTCTACATTTCGCCCACCGCCCAGATTGACCACAGCTAGTCCGAGCGCCTCGCCATCAATGGCCGAAACATACCCGGACTGCTGTGCTGTGACTTCGCGGATTACCGTGGCCTCAGGCAAGAAACGCTCCCAGTTCTCGACAAATTGAACAGGGCCACCCATCGCCGCAATCATTTTGCCAAACTTTTCTGCTGCATGCCCGCTTTGTACAGCTTTTAGTATGGCATCCGAACCCGCCTGAGCGTCCCCGACAAGACCTGCATTCGCCAGTAAAACGCCTCCCAACGCCGCCGATATCTCCAACAGTGCGCCTTGCGCATCACCAGAAAACACGCGCATGACTTCCGCCACTTCGAGAGCATTACCCAGACTGGGCGCAAGCGGTTGGCTCATGTCGCTGATCAGAGCCGTTGTCTTGCACCCGGCTGCGTTGGCTGTTTCTACAAGGGCTTGAGCCAAAGCGCGCGCAGCGTCAACGTCCTTCATGAAGGCTCCGCTGCCAACCTTCACATCCAAGATCAAGCCGTCCAGCCCACCAGCGAGTTTTTTGGACAAAATAGAGGCTGTGATGAGATCAAGACTATCAACCGTCGACGTCACATCCCGCACCGCATAAAGGCGTTTGTCCGCAGGGGCGATTTCAGCATTCGCTGCAACGATGGCACACCCTGCTTTGGCAACAACCTCGCGAAATCGATCCTCATTCAGTTCTGTGACGAGCCCGGGAATCGCATCGAGTTTATCCAATGTACCGCCGGTGTGCCCCAGACCCCGGCCCGATATCATTGGGACATAGGCACCACAGGCAGCGAGCGCGGGCGCGAGGATCAGCGAAACACAATCGCCGACCCCACCGGTGGAGTGTTTGTCCAGAACCGGGCCATCAAGGTCCCAGTCCAACACCTTGCCGCTGTCGCGCATGGCAAGCGTCAGAGCAACTCGCGACTCGTCGCTGAGGCCCCGCACACAGATCCCCATTGCAAAAGCGCCCGCTTGCGCATCGCTTATAGCGCCGTCAGCCAGATTCCGGGCCAACCACCTGAGGCCCTCTTTGTCCAAAGCAGTACCATGCCGGAGTTGTGCCAGCAACATACGTGCGTTTATCGCGCTCATGAAGCCATATGCGACGAACTGAACTTGCCCGGCAATAACTCACTGATTGTCGTGACTTGCTCTACGCCCGAGGTTGTTGCCATTGTGACGCGAACATCCCCGGCGCCAAACTCAGCCAGTTTCTGCCGGCACCCGCCACAAGGGGTGACCGGCATCGGTGACCCTGCGATCACATAGACTTCTGACAGCACCGTATCGCCCGCAGCGACCATCGCGGCAACCGCACCGGCTTCGGCGCATGTACCTTCTGGATAGGCAACATTTTCAACGTTGCATCCGACATAGACCTTACCTGATACCGCACGGACCGCCGCGCCGACCTTGAACTTGGAGTAAGGCGCGTGAGCGTTTTCGCGCACGGCAGTAGCGGCCTCTCTCAGAGTCATGAACGAACCTTTCAACATGATCTTCAAGCGACAGCGTGTCTCCAGTTGATCAGGTTTGCAAGGGCTGCGCAGAGCAATTATTCCGGGTCAAGTGTTGTGTCGAATACACCGGGCAGTGAAACTTCGAGAAGTTCAATATCTTCTGATGGCTCATTGTACCTCACACGCATCCCCGGTGGAACGACAAATGCGTCGCCAGCCTCGAGAGCAAACGGGGCCCGTCCCTCTCCCTCCAATACCAGACGCCCCTCCATCACGAAGGTAAACAGAATTTCGCCGTTGTGCTTCGTCCACGTGGTCTTTCCCGTCGCCCGGCGCACCACATGAACTCCTGCAACACTGCCGGTATGTGCTGCAATCGCAGTGTCGCGACTTTCAAATCCGGGCAGGCGAAATGGCAACCACTGCGCCGTTTCCGCTTGATGATGCACAAAAGTTTGCCCCGAAAAAACACGGCTCGGATCGGCGGGACCATTGGGCAATTCCATGTCATGATCAATAGTGGTGACATGCTCTGCCGGGACACCAATTTCGATCACTTCAATGTTGTCTGAGGCATATAAAACCCGGTGCCGGATTTGGGGCGGTTGAATCACGCAGTTGCCAGCGTGAAGCCGGAAAGGTTCGCCCTGATCTTCATACACCAGATCAACCCAGCCTCGATAGCAAAAGATCAGCTGAAACCCAACCGTGTGATAGTGCACCATATCCGGCACAGGCCCACCATCCGGGATTCGAATGTGGCTCGCAATGATGGATCCGCCCAACCTGTCGGGAATGAGATCTCTATAATGCATGCCTGCACGCCCTATGACCCAAGGGGCCTGATCCGCCAAACGTCGCACCACGAAACTGTGCACGGTTTCCGGCATGATCAGCGGTTCGTTCAAAGCGACAATATCGATTTGCGTCCCATTGGGAGCGATCAGAGATGTTTGACCCTCTGCAAAATCCGCTGGATCCTCGCACAAAATGCGCATCCGTCCCGGTTCAACATCTGCATCCTTGTCAATTCGCACCCGCAAGCCATGGCCGGAAAACACCGCCACAGATGGATCGTCGGCAGGATAAATCATGTCCATCCTCATCCCCAGCGTTTTGGTAAAAAACGGAATATCGAGACGTAACTCCTGTGTTGGTAGCAGAATCTCAGCTTTGGTTGTGTTCATGTGATCTCCTGAAACTCCTTGCATCCTGCGGCACGGCACCTGGATACACAAGCTTTGGCTAGCCTCTCAAATCGCGGCATCAGCGCGCGTCAAAGAGCGATACAGCGCACGGCAAAAGAGCACCTTGGCGCGACCATCCAAGTCGTTTAACACTAAACTATTCTCTGGGAGGAGCTTTTACTTCATGACTGAATCCAAGAATTTGAGGCAAGCCGCGCTTGACTATCACGAATTCCCAAAGCCAGGAAAACTGGAAATCCGCGCGACAAAACCGCTGGCGAACGGTAGAGATCTGGCGCGCGCATATTCCCCGGGCGTGGCAGAAGCCTGTCTTGAGATCAAGGACGACCCGTCGAGCGCTGCACGTTACACTTCACGCGGTAACCTGGTCGGCGTGGTCAGCAACGGATCAGCCGTACTGGGCCTCGGCAACATCGGTGCGCTCGCCTCCAAACCGGTCATGGAAGGCAAAGCCGTTCTGTTCAAGAAGTTCGCAGGGATCGACTGTTTTGACATCGAAGTCGACGAAACCGACCCCGAGAAGCTAGCAGATATCGTCTGTGCCCTCGGTCCGACATTTGGCGCGATCAACCTCGAAGACATCAAGGCCCCCGATTGTTTCACTGTCGAACGGCTTTGTCGCGAGCGAATGAATATCCCGGTTTTTCATGACGATCAGCACGGAACCGCCATCGTTGTCGGAGCAGCGGTCACGAATGCCCTATATGTTGCAAACAAGAAATTCGACGACATAAAAATCGTCTCAACCGGCGGCGGGGCGGCTGGCATCGCGTGCCTCAACATGCTGCTGAAATTGGGCGTAAAACGTGAAAATGTCTGGCTGTGTGACATTCACGGGCTTGTTTATGAAGGCCGTGAGATCGATATGAACCCCAGCAAATCCGAGTTTGCGCAAGCTTCTGATTTGCGCAGCCTGGATCAGGTGATACCGGGGGCGGATCTCTTTCTGGGGCTGTCGGGCCCCGGCGTATTGAAGCCTGAAATGATATCACAAATGGCAGACCCTCCGATCGTTTTCGCGTTGGCCAATCCGACGCCGGAAATCCTGCCTGATCTCGTACGAGAGGTCGCGCCAAACGCAATTATTGCGACGGGACGGTCTGATTTCCCCAATCAGGTCAACAACGTGCTGTGTTTTCCGTTCATCTTTCGCGGTGCGTTGGATGTGGGGGCGACAACGATCAATGATCATATGGAAATCGCTTGCATCGATGGGATTGCCGAACTGGCCCGCGCGACAACATCTGCCGAAGCTGCCGCCGCCTATCAGGGTGAACAACTGACATTCGGCGCGGAATACCTCATTCCCAAACCCTTCGATCCACGTCTGGTGGGGGTAGTTTCCTCCGCCGTGGCACGCGCGGCGATGGAAACAGGCGTTGCAACGCGACCAATTGACGATCTTGACGCGTATCGCCAGAAACTGGACGGCTCAGTATTCAAATCCGCGCTGCTGATGCGCCCGGTTTTCCAGGCTGCGCGGGCCGCCCCGCGAAAAATTGTCTTTGCGGAGAGCGAAGACGAACGCGTATTGCGTTGCGCACAGGCGGTGCTTGAGGAGACAACGGAAAAGCCAATCCTGATCGGTCGCCCTGATGTCATAGAAACCCGTATTGCGCGGGCGGGATTAACCATTCGTCTGGGCAAGGATGTTGATCTGGTGAACCCGGAAAACGACCCCCGCTACCGTGATTATTGGGAAACCTACCATGAATTAATGGCACGCCGGGGCGCTACACCAGATATTGCGCGCGCAATCATGCGCACCAATACGACCGCCATCGGCGCGGTCATGGTACAGCGGCAGGAAGCCGACAGCCTGATTTGCGGCACATTTGGGGAATTCGGCTGGCATCTCAATTATCTGCAACAGATCCTTGGACGGGATGGGCTCAAGCCTGATGGCGCATTGTCCATGATGATCCTCGAAGACGGTCCTCTTTTCGTCGCGGATACCCAAGTGCATCTACATCCTGATCCTGAACAGATCGCAAAAATCGCCATCGGTGCTGCCCGACATGTGCGTCGCTTTGGGATCGAACCCAAAGTTGCCTTCTGCTCGCAATCTCAGTTTGGCAATCAAGGTGAAGGAACCGGGGGGCGCCTGCGCGCGGCCATCCGACTGCTGGACGCACAGGGGCATGACTTTTGTTATGAAGGTGAAATGAACATCGACACCGCCCTCGATGCAGATCTGCGCGCCCGTGTTATGCCGTCCAATCGCATGGAAGGACCGGCCAATGTACTGGTTTTTGCCCATGCTGACGCTGCCTCTGGGGTGCGAAATATCCTGAAAATGAAGGGCGGTGGGCTTGAAGTCGGACCCATTTTGATGGGCATGGGGAACAAGGCACACATCGTATCGCCCTCCATCACGGCGCGCGGACTTCTTAACATGTCGGCGATAGCGGGCACTCCTGTGGATCACTATGGTTGATCGTTGAATGTCCAGCTGCGGGGCGGAGGGCTGGGCTTACAAAGAACAGTCATGCAAATTCGAGATGTCGCAACAAAGATCGCGCATGGAAGGGGAGAACTTGTTGCAAGTTTTGGTTGAATTCACCAAAATTGAACCCAACTCAGTCCTAGAGCGTGGGAGCCGTAGATGCCTAACGCAACCCGATTGACTGGAGCACATAATGTCAGGAAAACTCCAATTTCTCTGCGTCGTTGGTGCAATTGCTCTGAGCGGCTGCGCCTCGGTAACGAGCGAAACCTTCAGCACAGTGGTTTTGGAAGGCCGTTCATATGAGCTGCGCACACGCACAATAGACGGGCCCAACGGACCATATGAGACATCAAGTGTGCAGGTGCGAGGATCCTATTACCTTTGCAAACCCGACAGCCCTGGCGATTGTGAAGCTGCGATCAGAGAAGGTCGGAAGAGCAGTTCGGACAATGACTGATCTTGCCATCGTCACTGTTTGGCATCCCTTAATACACACTTGAACGCGAGTGTCCTGCGTCTCGCAGGCTACGTTGATATACTTGAGAGGCAATCGGGAAACGATCTGTCGCCGAATGCGATACGTGTTGCGCATTTAATTTCACTGCGCGCCAATTTGGGTTGATGACAAAACAGACTACACTTGGTTTTGATTTCACCCTGCCAACACCTTATAGTAGGTACTGAAAAACAGTCAGGCCAATACCTCGAACGGAGTGTGTCGTGATCAAAAAACTGGCAATGTTTCCGCTGGCGGCCCTTGTTGCACTGAGCGCATGCGGTACCATTACGAACGAGACCTACAGTACGATCGTCGTGGATGACGACACTTACAAAATCCGCACGCGCACAATTGACGGCGCTAATGGCACCTATCAGACCTCCAGCGTGCAGGTATACGGTCTCCACTATCAATGCTTGCCCGAGAGTAAAGGCGATTGCGAGGCCGCCGTGCGCGAAGGATTGGACGCACCAATTGACCGATTTTAGGTTTCAGTGCGAAGCAATGCTTTGACACATCAAGCAAATGGCCGCGCATACGATGAAGTCGACAAATTTTGTCTTGTTTAGTCTCAGAAGCCGAAACGCGCACAATGGGTGTCTTGTGACTTAATGTGCTTTAAAAAGGACGGACCTTCTGATGCGAATGACGTGGATTTTTGTGACCATCACAACGCTCCTCATCCTCACAGGATGCACCACTCTCAGCAGTCGGACCCAGGGCACCATTGCCGTCGATGGTAAAACCTATCCAACCATCGTGCGTGCATTCAGAACCGGCAACGACGCCAATGCGGAGACCTTTGCCACCACAACCATTTCGCTTGGGGCATTGCGTGTAAGCTGCACGCCGGGGGAACAGCAGAAATGTGCAAAGATTGTGCGTCGCGCTGAACGTGGTGAGGCCCGCAGTGCGGCAGAAGGCTCTGGTGACGCAAATATTTACACCTTGCCTTTCGGGCTTTGAACGCCCCCTCTTGCGGTCAGCCCTGCGCGACGGCTAAACCAAGACACGTCGTAGGGCCGGGAGGGACAAATGGGCTACAAAGAAACATATGCTGCCAGCATGGCAGATCCGGAAACATTCTGGATGAATGCCGCAAAAGCGATCCACTGGACCAAAGCTCCCAGCAAGGCACTCTTTGATCGCGGCGATGATCTTTACGAATGGTATGCTGATGGGTTGACCAATGGGTGTTACAACGCTGTAGATCGCCATGTCGCAGATGGGCGCGGCGACCAGATCGCCATTATCCATGACAGCCCGATCACAGACACCAAATCCAGCATTTCTTATGCCGAATTGCAAACGCGTGTCGCCTCACTGGCCGGGGCGCTCGTCGCGCAAGGCGTGACCAAAGGCGACCGTGTCATCATCTATATGCCAATGGTGCCGGAAGCGCTGGAAGCGATGCTCGCTTGTGCGCGCATCGGCGCCGTGCATTCGGTCGTCTTCGGCGGTTTTGCGGCGAATGAGCTGGCCGTTCGTATAGACGATTGCAAACCAAAGGCGATCCTTGCCGCTTCCTGCGGGCTGGAACCGGGGCGTGTGATCCACTACAAACCCCTGCTGGACGGCGCAATTGAACTTGCCAATCACAAACCACAGATCTGTCTGATCCTCCAACGGGAGCAGGAGCGCGCCGATCTGAAAACCGGGCGCGATCTCGACTGGCATGCAGCACAAGAAGGCGTGACCCCTGCCGATTGCGTACCCGTCGAGGGCAATCATCCAGCCTATATCCTTTATACGTCTGGCACCACAGGCGCGCCAAAAGGTGTGGTGCGCCCGACAGGCGGGCATCTGGTAGCGTTGAACTGGACGATGAAAAACATCTACCAATGCGATCCGGGTGACGTCTTTTGGGCGGCTTCCGATGTGGGCTGGGTCGTGGGTCACAGTTACATCTGTTACGCGCCGTTGATCCATGGAAACACCACGATTGTGTTTGAGGGCAAGCCAGTCGGCACGCCGGACGCAGGCACGTTCTGGCGGGTGATTTCCGAGCATAAAGTGCGCAGTTTCTTTACCGCGCCAACTGCAATCCGTGCGGTTAAACGCGAAGATCCAAAGGGGGTCGAACGCCAGAAATATGACCTTTCCTGCCTGCGCGCTCTCTATCTTGCAGGGGAGCGCGCAGACCCGGATACAATTGAGTGGGCCGGCGATATTCTTGGTGTTCCCGTCTATGATCACTGGTGGCAAACCGAGACGGGCTACACAATCGCAGGCAACCCTGCCGGTCTTGAAGCTTTGCCTGTCAAAATCGGCTCTCCGACCGTGGCCATGCCGGGGTTTGATGTGCAAATTCTGGACGAAGCAGGACATCCGCAAAAACCCGGTGAATTGGGCGCGATCGCCATCAAGCTGCCTTTGCCGCCAGGTACGTTGCCAACACTCTGGAATGCAGCCGACAGGTTTCGCAAAAGCTATCTGACTGCATTTCCGGGGTATTATGAAACCGGCGACGCCGGCATGATCGACTCAGACGGGTATCTATATATCATGGCGCGCACGGATGACGTGATCAACGTGGCCGGGCATAGATTGAGCACAGGCGCGATGGAGGAGGTGCTCGCAGCACATCCCGACGTCGCGGAATGCGCGGTGGTCGGCGTTTCAGATCAGCTAAAAGGGCAATCGCCACTGGGTCTTTTGTGCCTCACAAAGGGTGTAACCCGCCCCCATTCTGAAATATCGTCAGAATGCGTGAAACTCGTGCGTGAAAAGATCGGGCCTGTGGCGGCGTTTAAGAACGCGCTTGTGATAGATCGCTTACCGAAAACAAGATCTGGCAAAATTCTGCGGGCAACCGTGGTCAAGATCGCTGACAATCAAGACTTCAAAATGCCCGCCACCATCGACGATCCTGCCATTCTGGACGAGATCAAGGTGGCGCTGCAAACGATTGGCTATGCGCAGGGATAGGCTGACAAATCATCCCCAACAGGCCATTGCCTCTGACCGGTAGGGTCCGGTTATGGGCGGATCTTCTGAGCGTGCGACTGCAGGTTCCTTGTTTGGTTAAACTTACAAGCGGGGCCTGACGTCGGTGTATCAGGCGCAGATTATGAAGCTGACGTCCAGTTGCGGCCGGTGCCAAGAGTGGGCGTCAGACGTGAAGTTACTTCGGCCCGATAAAAGTCACCGGTATTTGCTATCTCTATAAATCAAACTGATCGACCAGAAGCAGTGGGCCGGTGTTTCACTTTTTCCTTTGCCGAATTCGTGGTTATTGAGCCCATGCTTGTCGCAATGGGGCTGAACGAGACAGTTACTTTTCAAACCTCAACAAGAAAAGCTAAGTGCTTCTTGCCCCCAGCGGGTAACTCAATTTCGGGCGAGGTTCAGCGCCCACGCCAGGTAAATCTTGACCCACAATTCTTTTGCGCCGGGATCAGGTTTTCATTTGTCTGGTCTGTAAGTGTCGGGCACTTCAATTGATCTCGATTTCCGGTATCGGTGACTATTTGGCATAAAAAAGGCGGCTCCCGTGATTGGGAACCGCCCTTTGAAAATCAGTCGCTCCGATATCGTTCAAGCGGCCGATTTAGCCTCTGCAACAAAACTGTCGATCTGCCGCTCCGCTTCGTCTTTGGCAATGCCGTAGCGCTCTTGAATGAGGCCCACAAGCTGCTCGCGGTCGCCCTCGACCTGATCAAGTTCGTCGTCGGTCAATTCGCCCCATTTGGATTGAATTTGGCCGGACATTTGCTTCCAGTTGCCTTTAATTACGTCCCAGTTCATTGGTCTCTCCTTCGCAAGTTGATCTCATTGAACCAAACACATGTGTTTCACGTGTTCTTGCGGGGTTAACGCCAGCTAAATGCGAAAGGTTCCGTAAAAAAGTGATCAGTGCGGGCTCGAAGGCGCATTGATTGCGCCGACAAGCCCGCCTAGGCTTGTGCCACCCAGATGGAGGTTGTGAAGTGCGAAGCATTCTATCCCTAGTGTTAACCTGTCTTGCCCTGCCCGGATGGGCCGCCAGCGAAGGCACCCGTATTCAGGTCACAGGTGAGATCATCGACACGTGGTGTTATTACTCCGGTGTCATGGGGGGGCCAGATGCTGTTGTTGGGTCTGGTCATCATACGTGCGCGCTTTGGTGTTCGGCCGGTGGCATTCCAGTGGGGTTGCTGGCGGAAGACGGCACCGTCTATACCGTGCTCAAAATTGCGCAGGATGCTGAGTCTGCAAGCGGAGATACGCAACTGAGCCTTGCCGCCCATACGGTCACAGCCGATGCCATGCTCTATGAACGCGATGGCCTAAAATATCTGGTGGTCAATGAGGTGGTCAGCGATATGGATATCGTAAATCCAACCCATGAAGACTATGGCACAATCCCCTCGTTTTCATTCCCGGAGCCGAAATGATGCGGAAACTGATCTTGATACTGGCTCTCATGGCCAGCCCGCTCGCCGCACAGGACTTTTCCGAAACCTCAGAGGCTAAATCTTGGAACCTCTATGGAGAAGTTCCCGCGCGCTTTAAAGCCAAGGTCGTCGATGTGCTGTGTGAACTGACCGGCGACTGCGCTGCAAATTGTGGGCAGGGTAAGCGCCAGCTCGGTCTGATCCGAACGGCTGACGATGTCATGGTGCTGGCCATGAAAAACAGTCAAGCGGCGTTTACCGGTGCTGCCGAAGAACTCGCCCCCTATTGCAATCAGGTGATCGAGGTGGATGGCCTGATGATCGAGGACGAAGACGTCGGCGCGTCCAACATCTATCTGGTACAACGCATCAAGTCAGGTGATGCGGATTGGATCAAGGCAAACAGCTGGACCAAAAAATGGGCTGCTAAATATCCTGAGGCCAAAGGCAAAGGTCCCTGGTTTCGCCGCGATCCGCGTATCAAATCCATCATTGCCTCAGAAGGATATTTGGGCTTGGGCCTTGAGGCCGACGACACATATGCAGAAGAGAATTTTTGATGTGGCGCGCAGCACTGGTTTTTCTAGTCGCAGGAACAGCCCAGGCTGAAAACCCACTACCTTTTGACCTCGGTGGACCGTACGCACTGGTGGATCAATACGGCGACACGCGCACACAGGCTGACCCAGATGGCCGCGCGCAGCTTTTGTTTTTTGGCTATGCAAACTGCCAGAATATCTGTTCAGCGGCCCTGCCCCTCATGGCGGATGTTGTGGACATATTGAACGCCGAAGGAATTTCGATCACTCCGGTTATGATCACCGTCGCGCCGGATCAGGACCGCGTAGAGACAATGGGTGCGCCTTTGGCCGTTGTTCACGAAGACTTCATCGGCTTGACTGGGGATGAGAACGCGTTGCAAACGGCCTATGATGCTTTTTCCGTTGAAGTCGAACCGCTTTTTCAGGATCCGGAATACGGATGGATCTACTCGCATGGCAGCTTTGTGCATTTGCTCGACGCGTCAGGGGAAATGCTGACGCTCTTGCCACCTATTCTGGATACCGATCGCACGGCCGAGATCGTGCGCGCGTATCTGGCGCCGCAAGGTTAAGGGCGGCGCGGGTTCGAAGCTTATTTCTTTTTCTGATCGTTTTCGCCGGTTTGGGGCGTTAATCCATATGGTTTTGCGATAGCCCAAACATGTTGGGGGATCATATTCTTCATCTTGGCCGGGGCTTCGCGTCGCAAATGCAGGATCGCTTCGGCGGCCTTCATCTCCAGACGTGCGCGCGCAAACTCAAGCCCACGCGGACCCACACGCGGTTGTAGCCAACTGACAATTGGGCGCAACCAGTCGGGCATCCGGCGCAAAGGCAGGCCGCCGGCCGCTCTTTCGGTATTGGCAACAAATCCGCGTACTGCGCCTGCGCGCTTGCCGGCTGTGCCCAGCGCACTCAGTCTGATATCGCCTGCGAGGGTTTCAAGCATCTGCGCACCGCGCGCGTTGCGCACGATAAGCCATTGTTCCCCCTGCCCTCCCATATAGCCAACAGTAATATCTGCCAATGCATTGGTGTAATCCACACAGCTGCGGCAGGTCAGTGGAAAGAAATCACGGGGCAGGTCTGAAATGGGCAGCGACAAAAAGGGGATCAGGCGCGTCCGACCATCCAAATAGCGCAGTTCGACTTTGAAATCAGTGCGAAATTCCAGATATGTTATTGAAGCAGGGTCTTCTTCCAACAAGCCGAGAAAGTGGTGAAAATTTTCGGTTGTGGTGTTGTCCGAGCAGGGCGTCCCGATCACGAAAAGCCGGTCCAAGCCGAGGTCGGCTTCCAAAGCACGCAGGGCGTAAATCTGACAAGGGATTCCGATCACAGCCAGACGTGTTAGCCCCTGCGCCTGCGCCGTTTCAAGAAGTGCCAGTAATGGCGCGTATCCCATGCGCATGCCGCGCGCCTTGGCCATGTCCTGCGGTTCGGTGATCAGCGCCGGTTTGGGCCGCCAGACGTCTGCCGGGTCCGGCACCATGGTCAAAACGGCCTCAACCTCTTTGGTTTCCAACAACCGCGCGCCCAGCGAAGTCGTGATGCCGGTCCATTGCGCGCCAGGTTTGGGCGCGATCATCTCGGCGCGGTACATAGCCTGAAAAGGTCCAAAGAACGTCTCGTCCCCATGTCGTCGGGCGCGCCCGTGCACCTGGGTTTCAAAACGCGGGTAATCCGGCGCAATGAACTGACAAGCCCGTCCGCAGGCTTTGGCGTCTTTCATCCGCGATACGCCACAATCCGTGCAAAGCCCGCGCGGTTCGGCGGGTCCAATGGCGGGCGTCTGGATCACGTAAACTGCTCGTTGATCAAGCGTTCTTCAAGCCCATGACCGGGATCGAACAAAATACGGTGCACCGTACTTGGATCTGACCTGATTTCCACGCTTGTCACCCCCATCACCGAATTGGCATCGGCTTCAGCCATAACGGGGCGCTTTTCCGCCTCCAGCACGTCAAAGCGTACCACAGCCTTTTTCGGCAGTAAGGCGCCACGCCAGCGGCGTGGGCGAAAAGCGCTCATGGCCGTGAGCGCCAACACTTCCGAACCAATGGGAATAATCGGGCCATGCGCTGAATAATTATAGGCCGTCGACCCGGCAGGTGTGCTGACCAACGCGCCGTCACAGACCAGTTCCTGCATCCGCAACCGCCCATCTACGGTAATTTTCAGCTTCGCCGCCTGTGGACCTGCGCGCAACAAAGAGACCTCGTTTATGGCGAGCGCTTGAGTCACAGATCCATCTGTCCGGGTTGCTGTCATACTGAGAGGGTTGAGCCCCGCCTCCTCGGCGGCTTGAAGTCTTTCCGGCAAATCCGTTTCTGAATAGGTATTCATCAAAAACCCGATGGTACCTCGGTTCATACCATAAACTGGTTTTTTCAAGTTTTCTACATCATGCAAAGTTTGCAGCATGAAACCATCACCCCCCAGAGCAACAATAATGTCTGCGTCTTCAAGTGGCACATTTCCATAGCGCGTGATCAATGCGGCACGCGCCGTCTGCGCCACCTCGGCGCGGCTGGCGGTAAATGCGATCTTAGGGGTCATCTGTATTCCGATCCGCGACTTTATGATCCGAAACAATCACATATCGCTCGCCATGGCCAGCTTTGCACCGATACCACCTTTCGGCTGGATTGCGCCGGATCACGCGGCACCGTATCAAGGCCGCATAGAATAAATCAAAGGTTGCTTTACACTCTTTGCGGGCGGCTTACTTTCCGTTAGGAATTCGCAACTTTGCTCACTCGATAGGGAGACCGCTCATGAATGCCCCGCACCGTGCCCCCGGCTTTTTCACCAAGTCGCTGGCTGAAAGCGATCCTGAAATTTTTGCCTCAATCACCGATGAGTTGGGGCGCCAGCGCGACGAGATCGAACTGATCGCATCTGAAAATATTGTATCTGCCGCTGTGCTCGAAGCGCAGGGGTCGATCATGACCAACAAATACGCCGAAGGATATCCCGGGCGTCGGTATTATGGTGGGTGCCAATTTGTCGATGTGGCCGAAGAACTGGCGATTGAGCGTGCGTGCAAGCTGTTTCAGTGCGGGTTTGCAAACGTGCAGCCCAATTCGGGGTCACAGGCAAACCAAGGTGTCTTTCAGGCGCTTTTGCAGCCGGGCGATACCATTCTGGGCATGTCCCTGGATGCGGGTGGCCACCTAACCCACGGCGCAAAGCCCAACCAGTCCGGTAAGTGGTTCAATGCCATTCAGTACGGTGTGCGCAAAGAAGACAATCTGCTCGATTATGATCAGGTCGAGGCTCTGGCGAAAGAGCATCAGCCCAAGATGATCATTGCGGGTGGTTCTGCCATCCCGCGCCAGATCGACTTTGCAAAAATGCGCGCAATTGCCGATATGGTCGGGGCCTATCTGCATGTCGACATGGCGCATTTTGCCGGCCTTGTTGCGGCTGGTGAGCACCCTTCCCCCTTTCCACACGCGCATGTGGCAACGACCACGACCCATAAGACATTACGCGGACCACGTGGCGGTATGATCCTGACCAACGACGAAGCGCTGGCCAAGAAATTCAATTCCGCCATTTTTCCGGGCATTCAAGGCGGCCCCCTGATGCATGTCATCGCAGGCAAAGCCGTGGCTTTCGGCGAAGCACTGCAGCCAGGGTTCAAAGACTACATCAAACAGGTCATCCTCAATGCTCAGGCCCTCAGCGATCAACTGATCAAGGGCGGTTTGGACACCATCACGCATGGCACGGATACGCATGTTCTGCTGGTGGATCTGCGACCCAAAGGCGTTAAGGGGAATGCCACCGAAAAGGCCTTGGGGCGCGCTCACATTACCTGCAACAAGAACGGCGTGCCGTTTGATCCTGAAAAACCAATGGTTACATCGGGAATTCGGCTGGGATCACCTGCGGGCACGACGCGCGGGTTCGGAGAGCCTGAATTCCGCCAGATCGCAGATTGGATCATCGAAGTCGTCGACGGGCTTGCGGCAAACGGTGAAGAAGGCAATGCAGCCGTGGAGGCTAAGGTAAAAGCAGACGTCAAAGCGATGTGTGCTCGTTTCCCGATGTACCCCAATCTCTGACCCAAGGCTTATGGGGCCTCCTAAACTCGCTGGCGGTGCGAAGCGTGGCGTCTTCGTCACACAAACCTGACTGCAGCCTTGTGGCGGAAGCAATCATTCGCGCCCGTCATCCTCTAAATCGGGGCCCTCATATTGTTACCGAAATCCTTTTGCGCTGACCTTTATTGTCGCGAGAGGATTTCACTCCTTTCAAATGAAAATCGCAGCCCGAGAATTGCCAGTATGTGTTAAGAATACTGAGCCGTCTCGCTGATCATCAGCAATGCGCGTGGTGACTTGAGACCCTCATGAACCACTTGATTATTCGGGTGCCTCGAAACGGCGTCACACTAATCTGAAGACGTCGGACGGTTGAGACAATGCATATCCGGCGCAGCCAAAAGGAGCTGGTTTCCCCGGGTCTTTTTCGCTTGATGTTTGACGAGAGGTTCAGAGCTAGCCGCAAAGCCTTTGACTTTTGTTTCGATCGACTCGCCACAGGTTCTCTTCAGAGAACGTCATGCCCTCTTAAATTCCAACGCCTTTCCTGATTAATGGTTTTTTTGACCGCAGTTAATACGTTCATGCAATTGCGATGAACACGCAAAGCGGCACCTTGTTGATGGCGCGAGTACCAGCGTCATGCGCATCACCGCACCGCTCGGGTAGGAAACTGATTGTGCAGCGAGTTCCAGTCCAGGCACCTTCAGCGCGGCTGACATTGTATCTGTTGAAACGCAGACATGATCGCTCCAAAACTCGTAGTGCCGGCTGCTATTTGGGCGCTAAAAGACAAAGAATACGTTAGCGCTTGGGCAAATCGGTTCGGCTTTAATTTGTTTCAAGCAACTTCAACACATCATTGCACAGCAATCGATCAATGGAAGTCCGTGGCATGGGTAGGCCACGTGAGCGCGGTGGTTATCAATCGTCTGGTATCGATAGTTACTGTATTGAGACTAATTTGGAGATCGACTTGCTATTCGATGACCAACAATGCCCCTGTGAGCAGTTCCAATCGAAAGCGGCTTTACAGCGCAACCCAGTTTCGTCGGGACAGCAAACAGGGGCATTGTTTTGGTCAGTTTCAAAAGCGAGCCGTGAATGGTCGAGCCAGAGAGTGTAACTGACGTTGTTGCCACTTTTCTTGCTGCCGAAGGAAACAATTTGCGCCGGCTAGGCCTTGGGGGATCTACCTTGTTGATGTCGGCGAGTTTGACATCTGAGCAATGCATCCCGTTTTGCCAGAAGCTTGTTTGACGCCGGTTTCGGCCAAGCGGCCCGGACAGAAGTGCGGTTTGATCCGATCAAGGTTAGGAATGTCGCTATGGTTTTCTGCACGGTCAACAGATTGACACCAGTCTAACGCCGGGTAACGACCAGACTTTCATCACCGAGAAATACCTTTCCAGTGGAAGTATCGACGTCAACGCCGGCGTTACTGAACGGTCTGCAAATGTTGACATTGGGTTGCCCGCCGCCCAAAAAAATTTTTAAATACAACCGCTCAGGGGTGTCGCGATGTTAAACACCGGTAGTTTCGTTATCGCTTGCAAGAAAATGATCACGGCGGGCGCAATATCGCGTTTTCCGTCCAAACATCGACCAATACCAATGTCGTTTTTGCAAGGACCATCACAGCCGCGAGCAATGACGAGCGACTCGCAAGACTCCCCGGGAGTGATATGTCAATGCAGATGCTCCAACCAACATGGCAACTTTCACGACAAACTTGGGCGCGTGCAATCCACGTGGCCGTACTTGGTCAAGCGGAAAATAACTGCATTCTCCGATTCACTGGCAATGACAATCTCTACAGGGGAGACGGTGACAATACGCTGAGCGGTGGCGATCAACGCAGTTGGCGGGGATAACCCAATCTTTGACGGGGCCGGAAAAGAAATCCAGATCGGTAGTGCAGGAGGCGAGCTGCGGGAAAGCAGCATTGGAAACACCGTGAAGCGTGTCGGTGACTGTGCTGGACCCAATGTTTGTCCGTGACGATGATGACTCAAGGGCCGGGTCCGCCAGCGATCCCAAGTTGGCAAGAGGCAAACGGGATGACGCGCTGATGGGTTCTTGCAAACGGGCAAGGGATTATAACCAAAGCGCTGTTTTGTTGTCTTTCACGTCAGCCGACGCACCACATCTCCGGACGTGTTTGAACCCTTGCGAGCTCGACCTTCGTTGTGCATGTCCAGTGCTTAACAGACTCACCGCCTAAGCTTTGGCCGCCCTTTGCTCGCCAGACCCGGCAACCGATCCTTGGAAAGTCGCTGTTTCTTCTGAAGAGCTTTTTTCCACTGCAGGCGAAGCAGAATGCGCGTTGACCCAATTTGTATTTTATTTGTATACAATTCATATAGGAGAAAAATTTTGTCAAAACACAAAAAATCTTTTTGCGAGGCTGATCTGCGAGCTCGCATTCTGACGCAAGCCATCCCGCCCGGCGCGGATCTCGATGAAGCAAGTCTGGCCGAGGAATACGGCATTTCCAGAACGCCGCTGCGCGAAGTTTTGCACCGCTTGGCGGGAGGTGGATTTGTGCGTCTCGAAGAGAACCGCGGGGCGAAGGTTGAATCCATGGATTTTGGAACACTGCGCGTGTTTTTTCAGACTGCGCCGCTGATTTATTGCTCTATCGCACGTCAAGCGGCAGAAAACCGATCCGCGCGACAAATTTTAAAACTCAAAGACATCCAACTTGAATTCTCAAAGGCCGCCAAGAACGGAGACGCAGCAATCGCGGGCCTGCTCAATCACGACTTTCACGAACAGATCGGGAATATGGCGCAGAACCCATATCTCTTCGCCGGGCTCAAACGCATGCTGGTTGATCACACACGTCTCAGCCAAACTTTTTTTGCACCGCAGTCTCCGGCAGATGAGACTCGCGTGAACAAAGCGATTGAACAGCATGATGCGATGATTTCGGCCATCGAAAGACGCGAGTTGACCTTGGCAACTGATTTGACACTTCAACACTGGGATCTGTCACGTGACCAGCTAGAGAAATACGTCCGACCGGATCCGCTTCCTTTGGATGTGATCTCGCTGAAAGACAGACGTCATGCACTTTGAGGGCATCTATACTCCCATCGTCACGCCCTATTTTGAGGATTTTTCCTGCAATGAGGCCGCTCTCGCGCAAACCGTCGAACACCTGATTGACAGCGGTGTACATGGGATCATCGTGGCTGGATCCACAGGCGAATATTACGCCCAGACAGAAGAAGAGCGTATCTGGATGATGAATCGCTGCGCTGATCTCATAAACCGTCGAGTGCCAATGGTTGTCGGCACGGGAGCCATCCGTACAGAAGACAGTATTCGTTTGGCGCAGGCAGCCAAAGCAGCCGGTGCTGACGCATTGTTGATTGCGACACCGCCCTATGCCTATCCAACGGGTCGTGAGATTGCGTTGCATGCTTTGGCCATAGATCGCGCCGCGAACCTTCCGGTGCTGCTGTACAATTATCCCGGCCGCATGTCAGTCAATATGGACGAGGAAACACTGGATCGACTTGGTCGTTCTCCCAATTTCTGCGCGATCAAGGAAAGTTCTGGTGACATCAATCGGGTTCACATGTTGGCGCGAGATTACCCTCATATCGCGCTGAGTTGTGGCATGGATGACCAGGCTCTTGAGTTTTTCGCATGGGGCGCGCGGTCTTGGGTCTGTGCAGGGTCCAATTTCGCGCCTGAAGCTCATATCGCCCTGTACACGGCCTGCGCTTTGGAGGGTGATTTCACGAAGGGTCGGGCCATCATGTCGGCCATGCTGCCTCTGATGAGCGTGCTGGAGCAGGGCGGCAAGTTCGTTCAATGCATCAAATATGGATTGACCCTGCGCGGCATTGACGCGGGCCCACCGCGCAAACCGCTGCAACCTCTCAATAAAGACGACAAACGTCAATTGGCCGAGGTCATTCGCACCATGAACACCACAATTTCAATGATCACCGGAAAGGCGATATGAGCGATTTACTGACCCACGCCGAATATCAGGCGATTGCCCAAAGCCTGGACCTCCCCAAAACGCCCTTCATTGACGGCAAGTACCGCGCAGGAAGCGGCAAGGTTTTTGCAGCAATTAACCCTGCGACTGGCGAAAATCTGGCTGATATCTCAGGATGCAATGCGGAAGACGTTGACTTTGCAGTGGAAAAAGCGCGTGCAGCCTTTGAACAAGGGCATTGGTCAAAGCTGCATCCGTCAGAGCGAAAAGATGTTCTGATCCGTTTGTGCAAACTGATCACGCGCAACCGTCGCGAATTGGCCGTGATGGAAAGCCTCGACAGCGGCAAACCAATTCTGGATTGCGAAACCATTGATGTTCCCGAAACAATCCACTGCATCAAATGGCACGCAGAGGCCGCTGACAAGATTTATGGTCAAACCGGCCCGAATGGGGATGACGCGATCTCGATGATTGTGCGCGAACCCATTGGTGTCGTGGCCGCCGTTTTGCCTTGGAATTTTCCGCTGATGATGATGGCCTGGAAAATTGGGCCCGCGTTGGCGGCAGGGTGTTCGGTGATCGTCAAACCGGCTGAACAGACATCATTGACCGCGTTACGGGTGGCCGAATTGGCCCATGAAGCCGGCGTACCACGTGGCGTTTTGCAAGTCTTGCCAGGGGATGGCCCCGATACGGGCGCACCGCTCGGATTGCATATGGATGTGGATATGGTCAGCTTCACGGGCTCAACAGAAACCGGCAAACGTTTCTTGCGCTATGCGGCAGACAGCAACCTCAAGAAGGTGGTTTTGGAATGCGGTGGCAAGAACCCTGCTGTGGTTTTTGACGATGCGGAAAACCTCGATTCCGTTGCCGGACATGTGGTCAATGCGGCGTTCTGGAACGCAGGTCAGAATTGTTCCGCCACTTCGCGGTTGATTGTCCATAAAAATGTCAAGGCACCCCTGATGAAACGGATCGAGGCGCGGTTGCGGGATTGGCAAACCGGGGATCCGCTAGATCCGGGCATACATATCGGTGCCTTAATCGACGCGGAGCATTGCGAAAAGGTGCGCAGTTTTCTGGAAAAGAAAGATAAAGGCACCGGGCCGTTTGTGTCGCCGGTGATCTATCATGTCGCCAAGGATGATCCAAAAGCAAAGAACGAAATTTTTGGACCGGTCCTTAGCGTGATTGACGCCGCATCAAATGACGAAGCCATCGAGATCGCCAATCAGACCGAATACGGGCTCTCAGCCAGCGTGTTCACCGCCAACACCCGCAACGCCATTCGTGCCGCACGCGACATAAGAGCAGGCACTGTCACGGTGAATTGCTATGGCGAAGGTGATATTTCGACACCGTTCGGGGGGTACAAACAATCCGGTTTTGGGGGGCGCGACAATGGCATTCATGCCCACGATCAATTTACAGAATTGAAAACGATTTGGATCGATCTGACCGATCCGTCCGAAGGAGACGCTGTCGAATGAACGTTGAAGCCGTAGGAAAAACCCGGCGTGGACGCGGTGCGCGCAAGGCAGTGCGTCAAAAACGCGACATCAATATGCTGCCCGCACTGAAACGTGGTATTCCTCTGGTGGAGCCCATGAGTGCAGAGCAAGTCGCACGGATTGACGGCGCATCCCTTGCCATACTCGAAGATGTTGGTGTCGTTTTTCGCGATCCTGTAGCGCTCGCGGACTGGAGACGTGCCGGCGCTGATGTGCGTGGTGAAACCGTGCATCTGGATCGTGGCCTGATCCGCGAATTGATCCGCTCCATCCCGGCAAGCTTTACTTATAACGCGCGTAACCCGGTAAATAACCTGCCCTTTGGCAATGACCACTCGATCTTTGTGCCGATGACAGGGGCTCCCTATCTGCGCGACCTCGATGACAAACGTCGCAACCCTACGCTTGATGATCTCGCAAATTTCCACAAACTCAGCCATATGCTGCCTGCGATCCATTCGTCCGCGCATCATATTGTCGAACCTTACGACCATCCGATCAGCCAACGACATTTACGCATCACCTATTCATCGATGAAGCACTCGGACAAGACGTTCATGGGCATGACCACCAGCCCCAAGAACGCGGAGGACGTTATGGAGATGTGCGCTATTCTGTTTGGCCAGGAGTTCATGATGAACAACCCGGTTGTGACAGGTAATTGCAATGGCAACTCGCCTCTGGTCTGGGATGAAACCATGCTCGGCGCGATGCGTGCTTTCGCAAGATACAATCAACCTGTGCTGTGCTCACCCTTTGTCCTGGGGGGGGCCAACACACCTGCTGGTGTGGCACCCACCGTGGCGCAGTTGAACGCCGAAGCGCTGAGCGGTTTGGCCTACACGCAAGTCGTCCAGAAGGGCACACCCGCAATCTATGGGCATTACCTTTCCACCGTTTCAATGAAGTCTGGTGCTCCGATGGCGGGCACGCCCGAGATCAGCCTGATGAACATGATGATTGGCCAGATGGCACGGTATTATGACGTTCCGTGGCGGACCTCGAACACGTTGGGTGGTGCCAAGACCTTTGATGCACAAGCGGGATATGAAAGTGCCAGCACGATGATGGCTGTGCTGATGTCGGGCGCAAACTACATTTGGCACTCGGCTGGATGGAACGAAGCAGGTATGCACTGTTCGATGGCGAAATTCATCGTGGACGCGGAGCAATGCGCCATGGGCCACCGGATGGTTTCAGGTATCAATTGGAACGATTTCGAAGAGGCGTTGCAGGCCGTGCGCGACGTTGGCCCTGGCGGGCACTATCTTGGGCATCCACATACCTTGGAAAACTTCCAACAGGCGTTTTTCATGCCTGAAATGTTTGACAACAATTCTATCGAGCAATGGGAGGCGGATGGTGCTGTGGAGATCAATAAGCGTGCACTCACAAGGGCGCGTGATCTGCTCAATGAATATGAGGAACCCAAACTTGATCCAGCAGTAGATGAGGCGCTGCTAGACTATATTGCGCGCAGGGAACGTGAAATACCCCCCGCAGACGCGTTGAATCAGGACCACTAGTATGAGCCGGATTGAGGTCAGCAAGTTACCCGTGGACCCTGGTCCGGCTGCATGGAACAATATATTGGATGCGCCACAGCCTGCCTGTCCGCTCACGCAAGATGTCAAATCTGATTGGTTGGTGATTGGTGCCGGCTTTGCCGGGTTGGCTGCCGCGCGGCGCCTTTCGCAACTCTGCCCGACCGATCGCATCGTCGTATTGGAAGCACGCCGCGTCGCAGACGGACCAGCAGGGCGAAACTCCGGGTTCATGATCGACCTGCCGCATGATTTGACATCTTCCGACTATGGCGGCGCTGTGGACCATGATATGACCCTCACCTCAGACAATCGTTACGCTATTGATTTTGCCGCGCAAATGGCGTCCGATTTCGGGCTGGGACAGCAGGTCTTCAGTCAGAGCGGAAAAGTAAACGGCGCGGCAACCGCAAAAGGCGACAAGCACAACCGGGCGTACGCCAAACACCTCGCGGCCATGGGTGAGCCGTATGAGCTGTTGAACAGCGACGAAATGAAGGCCCTGACCGGCACCAGCTATTACTGCAGCGGACTGTTCACGGCCGGAACCGCCATGATTCAGCCTGCAGCCTATGTGCGTGGCGTCGCCAAGGGATTGTCGTCAAACCGGGTGCAGATTTATGAGAACAGCCCCGTGATCCGATTGGAACGGAACGGCACTTGGACAGCAAGCACACCAAGCGGTTCGGTGAAGGCGGCAAAAGTAATTCTCGCCGTGAACGGGCATCTCAACAGTTTCGGATATCTGAAAAACCAATTGATGCATGTCTTCACCTACGCATCAATGACCCGGACACTTACTGCAGATGAATCTGCAAGGCTCGGGGGTCAGTCGATTTGGGGGTTAACACCGGCTGATCCCATGGGGACGACGGTACGCCGGATCTCCAGCCTTGACGGTGATCGCATTGTCGTGCGCAATCGCTTTACCTTTGAGCCAAGTATGGAGGTCACGGAAGATCGCATGCAGTCAGTCAAACGGGATCATGATCGCGCATTTCAAGCACGCTTCCCAATGCTGCATGACGTGGAGATGCAATATCGCTGGGGTGGGCGCCTTTGTCTTAGTCGTAATAACGTCAGTGTCGTAACAGAATTGGAAAGCGATCTTTATTCGGCTTGCTGTCAGAATGGACTAGGCACAACACGCGGCACGCTGTCCGGAATGCTGGCGGCGGAACTCGCCACACAGACAAAATCCCAGCGTCTTGACAGGGCGCTTGCAGCGCCGGCCCCCACCAGACTCCCCCCATTATTCTTAACGAAACCCAGCGCATATGCGCTTCTCAAATGGCAAGAAATGAAAGCAGGCGCAGAACTGTAGAAATTGCCAGCAACCAACGGAAACGGAGGAAATTATGTCAATAAAACCACCCTTCACGGATTTGGACATCAAGACGCAGGATGAGGGCTTTTACAAAGACAACAGCCTTCCCATCGCCCTGATTTCCAAAGGTATTATGGTCGCACTTGTGCTTTGGGCTCTACTTTTCCCGGCAAACGCCAATGGCACGCTAGGCAGCCTCAACAGTCAATTGCTGGAAGTGTTCAACACATTCTACATCTATATAGTCGGAATTTTCGTGATCTTTCTGATCGCAATCGCAATCCTGCCTAAAACCGGTGCCCGCGTTATGGGAACGCCGGGGCAAAAACCCGAGTTTTCGAACTTTTCCTGGTTTTCAATGATGTTTGGAGCGGGTTTGGGTGTGGGTCTAATGGTCTTTGCGACCGCCGAACCCTTGGGACTCTGGGGCTCGAACCCGGTGGTCATTGCAGGTGACGTCCAAGGCAATACAGAAGATGCGTTGCAATCGGCCTGGCGCTACACATTTGCGCATTACGGGTTTCATGCATGGGCCATTTATGTCGTGACAGGCCTGTCCTTGGCCTATTACGCCTACACGCGCGACATGCCGTTGACTATTCGTTCCGCACTCACCCCGCTCTTTGGCAAGGCGATGAATGGCGTTCTGGGCCATATCGTGGATGTCCTTGGAGTGGTCGCGACAATTCTGGGCGTATCGGTAACGATCGGTTATGGTGTGAGCCAGTTCATTGACGGTCTCTACGCCATCACAGGCATGGACTGGATGATGAACATTACCGAAGGCGAAGCACCTGTGCCCGGCAAGGTCGGTCTTGTCGCCGGTCTCGTGGTCATCATGGGCATGTCGATCATCTCGGCGGTCTCGGGCGTGGGACGGGGTGTGAAGTACCTGTCCAACCTCAACCTCGTTTTGTCTTTCGTGCTGCTGATGACGTTCGTGATCTTTGGCTCTTTTGCCTTTGCCATGTCGAGTTACGGGCTAGCGTTCATAGACTATCTCATCAATTTCATGTCACTGGGCTTTGGGGCGTGGGGACCACAGGATACAACCGCGTTTGCATCAACCCTGCCCGAAGCGGCAAGACCGGTCGCGGATCAGCTTTATGCAGGTGCAACAAATCCTTGGGGCAGTTTTGACGGGTTTGTGTCTGGACTTGAAGGAGATGCAGCAGCCCTGCCCCCTGAAACACTGGCTGCCGTTTATGAGGCTGGCAATCAAGGGCGTCAGTTTGGCTGGCAAGCGGGTTGGACAACCTTCTATTGGGCATGGTGGATTGCTTTCTCACCTTTCGTCGGCCTGTTTCTGGCGCGGATTTCCAAAGGTCGTACCGTACGTGAGTTCATCCTGGGATGTGTTGTCGCGCCTGCCATGGTTTGCTTTGCCTGGATGACCATTCTAGGTGGCACAGCGATTGATCTGGAGCTGACAGGTGGTGCGGATGGGACCATTATTGCTGCGTCCAACACCGCGAAACTGTTTGTCACTTTGGGACAGATGATCAGCGACGGTTTGTTGTCAGCGATTACAATCATGTGTGTTGTACTGATCATGACATTCCTTGTGACTTCGGCGGACTCAGGCATCCTTGTGATGAATACGATCATGTCCGGCGGCGAGCAGGAAGTCGGCAACAAACACAAGATAATCTGGGGTATCATTCTGACGGCTGTGATCGGCACGCTAATCCTGGCGGCAGGCGAAAACAACCCGATGGATGCGCTGCGCAATGCCATGATCATCGGTGCCCTGCCCTTTACCATGGTGATGGGCCTGATGTGTGTGGCTCTGGCAAAAGCACTGTGGCGTGATGGCAAACGTGAAAAAGCTGGTGTCATGCACAAACCAGCAGGTGCCCCTGCAGAATAACGCCCTGCAAGAAATGACATGATTGGGCGGCAACGACAGTTTTCGCTCAATCTTTTTACCTGACGTCGCCAGACCGAAATCTGTCTGTGCGGATAAACCTTCGCATCCAGACCGTCAGACGGGAAAGCCAACGCGACGATGATCATCAAGGAAATTCACGTTTTCAAACATGACCTCCCCGTCAGGAACGGCCCCTATACCATGGCGAATGCCGAGGTTTGGAAGTTGGAAACCACGCTGGTCAAAATTGTCTTGGAGAATGGCGTTGTCGGCTGGGGCGAGACCTGTCCCGTCGGTCCAACCTATGCTGAAGCCCACGCGAGAGGCGCGAGGGCAGCGCTGTGCGAAATGGCCCCGGGATTAATTGGCACTGACGTTTTGCCACTGACCCTCCAGCGTCGCATGGCCGGGTTGCTGAATGGGCACAACTACGCCAAGGCTGCGATAGATATCGCCGGCCATGATGCGCTGGGTAGGGCTCTGGGAATGAGCGTTAGCGCTCTGCTTGGTGGGGCGTCGACAAATCGCGTACCTTCTTATTATGCCACCGGCGTCGGCGCGCCGGATGAAATCGCGCGGCTGGCAATTGAAAAACAAGCAGAGGGATATCCTCGTTTGCAGATCAAAGTCGGTGGTCGCCCGGTCGAACTGGATATTGAAACGATCCGCAAAGTTTGGCAAGGCGTGAGAAGCACCGGCGTGCGACTGGCGGTTGATGCCAATCGCGGCTGGAACACTCGAGATGCATTGCGGGTGAGCCGCGAATTGTCGCAAATCCCGTTCATCTTGGAACAACCCTGCAATACACTGGATGACTTGCGAAAAATTCGCGCTCAAGTCCAACATGCAGTCTATCTGGACGAAAGCTCGGTTGACGTCGCGACCGTGATTAACGCCGTTGGGTCTGAGCTCGTCGACGGTTTCGGTATGAAAGTAACCCGCATCGGAGGTCTGCACCCCATGCGAACCGTGCGCGATATTTGTGAAGCACGCGCGCTCCCGCACACCTGCGACGACAGCTGGGGTGGCGACATCATTGCGGCTGCCTGCGTGCATATCGGTGCAACAGTAAACCCACGCTTGTTGGAGGGCGTTTGGCTTGCGCAACCCTACATCGACGGCCACTACGACCAGAATGATGGCGTTAAGATCGTCAATGGCCACATCGCCCTGCCCAAAGGCTCTGGCCTTGGAATAGTACCGGATGAAGCACTCTTCGGGGCACCCATCGCATCGTTTTAAAAGGCAGGAGAAAATTGGATTTTTCAGGAAAACGTGCATTGGTGACCGGGGCCGCCGGGGGCATTGGTTCCGCAATAGCGAGACTGTTGCGGAGTTCTGGCGCAATCGTTGCAGTTGCAGATCGCGATGTCACCGGCGTCGAAGCTGACGCCCATCTGCCGGGTGATCTCACCAACACCGAATATTCCTGCGGGTTGCCACTTGCGGCGCGAGACGCTCTCGACGGCCTGGATGTGGTTGTAAACAATGCAGGCGTGATGCAAGAATCCAAAATCGAAGACATATCGCTGGAAGACTGGCACAGGACTCTGATGATCAATCTGACCGCCCCTTTTCTGATCATCAAAGCAGCAATGTCTCATTTACGAAAAACAGGTGGTCGTATTGTAAACGTGGGGTCAATTGAAGGTCTGGGGAGCAACTCGGCGCATGCAGCCTATTGCGCATCCAAAGCCGGACTTCATGGATTAACGCGCGCGGTGGCTGTCGACCACGGTACTGAAGGCGTACGTTGCAACGCTGTGGCGCCCGGTTGGATCGATACAAACCTCAATGAGGGCTTCATAGGCTCAATGGAATATCCAGCCAGTTTTCGCACCAAAATTGGCAGAATTCACCCGGTCGGACGATCAGGCGACCCTAGTGAAGTTGCAGCCTTGGTCGCCTTTTTGGCAGCGGCAGAAAGCGGATTTGTGACTGGGCAGATTTATGCAATCGACGGGGGACGGATGTCTCAATTGAGCTTGCCTTAGGAAAAAATGTTCTGATCGATGCGGCGGTATCGATTGGACCGCACTTGGCTGAGCAGAAATTACAAGTAGATTGTCATGGCGACGAGTCGTTTCGCGTTTGGTGCCGAACCGGAAATTACCCGAACCGAGTGCTTTGCGGTCTCGAGTTGGGGCAATATCTCGTCGCCACGTATGTCGTGAACAAGCCACCTCTCGCTGATACCCGGCTTCTTTTGTAACTTGTTAAGGGGTTTCGTATGTGATGACGCTATGGAAATGTGCTTTTGTCGACGTTGCTGTGGTATATTCTCGGTAGCCCCATGCTGTCTTTCTTTGACTGGGCATTTGAAATGCTCAATATCTGATCGGACAACAGTTGGCACAAGGGACCATTCATGCTCCCTTTTTTCGCGCACCTGCAAAGTTTATCTCCGATACGACTTGCTGGCGAACAAGGTCAGTTCTGTAACTTTTGGCACGTAAGCGACGTTACCTAGTGAACCAAAAGCACAGAGCTCCGGCGGAGATTGATCATGGATCAGAATACGACATTTTAGGTTTTTTCCTTCGGTGGGGACGCGTCAAAACCGCAACAACTTCTAAGCTGTGTTAGTAGGTGATGACGCAGAGCAGAATGTCGAAACTCATTACCACCGACGAAATCTAGCCGTACAGCAATGTCAAACAAAACTCTGCGCCTGACGTCGCACACTGTTGCTTCGAAGGCTTCCCAGGTAACGTCAAGAACAGCCGTCAGCCATTCCAGTTACAAGAAACGTCGACGCGGGCATGTTGATCGGCGGAGAATCTCGCTCGGGTTTTATCAATCCGTTCTGCCATAAAACAATACTTCTGCGTGCCGGACCACCTCCAATCCAAATCAGCAACTCTTTGTCACCGCCCTAAGAGGTTTGACATATGAAACGCAGTGGTCAGCGCACATTCGCCACCGATGGCAGCGAGCAAAAGCAGCCATAGATGCATTGTGTCAAGACACGGCTTGGTGCCGAAGCTTGGCGATTAGATATGCTAAACATCTGAGCTGAAAAACCCGTTTTTTACTATGACCACGCCATCCCGCGGCCCCTCAAATAGACTCGGTGCCACAGAGTGAAATTGCACTCCCGCACGCAGGCACCGTCGCATAGTTCATACATGCCACCGCTCAGCGCTGACTTCGATTTGGCCGAGCATGGATTTGCTTTGGACGCAAAACTAAACCTCTCAAGATCAACGATGGCATCAATTGAAAAAAATTGACGTGAAAGATCTACCGAACAAAGATGATGTTTCCGCCTACGCGCAGCAGAAAAGCTAAGAGCGTCCAAAAAAGGCCTGGCAGAGAACGCAAGAAACAAAGAATACCAACGAGACCATACATACCGCCGGTTGCTTGCACCTTAATGAACCGGGAACCAAAAAAGCCTTGAGCAATAAGCACTCAAAACGCTCATTCAGGTAGATCCGCCGAAATCTGCGCGCGAAAAATACTTTTTGACTAGATGCTTTTCCGATGACCTTTTTTGAGACAGAAGCTGGCTTTAGGTTTGGTCTTGTGCGGCATTCATCATTGGCAATATGGCTTCGAGATCAAGAATTCTGACAGTTTCCTCCCCAATGAAAGTAAGTGCTCGAACCGAAGACTGCTGGCCTGCGTTTGCAATGTCTGGTGCAGGTTGCATGTCATCTTCAGACAACACAACAATGTCGGAGACGGCATCAACCAGCAAACCAATCTGACCGTTGTCCACTTCTGCTACAATCGTGACATTTCTTTCTGTGGCATCCTGGGTGGTTAACCCCAGGCGCGCCGCAAGATCCAAGAGGGGCAACACCTCCCCTCTCAGGTTGATAACACCAAGCACAAAGGCCGGCGCATCCGGCATAGGCGATGGTGTCGTCCAACCTCGGATTTCGCGCACGAGCCTGATGTCGATTGCATAGTCTTCACCGCCGACTTGGAAGGATAGGTATTCCATGGACTGCGAACGGGCGAGTACATCAGTGTCAGACATATTTGTGCCTTTCATTTATCGAAAAAAGGGCGCGGGAGGACTAAACCCTCCCGCGCGCTCAAATTGCTCAAAACTCATCCCATCCATCATGTGACGGCTGTGCGCTGCCACCAGCGACCGCTGCTTTCGCAGGAGCCGGGGATGGCTTGGAAGTCTGGCTTTCCGGCTTGACAGTTTTGCTCGTTTCGGTTTCCGCCTTGTCCAAAGAAACACCATAGAATTGGCGCAAAGCGTCAGCCAAACTTGTTGCTTCTTCGCTCAAAGAAACACTGGAGGCGGTCATTTCTTCCAAAGCCGCTGCGTTTGTCTGCGCAGTTGAATCGATTGATCGGATGGCGGTATTGACCTCGCCAATGCCCATCGATTGTTCCTCAACGGCCTTTGCAATGTCAGAAATTTGATCTGATGCGACTTCGACCTCAGAAATAATCCCCTCCAGAGCTTCACGTGACAGGCCAACTTGTTCGACGCCCGCCTCGACACTTTGGGTGTTTTGATCAATGACCTGGCTGATTTCCTGCACCGCCTCTTGGGAGCGCTGCGCCAGAGCACGGACTTCAGAAGCAACCACGGAGAAGCCGCGACCCGCCTCTCCGGCTCGTGCAGCTTCCACACCAGCGTTGAGGGCAAGTAGGTTGATTTGGAAAGCAATATCCTCGATCACTTTGACCACGCGCGTGATCTGAGCCGAAGCTTCTGTCATCGCGTTTATGGAAGCCTCCGTCTTGTTCGAGACCTCACGTGTTCTGTCAGCACTTTCGCGAACCTTTTGAGTAGCTTCATTCGCTGTCTTCGCGTTTGTGACCACTTGGTGGATACTGGCCGTGATTTCCTCAACGGCTGCCGAGGTTTCTTCAACAGCGGCGGCGCTGTCTTCCGCACGCCGGGCCATACCAAGAGACGACGTTTCCAGTTCAGCTGATGTGGATGATACACTCTGGCCGCTGTTCATGATCTTGCCCATGGTTTGCGCCAAAGATGTCAGAGCCTCGTTGAAATCATTCTGCATCCGCTCAAATGCACCCTCTCGTTCGCCTTCTATGCGGATACCAAGGTTCCCTTTTGCCAATTCTCCAATGCTGCTGACGACGTCCGCGATGTTGGATTCGGTGGCTTCCAGCAACTGATTGATCACATTTGCAAGTCCTGCCAGGCTTTCGTCCTCTACATCATCTGACATGCGGTTGGAGAAGTTGCCGGACGCAGCGTCACCCAAGACCCGCTCCATATCCTGTTGGAAGTTCTGGAGCGTTTCCATGCGAGCACGTTCAACTTCGCGTTCGCGTTTCTCGGTCGCGCGACGTTCCTCTTCCAACTCGGCTTCTTTTGCCCGGTCTGCTTCCTCGCGTTCGCGTTCCTGTTTCTCTTTCTCTTTGACCTCAATGTCCAGATCGCGCGCTTTGCGAGCGTTGTCCAGAAACACCACCATGGCATTCGTCATTTTGCCAATTTCGTGCTTGTCCTCGCTAGGTTTAATGTCGACATCAAGGTTTCCGTCGGCCAACTCGCTCATGCCTTCGGTAATCGTATTCAGACGCATTGCGATGATCCGTCCGGTAAAGAACGCAAGCAGACCGCCGATAACCGCGCCGACCACTACGAAGACAGAGACCACAAAGATGGCGCGTTGCGCGAGGGCGGCACCGGCTGGCCCAAGCGTGTTTTGCTGATCAACAACGGCATCAACCGCCGCTTCGACGCGCAGCAGCGCTTCGGGGCCAATTTCGTCCATTCGGTCATAGTGCGCGTTGCGGGCTTTGATTACCTCTGCGACCTCTGACGAGGCAGCATCAAAGGCGTCCAGATCCGCCATGGTGGCCTGTGTCAACTCGCGTCGGCGCGGGTTCTGCAGCTCCCCCAACAGGCGGGTCAAACCAACGCGGGCGGCTTCGACTTCTTCGGTGGACCGGATTGCATCTTCTGGCAAATTGTCGACCAGAAACTTTTCAAGATAAAAACGTGCCAACATCAGGTTGGTACTCGCCTGTCCGGCAGCTGCGCTCGCCTGGGCATCATTGTCGAGCAGCGCCGTTTCCATCACTTCCGACAACTGCTGTCGTGCCTTGAGGCCTGTTGTCTCGGTTGCCTCAACCAGCGCGTCTCGCTGGTTTTGCAATACGAAAGCCTGATCCATCGCTTGTTGATATTCTTCCAGCATAACCGGGATCTCATCAAGGCTGTCCAACCCCTCATATCCCGTCATCATGTCATGAAGTTCCGCTTCCAGCACGGTGATTTCGGCGACATTTTCCCGCAGGACGTCGAGGTATTTCTCATCTTTGACGAGCCGGTACTTGCCAGCTGCCAAGCGCGCCTCGAACATATCTTCCATGATATCGCCCGCGAGCAAGCTTTCCCGCGCCGTTTTACGATACTCGACAAAGGTGTTCGCGATGTTGTTCGTCTGGAAAGAGGCAAAGCCCCCGACAACGAGAACCAATGCAATCATTGCACCCATTCCCAAATAAATACGCATTACAATCGACATTTGATTCGCTCCTAGCACTAGCTGTGAAAGTTTTTTTTCATGAATTTCTTTCCAAAACGTTCACGACAAAAGCCCCGTTGAATTGGATTTTTCAGAGTTATCCACCGAAATACTGAGACTGTCGCGCGCCGATGATCAGCTTTTGGCACATGCAAAAAACCTTCTGGTAAAACGTTTTTTGCAATGAATTATTGCTGGTTTGCAAAGCCCCTGCAGATTGTACAACAGCGCAACGGCGCTCGACGGCCCCTATTCATTTCGCAAAGAGAACAAGGTTCCCGCATGTGCCAAAATAGGAAAATTCAACCACAGGTGTAAGGATTTTTTCGGGGAACGTGCAAAAATGGGTGTGCAGTGAAACTGCTCTATCAACCCTTGTCATGACAATTTCAGGTGAAAACGGAGGGCAAAACACGCAATCGCGGCCGCCAGTGCCCGGAGTCTCTGATCGGTGCCGTAACCATTTGCCTCAATCGGATATGAAAAAACCCTTGCTGGAGGAAACTTGCGGCGCTGGACTGTCGCGTATCTGAAACAAGACCTTCGCCGCAATGTTTCAACAGTAAGTAAGGCGTGAGTGATTGGCAGGTACAAGTTATGGCCAGCACCTATTTTGAGCCAAAGACAAGCATCGGTTTTTGGTTGTCAGACCGGTTACTTCAGACACGCGCTGCCAGTACTGGGGCCACTGCCGAACACTTCTTGATCGTGTGTTTAAACGCACGGGCAGCGCCGTTCACCCTTGCTTGGCAAGCGGTCAGCACCGGAAGTCATAGGATGGGGCAGGCATCGCAAGAACTTTTACGTTTCGTGGCCCGCCCAAATCTTAACTGGGGGTACGTTTTTTAAAACGGCGGGCCACCGCAAATCCCCCGAGCCCTACCAGCAATAAGGGCAGACCCGCAGGCAGCGGAACAACGCTCGCACTTGTCGCACCGTAAATTTTCAGATCCGCGAATGCAAAATCGACGTCTGTGAAGTTAAACGGATCAGAAAACACGCCATCGTCGAAGAACAAGACGGCCAAGGCGAAAGGATCGAAACTCAGGGTATTTTCACTAAGTTTGTAAAGAATGCTGATGGTGTCCGCCCCGGTGTCCACCGAAACATCATGCGCCACGCCGAGCAGAACCGGAAAGAAGTTGATGTCTGTGATGTCAAGATCAGCATCAATGCCGAAAAGGCCAGGGACGGCATTGCTCGACCCGTCAAGGAAAGCGGAGACGAATACTGTATCGGAGTTAAAAGCTGATGCCTCGATAAAAGTGTCATCTGCAATGACATCCAGGCTGGTTTCTTCGTAAATTACGTCACCAACAATCACACTGCCTATTGTTGCCGCCTGCGCAACACCAGCGCCACACATCATACCTGCTGCCAGCACCATTGTTACAATGCCTTGACGCAGTTGAGCCGCGCCTGAACCAAATAAATACTTCATAATCAAAATCCCTTTAACATCGGCGCTCAATGTAACAGAAAGTCGCGAGGCGACCCACACCAAATTAATACTTTTTTCCCACTCTTTCAGTATAGTGGACTGATCACGACTCTCACGATGAATCGCAACCCTTCCCATAACTCTCCGCAGACAGCTTATATGTGTCGTCTGCAAGGATCAACAAATCGTGGGTTGAATCGAAGCCATTGACTGCATCTCGTTGCGGCAAGGTCAGAAAATGCAAGATTCACAACGGATTTGCCGCGTGCACCCTTCCGGTCTCGCCTTTTACCGGGAACATAAAGACGCGAGTAGGGTCTGCCCCTCGTTCCAGTCGCGGTACCTTGCGGACAAACGACGCCAACAACAAAGGCGTCGTTGGCAAATTCGAAAAATCGGTCTTAACGTCAATGTTTGCCCTGCCGTAAGATTTAACACGGAAGATGCCATATGACGCGGCTGGATTGCAGCAACGTAACACCGAGCGCAATTCCCAGTTGGACCGGATCAATCCTACGCCTGCCGATCGAGCTTCAGGATCGAGAAACCTGCCTTAGGTGACCCGCAGGAGCATGGCAGGTTTGAGACCTGTTGTATCAAGGTCATCTGCTGACGCGTGGTGCAAGGGGACAGCCCTATTCCTCTCGGAAGGCCCGGTCCAACTGGTCCTGAAGAGGGCGGGTCAGGTAACTCAATACACTGCGTTCGCCGGTTTGCATGAAAGCCTCAACAGGCATTCCGGGTACAATTTCCAAACCATCCAGCCGCGCAATTTCTTCTGGTGATACACTCAACAATGCGCGGTAAAACACCATGCCTGTGGTCGGATCAGTCACCGTATTAGGTGAAATACCGGAGACCGTTCCCTTGAGTTCAGGCGTTGTTCGTTGGTTGAACGCGGTCAGGCGCAGCGTCGCATTCTGGCCAATATAGACTTGATCAATAGCCGCCGGGTTAACTTGTGTCTCAAATTGCAAGCCGTCGCCCGTTGGGATGACCTGTAAGATGACAGCGCCCGGGGCCACCACGCCGCCAACGGTCACAACCTGCATTTCATGCACGGTCCCATCCACAGGCGCGCGCACATCGACTCGCTCCAGTTGTTTTTCTGTGGATATGATTTGCTGCGTCAACTCTTCGATCTGGGTCCGCACCTCGCGCAATTCAGTTACGGCTTCTTCTTTGAACTGCATATCCAGGAGCAACATCTCCAGTTCCGTGTCCCGAATTGAATTCACGATCCGCGCCAGTTCGCTTTCGTGCTCGGCAACCTGGCCGAGAAGGTCAGCGCGGCTGCGCTGGATCGCCAGAACCTGACTTTCGCGGGTCAAACCCTTGTCGGCCAGGTCCTGCATCGTTTTGAGTTCCTGTCCGATCAGATCCAATTGATCTTCTTTCGCGGCCTTCAATGCGCTGGTTCCATTTGCCTGATTGCCATATTGCCGCACTTTTTCAGCCAGCTGCTCATACCGCCCTTTCTGTACTTCGCGGCGTGACGAAAAAATCTCGACCTGCCCGCGTTGGCTGGCGTCCAGGGCCTGCCCCTGTAGCAGGTCGGAGGCAGCACCGAATTCCACTGTCTCCGCGCCACTACGTTCAGCGTCCAGTCTTGCATGTCGGGCCAGGGCTTCTGCGAGCCTTGTGCGGTAAATATCAAGGTTTGCGCTCAACAAAACAGCGTCAAGCCGTACCAAGGGATCACCGCGCCGGACCCTGTCCCCATCCTGCACTAGGATTTCTTCTACAATGCCCCCATCGAGATGCTGCACGGACTTGGGCTTGCCACGCACGACAACCGAACCCGACGCAATGACCGCTCCGTTAATCTTGGTCCATTGCGCCCAACCAACACCTGCCCCGACCATGATCAGTGAGGCGATGACCCCCAAAACCGCAGGCCATCGCAGCGCTGTGCGCAGGGGTGTATCGCCGTAAGGATCAGCCTGTCCGGTCAATGCTCTGTTCCTTTGATTGCGCTGTTTGACTCTGACCGCTGGTGGGCCGGGTTGCCCGCCGCAAGACTTCTGCCTTTTCGCCAAAGTCTGCGACCTTTCCGCTGTTAAGAACCATCAATTTGTTGACTGCTGCGATCGCACTGGGACGGTGTGCCATGACAATCACCACGGATCCCGCTTCACGCAAACCGGCAATAGCGGAAGCCAGAGCCTCGTCGCCGGTCGCATCCAGATTGGCATTTGGCTCATCAAGGATCACAAGTTTGGGTAGGCCATACACCGCGCGCGCCAGTCCTACGCGTTGCATCTGACCGCCCGACAACGGAGGCACACCATAGTCCAACCGTGTTTCATAGCCGTCTGCCAATTGCAGTATCATCTCGTGGACTCCTGCCATCTGGGCGGCTTGTACGATCGCAGCATCCTCGGCATCAGGGCTGAATCGGCAAATATTGTCCCGGATCGTACCAGCCAGCAGTTCCATGGATTGCGGCAAGTATCCAATGAAGCGACCCAATTGATCGGGCTCCCATTGACTTAACGTCGCGCCGTCAAGGCGCACTTCGCCTGCGTCGGGCTGCCATGCCCCAACAAGGATTCGCGCCAGCGTGGTTTTCCCCGAGGCACTTGGTCCAATGACACCCAGCCCGTCGCCGGGTTCCAATGAGAAAGACAGGTTTTGCAGCATTGGGGGTACGTCGCCCCTATGACCTAACCCCGGAGGGAACTTTGTCACACCGGAAACATCCAGATGTCCTTTTGGATCTGGTAAGGAGGTGCGTTTTTCCGGTGCAGCTGACCCGGAAAGAGCCTCACCCAATCGCCGGTGTGCTTCGCGGCTGCGCACCACATTGCGCCATTGTCCGATGACCTGGTCGATGGGGGCCAACGCGCGGCCGGCAATGATGGATGCCGCGACGATCATCCCGGCGGATATTTCCTGTTGCAACGCCAGATACCCACCAAGACCCAGAAGTGAGGACTGCAAGAGCAGACGAAACGACTTGGAGAACGCTGCAAAACCCTCGGCACGGTCGCCACCGACCTGTCCGGTGGCGAGACTGCGCGCATGCATGCTCTGCCAGTGGGAGCGGACCTTTTGCAACATCCCCAAAGGAACAAGGGCCTCCCCCGTGCGGTGGCTTTGTTCGACAAAAGCCGCCTCCGCCCCATCCATGCCCATGGCGCGCGCGAAATGCCGATGCGTCGCCCATTGGTTCAACAGAGCTGCAACCACAACGACAATAGCCCCTGCCAAAGCCAGCCACCCAAGCCATGGATGAACAAAAAATACTACGGCAAGGTACAATGGAATCCACGGCAGATCAAAAAATCCGAGCATCGCCGGGCTGGCCAGAAACCCGCGCAGGACGGATAGATCAACCAAGGGCCGTTGCGTGCCAAGGTCATTGCTCAGCCCGGACCGCACCCAAGCGTCAAACGCGTATTTTCCTACATCCTGATCCAGGCGGTACGCCGCGCGCGACAACAACCGCGTCCGCAGGAAGTCATAGAGTCCAAGAAATCCATAGCAAACCACCACGATAATGAAGAGGCCCTGAAGCGTCGCAATCGATCCGCTCGACAAAACCCGGTCATAGACCTGCAACATGAACATTGGGCCTGTGAGCATGAGGATATTCACGATGGCGCTGAACACGCCCACCAGCAGGAACGTGCGTTTCAAACGCGCGGTCGCGACGCGATATGGGCTTTTTACGGTCCGCACTATTCGTCCTCTTTACCCCGGTCAGCCGACCAGCTTCACCTTAGTAGAACGAAAACTGATCACTATCCAGCGCTGCAAGCTGAGTACCGCGAAGGAAGACCGAGTCGCCATTTCCAAAGTCGAAGAACACGCCGCCGTTACGTTCTTCGGCAATGGCCAGCAGGTCGGCAAAACTCTCGACACCTTCGACGGACAACGCCAGTTGATCGCCAGGAATAAACCCGCGCGCGCCAGACTGTGATACCTGATAGTCCCAGATGGCGTCACGGCCGTCCCCGTTTTCATAGAAAAACGTGTCTGATCCTTCGCCGCCAAAAAGCCGGTCATTTCCTGTGCCGCCGCGCAGCGAGTCCTCGCCCTCGCCCCCGTAAAGGGTATCGTTACCGCCGCCGCCAATCAGTGTGTCGGCTCCAAGATCCCCGACAAGAGTGTCGCGGTCATCGCCGCCATCCAGAAGGTCCGCCCCTGCGCCGCCAAAGAGACGGTCGCGTCCAAGACCACCCAAGATTGTATCTGCGCCGGCGCCCCCTGACACCCTGTCGTTGCCGGCACCTGCGTCGATATAGTCATTACCGTCACCGCCGTTGTAGCGATCACTGCCGCCAGTGCCTTCGGTAACACTGTCATATGGGTTGGTCACATTCATGGTGACGGTTCCTGTAGCAGTGTCCGTTCCGTCACTGAGTGTGTAGGTGAACTGGTCCGAGCCTTCGAAATCGACACCAGGGTCATATGTGATGACGCCGTCCTGAAGCGTCACGGACGCATTGGCGGAACTTGTGACCTCCGTAATGGAAAGCGCGTCGCCGTCAAAATCCGTGTCGTTTTGCAACAGGAGTGCAACCGGAATTTCAACGCTGTCGGGAATGACCGCGTCAAAAGCATCATCCCCGGCAACCGGACCGGAATTGCGGTCTTCAAAGGTTAAGGTGAAGATATCGGAAACTTCGAATTGACCATCCGTGGCTTTGAGTTCGATTTCGAGAACACCAGCGGCGTCTCTTGGCGCGCGTCCCGAGAACGCCACTCCGTCAAAGCTGAGCCACTCCGGCAGCGCCGAGCCATCCCCAAGCAATGCGCCAAAGGCAAGCGCATCATCGTCAATATCGGAGAAATTATCGGTTTCCGCAGTGACTACGAAAGCTTGACCGGTGGCCAATGTCTCGCCGCCATCATCCTCAGTTACATCATTGAGCGGCGCATCGAGCACCGGCGCATCATTGATATTGGTGATGCTGAGTGTGAAGTCATCAGAGATTTCAGCAGTGCCATCAGATATAAACAGTCGTAGGTCGATATCGCCTGCAAAATTCTGCGGTGGCAGACCCGTCAGTGCCAGTGTCGTTGCATCGAACCCCAGCCAATCGGGCAGGGCATTACCATCATCAAGGCGCAGATCGAAGGTCAGCGGATCACCATCCACATCCGTGATCAGACCTTGCTGCAATTGTAGATTAATGGCCGTGTCTTCAGAGGAGAAACGGTCGGAGAAAGGCGCAGACAGCACCGGAATATCGTTGACCGGTGTGATGACAAGATCGAAATCTCGTGAGGTGCTTGCAATACCGTCATCCGCAACCAAAGCCAAAGCGATGGTGCCAAAGAAGTTTGACGGTGGTGTTCCCGTAATCCGGCCCGTCGTGGCATCAAATGACAACCATTCCGGTTTTTCCGTGCCGCCTGCCCGTGTGAGTGTCAGCGCCAGAGGATCACCGTCCACATCACTGGCGACGTTATCAGGCAGGGCGAGATCGATTTCCGTATCCTCGGCGCTGATCTGCGCTTCGATCACATCAATCGTTGGCACTGTGTTGCTCACGGCGACCAGGTCAATTGTGGCGATCGCGCTATCCTCGAGCACGCCATCCGACACTGTATAAGTCAACTCCAACGGCCCTTGCAGTGTCACGTCACGGGTGATGACGATATTGCCAAGGCCATCCAGTACCGCCGTAAAGCCCGGTCCATTTGCCACGCTTACAATCGCGAGGCTATCACCATCTACGTCCACATCATTGGCAAGCAAAGTGACTACAGGAATGGTTATCGTTGTATCCGTGCCGCCTTCCAATTGATCCTCAACCGCAACCGGCGCGTCATTTACCGGCGCAAGTGCGATCTCGACGGGTTGTGTGGTGGCGATCTGCCCATCCGAGACCAAAAGCTCAAGAAATATCGAACCATCAAGATCGGCAGGCGGCGTGCCGGAAAGTGTCAGGGTATTACGATCAAAGTTTACCCAATCCGGCAACGGCGTGTCGTCTGGTCCGCGCAGGTCGATAAAGAGTGCGTCACCTTCCGCGTCAGAGAAAAGATCTACCGGAAGCGTTGCGCTGAACGCGGTGTCCTCGGTGCCTTCGATCACATCTACGACGCCGATCTGGGGGGCGTCATTGACCGCAGCCAGATTGATTGTCACCCGCGCAATATCCGTCAGGCCGGTTGAGTCCGCCACGCGGTAATCAAACGTCGCTTCGCCGGAACGGTTTGCATCCGGTGTGATCAGGAGGCGGCCGTCTCCGTCCAATGTCACCGTCACACCATTCGTTGCCACGATTTCATCAAGAACAATCGCATCGCCATCTATATCGCGATCGTTCAACAAAAGGTCACCGACCAGCAGATCAATCGGTACGTCTTCAGTGCCGGTCAAGGTATCGTCGCCCGCCTCCGGCGCATCAGGCGTAGGTGTGATGCTGAATGAGACCGTACCGGTCACGACAAAGCCACTGGGATCTGCAATCTGATAGCTCAGGGTGAAGTCATCCACCGCGTTTTGGGAAGGTGTCACCCGCCAAAGACCGTTTGCCTGCTGGACGGCGCCGCCCAACCCGAGGAAGGTCAGTGCGTCGCCGTCCGGGTCAATGTCATTGGCCAGCAGAACAGCCGCATCAATGTCAATGAAACTGTCTTCGGTCACCACAAAACCTGCGTCAGACACGGCAATCGGCAAGTCGTTCTGCGGCAGTAGCGTAATCGCGACAAACCCTGTGCTCTCAGCCCCGTTCGCATCGCGCACGATGTAGGAAACTCCAGCGTTGCCAAAATAATCTTCGCGCGGGGTAAAGACGATCGCATCGCCGACGATTTGCGCAGTCCCATTGTCCGCTTCTTCGATACCGGTGATCGTGAAGCTATCTCCTTCGACATCCCGGTCATTTGCAAGCAAATCCGCAAAGTCGAGGACAAGATCGGTGTCTTCGCTCCCCTGAAACGGTCCATCGGGATTGGCAATCGGTGCGTCGTTCAGAGCAGCAAACGTAACTTGCACAACGCCTGTGCCGCTATCGCGCCCGTCGCTGACCGTATAGTTGAAATCATAAGTGCCAAAAACGTTCTCATCAGGCACGAACTGGATTTCGCCACCGGGCAGAATAAAGGACCGCACATCGCCGGATACCGCCTGAATGGAAACGAAATCAAACGCTTCGCCCTCGGGGTCAAAGTCATTCGCCAGCAAATCGGCAATAGCAACCGTGACCGGCGTGTCTTCCAGACCGTTGACCACATCGAGGCCCGCAACCGGGCCCTGATTGGTTTTGACCACATTCACCGTCACACGGCCCGTGTCATCACCGTCAATGCCATCGGTGACCACATAGTCAAAGAATGCCTGCCCGTCGAAGTTCGGCGTCGGCGTAAAGACGATTTCACCGCCAACCAATTCCACGGTGCCGTTGATTGCATTCAAAACGGAGGTCAACGTGAGCGGATCGCCATCCACGTCGACGTCGTTGGCAAGCAGCGTTGCCGGATTAATGATCGTTACCGTATCTTCCAGCCCCTGCACGGTATCGCTTACCGCTACGGGCCCATCGTCAGTGGCTGCGACATCTATCGTCACCGTGGCAGAGTCTTCGCCTTCTTTCCCGTCAGAAATAAAGTAATTGAATGTGTCTTTGCCGGAGAAACCAGCATCAGGTGTATAGGTGAAAGCCACGTCCTGCGCGACAAACTGGATTTCAATCGTCTCGGATGCCTGCGTGCTGCCATCATCAACGAAAACCGTAATTTCCAGATCAAATGGCAGGCCAAGGGGCGGAATCGCTGTCAGGATACCTGTCGCGGGATCAATGCTCACCCAGTCTGGCAATGCGGTCCCATCCGCCAACGTGGCACTGTATAAGCCACCCGTCAGAATCGGCAAACCCGCAGGAACCGGGACATCCTGCGCCGGGATTTCAATATCGATCTGCCCGTTTTGCGGCTGCTCGATCCCGATCAGGTAAAAGGCATCGCCATCATCGTCGCGGTCATTGGCCAGCAATTCCGCCGCAAGGTAGGACCGGGGGGTATTTTCTATTGCCTCAAGGGCATCCGCTTCCGCATCAGGCACTTCCGGCAAAGGCAACACGTTTACGATGATGATCGCCGGTTCTTCAGACACCGCGCCTTTTTCATCGGTTGCCGTATAGGTGATCGCCAATGCGCCGTTGAAGTCCTCAGCGGTGGTCACGGTGATCCGTTCAGACGCCAGAGATGCATCGATGCCGCCATCGTCAATGATGCGATAAGTTTCGTCCACCGCGACACCTGTGATCACCGACATCGCCGGCAAGTCAGTCCCGTTACCCGCAACATCCAAACGCACCGGCACGGTACCAACGAAGGTCGCTGGTGGTGTTCCCGCAAAGCTGATGCTCTCAGCATCAAATGTCAGCCAATCCGGCAGATCGGCAAGGTTTTCCTTGCGGGCCGTGACCTCGGGCGACGCGCCAAGGTCAAGCGCCAACAAGCCCTGTTCCGCGAAGAAAGGGTCGTTTTGCAGCAATGCGTTGATCGCAGGGTCAATGCCGACAGCCGGGTCAACCAGAAACTCCAGCGTCACCCGTTTGTCATTGGTGGTGTAGATGCCCTGCGCGGTCTGGTCGGGCACTTCCGGCGTGAAGACGATTTGGACCCGCGCCACATCGGCGTCCGACTCTGGCGCCACGTCGGTGAAACCAAGCGTCATGGTATCAAGATCAACGTCGAGCCACGCCGGCAACGGACGCCCGCTGGCCAGTTGCGCGCTCACGGTAGCTGTTTCAATGTCGAAGAGAGCCAGATCGCTGTCATAGACAATGCCATCAACCAGAGCAGTATCGGCCGGGTCGACTGCTATCTTGTCTACGAATGACTTGATGTCTTCAGGCGCCGGGCCTCCGATCGCAAACGTCAAGGTCACATCAAACGCGTCTGTCACACCAACGGGTGGCGTCCCGCTCAGAGACAGAGCAACGGGGTCAAAGGTCAACCAGAGGGGCAGATCGGTGCCGTCATCCAAAGTCGCCGTTACGCTAACGCCGTCTCCCGCCTGCGTGAATTCCAACGCATCGGCAAAGGGCGCACGTACCTGGTAGCTGTCCGCCAATGCGCCATCGTATGCAACCCCGTCCACCAGTTCAGGATCAGTTGGATCAATGCTGAAGGATCGTTCAAACGCCGTGCCCTCTTCGGAATAGGCAAACGTGATCGTCACATCAATTGGATCGACAATACCCGCGGGCACCGCGCCGCTGAAGCTCAATGCGTCGGCATCAAACTCCAACCAGGCAGGCAAGGCAGCGCCACTCTCCAGTGTTGCGGTAACTTCGACAGGGTCAGACAGATATTCATTGTCAATCCTACCTAAAACGGAGGTGCTTTCGAAGAAAAGCACGTCACCATCCGGTTCAATGTCATTGCCAAAGGCTTCTGCCGCCAGCACGACAATTGGGATATCCTCAAATCCGTCAGTGATGTCATCCCGCAGGATCGCCGCGTCATTGGATGGCAGAACGGTGATCGACACAAAGGCCGTGTCAAACCCACCACGCCCGTCGCTGATCTGGTAAAGGAACCCGGCCGGTCCGTTGTAATCTGAACGGGGCACGAAGGCGATGCGCCCGTCATCCGTAAAGCCGACATTGCCATTGAGCGGAAAGCGCTCCAACCCGGAAATCGTCAGCGGATCTCCGTTTGGATCGCTGTCATTGGCCAGTAGGTCCGACACTTCAAAGAAAATCGTCTCGTCTTCGAGTGTTTCGAAACCCGTGTCATCCCTTGCGTTCGGCGGATCATTCAGTGGGATCACATCCAGTTCAACGGTGATTGTGCTTTGCGCGCCACGGGCGTCAATCAGATCGTATTGGAACGTGGCCTCGCCCAGCGCGTCCGGGGTAAAGCGGATAAGCCCCGTATCCGCATCATAAATCAGACTGCCGTTGCTGGCCGAATGCACGCCTTGTGCGCTAAAGGCATCATTCTCGACGTCAAAATCGTTGCTGAGCAGGGAAGCCAGCGTAATCTCTATCGTCTCGCCCAGGCGGACGGTGCGTTCATCGCGCCCGCTGCGGGGCGCGTCATTGACTGGCTCGATGTACAATTCAACCGAGGCTGTTGAGGTCAGCCCATCAGGATCGGCAAGCACATAAGTGAATCCTGCGAATCCGAAATGATCCGCTATCGGCTCGAATTCAACAAACCCACCGAGCAGCTTGCCGTCGCCGTTGGTGAGGTCATGGAAGAGACCTGTCCCGAGCGGGTTGCCCTGATCATCCAGCAGCGGCCCAAGACCTACGATCGTCAGCGGATCACCGTCAATGTCAAAGTCATTGGCCAGAAGATCGGCAAAGGAAATCCGCAGGATTGTGTCCTCGGTCCCATTGATCACGGGATCGTCCACACCCGTTGGTGCATCGTTCACTGGCGCCAGATTGACTTCCACGCGCGCAGTGGATTCACGACCGAACTGGTCCCGTACGGTATAGTCAAAAAACGCATCGCCGTTGAAATTTTCGTCCCCGAGGAATTCGATCATGCCCTCAGCGTTGATCGTCGCCGTGCCATTGACGCCATCCTGAACGGAAACCAGCGTGATCTGATCAAGACCCTCGGCGGCATCGTTGCCGATGAGATCCGCGACCGGATCAATCACGGCAACCACATCCTCCACACCCAGACGGTAGACATCATCCGCAGCGTTGAAGCGACCTTGACGTTGCAGCAATTCGATTGTGGCACGGTTCCAGACTGTGCCATCGTCAAACGCAACTTCTTCGATGCCGTCTTCCGCACTAACGAAGTGATTGGTGACCCGCATCGTGTCGATCAGGAAGCCATCATCGCGCTCCAGTTCGAGAAGCAAATCATCGCCCTCGCGGATCAGCGAGACGTCTTTCGGTGCCACACCAGGCAGGATTTGAACACGGTCCACATCCGTGCCTGCGCCGGCTTCAATGACCACATCATTGTCGCTGTCATAGCCAAAGAAATAGGTGTCGCTCCCCCCGCGACCTTCAAGACGGTCATCGCCAAATTCGCCATCGAAACTATCCGCACCCGAGCTTCCAAGGAACACATCGTTAAAAGTGGAACCGCGCAGCAATTCGATATTGCTGATTTGATCCCCCAGCGCTTCGCCCGCGAGGCCCTGACCAAGAGCGAGATCAATTTCAACTGCTTCGTCGGCCTGACTGTAATCTGCGGTGTCAAACCCACCACGCCCATCGATTATGTCGGCGCCGCGCCCGCCGCGAATGATGTTATCTTCCCCGTCGCCGCGGATTTCATCATCCGCAAAAGAGGCCTCGATAATCTCGATCCCACTGAATGTATCGCCAAGCGCATCGCCGCCGCCCGCGCTGGCGGTTTGCATGTCGATGATCACGCCGTCGTTGGACAGGCTGTAACTTGCAACATCAATGCCGTCGCCACCAATCAGCTGATCCGCGCCACGCCCGCCAATCAACCGGTCATCGCCATCACCCGCATCAAGCCGGTCATCGCCACGCCCGCCGTCCAAAGTGTTGTCGTTGCTGTCGCCCGTCAGCACATCGCCGAATTCAGTACCTGTGAGGTTTTCGATACTGGTCAGCACATCGCCCGCGGCCTCACCGCCCGCGGCCGTACCATCCGCGAGAGAGATCTGCACGGCTCCGGCAGAAAAGAAGTACCGCGCAGTATCCGAGCCTTCACCGCCTTGCAGATCATCGGCCCCGGCGCCACCATCCAGCGTGTCGTCACCAGCATCCCCACGCAACCGGTCCATCCCGTCACGCCCTTCGAGAAGATCATCCCCATCGCGCCCGATGAGCAGGTTATCCCCGCCATCACCGCCCAGATCATCAGCGAATGAACCGCCGGCAAGTGCTTCGATGTTCTGATAAACATCGCCTTGTGCGTGACCGCCCTGCCCGACACGGGATTCCAGATCAGCACGCTGTCGCACGTCAGAACCGCCCAGATCAACGATGTCAAACCCTTCGCCACCGTTGATCTCATCCGCACCATCGCCGCCAATGATCGTGTCGTTGCCAGCGCCGGCATCAATCAGATCGTCGCCATCGCCACCATCGATCAGATCATCCCCGCCGAGCGCCTGAATGTCGTCATTTGACGCCAGCGCCCGGATGGTTTCGCCCGCTTCGGTCCCAATCAGCAGATCGCGCAGGGGCGTGCCGTTGATTTCCCCATTGTAACTGTCAAAGACCAGCGTCGTCGCCATGCCGGTGTCTTCCAGTCCGGTGGGATCCGTGATCCGGTAAGTCAGGGTGATCTCGCCGCTAAAGCCGTCAGTCGGCCGCAAGATCAGGAAATCAGCGTCATAGCGCTCCACTGTCCCGTTTGAGACGGAGTCCACACTAACAAAAGCAACCGGTTGCTCGCCGTCCTGATCAACGTCAAAGTCATTGGCCATCAAATCGGCAATGCGGATGATGACCGGGACGCCGAACTGGGCGGTGGCCACTTCCACATCATCCACAACGGTTGGCTCATCATCGACCGGGATCATCTGGATATCGACCCAGCCCTCAGCTTCTCCCTGTGCATTATCCGTGATCCGGTAATAGAAACCACCGGAGCGTTCCGAATTCAGATCCGGCGTGAAAAGCAGGTCGCCATCATCATTGTAAACAATGTCGCCATTGATCGGACCCTCAAAGAACACACGTGGATCAAGAGCGCTGGCGTAGCGCCAACTCACAAATTCGATGGTATCGCGGTCAATATCCGTATCATTGCCGAGAAGGGCTGCGATCGGGATCACCGTCGGCACGTCTTCGCGAACCAGAATCTGGTCCTCAACCGCGACCGGCGGAGCGTCGCCCACGTTGTTGAAAAACAGCGTTACCTGCGCATCATCAACGGCACCTTCAGGATCCGCAATCAGATAGGTGAACGTCGCAACGCCCCAGAAGTCAGGATCAGGTGTAAAGATGATCGTGTCATCAACAGTGATTTCGATATCGCCATTGATCGCGTTGCCCGCGCTCTGGAAAGTGACCGCCAGACCTTCGGGGTCAAAATCATTGCCCAACAGCAGCGAAATCGGAATTTCCAGCGGGATGTCTTCATCCCCCTCATAGGGTGTCTGTCGCGTAGGGTTGTATCCCTCGTTACGCGCCACAGGTACGTCATTGACCGCCTGATACTCGATGAAGGCACGCGCCGAGGCGGTATCGCCCTGCCCGTCATCGACAATATAGTCAAAATACGCTTCGCCGTTGAAATTTGAGCTGGGCGTAAACAGTACCGTACCATTATCCAGCAGGCGCGCATTGCCGCCAAAATCTGCACCGATACCGGTTACCGTCAGAAGATCGCCATCGCGCTCAATGTCATTGGCCAGCAGATCATCGACATTGATGACAATCGGATTGTCTTCGCGGATCGGCAGGCCTTCGTCTGTGGTGAAACGGTCATCTTGCGGTTCAGGCCGATTGTTAACGGGCGTTACGAACAGCGACACCGTCCCCGTATCAGTCGCCCCCTGGGAATCCTCAATCGTATACTCAAAGGACGTTGCCCCAAAGAAATACGGCCTTGGCGTGACGATTACGACACCGTCCTCGGTCAGTTCCAATGACAGATCAGCATTGCTGGACACTGAGGTCAATTGAATGCTGTCACCGTCCTGATCCCTGTCGTTGGACAGAAGGATGGCGGTATCAATCTGGAACGCCTCATCTTCCAGCGTCGCAAATCCGCTGTCGTTGCGCGCTTCGGGATTATCATTGACCGGAGTGACGTTGATAAAGACCTGGGCTTCGGCGCGACCGCCTTCGGGCGTATTGGCGACATAGGTAAACCGCGCTGGCCCAGAATAATCCGCGTCTGGTGTGAATAGAATTTCACCATTGGAGGACAGGTTGGCCGTACCGCCCTGCGCACCAAATATCTGCGCCACCAGCAAGCGATCACCATCCAAATCGTTAGACAGCAAACGTTCGGTCCGGATTGTCAGGAACCCATCTTCCTCAACTTCGAAACCCTCGTCATCGCGGGCTTCGGCAACCGGGCGGACGCGCAAATCGACACTTGCTGTCGCCTGACCATTGCGCCCATCCGATACAGTATAGGTAAACTGCGTAGGACCGAAATAACCGTCTTGCGCGGTGTAGAGGATGTTGCCGTCCGCATCGAGTTCGGCCACGCCATTTTCGCCACCGTTGACGGCGATGATCTGCACAGGATCACCATCGGCATCAAAATCGTTACGCAGCAGATCCTGCGCCAGAATGAGAGCGGGCTCACCCGTCACGGTCGTGAAATACCCATCATCCGTGGCCACAGGCGCTCGGTTGTCCAGCAAAGTGTCCAGGATCGCCTTTGTCCAGATCACCCCATCTGTGAAAGTGTAGCTTTCAATGCCACGCTGGTCTTCTGCCAATGCATCAATGATGGTCAGCGAGTCTTCGGGCGCTGAGGCAAAGCGGAAGACAATTGTGTCACTGCCCTTAAAGAGACGTTCGACGGTTGTCTCAGAGGCTACGAAATCTTCAAACGTCACCTGGTCCACATCTCCTGTGGCCGTTCCGAGGTCAGCAATGGTATCCTGCCCATCACCACGGGCATAAACATAAAGATCGTTGCCTTCTCGCCCAATCAGGCGGTCATTGCCCGTGTCACCGTCAAAAACATCATCACCATCAAAGCCATAAACGGCGTCATCTCTGGCAGTTTCCGCACTTACAATGGACTGGGCGCGCATCTCATCGCGGTCCCATTCGACACCATTGGAAAACCGGATTGTTTCAATGCTTGTACCAAAATCTGCCAGCGCATTGTCGATAATGATCCGGTCGCGTTCACCCACAAAGCGCAACACCAGATCGAGGCTGTCAGGCCCAGCCCGTAAAGCGTAGGCCAGATCTTCCGGTGTGAGATCCTGCAGATCCAAAACATCAGCCGATCCGCTTTCATCCGATATCCGGTCATCCCCGTCGCCAGCAAGGTAAATATAGGTGTCGTTGCCGCGTCCGCCTTCCAGCAGATCATTGCCCAAACCACCCTGAATTATGTCATTGCCATTGCTTCCGACAATGACATCACCTTCATCGGTCGCGGTTTGTGCCAATAGCCCCAAGGCAATTTCCGCCTGGGTGAATGTCTTGCCACTGTCGATCAGCACGATCTCTTCGATCACATCACGCGATGAGGTCGATAACCCGCCAACGATGGTGATTTCATCCCCGAGATCGGACAGACGGATGATCAGGTCTTCTCCTTCAATTCCTCGCCGCGAGAAACTGATCTCGGTCTCGTCATAACCGGTGATTTCGAGGCGATCCGCGCTGTCGAATCCACTGTCGCTTATAGTGTCAGCACCATCCCCACGGGTATAAATGTAGGTATCATTGCCGCCGAGGCCCAAAAGCAAATCATCGCCTCCGCGCCCTTCCAGCACATCCTCACCAGTCGTCCCTGTGAGGCGGTCATCGCCTTCGGTCGGTGGATTGCGATCCAGCAGGGACGCAAAGCTGGTATTTAGGATTTCCGTCCCATCCTCGAAGACGATTTTCTCCAAGCCGTAGCCGGAGAAGGTCAACAACCCTTGCGTGATCGTCAAACGACTGCCGTCACCCGCGCCCGGCGCGCTGTCTGCAATGATCAGTTCCAGATCATCGTCATACCCTTGGCGGAAATTCACCTGATCTGGTGTGATCCCATAGAGTTCCAGAACATCCACGCTATCGCGATCAAAACTCTCGGAAATGCGGTCAAACCCATCCCCCCGGCGGTAAACATAGGTGTCACTGCCATCTTCACCGATCAGGACGTCATCCCCGCCCAGACCGTCGAAACGCTCATCCGCATCGGTGCCGACCAAACGGTCCGCAAATGGGCTCGCCAACTCACTGATCAGAGAATTGGAAATGTCGCCGGCGGTCAAGACAGTGCCGTCATCCAACTCGATCCGCTCGATGCCGCTTCCAGTGCCGGCACCTTCGACAAACATGTCCGTGAGCAGCAGTTGTGCGCTGTCACCTGCGTCTGGCCCGCTTTGAGCAATGTTCAGAACCAAACCACGGTAGGCTTTTTCGAAACTGAGGGTGTCCGCCGCCACGCCCACAAGTTTCAATGTATCGGTATCGCCGGACCCGTCAATTTCGACGATTTCATCATTGCCGTCGCCCCGTGACCAAATGTATGTATCTGATCCCAATAGACCCTTCATGATGTCAGCGCCGGTTCCGGCCTGTAGTGTATCATCCAGATTACTGCCAATCTGAACGTCATTGCCCGCTGTTGCGGTATCACTGATCAAACCGGCAACCAAATCCGCTGTGCTCAGATCCACGCCGTCCGAGAACCGCAGCGTTTCGATCATCCGCGATGCAGTCTCTGTGCTGGTAAAGGCATCACGCAATGTGATGGAACCGGCAGAAATACCGCGCGCAAGATCCTCAATAACCTTCACGATCAGATCATCGCCACGCCGGGTGATCTCAATATCATTTGCCGCCAGATCGGGCAGACTAAGCAGATCCGCCTGATTGCCGGTATCGACATACAGGTCGTGACCGTCGCCGTTACGATAAATATAGGTGTCTACCTGCCCGCTTGTCCTGACGGTGTCGTCCCCAAGGCCCAATTCGTAGATCTGTCCGATGCCAGGATTGTTGACGGCATCATCACCGTCCGTCGCGATCGGTCGGGCGATTGCATCGGTGACAAAGGCGTTATTCCAAATTGTACCATCGTCAAAACGCAGTTCCAGCAAACGCAGATCGGCAATAGAGGGAGACTGCGGCGTTCCGCCCACTTCAACGGCATCGACCAAACGCAAAAGTCCACCGTCCCCAGCGCCCGGTGCGCTCTCCTCAATTCGGATGAGAAGATGCGTCTTGTGGTTCAAGAGCGTGACATCTGCCGGATCAATGCCTTGCAGGTTTATGATCGGATCAGACAAGGCGCGGATCGTATCAGCGCCATCACCACGAGCATAAACGATTTCAGCGAAGCGGTTGGTCTTTATCACATCATCGCCGAGGCCCGCATCGATAACCACCGGCGCAATGCTGTCGATGGCATCATCGCGCAAGACATCATCTGCATCCGAGCCAATAATCGGCGCCGGGCGTGCCAAGAGTGCGGCACTGTTCAAAACGGTACCGTCCTCCAGTGTAACGGTTGTCATGATGTCATTTGCCAACCGACCGAGCCAGATGGTCATAGCGTCACTGCCATCCGGCGCGCGGGCCGCCACATCGATGTAAATGTCGCTGTTTACGGTACGGCTGGTAATCTCTTCAGCAAGAACGTCATTCAGTGTCAGAGCATTCTCGAATATAAAGAGCGGTTCCCCTGTGTCCGGATCTGTCTGGGACACCTCAAAATTATTCGTGAGCGCAAACAGACCAGCATCCACGCCCCGTTCCAGCGTCGCCTCGGCGGTAAAGCTGCGCGTGATGCCATCAATCGGGAGATCAGAACCGGTTGCAATCACAGCCTGAATCAGACCGCCGCTGATCAAAGTGCCGTCGTCCAATGCAATTCTGAGCGATTCCAGGGCCTCAGACCGATCCAGCCAGATTTCGCCGGCGTCTGACCCATCAGGCAACCGAGCATCGATCAGAAGAACTGTTTCCGGCCCTCGATTTTCGAGGCTCAACTCATCCGCTGTCACGCCAATCAGCGTCAGATCACGGATGAGTTGTCCCGGACCAAAAGGGCCATTGAAAAGGGGTTCATCCGCAAACAGACCATCGTCCCCGGAACCTTCCGTAAAGCCCACTTCAATCGGGCGTCCGGGTCCGTCAAATCCATCCAGCCCGTTCAGAGAAAGCTGATAAATACCGGCATCAACGCCGCGCTCAAAGGTCAGTGTATCACTTGCCACACGCGCATCATCCGGATCATAGGACTCGGCCATGACCGTGAGGTCCTGCAGTGTCAGCGTAACCAGATCGGAGAACACAACCGACGTAATCCGCGACCCTTCCTCAATCGGCCCAGTGCTGGATGCCCCGATCAGACGCAGGCTGTCACCAGGCGTTCCGAAAGTCAGCAGCAAATCACCTTCGGCTGAGCTGAAGACGTTGTCTTCAAAAATCGTTGCCAGTTTTTGGACAGTGACTTCTGTGGACGCAATGTCAGACAGAATGATCTGCACATTATCGTCATCATAGCCGTAGTCATAATCGAGAAGTGAAATCCGGTCATGACCGCCGCCACTTGCGTAGGTGATCTCGGTTTGCTCGAAATACCCTTCAAATGTGTACCCATAAAAGAGTTCATCCGCAGGCGTCGAGAAATAACCTGTACCACCACCGGGCAGAACAATCTCGCGTTCCCCGCCTTCGGGCGTCGCATAAAATGTCACTGCGGCCTGTATGTCGTTGTAGGTCCAGACTGTGTCGTCAGAGAAACGGAAATTTTGCAGTTGGAAATTCGTATCGACAATCCAGATGCGACCGCGGTCACCGACAATCTGCACTTCCAGATCACGGGTACCGAAGCCTGTGTAGAAAGGGCTCTCAACGATCCGGATATCCTCAGGCAACAGGTCGGTGAAAGTGATGGACAGATCATAAGACGTACCATCCGCCACGGTTTTCACCCCGTCGCCAAAGGCGTAAATCAGTGTGTCGTCGCCTCGCACCGGGTCGATGAGGTCATCCCCGGTGGTGCTGGCGAATATGTCGTCTCCGACGGAGCCGACGGTGTAGTCGTCACCTGCGGTAACCTCGCTGCTGGCGCTGACGACCTGGCTTTGCAGAAAAGAACGAGACCAGGTGGTTCCGCCTTCAAAGATAACCTGTTCAATCGCGGGATTTGAAAAATTGCTGTCGCCTGCGCGGATTTCTATGCGGTCATCCGTGCCAACAAATGTCAGGACCAGCCCTTTTGGCTCATAGGGGTGCGCGGTCACGATCACATCTTCGGGCAAATAGCCACGCAGCTGCAGATCGACATCGTCGTCACTCGTGGTCTTACCGCGAATTTCGTCCCGCCCGTCGCCGCGATTGAAGACCACAACCTCGTTAAAGAAAGACTGCTGGTTATCGGTGATGATCACGTCATCGCCGAGGCCCGCCTCGATCACGTCAATGGCGTCAGTCGCGCGTACCACATCATCGCCGTCACTGATCTGGTCGCCCAGAATCCGCGCCTGAAATTGTGCGAAATTCAGGGTCTGATCATCAAACTGGAAGTTTTCAACTGTGCGCCAAAACGTGCGCGACCCACCCGAAGATGTGTATGAGCTGTTGTAAAACGCATCTTCGATCAGCACCTCGTCCCCGGCATCCCCAAGCGAGATAACCACATCGCGCGGATCAGCATCGGAGCGGGTAAAACGCGCCTCCGCCAGAGTAAACCCTTCGAGGATCAGCGTATTGACCGCATTGCTGTCCGGTTCGGAACGAACTACATCCCGGCCACCACCGCGCTGATAGACAAAGGTGTCACTGCCATCGCCCCCGGCGAAAATCTCATCCTCTGAAGTGCCTTCCAGACGGTTGTTGGCGCTTGTTCCGTTCAAAAGCAATGGGCCGCCGTCCGCGGTGGAGGACTCAAGCGCTGCCCTGATTTGAGTCTGAGTCCAGACTTCGCCGCTGCCAAATTCGATCCGCTGAACCCGTGCATTGAAAGTGGACAACGCCCATTCCAGCACCAGTTCATCGCCGCCCCCAAGGCGCAGCACCACATCATTGGTTCGGCTTTCAACCGCAATCACAGATGCCTCTGCTGCTGAGTGATCCGGCAGGCGCAACACGTTCTGATCAAACCGCGATCCGGACTCGTCGATGATATCGCGCCCATCGCCGCGGCGGAAAATGTAGATGTCTGCACCGCTCTCACCGCGCAGGGTATCATCCCCCAGACCGCCCACAAGCGTATCCGCACCCGTCGTGCCGGTCAGCACATCATCAAAATCTGTGCCCTGTCCCACAGTTTGGGAGAACAGTGCCGCGCGCGAAAAGGTTGTGCCATCGCTGAACACCACGGAGTCAATGCCACGCAAGCTGCTGTCATATCTCAGGACGATCTGATCGTCGGAACCGGCGAAACTGAGCACCAGTTCGTCGCGATCCGCAACGGGTCGTGATACCAGCATCTCCTCGGCGAGATAGCCAAAGATTTCCAGCCTGTCGGTACCGCTTTCATCCGTTATGACGTCGCGCCCGTCACCGCGACGGAATATCACAACATCATTGCCCGCGCCTGCAAAGATATCGTCATCACCGCCCGAGGCTTCGATGACGTCTGCACCCGCAGTACCAAAGACAACATCGGCCTCCTCGCCAATCTGGTCGGCCACGGAACGCGCGATCAGCGCCGAATAGTCCCAACTTACGCCATCTGCAAAACGGATCGTCGGAATTTGTACTGCATCGCGCGCACCCGCCAGCAACACCTGATCGCCAGTGTCAGGGAAAGCCAGAACAAGATCGCCACCAGATGCATTGGTCGCCCGCACCTCGACGCCAATGGAAGTCAGATCAGTGAATCGTATTTCCGCGCTCCCAACAGAAGCTGGCAAAATTACCCGGTCCAGACCATCCCCTTCGGAGAAGACAAGCTGGGTATTCGATCCCATGATGACGGTGTCGAACGCCCCACCCGGCGTCACCTCAAAGGCAGGATCAAGCCCTCGTGCATCAATCAGATCCATACCTGTGTTGGTCTGTTCGGAACGGATGATGCTGCGAACTTCTTCAAGGCTCAGGCTTTCACCGTCGGCGAAAAGGAAACTTTCCACATGCGCCGAGGCAGGCGCAAAAGACGCCCCGCCAAATATCACCAGATTGTCGCCCGTCGCAAGCAGTGTGATCAGCAGATCGCCGTTGATGTCTTCGAATTTGACCTGTCCTCGCGTAACACCTGTCCCAAAGACAACGCGGTCCACGCCTCCGGTTTCCTCGATGCTGTCGCGCCCCCCGTCAAAGCCAAACAGGTAGGTATCATCCCCCGTACCACCGATCAGCGCGTCAGAACCTGCGCCCCCGTCAAGGGTATCGGCCCGCCCGTCAAATCCGATCAGCTGATCGTCCGTGTCACTGCCTTCCAGCAGACGGTCGCGCAGTGTTTCCACCGTCCAGACGGTGCCATCGGCAAACTGGAATTCTTCCACCGTTGTGGTGCCAAGGCCCCCTTTGATGGTCAGAACATCCGCGCCGTTCCCCAGATCAATTAACAGATCCTCGCCCTGGCGCCGCACCACGATGACATCTGCCTGTACTGTCGCGCCAAAAATGATCCGATCAATTACCCCTGCCTGATCGTTACGCTCCTGAACCGTGTCAAAATCATACCCTGCCGAGAACGCATAAGTATCCGCAGCCGTGCCGCCAATCAGCAGATCGTCACCCTGTCGCCCGTCAAGCGTGTTGGGTTGATCCGGGACCCCCTCAATGACGTTGTCGCCACGATTGCCACCTTCGATCTGAAGCAATTCTTCGACATCAGAAATCAACAGTTCCGAGCCATCAAAGAACTTGAAACGCTCCACGCCGTCCTCGATATCGCGGAACTGGTTGCGAACGCGCAGCGTATCAGTGCGCCCTTCGATCGAGATCACCAGATCAAGGTTGTCCTTGGTGAAAACCACGTTGTCGCGGGTGATGTCGGCACCGAATTCCACAACATCGTCAGTTCGTACATTGACGCCCCGGCGGTCTTCCCATGCGGCACGCTCCTGGCGGTCGATGATCACATCAGCGCCGTAACCCACGTCAAATTTGTAGATGTCACCGCCGTCGCGGCCCACAAGCGTATCGTCGCCGGCGCGCCCGTCAATGACTTCGCCAAAGTTCGATCCGTTCAGCGTCTCACCGGCGGAGGTGCCGATAATATCGATATCCTCGGGATTGAAATCCGTAAACCGGAGCGTCTGGTCGGCAAACTCGAAACTCTCCACAGCGAAAGCCTGCTGGCCTGCACGCACATATTGGTTTTCCAGCACAATCTGGTCACCTGTATCGTCCACCGTAATGATCAGATCCAGCGGTGTCCGCGTGAAGGTCACGTCCGCCGCGTTTATACCTTCAAGGATCAAGCGTTCCGAACCGCCTGCATCGAGGATCGTGTCCGTACCGTAGCCCCGAGCGAAGACATAGGTGTCCGAACCGCCCAAACCTTCAAGGCGGTCATCACCCGCACCACCGTCAATGAAATCCGCCAGATCAAAACCATAGATCAGGTCATTTCCAGCAGTTTTGGCAGTGTCGATGAAATGCTGGTGAAGTTTGGTATAGGACCAGACCGTCCCGTCCCCAAACTCGATTTCCTCAATCAGGTTAGTATATCCGATAAAGAGAATGCTTTCGAGATTATCCAACAATGTGACCTGATCTTCGGTCCCGGAAATGCGCATGGTCAGCGTGTCCGAGGGCCCGTCGCGCAGGTAGTCGAAATCGGTCCAGCGCAGGTCATCCACGAATTTCAGACGGTCTGGATCCGCGCCGAAAATCTTCAAGCTGAAGTCATCATCCTCAATGATATCATCGCCGTAGCCGCGCCCGAAGATATAGGTGTCGCCCCCTTCCAGCGCGCTCAGATAGTCATCGCCTGCGCCCCCATCCAGCGTGTTTTCATTGAGCAGTCCGTAGATCGCATCGTCGCCGTCGGTTTTGGCGTTCAGTATGACACGCTCAGCGATCTCTTCGAAATCAATCGACGTGCCATCCTCAAAGATGAACCGTTCAATCAGGTTGGGCGAAACATAATCGATATCCAGCGATGGATCGAAATCGCCGAGGATTCCAAGATTCAGGCGAATGCCACCGAACTGACCTTCGACGAGGATTGTATCGGTGGTCTCATTGCCTTGCTCATCAAGCAATGTGATTTGCAAATCATCGCTTGCCCCATCACGGCGCAACAGAAGATCCTGTGAGGAAATATCGTCACCGGTGAAACGGATGAAATCGAGCCCACCCTTCAGCGGGCCAACGTTAAAACCGCCGCCATCGCCCACAACATCCTGACCGTGTCCACGTTCGAAAATGTAGAAGTCACCGCCCAGACCGCCGCGCAACACATCGTTGCCCTTGCCGCCCCACAGGACATCCGCATCACCCGAGCCCTGATAGCTGTCATTGGTGTCACGCGGATCAGCGACCTCCATCGACATGCGGAAGCGGTCCCAATAGACGCCATCTGCAAAGACAATCGTATCCACGCCGGATTCCAGGCGCTTGTCGCCCTGCACCGGGTTCAACTCGCCCAGGAATTGATCTGTGATGCGCAAAACGTCATCTCGACCGTCAATGGTGATGATCAGATCCTGACCGTCGCGCACCATTGTGACATCAGAGGATTTTACATCCGTGAAGCGTAGCTCATCCACACCGCCGCGGTCCTGATCAAAGATATAGTCAGTGCCAAAATCCTTGCCGACGAAATAGATATCCGCCCCGCGCCCACCACGATACACCTGATCGCCAAGGCTCATGTAAAAGAAATCAATGCCTGATGTGCCGTTGACTTCCGTCGCATCCGGGGCGTGATCACGCAGCCTTGTTTCATCAATGGAAAGTGCGTCCATCGCTGCACGGATGTCGACATCAATGCCCACATTCTCAAAAGCAGGCAGCATCATCTGGAACACAAACCGCTGATCGACGGAGACAGAGGTGCCGTAGAGATTGCCGTCACCGGACAGTTCATATTCCGGATAGACCTGCGCGAGGATTTCATTCCAGCTTTGCAGGTAGGCGTAGGACTCATCATATCCCGCCGGGGCACCCTCGAAAATCGCCTCGAACATTGGGGCCAGTTCGCGGTCTGTGGTGGGTTTATAAAGCCCATCCTCCACGTCATAGGCGATGCCACGCGCAAAATCGCTCAACCCGCCTTGCAGCGCCAGACGCGCCGCGAAAGCCCTGCTCACGGTGATGTATTGCGTCATGACGATGTCCAGCAACTCGATCATCGTATCGATGCCACTGTCAAAGATGTCGTCGCGTAGGCTGGTCTGCCCGGAATCGTTCACCGCATAATCAATCGTGCCATCCACGTCGTCGATCGTGGCTGTCAAGATTTCGGGTTGGAAATCAATCCCATTCAACGAGGTTGCGAAATGGAATTGTCCAGGCGTCAGCAATTCCACTCGAAACGTGCTGTCGTCCGTCGATCCGACCTCATCCAGCGTCTCAAAGTCCACTTCGAAATTTCGCAGGTTGAAATCACGCGGCGTGCCAAATTTCGCCTGCAATTCCAGTGCACGGTCCAGATTGCGTGCCCAAACATAGAAACTGCCGTCCCGGTCTGTCACTTCCACTGTATAATCGACCACGATGCCGTCGATGAAATTGACGCCAATGGCCTCTACTTCGATGGCTCCGTACGGGTTGAACCCAAGTGCCTCTGTGCGCCAGTTCCGGCCTTGCGCTGTCGCCTGCGCCAGCACGTCTGCCAGCGTCGGGGCCGCAATAACTGCGCCCGCGCCGTCCAACACATCTGCACCGCTGGCCAGCCGCCAACTGCCATCGCCATTGTCGATACCGTAATCCAGAATGACGGCGCGGCCCTCGACTACCTCGTAAAGGTAAGGCGCTTCCGAACGGAAATTCAGCGCTTCGCCGCGCGACGTGGGCGAGAAAGCCTGCTCCAGTTGCCAACCCTGCCCGGTTGCAGCACCTTGCGCCAAAATGTCTTCGAGCGTTGGTCGCAATATCTCCGCACCGGCCTCGTCCAACACCGCAGCCCCTGACGCCAATGTCCAAAAACCGCCAGAGGCGTCCTCCACATAGACCCCACGATCAACCAATGTGACGGTGCCGCCCACTGTCTCCAGCAGCACGGGCGTCAATTCACGGGTCTGCTCCAGCGCAAAACCCCACTGACCCAATGTCTCTCCTGACAGCGCGCGCAATTCTTTCAGGTCCGGATTGACCATCTGTGCGGCCGCCGCTTGCGCTGTCTCGCGCAGCTCGAAGTCATTGGACAGCGCGACAGCCAGATCAGTGACCCTGCCAAAGCCGCGTGCATTGAGTTGCGAGCCTTCGAGCCACGGCGCGATCCCCGCTTCGCCATCAAACTGCGTATCGGTATCGTTGAGATCAAAGATCGCCTCGAATGCCCGACCCACCCGATCTTCGAACTGGACATCTGCAAATGATAACAACAGAGCACCCTGCGGCGTTTCCGAGTTTACATCGGTGCTCGACAGGCTGAAGGAAAGAATACCCAACTCATCCAGCGAGAAAAGCTCCCCGTCGTCGGTTTCTCCGTCGCCATCAATATCACGCCAGACCTGCAATTCGGACCAGATGAGGTCCGCCACATCAATTTTGCCGTCCGCGTTGCTGTCAAAACTCGCCAGTTCTTCGAGGCCTAAAGCGCCCGGCCCCCCGAACAATTCGCTGATGTCGTCGATCAAGCCGTTGCCGTTGGCGTCCCGGACAAGAAATCCGTCATCGCCAGACAGCCACCCGGTGCGTTCTGCGAATAAATCCCCGTCCATGTCAAAATAGACATCCGCATCTGCAATCGAAATCGTCTCGATCCCGTCCCCGTCCAGATCAATGATCAGCGGGTCCACACCGTCAGCCCATTGCGCGACTTTTGCGACACGTTGCAACGCCCCCGCCAGCGTCAACAATTCATCAATCAACGGAAGCGTGCGCAGCAACCCTCCGATGGCGGGCACCGGGATAATACTCAGAATGGCAAGGAACGGGTTGGCCACCTTGAAGGCCATGCCCAGATCACCTTTGAAATCCGGATCCAGCAGTTGCGCGCCCCAGATCGTGCGCGGGGCTGTGAAATTCACCACCGCCTGAGCGCCCACAATGGATGTTCCGTCGCCCAATTCCGTGGGCGCAGGCAGACCGAAGAGCTGGTCGAAAACATTTGCAATATAGAGTTTTCCGTCGACCACCATGTAAGTCATGAATGGCAACAGGAAATCAAAATAGAGCGGGCTGCGGAAGGTAGCCAGTCCAAGGCCGAAACTACTCAGGGGGCCCAGGCTGACAAAAGGAATGTTATTGTTGCCGCCCACCATGGGAAGACCAAAGAATTTCAGAACATCATTGGGGCTCGGATCAAAAATTGTTGTGCCGCGCCACCACCAGAAATTGTCAGAATTCTCCGATCCGCCCAGATTGTTGCCATCGGCCCCAAGCCCATCAATGGTATCGCCAAAAAGGATCGCCCCGGGCGTTTTGACGAAAATCCAGTCGCGCCCCTCTCCGCCCAGAAACACACCGCCCGCGCCGTCTTGCGACAGAACAATGTCATTGCCCGCACCACCATCAGCGAAAATGGTCGGGCCCGGCTGGAACACGAGAATGCGGTCATCACCATCGCCACCCAGTACCTGACCATAGCCGCGGTGGTGCAGGACGTCATTCCCGCCCCGTCCCTCAAGCCGCGCACCATTGAGCGCGAACATTTCCTCGCCGCCGTCAGTACCGATGAGGATGTCAGCAAATTCATCATTCTGATCATCCGCTACATAGGCAATGCTGAAGGGCTCGGTGATCGGGGCCTCTTTGCCAACCTCGAACGTCGCCAGAACCTTGTTGGCGATGGCATCGGTAATGTCGTTGAATTCCTGTTGCGCGAGAGCAATCGCTTCCTGAATGTCCTTACCGATTTTGCCCAGAAGCTCGGCGCCGTTGGTGATCACGTCATAGATGCCATAGATCGCCCAACCCGCAGCAACCACGGTGGCTGCCACGGGTCCAACAACCGGGATCGCCGCGGCAACCATGATAGAGGTTGCAATCACAGCAGCACTCACAACGGCGGACGCGGCGAAAGTCGCACTGGCCTTAAAGAAATCGCCCCATTCGCCCGTGGCCAAACCCTTTTTCAAAGAGTCATAGCTGATATTTAGATACTCAACCGCATCCCCGGCAAATCCGCCACCGACACCTGCCATTACGTTGTTGAGTGACCTTATCGCGTTTGCCTCTGCTTCCGGGCTAGCATCCGCAATTGTTGGCAGGAAGTTTTGCTGATTGGCCCTTTCCTGCGCGATGATCTGGGCGTTTTTCTGCAATTCCTCGTTGAACGCGGCCACATTTTTCAATTCTGTCGTTGTCCCGGCCGTCATCCTTTGGGCAACCGCGTCATCTCCACCCGTCAGGTTGTTCAGGGTGGCCGTAGCATCTGATGACGCCATGATAATAGCGTTCTGAACTTCAACGGGCGTGCGGTCCCCAAGCGCTGTCAAAGCTGCGTTCTTCTGGTCCTGCGTGATCAGCCCATCGTCAGCCAGCTGGTTGGTCAAAGCTTCGACCCGTTCCGCCCGTTGAGTGGTCGTTGGATCTGCCGAAGAGGTGTCAAACCCCGCCTGATATGCGTCCGCCTGCGCCTTGACGGCCTGCGCCTGCGCATTGGTCGGATCATCTATGGCAGTAGGATCGATCCGGTCTGAATTGAATGCCGTCTCCAATACTTCGGCAAATTCCGCGTTGCCCATGACCGGCAAGGGACGACCGTCCGCACCCGTGACGTTTCCACGCGTATAATCATCGACCCATCGCGCCAGATTCCAGATCGCAGCGTCTTTGGCCTCAGCAGAAGCGCCAGACCTTTCAATGAGCAGAATTTCTTCCCGCAGGAAGTCATTCTTGCCCCTCTGATTGCCGCCGGGTCCATTCCCCCGGTGCTGGGCAAGGCCCCAACCTGCTTCTTGTACCGAATCCTGCATGGACTGCGGCCCGTTCTGCAGGGCCTCAACAAATTCAGCATTACGATAAAGCGCAATGAGGTTGCCGCGCATGTCAGGGGTCATCCCCGCACGCGCCAAGGCATCACCGATGACCGTTGTCATTCCGGGCTTGTTGAAAAGAGACTTCGCAATCTTATGCTCCATCTCAAATTGGGTATAAATCTCAACCATAATTACGTCCGATCAAAAAAGAGCCCACGGAGCTCACTTAAACGATGGTACACTTTCTAAGCTGCAGTCCTGCAAAAATACTTTTCTTTTTCAGTGCCTTAACGACAGAACCGGACAGGAAAAAAACATCTTCCAGCCGATCATCAACCCAAATTCCCGGGCCATTTAACACGTCTGCTGACACCGCCAGCTGCCCGTTTTTCAGTGTCTGGCGTGCGTGCCAAATGCCTTGGCGGAAAGGATCAGCACGCATTTTGGTTGATTGTTCGGGCAAAAAACCACCCGATTTGACATTGCCGAAATTGATCAAAAAATACGTGCCGGAAATTGGCGTTGTCTGGTCGGCCTGAAACGCGGCCACCGGATACAACGAACATGCCCCCATTTCATCCACTTTGATTGCTTCGGCGGCAAGCTCGGAAACGCCGATGTAATCCCCTGCCAGAAACAGGTGAGGCAAAGTTGCAATTTGCTTTTTCGGATCCGAGTAGACCATAACCTGTGGAAATTCGGACGCTTCAAACACGTCGCCACGAAGGTTGCGCTGGGACATTTCCACGATACGCGGGCCATCGTCGAGCGCGTGCTGAACGCGCAGCGGGTCAGTGTAAAAATCACTGTTGCCGTAGATTGTGCTGGCCCAAACTTCATCTGCCATTCGAAACTCTCCCCCTCAACACAAGCAATTCGTTACGTCCCGACTTTTAGATTGGCCTTTTTCATTTGCTCCAGTGTTTCGGGATCCACCAAGCGCGTGACCAATGGATGAAGCCTGAGATCACCCTCCGACACGACCTTGCGAAAATTCGCAATGACAGAGGCAGTGGTTTTGGTATCAGGGGCAATCACATCCAGAAGCCAATTGATATTCCCTGATGTCCAGTCTTCGGATTTGAGCCGCACCGGAAATACGCCGGCCTTGATTTGCTCGCGGATCTTGGCATCCACCTCGCTGGATACACTCGCCCAGATGGCCAGCCCTGTGATGTCAATCAATTCAGATTGCTCTTTGTCTGCCGGGTAGGCGATCGCGATACGATCACGCACTAAAGGCTCCAGCACCAGATGCTGCAAATCGCCGATCGATTGATGCCTGTACCGTGGCAACGCCATCATGGACATTGCGATTTTACCGAAATTCTCACGGACTTGCGACCGGACCTGCGCTACTTTTCGTAACACTTCCGGATCAATTTGAGTATCTGTGACCGCATCACCATTTACGACTTCGCTCACGCGCCGCACCCGCAATTAATTGCTATAAACATGTAAATAAAAACCGCACCTTGATTTCCCCTGCAATTGAGTAAACCTTTCCTAAGATTGCGGGTCAACGTTTTTGACGACAAGACAGAGCTTTTTTGTGCTTTCTCCAGAAGCACCTGTGCCGAGCCCGTCAAATTGCTCGCATCACGATTTTGGTTGACGCGCTGAGGACGCATCCCGGAAGACCATCGTAAGGTCCGTCGATTTGCGTTCTGTGGACGTCGATTAGCCATGCGGTCACCGGCATGACACATGCGGTGCCCATTAAGAACTGCCATTCAAACATCGCGGCGATGAATTCGTGACCCCCGCCACAGTTGATCACCCGGTCGATGATGGCACCTCAACAGCGATGCATTTCGCAGGCGGGACAGCGATGGGTTTGCAAAGTCGTGAAGATCGGGGCGCTTTTCCGTAACCGGCATCGGGCCATGGGACCCAGTTCCCAGGATCATTGTTTTGGTACGCTAATGTGGTTGGCACGGCATCAGAACAGAGCGAAAAGGATCGCAATTCGGCAGCTGTTAACCTCAAGCGCGCGCCACTGACCCTGCTGCGCTGCAGGGGCCTGTTGTAAAGCGGCTGATGACGGTCCTGGGCATTGGGCTGATCACCGCCATAGTCCTTGCTGCTCTCTGCCCATCTCCAGCCGCCTTTAGCAAAGGGCGCGACGACGCCGCCTGGACCGGGCTTACACCCGAGCAACCTTCATCAGGCGGCAAAGAGCACATCAAAGATCGGCCAGCGTGACCTGTGACGCCTTCTTGTCATCGGTTCTGCATCTGTCCTGTGATGGGACATTCGACGGGGTGAGACCCATGGTGGTTGGCTCGGGCAGAGGCTGGCCCACAAGCCCAGGATGCTCGTGAGCGTTGCACTGGCCAACAAGATGGCGCGCATCGCCTGAGCTCGGAAGACGACGCATGAGACCTGTAGGGCTCCGGCATGTGCCGGGTATGTGGGCAGGTCGCAGGTTAACTAAGGACAACACGCCACGAGACGGGATCGGGAGAACCCGACATCGGCCGTGCGCCTTTGAGCGCGCGTATCCAAGATGGATCTGATCCGCGCATATCCCATAAGGATCCGTGGCGTGTTCGAACCACATCTTGAGGCCGACCACACGACGGCACCTGACCGCGGATTCATACCCGCCAGAAACCTCCTGCATTGACCGGGGCGCCCACAGACGGCCTGTTGATCGCCGCGCGGATCGTGGCCCGGGTGAGATCGCGCACGCGCCGTGATCTCATGACTGTCCAGATCGAAGATGACCATTTGGGCCGTCAGATTCCCCCTCCCGGGCATGTATACATGCCCTGCCGGTCAAAAAGGGGGTGTAGCTTCTCCGTTCCACGCTATTCTCCTTCGCGAAATCCTTTGGATTGCCTCGGGTTGCTAAACACCGAGCGTAACCTCGTCTCTTGGTCTGTCGAATGTCCTCTGAAGTCTGGCCATTGGTGCGGCCGCATCATGATGACCTTGACGGTCTGAGCGAAAAGAATCCTCAGACAGCGCGCCTCACTCGGAGTCAGGAAAGATTCACTGCGAAAATGCGTGGAGACACGTATTTCGGATTATTCTTGCAGAATTTCTATTGTTTTCTTTGATCACCCGCCATCAACAAAGTCGCCCTGAATGGTCAACAGGGCACACGCCAAAGGCTTTCAAGCAACGCATGGGTCAGTTCCAATGAGTCACATTCCTTGGCGATTAAAACGGCGGGGATCTCACTCATTGATCGCTTTCCGTTTACAGCGTTTTTTGGCATCCATCGATTTTTCAGGTGGCCATGACAGGCGAAAAAGACTTACGACGACTTTTCATCTGCCTGCGCGGCCGCTTTCCAAACGCGCCCAAACAAATTGATCGAAACCTTTCTTGTCTATCAATCGGCCCACTGCGCCCATGCCCGCTATCGCTTAAGGCAGTGCGGGCTTGTCGGCTGGCTTGAACGGAACGGTGTGGACCGACGAGAAAACCGCCAGAAGGCGCGCGTCGCACTTCAAGACCCCAACCCGCGAAATGCTAGCAGTCTTCCGCGACCGCATCCCTTTACGCGAAAACGCGGCGATATGCCTGGTGGAGTCGAATTGCGACATGCACACCAAAACCCGAACCCCGCCATTATTTCAGCGTTTTGCGGCCAGATGCATTTCAATGTAATATGCGCTTAGCGCAGGGCCCATGATACAGATATCAAAATCAATTTCTATGAGGTGCGGGCCGGACGATCACGCGTCGGCATCTTCCTGTTCGATGGCAGTGTTGCGGAAAGACACGCTCGCGTTGCACAGCGCTGTGGCCAATCCCATAAAAAGGCATCAGGCTCAGAACCGGAAAGTATTCTGCACAAAAATGTGCCCACGGCATAGGCTAAGCAAAGGAGACCCGACCATCATCCTTCATGTCATGTCTACCGCCCACTCCACGCTTTAAATTGGCGCGACAACCCGTTATACGTCGGCCCCGTTCGGTCACTGCATCCCGCCAGCTATATCTTGTCCAAAAGGTTCGAGTGTCAGATCTTGGTGAGGAACGCGGACAAAGAGGAGCGATTGAAGTCTTGTGTGAGGGATGTAACTGCGGCCCCGAAGGATGTGTTCGCCAGTGCCATTGAATTACCGCGTGATGGGCTATCCGGATTTTTTGTCAAAAAAAATACGGCTTCAAACGGCTGAGAGACACTATCTCCGTGAAAACTCGGTTTGGCGGACAACTCCAACACAATTGGTATGTCCAGGATACGGCACACCCGTTCAAGATCGCTTTGGTTTTGGGTGGACCCTCAAGGCATGATGTATGCGCCACGTGTTTCCATCATTATGCCTGCGCATAATGTTCAGCGGTTTGTTACCGAAGCGATTGACTCGATTGCGGTGCAGACATTCCAGTCTTTCGAATTGATCCTGGTCGATGATGGCTCAACCGACGCCACGCCGGAGATCTTGCTTTCCGCAAAGGAGTCCTGGCCGCCAACAAGCGGCGAACTGAAACTCTTGCATCAGCCCAATGCTGGCGCAGCCTGCGCACGCAACACAGGCGTCGCTAAGGCCAAAGGCGATTTGGTAGCGTTCATTGACGCAGATGATAGGTGGTCACCCGATACGCTGGCTCATCTGGTTGAAACACTTGATGGCTTCCCGAAATGCGACATCGCATGCCCACGCTATCGGCGGATTAACGAAGATGGCGAGGAAGTAAATTACTTGGGCGAACAGGTGAGGGCGACGCAGCAACCAAGCAATGAAATCAACCTCTTCGATGCGGGTGAAACACTGGTGGGGTCACCCGCAGAAAGCGCGACCGGGGTGCTCGTCCGCCTGGACGCTTTCAAGGCTGGAGGCGGTTTTGACACAACACTGAAGTCAAACAATGATATCGATTGCTGGTTGCGCATACTCTGCGCTAGACGGTCAAAACTGGTGAAATGCGGCCATGCTTTCGTCGATTATCGCATCAGATCGGCTCAGATCACATCGGATGTTCGACGTATGCAAGAAGGCCATAAACGTTTTCTGCGCAATCATGAGACTTTACTACGCGACATTGGCGTTTTCGGGCGAATGCGCCATTTCGGTCTGGTGCGGGCATATTGGTCGCTCATCGCGGCGCGCCACAAACAAGTTGGAACTGCGCTCCGTTTTTGGCTCGCGTCGGTTATGTTCTATCCGTATCTGGTTCTGCCGGGCACGCTTGGGTCCAGCGCAGCTTTTGCCATCATCAAGGTGGTACTGCCAAAGGCACTTTGGCAAGGTATCAGCGCCATAAGACGCCGATTGCGGCCCAGAACCTGAAGTCAACCCTCTGCGCGATATCACTGTTGATGCAAACACTAGAACGAAAGGCTTTTGAGGGCCTTTCGTGCCTCGAAGTACAATGCATGGCGCATGATGACCGCTGCGATTGCAAAACCCGCGGCACCTGCCATCCCAGCAACGAAAAGTTGCAACAGGTCTTTGTCGTTGGGTACAAAATACAGGGTCGCTGCAGCGGATCCAACTGCAAAGGCCATGAGGAGACCAGAACTCAAAGCCACACTCGAAAGCTGTTTCTTTGATACCCCCGTCAAACGCCCGAATGCGAGAGTTTGCCAGACACCACTGGTGATCTGTGCAAGGATGAGACCCACACAGGCGGCCTCAAGTGATATCAATGCACCCGCACTCGCGAAGGTGGCACGGGTGACGTGGTGCAGAATGTCCAACCGAGTGCCAAGCCTCAATTCACCAAGCGCAATGAAGAGGGCCTGGTTCATTTTAGTAAATGGTTTCACAATTCCTATGACCGCCAAGAACTGCACAATGGCGGGTGCAGCGGGCCATCCGGGCCCCAGAACCACGCGACACAGAGGCTCCGCCAGCAGAGCTAGCATTGCGAAGGCCGGCCAGATCAAGGCGGAGAGTAACTCAACTTTTTTGAGGTAAATTGCCGCCGGACGATGCCCGTGCTCGATCGCCTGAACAAACGCCGGCAAGACCACAGGGCTGATGCTGTCGATAAAAACCTTGTCGAACAGCTTGATGATCTGATCGGCGCGGTTGTAAATGCCCAGTGTTGCAACCCCAAGAACCGCTGAGATCGCTCCCATCATGCCCAGATCGCCCAGGCGGCGTACAACCTGAGCGCTACTCAGATGCAAGCCGTCGGCGATCAACCCATACCATCCAGTTATCCGAGGGGTCGGCATGGCGTCGCCGCGCCGCGCACAGGCGAACAATGCAAAGGATACGATCTGTTCGGCCAGAAAACCTGCTGCCAGCGCGGCCGGTCCGGCCCCGTAAACTGCCGCAACGATCGATACAACGCAGCGCACCCACGCGCCAGCGACGTTGATCACCGAAACCAGTCCGAAGCGCATGCTCTGCATCAACGGGATATTGAACAATAGTTCAAGCGGGCCGAGAAAAATCATCGCTGCCAGAATCCAGAGCGCTGGATCCAGTCGCGGCGACACAACCTCATCCGGCAGGAGATGAATGACGCCAAGAAAGGCAACGCCCACGATAAACGCTGACAAAAGCGCCAATCCAAACGCTTCGCCGTGGTGCCTTGGATCCAGCGTCGTGGTCTTGAGCAATTGCGATTTGATGCCGAGATCAGCAATCGCGACCACAATCTGATGGACAACCGCCGCCAATGCAAAAAGTCCGAAATCGGTTGGCGACAACAGGCGCGACAGAACGACCAGCGCAACAGCATGGGCGGCCATTACGGCGGGACGGCTCAATAACCTGTCACGAATTGCGCGCCGAAGGCTCATATGATCTCGATTCCCAACTTCGCCTGCGTCAGCCAAACTCATTGCCGCCTGCGCGGCGGGCACCGGCGTCATCAACCACCAAGATGACAATAATACAAGCACTGCTGCAGCCTTGCGGGTATTTGCCACTGACAACTCTCTGTTTCAGAATAGTGTTTCCAAAAAAAATCCTTTCGCAGTGTCACGTTCTTGAATTGTATCTCTTATCCCGCGATTTCAGTTTGCGCGCGCGTCTTGCGCGGCGCTTCACGTTGCTCCAGCGTTCGGAGCGGTATTGCAAAATTTTTGTCCGTCCTCAGATGGATACGGCCTGATTTGGTTGTAATCCGACTACCAGCGCGGCAGTTTTCGACAGGCGTCGTCCCGGTTGTCGAACAGTTTCTCGCTCAGCAACCCCGCCTTTTGCAGTCATGTTGGAGCGTTCAAAGCAGGCATTTTGCTGACATCAGCGATCAAACCGTCAGCGTCATGGTCGATGGCCATCATCTCTAAACCGGCTTATGGCTATCTGGCAGGCGTTTGCACTGGACAGTTTTGGAAACACAGCGAACAAAATGGCCGATCAGGCGCGGCAAGCCATCATGATCCCGCAGTGTCTCAAACCCTGTCTTTTGCCACTAAGTCGGCGTTTTCAGCTCGCTCTCAGCACCCTTGAAAGGACAACATTATCGAGCATCCTACTACCCCCCCCCAAAGACGTCTAAGCCGTGCACGAGGCAAGTACAGATCCGCTTTGGCATTAGTTCAAAAAACAGCAGCGTCGTTGCAAGACGGGCTGAACAAAGGCGGTGACAAGTCGATCCAGGTCAACTCGACTGCGCCGCAGGAGAGTGGATACATGAAACGCCGAATAGTCCCGGATCACTTTGGTTCCGCAATTCCCTTACGGCCTGAGACCATACAATTCCATTTACCACATCCCGCTCAAGACACGCGACCGGGAGCCCTTCGCGAAACGTGTGTATCGAAACAAGGCTGGGCATCACACCGAGAGCAGTGAGATGAGACTGCATTACCTGGCGATTCAAATTCACTAATCTGTCGCGAAAATGTTGCGCATAGAATTGATAACATCGCCGCGCGCTCTCTATGGCCCGATCGAACCTGGATTCGAACTTCGGGTGCCTTATGCCACCCGCCAAAACAAATGCCGCGATTTAAAAGAATTTACCCTATGGACGTGGAGGAAACGGCATCCACACCGCGATATGCTTGCGCGTCGGTCAATCATACAACATTATCATTTGATTGTTATGTTGATTGTAAGATTGCTTTTGCGTCACTGGAGCACATTGGCATATGGGCTTGGACTGAGCTGAGTGATAGACGGACGCGGGCGGACGAGAATAATGGTACATCATGAAGTCTTGGTTACGGCGGTCATTCCCGCTTACAACGTCGAGGCGACCATAGACACAACGCTTGACAGCGTCCGCAATCAAACCCATCGCAACCTTGAAATTGTCGTTGTGATAGACGGCGCAACAGACGCGACCGAGTCGGTGGTCCGCCGCCATGCGGAACAAGATGATCGGATCGCGGTTGTCGTGACGCCCAACCACGGTTTATGTGCGGCGCGAAATACCGGCGCCCGTGCGGGACGTGGTGAGTTCATCGCGCCCATAGATGGCGATGATGTCTGGCATCCAGAAAAAATCCGGAAACAACTTCTGGAGTTCGCCATGGGCGGTGACGACATCGGTATGGTCTACACGCTGTTTCGACGGATAGACCAATGGGACTTCCTGATCCGCGATGGCGCTTTTACCTGCTGGTCCGGCGAAATTTTTGACGCATCACTTCTTTACAATTGTGTCGGGAATGGAAGCTCGATCATGTTAAGACGCAAGGCGTTCGAACAAGCGGGCGGCTATTCCATGGCGCTGAACCGACGGGGATGCGAGGATTATCTGCTACAACTGCTCATTTCGCATGACTGGACTGTTGGCGTGGTTCCAGAATATTTGACTGGCTATCGGTTCGATCAAGGATCCATGTCCCGAGACCACACGCGAATGGCTTTGGCCCGGCTCAAAATGCTGGACATAATCGGCGCGAAAGACTTGGACGTTTCCAACAGAGTCATGACGATTGCGCGGTCCTACGCGACCACCGAACTGGCGATTGCATATATACGCGCCGGAAATATCTCGGCTTCAATATCCGCATTTGCGACCGCCGCCCGCATCAATGCCCGCGCAACGGCAACCTATATTCCATACCGGTTGCGTGACTTTGCGTTCCGGTTCATTCGCAATGCAGGGGTACGTTTAAGCTCGCAAAAACCTCCGAAATTCAACGATCTCAATCCTGAAAAACGCTTTGGGATCACCTATCATCCGCAAAGGTCGCGCACCATGCTCAGCTTGCTTCGCGATACGCCGTCTTCAAACGGACCAGGTTGTCACAAACCACGCCCCAACACGGATTGAATTCTGATCCCAGAATGAAGCGGATCAATTTCGACATCTATCCCCGCCATGGGTCGGGCATCTGAGGCAAAGCCAGTACGTCGATGTTTGCATGTGAAATATTGGAAGGGCCTCCAGAATAATTTGAAATCAGAGGGTTGTTTGGCAAATAAGCCAAATGCAATCGACTGAAGCCGGCGATGAAGGACTGCAGATGACTGACCTCAGTGGAGGCAGAAAATCAGGGGATTCCATCGCCTGGCGGTGCCCGTTTGGGTCAACGATGGGGTATGCAAAGACAAAAGTCTTTGCGCGTCTATGAAGGAACCGCTTGGCATGACCATTTGCTTATGACTCAGCGCGTTGGAAGCAGGCGAACAGAGTGGCAAGGCTGTTGTGTGCAACCAGCGAAGAAATGGACGCTGGCCGCAATTCAAGACGGTTGCGAAACACGCCGCTGGGCAGAGGGCGGCCGGCCTCCTTTTGTCAACTGGCTGACGGATTCTACGATGGAATGGCGGTCAATGCGGAAATGCTGATAGAGATCATTGATCGTGCCTGTTTGGCCAAAATGTTCTACTCCGTGGGGAATGGTTTTATGCCCGGCGACGGAGCCAATCCAGGACAGGGTTGCGGGGTGCCCGTCGATCACGGTGACAAGTGTGCAATTGCTCGGCAATCCATCCATGAGGGCTTCAATATGGCTGGTGGCCTTATTGTTGCCCCGCGCCCTGTCCCTCTGCGCAGCGTTCCAACCCGCATTCAGACGATCTGCTGATGTGACGGCCAACACGCCAACATCGCGGCGGTATTCACCGATCATCCCCGCAGCGGCTATTGCCTCTGGCGCAACCACCCCCTGATAAGCGATGACGATGGCGCAATTGGGCCCCGGTTTGCGCATCCAATAAGCCCCATCGACCACACCCTGGTGGAATGCTTCATCATCACGCTTGCCCGGTTGCTCAATCGGGTTGGTCGAAAGCCGCAGATAGACCGAACCGCCGGTTTCGTCACGCAGCCACGTACGCTCATTCGGGTCGCCGTCACCATCGCGCTGCAGGTAGTCAAAAGCCCACCGCATTATGATTGCCAATTCATCAGCAAACGCAGGCTCGAAAGCGGCCAACCCGTCTTGTGACATGCCAATGAGAGGCGACGCCATGGATTGGTGTGCACCACCCTCAGGGGCAAGTGTCACGCCTGACGGTGTCCCGACCAGCATGAACCGTGCGTTTTGATAACACGCATAGTTCAATGCATCGAGCCCGCGCGAAACAAAGGGATCATAGACTGTCCCGATCGGGACCAGCCGCTTGCCGAACAAGGAATGGGAGAGACCCGCAGCCCCAAGCAACAGCATCAGGTTCATCTCGGCAATACCCAGTTCGATATGCTGGCCTTCCGGCGCAAATTCCCATTTGGCAGTCGAGGGAATTTTGTGATCCTTGAAAGTATCTGCCTGCTGCGTCCGCGCAAACAACTTGCGCCGGTTCACCCAGGGACCAAGGCTCGTTGTTCCCGTAACATCGGGCGACGTGGTGACAATGCGTTCTGCCAAGGTGCTGTCGCCTTTGGATAAATCATCGAGGATCTTGCCAAAACTCATCTGGGTGGAAATTTCCTGACCAACTGAGACATCAATTTGGGGGACGTCGATCGCATCATCGGTGAAACGCCGCGCGCCTGTTGCAAAAAAAGGCACCGTATCAAGGAAACGTCTGAAACCGTGTTGGTCCTCAACTGTTGCCATGGGATCCCATTCCGCCCCCTTGGGCACGCCCATATGTATCTGCCAATCGGTCATCTGTGCTGTGTTCATCAGACCGCCGTGATTGTCTTTGTGACCTGCAATCGGGGTGCCCCAGCCTTTGATTGTATAGGCAAGAAAACACACCGGGCGGTCATGGTCTATGGCGGCGAAGGTCGCAGCCATGGTGTCCACGCAGTTGCCGCCAAGGTTTTCCATCAGGGCCGCGAGTGCGGAGTCATCTCGCGCGTCCAGAAGCGCGGTCACATCGCCCTGATCGCCAAGGTCATCCATCAGATGTTTGCGCCAAACGGCCCCACCCATGAAAGTCAGCGCGGCGTAAAGCTGGTTCGGGCAGGCATCGATCCATGCGCGCAATTTATCCCCCCCGGGTTCCAGGAAGGCCGCACGTTGCAGGGCGCCATACTTGATACGCACAACTTCCCAGCCAAAGGCCTCAAACACTCTCTCGGCCCGTTCAAACAGCCCCTCACGCACGATCCCGTCGAGCGATTGTCTGTTGTAGTCAATGATCCACCAGGTCTTGCGCAGGTCGTTTTTCCAACCTTCTTGCAAGCACTCATAGATGTTGCCCTCGTCAAGTTCGGCATCTCCCATCAGAGCGATCATACGGCCAGGGCGGATGTCTTTCCCCCAGGCTTTGGCCTGCACGTAATCTTGTATCATGGATGCAAAGGACGTGATTGCCACACCAAGTCCGACTGATCCGGTTGAGAAATCCACATCATCCACGTCTTTGGTTCTGGACGGATAACTCTGTACGCCTCCAAAGCCCCGGAAATTTTCCATCTTTTCGCGGGTGACATGGCCCATCAGGTACTGCATTGCATGAAAAACGGGCGAAGCATGCGGTTTGACCGCCACACGATCTTCCGGCCGCAAGGCTCCGAAATAGAGGGCGGTCATGATGGATACCATCGAGGCCGACGACGCCTGGTGTCCTCCAACCTTTATCCCATCGGCCTTTGGGCGGATGTTATTCGCATTGTGGATCATCCAGTGGGACAACCATAACAGGCGCTGTTCGATTATCTTGAGGTGGTTCAAACCTGTGGCACTCCGCCCTTGAGGACTGTAAGAAATTTGTCCGTGTCGATGTTTCCACCGCAATGAATGACACCAACGCGCTTGCCGCGCATCGCGTCCCGCTCCTGCATCAGTGCTGCAAGTGGGGCAGCACCAGCCCCTTCAGCGACATTGTGGGTACACCGGAAATAAGCGCGTATGGCGTCAGCCACTTCAACGTCAGATACCGCCACGATGCGCTCTGCGCCTTCTGAATAGATGTCAAAAGCTTCTTTCACCGGAATACGAACGGCCATGCCGTCCGCGAAGGTGTTTGCCGAATTCGTCTCGATCAAACGGCCTGCTTCAAAGGACAGTTTGGCCGCTTGCGCCTCCGTGGAGACGACGCCGACAACTTTTGTTTTGAGGCCAAGAGCGTCACGGACTGTGATGACTGAACAGATACCGGATCCGCAACCGATCGGGACATAAACTGTATCCAGATCAGGTACGTGGGTAAAGAATTCCAAAGCATAAGAGGAAACGCCGCGCACCAGCTCTGGATGAAATGGCGGAACCGGTGCAAGCCCATCAACTTCAGCGACCCGCATCGCCTCAATACGCGCCACGTCGAAATCAGCACCGTGGACAATAATCTCCCCGCCAAATGCCGCCATCGCGGCGTTTTTTTCGATCGAATTGCCCTCGGGAACATAGATTTTTGCGATGAGCCCGGCACGCGTCGCCGCACGTGCTTGGCTCTGACCGTGGTTGCCCCGGGTCGCTGTGCAGATGCCACGCATATCTGGCCGAGTGCGTTTGAGCCAGTCGATGAAGGTAACCCCGCCGCGCACTTTGAATGCACCAGTCGGGCCGTGGTTTTCGTGCTTTACCCAAACCTCGGTGCCCAGTTCTTCATTCAGCAATGGCCAACTGTATTGAGGGGTTGGAGCCATTTGTTGGTGAACAAGTTCAGCGGCAGATTCAATTTCTGTTCGGTCGAAAAGAGGCATCTTTTATCTTTTATCCTTCAAGATCGGGAACGGTATAGTGCCGGGTCTGGCATGAAGGTCGCTAAACTTCGCCACCAATCCCGACTTTTACGCAGTAAAATCTCGCAAATCCAGGCTAGCATAGCATATTATGGCGCTATGGATGATCTGGATAAACGAATCGTTCGCCGCCTCGCTAAAGATGGGCGGATCGCGATGAACGAGTTGGGGGACGCTGTCGGGTTGAGCGCAACCCCGACGGCGCGTCGGGTGCGTGCACTTGAAGATGCCGGTGTCATTACCGGTTATAACGCGCGATTCAACGAAGACGCATTGGGCTATTCGGTGACGGTCTTTGTGTCTGTCCAACTTGACAAGCAGATTGATGAGGCCCTCGCGACTTTCGAACAAGCGGTGTCGGCCTTTGAAGAAGTAGTTGATTGCTGGTTAATGACAGGCAATCGCGACTACCTCATGCGTGTTGTTACCACAGATCTGAAGGAGTTTGAGCGTTTTCTAACTCAACGCCTGACCAAAGTGCGTGGCGTATCCTCCATCGAATCTTCAATTCCGTTGCGCCGCGTCAAGAATCAAATCTCACGGATACCCTGAGGCTTGGCAAGTCGGCCGGTTTTGCAACGCGGTTCAGGGCAGTAAGGGTCTGCCACCATTATCATTTACCTATGGCGTGCTTTGGTACAGCGATGCACCAACGCTGGACTGTCTTTTGGGGGTGTCGGCATGAAGGATCAGACGCGGGAAACGCCAAGTTTTCCGCCCCTTAACGCTCTACTCGAAGCCTTTTTTGTATTGGCATAGTGGATCCGCAAAGGCTGCGACGGCTATATGTCTGATTTACCCGCCTTCAGCTACCATGGAAATCTGAACTTTAGGTGGCCCAAACCGGCCAAAAGCCCTCAAAGACAACTTCGGCAAAACAGTTTCATCACGTCAGGCACTTGCGTAGAGCATGGCTTTCCCTTCGGGCGCAGGAGGGTCTTGGCTGCGGATCGGTTAATTTTGACTCGGGACGTTATTGCTGTGCTATCCTGACCCTCTGTTTACGATTCTCGCCCAAGTGGAACAGTCGCATTGTACCGATTGTCACGTTGTGAGGCGCATCAGAAATCGAAATTGGGAGGAACCATGACAAAGATCACTTTGAACGGCGTCCAGCAGGACGTATCCGGTACCCGTGACATGCCGCTGCTTTGGGCCGTGCGCGATATCGCCGGGCTCACAGGCACCAAATACGGCTGTGGCGTCGGACTTTGCGGCGCTTGCACGGTCCATGTGGATGGCAAAGCCGTGCGCGCCTGCCAGGTCACGCTAGGCGAGGTCGCCGACAAGCAGGTTACCACCATCGAAGGGCTGGACCCCGCCGGAAACCACAGCGTTCAGGTCGCCTGGCGTGATCTTAACGTGCCTCAATGCGGTTTTTGTCAGAGCGGTCAGATCATGCAAGCCGCGTCCTTGCTGACTGAAAACCCGAAACCCAGCGATGAGGATATTCTGGAAGCCATGTCGGGCAACGTATGCCGGTGTGGCTGTTATCAGAGGATCGTGGATGCGGTTCGCCTCGCAAGTACAGGGAGCTGAACCATGCTGAGATATCTTGAAGAAACCGCCCCTGAAATCGCACCTACGCTGCATCTGACTAAGATCAGCCGTCGTGGTTTTCTGGGTGCCACGGGTGCTTTCACTCTCGCCGCCTATGCCGTACCTGCTCAGGCCTTTGACACTTATGCTACCGGCGCGGTCGACATGGCCAACGGGTTGGTGGACGATCCTTTGATCTTTATCGCCATCGACACAGACGGCACTGTGACGCTGGTTGCGCACCGGTCTGAAATGGGCACCGGCGCAAAGACGTCACTGCCGATGGTCATGGCCGATGAGATGGAAGCCGACTGGGATCAAGTGAAGATCATCCAGGCCCCGGGCGATGAGCCGAAATACGGCAATCAGGATACAGATGGGTCACGGTCCTTGCGGCATCACATCCAGGCAGCGCGCCGCATGGGCGGGGCTGTGCGCACCATGCTGGCCCGGGCTGCGGCAGCGGAGTGGAATGTCGATCCTTCGGACGTCCGCGTGGAAAACCATGCCTGCATCAACTCCAAGGGCAATATCCTGAGCTTCGGCGATCTTGCCAAGGCCGCGATGGCCCAGCCCGTCCCGGCTCACGAAGAAATTGCCTACAAGACCGAGGATCAGTTCCGCTATATCGGCAAGGGCAAGATTCAGATCACGGATCTACATGATATCACCACAGGAAAGGCGGTGTACGGCGCGGATGTGGCTCTTCCGGGCATGAAATTTGCGGTCATCGCCCGCCCACCCGTCGTAGGCGGCAGAGCCACGTCATTTGATGCAACCGAAGCGCTGACTGTGCCCGGTGTCGAAAGCGTGCATGAGATCCCCTATGGTGGTTTGGCGCAGAAGTTCGCGCCGCTGGGTGGTATCGCAGTTGTCGCGACCAACACCTGGGCTGCGACCGAGGGTCGCGCGCTACTGCAAATCGAATGGGAGGCCGGCGAACACGGCGATTATAATTCCGAAGCCTACATGGCAGACATGATCGCAACGTCAGAGCAGTCTGGCACCACCGCCCGAGATCAGGGCGATACCGACCAGGCTTTTGCGAATGCCGCAAAAACCTTCACCCGGACCTATACGCAGTCGCACATGGCTCACATCCCGATGGAGCCCCCTGCTGCTATTGCCAATTACACAGGCGACGGGTTGGAAATCTGGGCACCGGTACAAAGCCCCTATACCGCGCGCACGGATACCGCTGCGGCACTTGGACTTGACCCCGAAAAAGTCACATTGAACGTCACTCTTCTGGGAGGCGGGTTCGGTCGCAAATCCAAGGGTGACTATGTGACGGAAGCGGCACTGCTGTCGCGCGAGGTCGGAGCGCCCGTCCGCGTGCAATGGACGCGCGAGGATGATATTCGGCACTCCTTCTACCATACCACCTCCGCCGAACGGATCGAGGTAGCGCTCGATGATAGGGGTAAGGTCACGGGTTGGTTGCATAGGTCTGTGGCACCTTCAATCCTGTCCACTTTTGCGCCCGACGAAGGCAATGTTCTGCCCCTGGAGCAAGCGATGGGCATGACCGATGTGCCCTTTGATATTCCCAATATCCGTTGCGAAAGTGGCAAGGCTCTGGCCCATACGCGGATTGGTTGGTTCCGGGCTGTATCCAATATCCCGCATGCTTGGGCGATCGGATCGTTTGTGGGCGAACTTGCAGAAGAGCTTGGGCGTGATCAGAAGGAAATGTGGTTGGAACTTATCGGCACACCGCGCACACTTGACCCGGCTGCGGCGGGACTGCCAGACAACTTCTGGAACTATGGCGAGACGATGGCGGAATTCCCGATCCAGACAGGGCGGCTGATCAATGTTCTGAACCTTGCGGCTGACGGCATTGGCTATGGCAAGGAGTTGCCAGACGGCGAAGGCATCGGACTGGCCGTACACCGCAGTTTCGTGTCCTATGTGGCCTGTGCTGCCCATGTAAAGATGGTGGATGGTCGTATCACCGTGCCTGCCATGCATATGGCCATAGATTGCGGCTTTGCCGCCAATCCCGAGCGGATCGAAAGCCAATTGCAGGGCGCGGCAGTCATGGGCATGTCGACCGCACTGCACTCGGGCATCACGTTTGAGGATGGCGCCGCCTTAGAGTCAAATTTCAATGACTACGATGTCGTACGATCCGACAACTATCCGTCAGTTGTGACACATATCGTACCGCACCCCTTTTCGGATCACGCAACAGGCGTGGGCGAGCCCGGCGTACCACCGGTGTCTCCTGCCATAGCAAACGCATTGTTTGAGGCAACCGGAGAACGCCGGCGCAACCTTCCAATGGGCGTTACCGCCTGACAAACACCACCCACGCAGCCAACAGCCTGCGTGGGTTTTCCTGTGTGTTTCCTGGCACTGGTCGTCAGTCTCTTCCGCTGCACCACGTGGCTTGTAAAGGGACCGCCTGCCCTTCGCATCAAGCGCAGGCGCGGCGTCGTTGCGGCGAAGCGCGTGCGAGGATTTCCAAAAACGCATTGGGCCCGAAGTGCTTTGGCGAAGCAGGATTTGGCAGAATTAAACCACAAAACCCGGGCAATACATCGCGCCTTTGATGTTCCGGATGCCATCAGAGCCCGTGTGCCCGATGTATAATCCGACCCAGTTGCGCCGGCTAGCCAAAGGTACATCCATCGTCAGACGTGCACGACGTGAGCGCCCCTCCAGGCCGCCGTTTCCGGAGCGTGCTGACCGCAGTTTTATTATCAAAAGTCCTTTCAAGCCTGACGCGCCCTCGCCATCCGACCCATTTGGCCTGTCTTCGGTGTATCGCGCAAACCGGGTGTGCCGGACTGAACGCAAAGTAATGGACATGCTCCACACTCCGCTCGAGGATGAACACCACACCAACAGGCTCTACCCGCCAAAGCGATCTGCGCTTCGAGTTCAGTATTCTCAAACAGGCCATCAAGGCTGCGTTAAACATTGTGCGCTAGCGTGAAATGATCATCAATGGTTTGAGCCTTTGTCTTTCAGTCAGGAGTCCAGCTTTTGCCTTTGTCGCGTCGTTCCACACTAGCCGGCCTTGTCAGCCTGCCCTTCCTATCGGCGCCCTCTTTGCTCCTGGCACGCTCAAGATTCAGGGATCTAGATCCTGTGGATTTTGGCCGCCGCGGCCCCTCGTCTTTTCCTGTGCACGGTATTGATGCAGCACGCTTCCAGGGCCAGATGAATTGGCGAATGATCAGACAGCAAGGGATTCAATTTGCCTGGCTCAAGGCGACCGAAGGAGGAGATCTCCTTGATCCAGAATTTCAGTCGAACTGGCGTGGCGCAAGGCGCGCTGGCGTGCCAATCGGTGCGTATCATTTCTACTACTTTTGCACTGATCCAGAAACACAGGCCAGATGGTTCATCGACAATGTGCCACGCCTGCGCGGTGGAATGCCTCCAGTGCTGGATCTGGAATGGAACCCATTTTCTCCGACTTGTGTTCGCCGCCCTCCAGCCCGCGAAGTACGGCGCTTGGCAAATACCTTCATCCGCATCGTTGAACGCCATTACAGAACAAAAGTCGTGATTTACACGGCCCCCGACTTTTGGAAGCGCAATGACATCACTCGACTGAAACGCGATTTCTGGCTGCGATCTACCGCCAACCATGTTGAAAAACGTTACGGAATCAGGAATTGGCGGTTTTGGCAGTATACCTCAACGGGGATTTTAGACGGGATCGAAAAGGAGGTCGATCTCAACTGTTTCAATGGATCACCAGATCAATGGAATCGTTGGCGAAAGAAAACTGCGGTGAGGTGAGCAATTGAATTTGCGCGCGGCACCAATTTCTCCGCTGCATAGCGCACCCATTGCTGACACTTTAGACGCTTACACGTCGTGCGCGTGTTATTCTGGGGCTGGTGGTCATTGTTTTTACGACACGTCAGGCGTGGGCCTCTCTGTCAAAGGCATCACTTTCAAGTAGCATCGATACCAATTGCCCGTCACGATCATCTGCTGCAGAAGTTCAAGGGTTCCAAGGGTCGAGGTTTTGTGGCGCGGCGCACCCGCCAAAGTAAGAGGATACGACGGATGTACGGAAGACTCAAATTCTCTGCTCACCAATTAGTGTGGAGCATTCGCCGCATAATCTAAGAGCTGTGCTCGGCACAGGAACGACTCTTGATTCTGTTGCCGGGCTCTGTGAGAAGAAAAACTGGCCCGCCTTTACTCTGGCAAAGGCATTTCTGAGAGCGCCAACTTTTTTTTGTAACACGATTTTGTCGGAGCCGGAAAGAAGCGACTTGCCAAAGACACGGCGCGTGCAGGGCCCGCTGATGAGGTCAAGGATCTGCGTCGGGGGTCCCGCGACCTGGAGAAAGTTGCGGCAACACAGTCGCTTGAACCGTGTTGCCCACCCAAAAACTCGCTCAGGCCTGCGCGTCGGACTACGCTGGCGGAGTACTGGAGAGGGAGAAGGCATGAGACATCCTGCATCCGGGAAGTTTCAGAGTGCGTTGTCGTTGCGCCCTTGGTTTGCGCACAACGGCGCACCGACTGGTTTAAGCATCGTCTTTGCCGATCTAGCACACAACGGAAATACCCAATATTTCCGAGACCCCATTCCATCGCCCCTATCGGCAGATTCGCCTTGCACCCCCGCCCTGCGAGGCAGTGGAACATGACCCCTTTCTGTAAGGCGGATATTGGGCGTTTGGAGACCGTCGCTTGACGCGAATTCGGGTCTGGCACCGCATCATGAACGCGGCACGGCGCAGGGCTTTAGGTCTGGCTTGATGCGCATTGACGGCGGCCCTCACCGATACGGAAAGCTGTTCTGCACTAGAAACTTCTTCCCAACCACTGCCGGAAAGAGCATTGCGGGTCATTGTTCCATGGAGAGCATACTTGAGACGGATGATCCGATCACCAGGCCAGCCTCTATCGTGCTTGAAGCGGCCCACATATGCAATGCCAAGACAGTCGCGATCAACCTGCTGCCATTTGATCGCAGTCCGCAGCAACCGCCGGATCGCGAAAGACGGGATTCATTCATTACGCCGATCCGAGTTGGCGCGCGTTGAATTGCAGGACGATCCCGAACAAGGACAGGCGCCAATCGGTTTCACGGCAAATGGCTCGACGATGAAGATCAGTGATTTGTCTGATACGCGGGATCAGCTTTGGCATTGTCACGCAGTGATCGGGCAAAAGTTCTGTACAAAACGTACCTGCCCGGCGCGTTCCCAATGTGGTGCGCCAGTGGTGTGACAAACCAACGGCAAGAGCTGCGGCCATATCTCGAACGACCTGTTGGAACGGCAGTAAACGTCACAAAACCCGCTCGCGACGCGTCCAGTCGTTCGCAAGCAAAAGGCAGGATCACTTTTCTGAAGTGCAAGCGAGCCTGCTTGCCTCTTGTCATCCGATCTCCGCGTTGTGCGGGCGAAAACATGGGAAACGCCGTCGGACGTGCAAAGCTCACCCGGCGGGTGATGGAGGACCGGCGACAGACATCGCCGCAATTACAGCGCGTCTTCTTCCCCAAATGCCCAGCCGCTCTCCATCCTTTCGATCCGGAAGATGTGCTCTGGAACCCATCCGCAACACGCAGTTGCAAGACCATATGCAGATTGTGCAGGGTGGCCTGAAGCCCGCCTTGCGCCGCATGCATCAGTGCATTTTGTTTTGCTGCGCCTGATGGTGGGCTTGTTCAAGATCCCCGGGATCCTCTGAGGGCAGTGCATAGCTCTCATTGAACCAACGTGCGAGGTCAAGATCGGCGCAGCGTCTGGAGCAAAAAGGACGCATGTCAGGTGTCGGTTGTTGACCACACATCGGGCATTTCATTGCAAGACCTCCGAAAGCGGCAACCGCGCACGTTTGCGTTGCAATTCATAGTGCCCCAGAGGCGTCCATCCTACCAGGGCCGTCTCAACATCATCCGCGCGGAAACTCTGACGCAAAGCCGTTTCGAAGGTGCGGCGGTCTTTCTTGGGCATGGGGGCCAGATCAAGCACGATCTGTCCGCCGAGCCCGCGCAGGCGCAGGGCACGCGGCAAGGCTTTGGCGCAGGCCATATTGGCTTTGATTCCGGCGGCCAGGGAGGCATCTGAGCCGGTGTTCACATCCACCGCCACCAAAGCGCGCGTTGGTTCCACATAAATGCTTGCGCCCGCCCCCAAAGACACTTGCGCCAAGCGCAGCCCCTCCAAGGCATCCAAAACCCCGTGATCCTCAAACCCTCCCGGTGCGGTCACTATGTCTGCCGGAGCGACCCAGTCGCGCCATGCCAACACATGCGGACCATCCCCCTCACTCAGCACTTCCATCTCGGAGCTGTCATCCTCCAGAACCCGCGTCGCGAGGTCGGCCATGTTGGATATATCTTGCGCGATTTCATCATCCGGCGCACCTGCACAGGACGACCGCAGGATCAGGCCCACCGGCGTTCCGTCCAATGTATCATGGGCGATTTCCAAAAGCCGGTCTCTTTCTGCCTCATCCTTGATGGATCGGCTGATGTTGATGCCCGGCGCCCCCGGCGTCACAATTCCATAACGGCTTTTGAAAAGTAGCTTCTGCGTCACCGGCAAAGCTTTTCCGGGTTCGGCATAACCAGACACTTGCACCAGAATCGCTTGTCCGGGCGCAAGGCCCTTGATCTGTCGCAGAAACGCAGATCCGTCCGGCGTCTTAAGAAACATACCGCCCTGCCCTTTGACAGGACGATCCGCAATGGCCCGATAAATCGTGCCCGGGCGTGGCGCTTCTGCGTCAATCAGCAGATCCTCAAGCTGACCGTCCACGATCAGCGCCGCTGCTTCCAGATCACCCAGATGATCTAGGATTATGCTGCGTCCCTTCACGACGATGCTTTCAGCGCCGGGTGACCCGCGACGCGCAGCAAGTTCGCGGTTTCTGCCAGCGGCAACCCCACGATGCCGGTAAATGAGCCGCTGATCCAGGGTATCAGCGCGCCAGCCGGTCCCTGAATGCCATAACCGCCCGCTTTGCCGCGCCAGTCTTCTGTCCGCAAATAGGCGTCCAACTCTTCATCGGAAATGGATTTCATGCGCACCGTGCTTACGACGTCTCTTTCCCAGACCTTTGTGCCGCAACGCACCGCAACTGCGGTAATCACCCGGTGCCTGCGCCCTGAGAGCGCCCGCAGGAACTCCGCAGCCTCATCAGAATCTGCCGGTTTGCCCATGATGCGGCGCCCCAAAGCAACGGTTGTATCCGCGCAAAGCACAATATCCCCGTCACCAGCGGTGACAGCTGCAGCCTTTTCGCGCGCGATCCGTTGGCAATAGGGCCGTGGTAATTCGCGTGCGCGCGGGTCTTCGTTGATATCGGGCGCGCGAATTTCATCGGGTACAATGCCGATTTGCGCCAGCAATTCCTTGCGACGCGGACTTCCGGACCCCAGTATAAACAAGGGCTTATTTGAAGCGGTAGTTGATCCGACCCTTGGTCAGATCATAGGGGGTCATCTCGACCTGCACTTTATCGCCAGCCAGAACACGGATGCGGTTCTTTCGCATCTTGCCTGCCGTATGCGCGATGATTTCATGGCCGTTTTCAAGCTCGACCCGAAATGTCGCGTTCGGCAGGAGTTCCTTCACGACACCGGGAAATTCGAGCGTATCTTCCTTGGCCATGTTTTCTCCTAAATTACACGTCCACCCATTTGTGGACGCCGCTTAAATGCGCGCATTTGGTGGGGTTTTCAAGGGGGATTCAGCGCAAGACAACATTTGGCGGCGGGTTATCACGCCCTTTTTGCTCTTCCCAGTGCAGCCGTCCCAAAACCCGACCATCTGCGCGGACATTGGCAATCACGTCCAGATCGACCTCGGCGTAGGTCCATCCGGGCTGATTGATCTCTCCTTGCGCCACTACACCTGTGTCTGGAAACCCTACGTCTGGCGGGCCGAATACACCCCCCGTACCAGTCGTCACATCGACAGCCTCCGACCAAGATACCTCACCCACAAGCGATGCCATGATGCTCACACATTGATTCTCCAAGGCCCGCGCCATCGCACCGATACGCACCCGCCAATATCCGGACAGGGCTTCGGTACAGGAGGGGACGAGAATCATGTCACAGGACGCCAGTGCCCTTCCCAACAAAGGGAATTCACTGTCATAACAGATCAAAACGCCAATTTTGCCAATAGCGGTATCAAAAACCTGCAAGGGATCACCGCCAACCACGCCCCAGATGTCACGCTCAAACCGGGTCATGATTTGTTTGTCCTGCACGCCGATCCCGCCGTGCGGCGCAAACAACCGCGCGCGGTTCACAGGCCGGGTCAGTGTTGCAGCCGATCCGGACGCCGCCAGAATGTGCATGTTATGCTCTGTCGCTAGTCTTTGATGCAATGCGTCCGCGTCCGCCAGCCGATCGGACACCGCAAAGAGCGACCGCTCCAGATCCTGTGCAACATCGCGCCCCGCCAACGTAGCCAACTCCATCGCACCGTATTCAGGAAACACCGCGAGTTTGGCCCCTGCATTGGCCGCGTCCAGAACCCAAGCCGCAATTTTATCTTCATATTGCGCCCAGGATGTCAGGAAATCCAACGGGTAGGCGGCGGTGGCAATTTTCATCTGAACACTCCGATGCTGATGTTCAGCCATCGTTTCCAAAACAAGCGCCCTCTGCAAGAGCGGATGCCTTCGCTTGCATCAGTTTCTATCTTCGAAAGACTCTGCCGCAATCGCATGCTTGCCTATCACGCTTAAAGGCGGGCATCATAGGACCGTGGGATATACTTGAAGGCCAGCACATATGATGAAGGGCGTCACGCTGCGTGGCCTCGAAGTTTTCGAGGCGCTGGCGGCATCGGGTTCCGTTGCCAAAGCAGCGGCGCTAACAGGATTGAGTCAACCTGCGGTCAGTCAGCAATTGCGCAACCTGGAAGCCGCGCTGAGCACTGAGTTGATCGATCATGGACGCAGACCCATGCGATTGACCCCCGCTGGCATTTTGTTTTTGACCCGGGCTGAAGCCGCGCTGGCCGAACTCAGACGTGCGCAAAGCGAATTGACCGTTATGGACCTTGCGCACCTGCAATCGCTGAGCATTGGCATCATCGACGACTTTGACGATAGTTTGACACCCCGGTTGGCCACGATCCTCGCGGAAAGCTTGCGGCGCTGCAAGTTCAAGATGATCACGGCCTCCAGCAATGATTTGATCGACGCCATTTGCGAACAACGATTACACATGGTGATCTCGGCGAGTACCGAGCGCAGCCTCGAAGGGGTGGTTGAACACCCATTGGCCTTGGACCCTTTTATGCTGGTGGCGCCGAAAGGCACACGCGTCCCGGTGGATTGCCTGCCTGCACCAGACGAGCTTGCATTTTTGCGATATGACGCGGATCAGATGATTGCCAAACAGATCGACGCGCATTTGTCACAAAACATCGCGCACCACCCTGCCCCATTCGAGATCGGCAGCCATCTGGCACTTATGGCCATGGTCGCGCGCGGCATCGGTTGGACGATTACAACGCCTTTGGGTTTTATGCGGGCGCACCGATTTCACGACCAGCTTACGGCGCATCCATTGCCGTTTGAGCCCTTCGCGCGTCAGATTTCAGTCTTTGCCGGCGCAGATTGGACTCATGAAGTTCCACTGAACGTGGCCAAAACGATGCGGCAGTTGATCCAAACCCATATGATCGATCCTGCCTTGACAGCATTGCCCTTTCTGGAAGGTCATTTGCGGATTCTGGAAGCCGATCAAGCGATGGTTTTTGACACTCAGAGTTGAGCGCGTCATCAAAGCTGAGCGCAACAGGAGCTAACATCATGCAAAAAATCGTCATCCTTACCGGAGCAGGAATTTCCGCAGAAAGCGGATTGGGCACATTCCGCGCAGAAGGCGGGCTTTGGGCGCAGCACAAGATCGAAGATGTCGCCACACCAGAAGGGTTCGCACGCGACCCCAGACTCGTTGTCGATTTTTACAATGCCCGACGCGCGCAAGCCGCCGAGGCGGAACCCAATGCCGGACACCACGCTCTGGCGAAGCTCGAAGCGGAATTCCGCGGTCAGGTCGTGTTAATCACGCAAAATGTCGATGATCTCCATGAAAAGGCCGGTTCGCAAAAAGTCATGCACATGCATGGGGCATTGAACGGGGCGCTTTGTGCCTCCTGCGACAACCGGTGGCCTGCGCCCATAGTCATGGCACCGGGCGATCCCTGTCCTCAATGCAAAAATCCAACAGCGCGGCCCGATATCGTTTGGTTCGGCGAAATGCCCTATGACATGGATGAGATTTTTGAGCATCTGTCGGAAGCGGATGTTTTTGCCAGCATTGGCACATCTGGAAATGTATACCCCGCCGCAGGTTTCGTAGCTGAGGCCCGGAGGTACGGTGCAGATACTATCGAGTTCAATCTCGAACCCTCATTAGTCGGCAGCCAGTTCAATGATATTCGAATTGGTCCCGCGACGCAGACACTGCCCGCATGGGTAAAGGATGTTCTTGCCGGGTAGGGTTGAATATCATCATGAACGCAAAAACCCCGCCCAATAGAGCAGGGTCTTAACGGTCGCGTAGAGTGCAGATCAGCTCAGCGCTTCAGCCGTATCAGAAGATTTAGCGATCGCTTTCTTTACTTTCAGCGCATTGGCCGAAAGCTCGTTGTCTTTTGCTTTCGCAAGAAACTGGTCCAATCCACCGCGGTGATCAACGGTGCGCAGAGCCGCCGCAGAAATACGGAATTTGAACGCGCGACCCAATGCTTCGGATTGCAGGGACACATCGTTCAGGTTCGGCAAAAACCGACGCCGGGTTCTGTTTTTGGCGTGGCTCACGTTGTTGCCCGTCATAGGGCCTTTTCCGGTCAGTTCGCAAACACGCGACATGGGATCATCCTTTTTTGATACATCGTCCCGGCGGTCCGGTTAACGACAAAAGGGGGCAGCCATAGGCCACGCCCCGGAATTTCGTTCGCTGGCTTTAGTGGGAATCGCTGTGGCGGTCAACCCGGAGTGCGCAGGATTCACGGTTTTGATGCATCAGAATGGCGCAGGCTGGCCAGAAAACTTTGCGCGGCGGAAGCAGGGGATGTTTTGCCTGCCGCAACATCTTCTCCCAAAACGGCAAGCGCTCCCCGCGCATCAGCGGTTTCCAACTGAGACAACAGCGCGTTTCTGACCTCTTGCTCGAACCAGTAGCGTGCCTGATCCGCCCGGGTCTTTTCCCAGAAACCTTCTGCCTGCCGCCAATCGCGCAATGCAATCAGATCGGCCCAAACAGTATCCAAACCGTCCTCTTGAAGCGCGGATACCAACATTGCCTTAGGGTAGCCTTCTGGGTCCTGAGCGCGCTTGCGCAAAAGACGCAATGCGCCAGCATAATCTGCACAAGTCCGCGTTGCCGCTGATCTAAGATCGCCATCCGCCTTGTTGATCAGGATGATGTCAGCAATTTCCATGATCCCGCGTTTGACGCCCTGCAACTCATCGCCACCAGCCGGGGCCAGCAACAACAAAAAGATGTCCGCCATATGCGCCACAACTGTTTCAGACTGACCAACGCCAACGGTTTCGATCAGGATCACATCAAATCCCGCCCCCTCACAGAGCGCCACAGCCTCACGCGAGCGGCGCGCCACACCGCCCAAATGGGTCTGGCTCGGTGAGGGGCGAATAAACGCCGAAGGTTCACGCGACAGCCTGTCCATCCGCGTTTTGTCACCCAGGATCGAGCCGCCCGACCGCGTTGAGGAAGGATCCACCGCCAGTACCGCAACTTTTAGCCCTTGCGCGGTCAACATCATGCCAAAACTCTCGATAAAGGTCGACTTACCCACGCCTGGCGTGCCCGAGAGCCCGATGCGCAAGGCTTGGCGACCCTTGGGCAAGGCGTCCAGCAAATCAGCGGCTTGGGCTTTGTGATCGGCGCGCGCGCTTTCCACCAATGTGATCGCCCGGGCCAGAGCGCGCCGTTCGCCGTTTCCGACGCGTTCCGCCAGATCGGCGATATCTTTATCGTTGGCCCTGTTCATGGCTGTGGTTTTCCGGCAGGCAGTCGCAAATGTCCAGAGCTTGGCCAAGTCTAATACATTCGCTAAGCAGGGTCATGGATTTCTCCTTGCCCATTGATGCCGTTCTACCTGACGTAATTGCAGCGCTACGCGAAAAGGGTCGTCTGGTGCTGCAAGCGCCTCCCGGTGCGGGGAAAACGACGCGAGTTCCATTGGCCGTGTTGACCGCAGGTCTGACAGATAAGAAGATTATCATGCTGGAACCGCGGCGTCTTGCAGCTCGGGCGGCGGCCGAGCGAATGTCCGAGACATTGGGCGAGCATGTTGGCGAGACAGTCGGTTACCGCATGCGGGGCGCAACCAAAATCTCGAAATCGACGCGTATTGAGGTCGTAACTGAAGGCATACTGACCCGCATGTTGCAGTCGAACCCGGATGTGCCGGATATCGGCGCACTGATTTTTGATGAGTTTCATGAACGTTCCCTTAATGCCGATCTCGGGCTTGCATTGACGCTGGATGTGGCAAGCGCACTGCGCGATGATCTTTTACTGATTGCCATGTCTGCCACGCTGGATGCACAACCGGTCGCGTCGCTGATGGAAGCGCCAATATTGACCTCACAAGGCCGGTCTTTTGATGTCGACCTGCGGTGGTTGTCAAAACCGATTTCAAAAAAGCAAAGGCTGGAACAAGCCGTTGCGGATCTCACGCTGAAGGCCATGTTAGAAAATGAAGGAAGCGTTCTGGTTTTCTTGCCCGGCGAAGGAGAAATCAGAAGGACCGAGGCAGCGCTGCGCCCGCATCTCCCCACAGACGTCAGCCTGCGCCCTCTGTTTGGGGCAATGCCCTTCAAGGATCAGCGCGCAGCCATTGCACCGGTTACGTCAGGTCGAAAAATAGTTCTGGCGACGGCAATCGCCGAGACCTCGCTGACCATAGAAGACATTCGTATCGTCGTGGATGCAGGTCGTGCACGGAGGGCAGAATTTGACGCTGCATCCGGCATGTCGCGCCTGATCACAACCCGCGTGAGCAAGGCGGAAGCGACCCAGCGCGCGGGCCGTGCGGGGCGGGTTGCGCAAGGGGCATGCTACAAGCTCTGGACCCGCGGAGAAGATGGCGCGCTTGCCGCCTATCCTCCAGCGGAAATCGACGTTGGCGACCTTGCTGGTCTGGCACTTGAAATCGCCATGTGGGGTGGTACCCCACATCAGATGCAGTTTGTCACGCCGCCCCACGAAGGCCGCCTTGCAGAAGCGCAAACCGTACTCAGAATGCTGGGTGCACTGGATCCAGACAACCGCATCACGCCACATGGCAAACGTTTAGCTGCGCTACCCTTGCATCCGAGGCTTGCACATATGGTCACAAAAGGCGGTCATGACGCACCGCTTTTGGCTTCGATATTGTCTGAACGCGATATTTTGAAAAATGCGCCCACAGATTTGTCGCTCCGCATACAAGCAGCAAAAGACACGAAACAGTTTTGCGCCCGGCACCATTGGGAACCCAATCATGCCACCCTTGCCCGCATCCGAGACGATACCAAACGCTTGAGATCAATGGTGCAAAGCCATGGATCTGAGGATCCCGGTGTTTTGGCTGCACTGGCGTACCCTGATCGCATTGGGCTACGACGATCTGGTGATGCGCCTCGCTATGTTCTGTCCGGAGGCAAAGGCGCGATTATGCCAGAGCGTGACGCGCTGGCTGCGGCTCCCTTGATCGTTGCAACCGATCTGGACGGCGACCCGCGTGAAGCGCGCATTCGACAAGCCATCACTTTATCAAAAGCAGATTTGCGTGATACTTTTCCCAATCAGATTGCGTGGCATGATCTGTGCCTCTGGTCGCGTCGGGAAGGACGTGTTCTGGCACGCAAACAGGAAAAATTCGCAGCCCTTGTTTTGGAAGATCGTCCATGGCACGACGCCCCGCCCGAAGACATCGCGCGCGCCATGCTGGATGGCATCAGACAACTCGGACTGCTGCCCAGCGCGAAAGCGACCCGATTTATCGCCCGCGCCAAGCTGATGCGCAATGTCGACAAGACATTTCCCGATTTTTCGGAATCTCATCTGATGGCGCATCTCCAAGAGTGGCTGTTACCGCATATGGTGGGCGTCAAGAACAGTGCTGACTGGAAACGATTTGACATTACGCCCGCTTTGAAAGCACGCCTTACATGGGACCAGTCACACGCGCTGGACCGAACGGTTCCAGCGCATTACACGACCCCGCTGGGGCGCGACGTTCCCATCGATTATGATGGTGCACAGCCCTGTATTTCCCTGCGGTTGCAAGAGGTTTTTGGCGTCACGCGGCATCCGACAGTAGCTGGAACACCCGTGCAACTCACTTTGTTATCACCCGCACAGCGACCTGTTCAGGTGACAGAAGACCTGCCGGGCTTCTGGCGATCTTCTTACACAGATGTACGCAAAGACATGCGTGGACGCTATCCGAAACACCCCTGGCCCGAAGATCCTACACAGGCAGACCCAACTCTGCGGGCAAAACCAAGAAAGTAGTGCGGATGACACAATCAGCTCTGGCGCAGATGGTGAGTGGAAACTGGTACAACGCATTGGTGCCTGAGCTGGAGGCTTTGCGCAACGTCGCGCGGCACGCGGTTCATGCTCACAATACATCCACACCGGCGCTACGCGGGCTCATCGAACCTTCGCTCATGACATTGTTCAAGGCAATAGGGGCCGAATGCTGCATCGAGGCGCCTTTCCATGCGTCCTATGGCTGCAACACAACCTTGGGGGATCACGTCTACTTCAATGCGGGCGTTACCATACTGGACAGCGCGCCCGTCAACATTGGATCCCACTGCATGCTGGGTCCAAATGTTCAGATTTACTGCGCCGATCATCATCGCGATCCCTCAAAGCGACGCGCAGGCATCGAGCGCGCGTTTCCAGTGACTTTGGAGGCTGATGTCTGGATTGGGGGCGGCGCTATCGTCATGCCCGGCGTGCGGATCGGAGCAGGCGCAATCGTCGGCGCGGGCTCGGTCATCACTAAAGATGTTCCCCCCGGCGCCCGCGTGGTTGGCAATCCGGGTCACGCGCTGACGTCAGGCTGATTGAAGAACCTGTCGCGCACTCTGTGTGATGTCGTTTACAGAAAATTTGAACTTTTTGCTTATCCTCTGAAAACAGTCGAAGCTCAGAACATGCAGATCACAGCCCAATGATTTGAAATCCCTGAGTAATTCAAATACAGTGGTTTAAAAGCAGGCAGAAAAACAAAAACGCTATGATCAACATCGTAAAAACGACCCTTGAAAACGCCGTGCGTATCTTCCAGCGCCCCGAGCGCGAGCGGCAGGTCGCTGCGTTGTGCTATCGCGACACAAAAGCGGGAAAGAAGGTGCTTCTTGTCACCAGCCGCGGTACAGGCCGTTGGATCGTGCCCAAAGGATGGCCAATCAAAGGTTTGGATGATCCGCAAGCTGCATTGCAAGAAGCTTGGGAAGAAGCTGGCGTCAAATCGGCAGACGTTGAGACAAAACCGGTCGGGCATTATGACTACGACAAGAAACGGTCGAGTGGCGATGTCACCCCGATACAGGCGCAGGTCTATTTGGCCGAAGTGGAAACTCTTTCGGAAACCTATCCCGAAGACCACCAGCGCGAGCGCCAATGGTTCTCCCAGGACGAAGCTGCATCACGTGTCCAAGAGCCTGAGCTCAAAGAGATTTTACGAGACCTTTAAAACGGCTACACTTCAAGACACCAGCGCAGGATGGCTTTTTGCGCATGTAGTCTGTTTTCGGCCTCGTCAAAAATGACGGACTGCGGGCCGTCCATGACCTCTGACGTGACTTCATCATCCCGATGTGCCGGTAGGCAGTGCATGAACAAAGCATCCGGCTTGGCTTGCGCAATCAGCCGGGCATCCACGCGGTAGGGTCTCAGTTGATTGTGGCGCCGTTCTCGAGCGGATTGCGCATCGTGCATCGACACCCATGTATCGGTCACGATGAGATCCGCTTCCTGAACCGCTTTGACCGGATCGCGCTCAATTTCCACCTTCGATCCCTTGGAACGTGCCAGATCGACGAATTCTTGCTCCGGATCCAAGGTTGGGGGCCCTGTGAATGTAAAATCAAAACCGAATTGCCCAGCTGCATGCAGAAATGAGGCGCACACATTGTTGCCGTCGCCCGACCAGACTACTTTCTTGCCCTTGATCGGGCCTCGGTGTTCTTCAAACGTGAGCAGATCCGCCATTATCTGGCAAGGATGTGTGCGATCTGTCAGCCCATTGATGACCGGTACAGTGGCGAATTCCGCCATTTCCGTCAGCACAGCTTCATCAAAGGTCCGGATCATGATGAGATCAACATAACGGCTTAACACGCGCGCCGTATCTGCGATGGTTTCACCATGACCCAACTGCATGTCACTGCCGGAGAGAACCATCGTCTGCCCACCCATCTGGCGTACGCCTACATCGAAAGACACCCGCGTTCGCGTAGAGGGTTTCTCGAAAATCAGCGCCACCATTCGGTCTTTAAGAGGTTGGTCAGCGTCCAATGCCCCGCGTGGTTGTCCCGATCTCGCCGATTTCATGTGAACAGCGGAGTCAATGATCCGCCGCAAATCGGCAGAATCCGTCAAGTGAATGTCAAGAAAATGGTTCATAGTTAGGTCTCAATAAAAACTGGCTCGCGCGTGAAAACCGCGAGGGGTATATGTGTGGTTCAGGCAGCGGAAAGCGATATTGCGGCAGCCTCCAAACGATCAATTGCATTGGCAATCTCATCATCTTCAATCGTCAAAGGTGGCAAGAGCCGGATTACATTGTCGGCGGCGGGCACAGTCAGGATCAATTGGTCATAACCCGCCTTCACGACATCGGTATTTGCCATTTTACATTTGACCCCGAGCATGAGCCCCGACCCGCGCACCTCTTCAAAAACGTCAGGATGAGACGCAACAAGCCCTTCAAGTTTTTGCCGCATCAGGCCCGCTTTTCGGTTGACGTCCTCCAGAAATCCTGGCGCGGTGACATGATCCAGAACCGCACATCCCACAGCGCATCCCAATGGGTTACCGCCATAGGTCGAACCATGCGTACCAAGGGTCATGCCGCTGGCTGCCTCTTCTGTTGCGAGCAGCGCCCCAATCGGAAATCCACCGCCAATTCCCTTGGCCACCATCATGATGTCTGGTGTGATCCCGGACCATTCATGCGCAAAAAGCTTGCCAGTCCGCGCCACACCGCATTGCACCTCGTCAAAGATCAACAGAATACCATGCTCATCACAGAGATCGCGCAATCCCTTCAGGCACTGATCGGGTACTGGCCGAATACCGCCCTCGCCTTGCACCGGTTCGATCAGAATTGCGCCCGTGTTTTGGGTGATCGCCGCGGTCAAAGCGTCATGATCGCCAAATTCCAGATGCACAAACCCGGGCAAGAGTGGCCCAAAACCCTTGGTCATTTTTTCAGAGCCCGCGGCGGCGATCCCTGCAGAAGAACGCCCATGAAAAGAGCCCGAAAACGTGATGATATCGGTCTTTTCCGGCTGGCCTTTTTCAAACCAGTATTTGCGCGCCATTTTCACAGCCAACTCGCAGGCTTCTGTTCCGGAATTGGTGAAGAACACAGTATCGGCAAAAGTATGCGCGGTGAGTTTATCCGCCAACTCCTGTTGCTTGGGAATCTGGTAGAGGTTCGATGTATGCCACAAAGCGCCCGCCTGGTCTGTCAGTGCCTGAACGAGTGTCGGATGGGCATGCCCCAATGCATTCACCGCAATCCCCGCACCCAGATCAAGAAAACGTCGCCCGTCTGCCTCGATCAGCCAAATCCCTTCGCCTCTTTCAAAGCTGAAGGGAGCGCGGGAATACGTCGGCAATAGGGTCGGGATCATCGGATCTTCCTTGGGATAAAGCCTGCGGCAAGAACACGGAACGTGCATGAGGCTGGCAGGCAGGTCAATAATGTAAGTTGGGAAATTGCACGCCTTCAGGCGCAGTATCACAGCGGCCGGGTCAGGCGCGTGTGCGTCGTCGGATCGAATTATTTGCCAGTGTGGTCATCCCTTCCTCCTATTGCATGGCGGCCGGATTGCAAAGCTGTTTTTCTGCGATCAATCGGCGAAAACTTCGGGCGCTCGGCCCACTTGTCCTTCAATCCAATACAAATCCCTAGGGGTACCGCGCTGTTTTGGATGAACGCCACGAGCTTTTTCAAATGTATACACTGTCTGACCAAGTTTCGCATGGCGAAATAACGGCCCTCTTCTTGAGGCCATGGCGGACAAAACGAACGTCTTACCTTTGCAAAGATTTAGGTGATCAATGCTGCGGCTTTCTTGCGGACGTATATGACCATTCCAGAGTTGCCGCTGATTGTCGCATGGATCGAACCAGTTTTACCCATGTTCTTATGATGTTGGCCCCGCCTCTCTTCCGACAGGCAGATGAGATCGTTAACACATTCTTCAATCCGAGTTTGGCAGCTTCCCTGCGTTCCTGTTGCTTACGCAAAAAACAGGAAACCGCACCCGCGCGCAAAACTAAGAACTCTTTTCCAGCGCCGCTTTTCGCGGTGTTTAATGAACTACTCCTGTTTGGTACTTTCTCCGAGCAGATCACTCTTACCGAGCACAAAACCGTTCCATCTGAGGGTCATGTTTTAGGCTCGTATTAAGCAAGGGCATAGCAACAGCTTTGAAAAGGGCTACACTGACCCTGCGTTCACCGCTTGTAACTCCGCTTTTAGTGATTAGAATAGGGCGCTGACGATAGATACAAAGCGGTCCGCGCACAGCAGGACCGCTTTTAACTTAGGGAATGGCTGATGTCGTGGACTGACGATCGCGTGGAACTGCTCAAGAAGATGTGGGGCGAAGGACAATCCGCCAGCCAGATCGCCAAAGAATTGGGTGGTGTGACGCGTAACGCGGTCATCGGCAAGGTTCATCGCCTGGGTTTGTCCAATCGTGCAACTGCCTCTGCTACTGCCAAGACAGACGCCAAACCAAAACCCGCACCAAAACCGGAAGCGAAACCAAAGCCCGCACCAAAACCGGCAGCACCGGCAGCCAAGACAGATGCCCCCCCGGTGCCGCGCACTTTGCCTGCGCGCAAACAGATCATCCCCGCTGGCCAGCCACTGCCACCACAGCCTTCTGCGAACGAAATCAGTCCGGAGGCCCTCGCCAAAGTCTCTGAAATCGAGAAGAAAGCGAAGCGGCTGAGCTTGATGGAGTTGACTGAACGAACATGCAAGTGGCCCGTCGGGGATCCAGCAACCGAAGACTTCTGGTTCTGTGGCTTGCCTGTGCAGCAGGGCAAACCCTATTGCGAGGCCCATGTTGGCGTAGCTTTCCAGCCAATGTCATCCCGGCGTGATCGCCGTCGCTGAACAGGCAAGCAAGCAGATGAGAAACCCAAAAACCCGCGCCGGACTGCGCGGGTTTTTGGGTTCTGCAATACTTCGAACGCAATGGTGAATTGCGCTCCGCTCTGCATCGTTTATGACCTTGCGAGGAACTTGCGAACGGGAACGTAAAAATGCCATCAAAATCCACGATCAGGGCAGCAGATGCAGTCGCACGCCGTCTCTATGCCGAAGGGTGCCGTTTCGCATTTGGGATGCCCGGTGGCGAAGTTCTGACCTTGGTTGATGCGCTGGAAGACGCCGGGATAGAGTTTATTCTGGCGAAACACGAAAACGCCGCTGCGTTTATGGCGGAAGGTGCTTACCATCGAACGGGCGCACCGGGTATCCTTGTGGCCACCGTTGGTCCTGGTGCGTTGAATGGTGTGAATGCAGTAGAAAACGCGCATCAGGATCGTGTGCCAATGATCATTCTGGCAGGCGCCGTTGATCCGGATGAAGCACAGACTTATACGCATCAGGTACTGGATCAGCAGGCCGTTTTTCGCCCCATCACAAAGGCCAGTTTCTCGCTGGTGCCGGGAGCGGCACACGTCATCATTGATAAGGCCGTTGCCATTGCCACCGAAGGACGCCCCGGGCCGGTGCACATCGACGTTCCCATTGCTGTCGCAGATGCACAGGTTCCTGCCACCGCGCCACCGACGCGATCGAAAAGCTCTACAACCGCGCCTTCAGGAGCGGATCTGGCGACCGCCCGCGACTGGCTGACTGACGCCTTGCGCCCGGTCATGATTGTTGGGTTGGATGCAATGGTCGAAGGGGCCGAGGCAGCAATTGTTTCCTTTGCCGAACGATTCAATGTGCCGGTGATTACAACATATAAAGCCAAAGGTCTGTTGGCGGAGGATCATGAGCTCGCACTTGGTGGCGCGGGTCTGTCCCCGCTCGCGGACCGACACCTGCTGCCGTTGGTCGAAAAGGCTGATCTCATCCTGTGCGTCGGCTATGATCCTATTGAGATGCGCACGGGATGGCGCAATGTCTGGAACCCAGTACAGCAGCGCGTCATCGACATTACCGCTGAACCCAATCACCACTACATGCATCAGGCCGGCCTGAATTTTATCACCGATTGCGCCGCAAGTCTGGCCGCCCTTTCCGAAGGCATCGCACCCCGCGAGACATGGCCTGATGGCGCTGTTGAAGCTACGAAATCAGCTCTGACAACGGCCTTTCCGGCGGACGACGATTGGGGTCCAGCAGCAGTCATAGACACCTGCCGCGAAGTTTTGCCACGCGATACACTCGCAACAGTAGATAGCGGCGCTCATCGCATTCTGCTCAGCCAGATGTGGCAGTGTTACGAGCCGCGAGGGCTGACACAATCGACGGCCCTGTGCACGATGGGGTGTGCGATACCGCTTGCGATGGGCACAAAGCTGGCATCCCCGGATCGCCCCGTCATTGGATTCTGCGGAGACGCCGGGTTCCTGATGGTCGCCGGGGAGTTGTCGACGGCGGCGGAACTCGGCCTGAAACCCATCATCCTGGTGTTTGTCGACGCCTCGCTGTCGCTGATTGAACTCAAACAACGCTCGCGTCAGATGAAGAACCGTGGTGTGGATTTTGCCAAACATGATTTTGCGGCCATGGGCACCGCATTTGGCGGGGCAGGTCATACCGTGCACAACCGCGAAGACTTGGCCGCATCACTCAAAACCGCGATGACCGCAGACACCTTTACCGTCATTGCAGCCGTGATTGAACGCGGAGCCTATGATGGCCGCATCTGACACCCCAATGGCGCTGGACGGATTGGTCGTTCTCGACCTGAGCCGTATTTTGGCAGGTCCCACTGCCACGCAGATGCTTGGAGATTTGGGGGCCACCGTAATCAAGGTGGAAAACCCCAAATCCAGCGGTGATGACACCCGAGGCTGGGGGCCAAATTATGCGATGGGCAAAGAGGGACAACCCACTGACTTGTCGGCTTATTTTATGGCGGCCAACCGCAACAAGCTTTCAATATCTGTTGATCTGTCCACGCCCGAGGGACAGGACACCATACGCCACCTTGCCGCGCGCGCAGACGTGGTCGTGGAAAACTACAAACCCGGCGGATTGGTGAAATACGGGTTAGATCACGCGACACTGCTCAAGGCGCACCCTGCCCTCGTTTATTGTTCGATCTCGGGCTTTGGTCAAACCGGTCCGAACCGCGACCAACCGGGTTATGATCTGATGGCGCAGGGTTATGGCGGGATCATGTCATTGACCGGTGCGCCTGACGGACCTCCCATGAAAGTCGGTGTCGGCATCGCGGACGTGATGTGCGGCATGTATGCGACTATCGGGGTCCTCGCGGCACTGCGACACCGGGATGCAACAGGCGATGGTCAACATATCGACCTGAGCCTTGTGGATGCGCAAATGGCGTGGCTCATCAATGAAGGCACCAATTTCCTGACCTCTGGCAATTTGCCGGAACGCAGGGGCAATGCGCACCCCAATATCGTGCCCTATGATGCCTTTCCCTGCGCTGACGGACATATCTTGCTCGCTGTCGGCAATGACGCTCAATTCGCGCGGTTTTGTGATGCCGTGGGGCTGGATGGCGTGTCGGACAATGGCCGATACACCACAAACCTTGCGCGTATTGAGAACCGGGTAGCTTTGAGCAAGCTGATCAATGACGCCCTCTCTTTTCTGTCATGCGACGAGGTCCTAAAGCGCTGTCATGCCGTCAAGGTACCGGCGGGCCCGATCCATACCGTTGCCGAAGCGCTCCACTCCGATCAGTCCAAAGCACGGGACAGCGTCGTTTCCATTCCTGTGCAGAGCACGGCTCGGGGATCGGTCGATCTCTTGGGTAATCCGTTGAAATTTTCCCGCACGCCCGTCCAATACCGTCGCCCCCCGCCCCGGTTTGGGCAGGACACGCAGCTGGTGTTTGAAATGTTTGGCATCACGCCCAAAGCGGAGTGAAACAACTGTCAGAATTCGGCCTTAATCCGCCTATTCCAGGGTTGAATTGCTGAAATAATGGCAAAGTTTCAACACGCCCCTTCACGTTGGCGTGTTTCGCCGCGCATCAGCCTGCGTACATACTGATATTGCGTTAAACGTTTGATCAGTTTGTTGAAAAAGGTGCGATCTTAATGATGTATGACATTTGTCAAAGCCCAGTGTCCCTCTCCACGCCTTCAGCTGTGGAAGACTGGAACAGAATGATCCGCGCCTTTCTGGCTCATGGTACAGCAACGCCCACCCATCTGGCAGCCGTCATGCAAAGCAATCCTGATTTTGCCATGGGGCACGCAGCACGCGGCCTGTTTTCACTCATGATGGGTCGGGCCGAACTGACATCTGTCGCGCAAGAAGCGGCGACCTCTGCCCGTATCGCCTTATCAAATTCACCAGCGTCTGCGCGTGAAATACTCTGGGTCGATGCGCTGGATCATTGGCTGGCTGGCCGCCCGTCCGGGGCCATCGCCGCGATGGAAGATGTTATGACAAAGCATCCGACAGATACGCTGAGCGCTAAAGTCAGCCACGCAATAAGGTTCATTCTTGGTGATGCGCAGGGCATGCGTTCTTCCATCGAGCGTGTCCTTGATGCGCATGAACAAGATCACGCGTGTCGTGGGTACCTGCTGGGGTGTCACGCCTTCGCCCTTGAAGAAACCGGCGCGTATGAGCAGGCAGAGGCTGTTGGTCGCAAGGGGTTGCAGCTTGCGCCCGACGATTCATGGGGGCTCCACGCCATAACACATGTCTATGACATGACGGCGCGCCCTGACCTTGGTATCGAACTGATCGAAACACACACAAGTGCATGGGACCATTGCAACAATTTTCGCTACCACGTGTGGTGGCATAAGGCTTTGCTACATATGGATCAGGGGCAGCTAGACACCGCTCTGGGATTGTATGATGCACGGATCCGAGCCGATAAAACCGATGATTACCGTGACATCTCCAATGCGACTTCGCTACTTGTGCGCTTAGAATTGGAGGGCATTGACGTTGGTCCCCGTTGGGACGAGCTGGCAGATCTGGCGCAGAATCGGACCGACGACGGGTGCGTGGTGTTTGCTGATCTGCACTACATGCTGGCGCTGACGGGAGCTGATCGTCCCGAGGCGAAAAAAGCGATGATGCAGCGTTTCACGCGCGACGCAGCAAAGACCGGCGAAATGCCGCAACGCTATAAGGATCCCGGCTTGGGCGCGCTTTCCGGCCTAAATGCCTTTGCCGAAGGGCGCTATGACGCCGCCTTTGCCGATCTGGTATCCGTCCGCTCGACAATACAGACTATTGGGGGCAGCCACGCGCAACGGGACGTGTTTGAGAGGATCACAATTGACGCAGGTCTGCGCGCGGGGCGCTATGAGCAAACCGAAACTGTTCTTCTGGATCGATTGGCACGTCGCGCGGGGCGCCAGGACCGATTCACAACCACCCGTCTAGCGTCACTGAACGACGCCCGGCGGATCCCCGCACAGTAGTACCAGCAAACTAATGACTTTTCTTTGGACACAGCATAAAGACCGCTTATGACACTTGCTGACCCCTCTCAGATTACACCGCCAAGCGCTGGTACGTCAGCGCAGGCGGCGCCCGTGGTCAGGCAACGTGATGTCCGATTGGATTTCTTTCGCGGCATTGCGATGTTCATCATCCTGTTTGCGCATACGCCGGGCAATTTTTTCACTTCGTGGATTCCCGCCCGCTGGGGCTTTTCGGATGCGACTGAGATATTCGTTTTTTGCTCGGGTATGGCGTCAGCAATCGCGTTTGGGCGCGCTTATGATACCGTAGGATGGCGCTTGGGCACGGCCCGTGTCAGTTTTAGAGTCTGGCAGGTCTATTGGGCGCACATCGGGTTGTTCTTCGCCGTCGCGACACTTCTTGCTGCCATCGACATGACCGGTGCATATGACAAGGTGTATATCGGTACATTGAACCTGTGGAAGTTCTTTGCAGATCCGGGACCGCAGCTTGTGGGCCTGCTCACGCTCACCTATGTGCCCAACTATTTCGACATATTACCAATGTATATGGTCGTACTGATGATGATGCCCTTGCTCATGGCGCTGTCACGGATTCATCTGGGACTGGTTGCAGGTCTTGTGATCCTGGTCTGGTTCTTTGCGCAACGCCGCTTGCTCGCTGAGCTTGGCCTCGAGGATTTTCATCTCGGCTTGCCCGCAGAGCCTTGGTCAGAGCGCAAATGGTTCTTCAACCCGTTTGGCTGGCAACTGATATTCTTTTCCGGTTTTGCCTTCATGCGGGGCTGGTTGCCCAAACCGCCCGTGACGCCGATGCTGATCGGTCTGGCCCTGGCGTTGGTCCTCATGAATATCCCGCTCTCAAATATTGGCGTCCGCGAATTTGGCTTTGACTGGGCCCGGGACTGGCGGATTGCGAATACGATCTGGATTACTAAATCGGATTTCGGGATCCTGCGGTATATCCACTTTCTGGCACTTGCCTATCTGTGCTGGGTTGCCGCTGGTGACAAGGGCGTGCGTCTTCTGGCGACCGGTGACGGAAGCTTGGCGCGCCTGTGGCAAAACATTCTCGCCATCATCCTTAAGGTCGGTCAGCAATCCCTGGCGGTTTTCATCACGAGCATGTTCATTGCGCGGATCAGCGGCTTTGTGATGGATAACCTTGGTCGCGATACCTGGACCGTCGTAGCGGTGAATTTCGCCGGCATGGGGGTTTTGGTTCTGGTTGCCTATGGCGCGGGGTGGTACAAGTCCCAGCCCTGGCGCAAAAAAGCGTTGCAATGATGCTGCGGCGTGAAGTTCTGAAATCACTGGCCACAATGGCCGTCCTACCGTCTGCCAGCTTCGCAGGCGTACCCGGTTTACAACTGGGCGACGCTTTGCCGTTCAATGCCGAAACCGTACGCGCACACGCGAAAGCGCTGGGCGCAAGCGAATACCAACCGCGCCCGCTGGTTCCGGAAAGCTGGCGCAATTTGAGTTATGATCAATACCGCAAGATATGGTTTGATGGCCGCAACTCTTTGTGGCAGGGGTCTCAGCGCCCCGCGCGCGTAGATTTCCTGCCGCCTGGCCTCTACTTCCCACAAGCGGTTCAAATCAACGTTGTCGAAGATGGCATGGCACGCCCGCTCGCCTTCGACATGGGCGTCTTTGATACGACCGACAAATTCCCAGAGGTCGAAATAGATGCCACAGTGGGATATTCTGGCCTGCGTTTGCGCGGTGAGCTGGAACAACCCGGTATCTTTCAGGAGTATGCGGTTTTTCAGGGCGCGAGCTATTTTCGCGGCATCGGCACCGGAGAAACCTACGGGCTGTCGGCCCGGGGGTTGGCGCTCAAGACAGGCGACCCAATGGGCGAGGAATTCCCCGATTTCACAGCTTTCTGGATGGAAACGCCGCGTCCCGGTGCGGATTCAATTGTCGTTCATGCGCTGTTGGACAGCCCCAGTTGTAGCGGGGCCTATCGCTTTGATATTGCGCATGGAGACGCTCTGCGCATGTCTGTCACAGCGGAAATATTCGCACGCTCGGACCTGAACCATGTGGGAATCGCGCCGCTGACATCTATGTTTTTATTCGACGAAACGATGCGCCAGCGGTTTGATGATTTCCGCCCTGCTGTTCATGACAATGACGGATTGTTGATTCACAACGGCGCGGGCGAAACCATCTGGCGACCTTTGGCAAACCCCATAACGCTTCAGATCAGCGCATTTTCAGATAATAATCCGCGCGGTTTTGGGCTGATGCAGCGCGCGCGTAATTTCCGCGATTTCGCTGATTTGGAGGCGCTCTACCATTCACGTCCCTCCGCCTGGATCACGCCGCAAGAAGACTGGGGACCAGGATCCGTAACGCTGGTCGAAATCCCCGCTGATCTTGAGATCTACGACAATATCGTTGCCTTCTGGCGACCCGCCGCACCTATTGCGGCGGGGCAAAGTCACAAGATGAGCTATCTTTTAGACTGGGGCGAGGATCCTGCGCCCAAGGCCGGAATGCCCCTGCGTGTGCTGAACACGGCAATCGGTGGGCGCCCTGAAGGCGGTAAGATTGTCACAATTGATTTTGACGACGGTGCTCTTGTGCCTGCTGACCTTGATCGACTGGATATTGTGTTGCGCAGCAGTTCAGGATCGTTGTCATCAGGTCTTGTACAAAGAAATCCGGAAACAAATGGGCCGCGGTTGGCGTTTACCTTTGAACCAGAGGATGCGGCCTACATAGAATTCAGGGCGCAGTTGCGTTTGGATGGCGCGCCTCTGAGTGAAGTTTGGCTCTACAGGTGGACCACGGGGTGACAGATAACATGGGCAACACAGACACGCTGCCAGCGTTGATGCCTCCGCGTACGCCTTTGCGTATGCGGGCTCAGGACCTATCCGCGTTTCCAAAAGCAAGGGGCGACGACAAGCATCAACAGGCCGAACGCAGCTTAGGATGGCGTGTTGCGTTGTTTGTCCCGGCGGTAATTGCAACCGGGTTGCTGGTGGCTGGCATGCACGGGTGGTTGGCCGAAGCGGGGATGACAGGCCTGGAATGGGTTTTGCTGACACTCATCGGCGTGACTTTCATCTGGGTGACGCTTTCCGTCAGTACCGTCGGCGTGGCCATCGCGGGACTGCTGGCGCGCGAGGACGCGAATGCACGTCAACGCTGCGACATCGTCCCAATGGACGTCGCATTGCTTGTACCGATCTACAACGAAGTGCCAAGCGATGTCTTCGGAAATGCTGCTGCGATGCTGGATGACCTTGCGCGGCGGGACAGCCTGCATTGCTACACACTCTTTGTGCTATCTGACACGCGTGATGACATAATTGCGCAAGCGGAATTGACGGCATTTGCAGCATTGTCTGGCTCGGCCCCTGATAGGTTTGCCGTTCATTACCGCAGACGCGTGACCAATTCCGACAAGAAAGTCGGCAATCTGTTGGACTGGATCACCGGGTGGGGCGCGGCTTACGAGGCGATGTTAGTACTGGACGCGGATAGCCTGATGACCGGCCGCGCCATTGAACGTCTGGCGGATGAGCTAAGCGTTGATCCGCGCGCCGGGTTGATCCAAACCTTCCCCATGTTGATTGGCGCTGAGACGGTCTTCGCCCGCCTGCAACAATTCTCCAATATCGCTTATGGATGGCTACTGGCTGAAGGTCTGGCCAAATGGGCGCGCAGCGAGGGAAATTATTGGGGTCACAACGCGATCATTCGCACCAAGGCCTTTGCCGCGTCAGCCGGGTTGCCCTATTTACGGGGTCGAAAAGGCAAGGCAGAACTGATCCTGAGCCATGACTTTGTCGAGGCCGGTCTTTTGCGGCGGGCCGGTTGGCGGGTCCGGTTTCTGCCCCGCGTGACGGGCAGTTTCGAGGAAACTCCCGGCACTCTCATCGACTATGCGTTGCGAGATCAGCGCTGGTGCAGGGGCAACCTTCAGCATCTGCGGCTGCTGAAAACCGCCGGGTTGCATCCTGTATCGCGGTTTCATCTGTTCCACGGCGCCGTCAGCTACCTGCTCTCGCCGGCATGGTTCTTTTTACTCATCGTCTGGGCATTACTCGGCGTGGATTCCGAGACAAACGTGGTGCGTTACTTTAATGAATCCAATCCGCTTTTCCCGGACTGGCCGCCCGAAATGAGTCATATCGACTCTGCGGTGTTCCTGATCATCATGTATGCCATGCTGTTAACGCCCAAGCTGGTAGGTGCAGGGATCATAGCGCTGCATCCAAAAGCAACGCGGGTTTACGGCGGACGCGGTGCCTTTCTGATGGCCTTTGTGGTGGAGATTCTCCTTTCCATTGCCTACGCACCCATCATGATGATCCAGCAGACCCGCGCCGTCTTGCGCGCCCTCTTCGGGCGTTCGGATACCTGGGTGGCCCAGTCCCGTCACGCGCAAGCTTATCCGCTTGGGACCCTCGTCCGATTTCATTGGATGGAAACTCTTCTTGGCCTGATGCTCCTGATTGGTCTGAGTGCAGGTCTGGTTTCGCTTTGGCTCATTCCGATTGTGTTCAGTCTATGCCTTGCCGTGCCCCTGTCCGCATTGAGTGCGGTAGCCCTGCCCCGTTCCTTGCCGAGCGGTTTGAAAATGCAAAGCCCAAATACAATCCGTGAACCGGGTATTGTGAGCCGTGCGCGTATCGAACGCTTGCGTTTACAGGCTCTGCTGAGCGCCTCGCGTTTTCCCGCTGAATAAACAAGGTCCGGCATGGGTCGTGACATCCGAGCGATGGCGCGCCGGACGTCCATGATGGCGCTACTTGCCTCCTAAGGCCAAGACGCCGCTGCGTTTTTGAACCACCAGAGTCAGCTATATGATATGTTGCAGGCGGAGTTATTTATTGCAGCGCGTCAGACCACTTCCCTGACGGGGAGCCCCCGTTTGATCCACCCGGGACCCGCTCCCGATCCGAGCATGCCCTCAGGCACATCAATGATCCGGGCAAAACCCGCGTTCGTCAGCTTTGCCCCCTGATGACGAGAACGCACCCCGCGAGCGCAAATCAGGGCAACAGCACGCGCTGTGTCATTGTCGGCCTCAACCATCAAAGCTTCAATGAAGTCGTCACGCCGCATATCAAGCGGGATTGCTCCTTCGCCCACCCCGGTCAACGCCCACTCATCAGGGCGCCGGATGTCGATCAGCAAAACATCCCCAGATAGCGCAGCAGAATGCGCCTCAGGCGCGGTCAACGCGCCCTCGCCCGTCTCCGCCCAAATATTGTACCAGCGCGCAGCAACGGCTCCACCCGCAATAGCGGAAATAGCTCCCAAAGCCAAAAAGCCCCGTCGCGACAAGCGCGGCGAGGTCTTTGACGCCTGATCAGGCATGTTATTTTTATCCACAGCTATTCAACCGGTGCAGCACTTTCGAATTGTGGGATCGCGCGATCAGATGCTGGATCTGCTTCGATGCTGACCCAGTTGTTTTCCGAAAGCTCGAGATTGCCGGGAATGTCCTCCTCCCAGAACCCAACAACATTTTGGGTAATGTTGAGATAGAGTTTGCCATCAAGGATCCGCCACAAGTTCGGGTTGCCGGGCACTTTACCGCCCTTGGCTACACCATAAGCACAATGCCCGTCGTATTGCGGCAAATATTTTTCCGGCGCGGCATCAAAAGCTGCCTTATTTGCCTCCGTCGCGAATGCGAATGTCGCACCATTGTGCGTCGAGGTGATGCTCTTGTTGCCTGGGACAGCCGCAGGCTGTGATTGGCCAACAGCATTCTGTTCCAGATCGAAATAGGCGACCACGTCATAACCAGACACAGCAAAGCCCGTGGGGTCGACATATTGATCGCCAGCCCAAGCCGATGAGGCCATGGTCAAGGCGATTGCAATACCAGCAATTTTCAAAGGGAAACGGTTCATTTAGGGCTCCAGTTCAGCAGGGATACAACTCTGTACGACATTGTCGCAACTGACACTTAGTCGACCGAAACCGTTCTGTGCACCCTTTGAAGCATACTCTCGCGCCCTTGTGAAAACGCGACGTTTCTACGTGATCGCGTCGTGAAGATCACAGTGTCTTTTTATCGTAATTTCGGCGGTTTGCTCGGATCCGACCCCGGTGCCGGGATCGCTGGACTTGCTGCTTCTTGAAACTGCGGCAAGTCAAAACGCAAACCCACTTTCGCCATGCGTGATGTCAACGGATCACCGGCGCGAAAAAAACCGACGTCCATGGCACCTGCTTCAATGCCGGAAAAGGTCAGTGCCTCAGCTGCGGCGCTGGCCAATGCGTCCTGCGCCTCCGCAACTGCATCCACAAATCCCAAAACGTGACCCCGCGCGCCCGTGTCATAGGTCACTCCTATCAAATAAGCACATTTCGCCAGCCCCATTGCCGTCGCCAGTTTGCCGTCAATCGCAGAGATCAGGTTTTCGGGCAGACCGGTCGGCGGGTGGACCTGCGCAAAAGTCGCTTCGATCTCATCAGGTGTGTTTCCAAGAGTGCTGTTGAGCCAGTCCACCGCTGTTGCAGGCAGCAAAATGGCGGAAGGTGCCACGTCCAGATTCACCCCAAGACCAATGCCCTGTGCAGCCAACATACCGGCGATGACGCGACCAGAAAGCGCAACGTAGGGCGCGGGTCGTTCGGCAAAATGTGCTAGCCGCTCTTCGCGATCAAACACCAGAACATAACGCGCATCATTGACCTCAAACAGTTCAGGCGTCACCTGATTTCCGCCCGCAGCGTCCGCCGCCAGCATCAAAAACAGCTCACTTTCGGCCAAACGCTCAAAGTACCTCAACCGGGCGGTATCATCATCTGGAGCGGCCTCCATCATGGCATGCGCATCGTCCAGCGGTGTGCGTTCATTCATGTCAAACCCGGGCATAAGGTTTTCATGCGGATGTGCCGCACATGTAGGATCGGACCGGAGCAAGCAATCATTGCGTTCTTCAATACCTTCGAGTGTATGGGCGTCGCGCGCTCAAGCCAGGTCCGAGGATATGGCATATCATCATGTGTGTCTGGGATGCACAGGGTGTACTCCCCCAATCATGAAAGCAAGTCCACCGCAAATCCCGATCCCCTTTTTGGCTGCACGCAAATGATGATCTATGCGGCACTACCTCGAACCACAAGGTGAACATGGCCTCGGCATCCAATCCTGAGAGGTATTGAAACAGGATTGGTCTTTTTCTTCGAAACAACCAAATGACATCGCGCGCTGCAATGAGCCAGTAATCAAGACCGGAAACCGAAAGACTTGGAAGCCAAGTTTACAGCATACCAGGCAAAATATATCCGTATGGGCAATCAATCGTGCAGCCCTGTGCCTGATTGTAAATGCGTTTCATTGACTGTTTACGTCTGGCTCAACCAGCAATTCGGCGACCCGGTGTCGCATACGCGGGATGACATCCCTCTCAAACCATTCATTTTGTTTGAGCCATCTGTTATTGCGCGGACTGGGATGCGGTAGGACGAAAACACCGTTTTGACCTTTTGCTGAACACTTCACCGCGTCGCCGACAGATCTGTTTTTCATCTCGGGCAAGTGCCATTCAATCGCATAGCGTCCAAGCACAATTGTCAGTGCGAGCTGATCCAGAGCCGCCATGACTTTGGACCGCCAGGTTTCAGCACAAATTGCACGCGGGGGATTGTCGCCGCTTTTGCCGGTTCCAGGAAAACAAAGCCCCATCGGAAAGATACCGATCCTTCGATCTTCGTAAAAGGTTTCTCTGGTAACACCTAACCAGGCACGCAGACGCTCTCCTGATGGGTCATCAAAAGGACGATCTTTCAGATGCGTGATACGGCCGGGTGCTTGTCCCACAATGAGGATCTTCGCACCCTGATCCAATTGAAAAATCGGTCGCGGTCCTAATTCCAGGCCTTCGCAAATCCTACAATTCCGCATCTTTCTTGCAAGGTCATGGAAGCTCTGGAGCATTGGGTTCCTTCAATTGGGTTTCATGCGTTAAGCATTTGGATACTGGCCAAAGAATGCATGCTTTGCCTGCTTTCACAAGATGTAGCCGGTACCCAGTGTTTTGACATCTGCCATGTGAACACGATTGAAGGACTGCCCCTGCGATGAACGCTCATGCGGCGACGCAAGCACTCGATGATCACCAGCACGGTCTGGCATCCTCTTTGTTCAGGTTTTCGGCGGCAGCCAATGCTTGAAACGATACTGTTGACGCGGCGATGATCGCCCCGGGGGGACGTGTAAAACGCCAACGGTCCAAGCTGCGCATGCACGAGAGATCTATACACGCAAAACGCTCACAGTATTTACGACGATATCACTTTTATATGACGCCTATTCAGGCATCCGCACATCCGCAATCATAATGCACCTGCGCTGTTCAGTTCCGTGTAGCTGAATAGCAGTCTGACCGCTCCACAGCAATCTAGTCACGCGAAAAGGGCAGCCTTTGCAGGCTGCCCCTTAAAATCTTTTCAACGCGCTGAACTCTGTTAAGCCGCTTTTTGCTTGCGTCGACGGACAGCTGTCAGGCCACCCAATGCCGTCAACAGCATGAGACCGGCAGCGGGGATCGGAACCGCCGACACTACCGCCGAAGAGATGTAGAATTCGCTGTTTGTGTATTTAAAGTCGTAGACAGATGCTCCAGACAACAAGGAAAGCCCGCTCGTGGCGAAACCGTTGGTGATACCAAGAACACCTCCATTCAGGTTAAGTGATCCAGTCAGCGCGCCATGACCGGCGGCACGGAAGAAAATGTCCGTGATGCTGACTTCAGTACCGAAGTCTAGTGTCAAAGTTTCACCGCCCTGCGACGCACTGACATTGTCATCCGCGGTATTTCCAGGACCGCCCGTCGCACAGCCAAGAACAGTCGAGCAAACACCGAGACCAGCCGTGCCCTTGTCAAAAAACGCATCCGCGAAATTATTGTTCACGTTGCTGCCTGAAGCAATCAGAGTGATACCGTCAATCGTCAGACCTGCGGCAAAAGCCGTATCCCCCCAATTGAGTTCCGTTCCTCCAATGTAATTTGCATCGCCCGCATTGTCCGCAATTGATACAAAATCGAATGTCGCTGCGGACGCCGCGTGCGCGCCTACAAATGCGAGAGTGGCGACCCCCGCGACCGCAAAAGCTTTTCTGATTTTTTTAAATGGCATATTGTTAACTCCCTCGAACCTTGAAAATAGTTAAGAAATCCTATCCAAACCAAAGCCCAAGACAAGAATTTTCAGAATTTTACATCCTATTGGCGAGCGATTGGAGCTCAATGCCAATCAACGCAACCATCGGTATGAACTACGCGAACTCAATAACGTCCGACAAACGAATCAATCGATAACATCTACGGTTGAATTCGATCCGGTAGTTCCGTCGCACTGAATTCGTTCGTATGTATTGGGTTTCGGCTTCCACTTGATTTCACCGGGCATGCCCGGGTTGAGAAACGAACGTTTCTCGCGGCAAACCAATCGGAGTGTTTGCCATGATCTACGCGCGCCTGGGACTTCCTACCTTCAAGCGCGCCACCGTGTCGCCACGGTTTGCGACATCCCGGGATAATCCAACCGGAGATCAGACATCAGGTCAGGCTTAAAGCCTTGTGATGTTCTTTTTCTGGGTTTTTGGCACATTCTCTTTTTGGGGGAGGGGTCTGAAAACGTCCCAGTTTTAACTACGTGCTCGTTGCGACTGGTCCCACCGGTGTGAGCATATCGCGCATTGCAGTCGCACATCCCCATCGATTCATCAGCGCTATTTCAAAGATGGGCCTGCGCAAAACCTTGGCCTAGCCCTGCGAATGGAAACTTCCTTTAAGAAACAAGAACTATTAAAACAGAGGTCCACTCGCACAAACCGAACAAAGCAATTGGAAGTCCGGAGATCGCCTCCCGAAGCGCGCTGTTAACCCGACCGTGCGCTGCTTTAAGCGCGCCGCAAGAGAACTGCTGCATTTTCGGGCTTGATCAAAATTTCTCAGGGAAATCCAATGGCCGATACCTCCAGCAGCCTGTCTTTGCCGTTCATTCAACCGAGTCAGGCCCAAAAGCATGTCACCCATAACGAAGCGCTCCGCATACTGGACGTAGTCACCCAATTAGGGGTCATGGCAGACGATCAGGCAACCCCACCGGCCGTCCCCGCAGATGGCGATCGTTACATTATTGCGGATGCTCCAACTGGTGATTGGACTGGCCATGAGGGCGATGTGGCGCTGTTTGAGAACGGAGGGTGGCAGTTTTTCGCGCCGAAAGCGGGATGGCGCGCCTACGTGACCGGGCGCGAAGCGTTGATCGTGCATGACGGGGCAGACTGGATAGATCTCGAAAGTGCGGAGATACAAGATATCGAAGCCTTTGGTTTGGGGATGACCTCCCTGCCCGCCACGCCCTTTTCGGCAAAACTGAATGCGGCTCTATGGACGGGCCTGTATCAGAGCGACGGCGGCGACGGCAGCATGATAAGCACCCTGAACAAGGAAACCACAAGCAACGATACAGGCTTCGTTTTTCAACAGGATTTTGGCACGCGCGGGCTCTTCGGCTTGTTTGGCAACGACAACCTGCGCCTGGCTACATCTGCGGACGGTATTTCGTTCCACGACGGGATCATTGTGGATGCGGAGACCGGTATTGTTGATCAACCCAATCTGCCTCGGTTCAAAGGGGCGACAAACTTTGACAACTATGCTGCTGCGGATGCCTGGATCAAAATCGCGATCAACCAGATTGAATTCAACGACCAGAGCGCTTTTGATGCCACTGCAAACCAATTCGTTGCACCCGTGTCAGGCTCCTACTTTTTTGGTGCTGCGCTGACCTTCAAACAAAATGCGTCCGATCAAGCACGCATGAGCGCGCGATTGGTTTTGAATGGCGCGGATGTGATCAGCGGATCACTGGCCGAAATCACAGGGGATCATGTGTCTGAACAAACTGTGCTCAATGTGCAAAGCATGGTTTTGCTTGCCGCGGGAGATAGCGTGGAACTTCAGGGGCGGTTGCGCGGATTTGACGGGTATTTCCTTGCCGATCAAACCAGCCTTTGGGGCTTCAAGGTCGGCTGACCTGCCAAGGACGCTAAGGAAAATCGCGACTGGCCTGATTGCGAACAGGCCAGTCACCGCCGCCTGCACAAGACACAACCATGCGGTACAAACAATCCTGAGCTGTCCGGAACCATACGACGCGATTATTCCACGCCACCTGAAAACCGAGATCCATCTTGCATCGGTTGAGGTCCAAACCATGACACCCAAAACGCTTCACCCGGTCATTTGTGAATGCATTTCCGCAGCTTAACTTTGTTCTCTGCGCCGGGTTCCAATACAGCAGGCAATCTTGCCGCTCCGCGTTCCCATGTGCAAACATGGGTAAAACGCGGCAAGGTTTTCAAGCGGACCGCATCGGCTGCCTTGCTTATCCCGCCAGGAAAAGGCACCAACGGGCTAAATCGCGCGCGCCCTTTGGAGAAACAGATGCATCTTCGTTCAAACCACCACTATCCGTCTCGCCGCTCTGCCGTTGCTGCTGACAACATGGTCGCGACGTCACATCCCCTTGCAGCACAGGCTGGGGTATCAATGTTGGCACGGGGTGGCAACGCGGTGGACGCGGCGCTGGCCGCCGCAATCACGCTAACTGTGGTCGAACCCTCCGGAAACGGCATCGGTTCAGATGCCTTTGCAATCCTTTGGGACGGTCAGGAATTGCACGGGTTAAATGCCTCTGGTCGCTCACCTGCGGGTTGGACACCTGAGCGTTTCGCGGGCCGGAAAGACATGCCTTTCCGCGGCTGGGACAGTGTCACGGTTCCCGGCGCGATTTCCGCGTGGGTTGAACTGTCCGACCGTTTTGGCAAACTCGATTTCGAGACCCTTTTCGAGCCCGCTGTCGGATATGCCGAGCGTGGCTTTCCGGTATCACCCATCATCGCGACCCTCTGGCAACGCGCGGCTGAACAATTGGGCGACCAACCCGGCTTTGCGCAGACCTTCATGCCAGACGGACGCGCGCCCCGCGCCGGAGAGTATTTTTCCAGCCCCGGCCACGCGCGCACACTGAAACTGATCGCGGAGACCAAGGGACGTGCCTTTTACGAGGGTGATATCGCCGAGGAGATTGTCGCCTACGCAGAACAGCATGACGCCGCCCTGTCTCTAGATGATCTGGCGACCCACAAGGCGGATTGGTGCGGCACCATCTGCAAATCCTTCGACGATGTGTCCTTGCACGAGATTCCACCCAACGGTCAGGGGATCGCCGCTCTGATGGGATTGGGTATTCTCGGACAAACCGACATCCGCGATATGGACGCAGACGATCCACGCGCGCTGCATTTGCAGATCGAGGCTATGAAGCTCGCCCTGCGTGATGCTGAAAGCTATGTCGCGGATCTCGATCACATGAAAAACATCACAGTGGAAGATATGCTGGATGATGGGTATCTGGCATCGCGTGCGCGCGAAATTGACCTGACCCGCGCCACGAACTTCGGGGCTGGTGCGCCGAAGCAAGGCGGCACAGTTTATCTGACGGCAGCGGATGCATCCGGCATGATGGTGTCCTTTATCCAGTCCAATTATGCAGGTTTTGGGTCTGGCGTCGTCGTCCCGGGCACGGGTGTATCTTTGCAAAATCGCGCGGCTGGATTTGTTTTGGACCCGGATCACCAGAATTGTGTTGGGCCTCGCAAACGCCCGTTCCACACGATTATTCCCGGATTTCTCATGGGAGCGGACGGGCCACAGATGAGTTTTGGTGTAATGGGTGGGCCGATGCAGGCGCAGGGGCATGTGCAGATGGTTCTGCGGACTCAGCTTTTTGGTCAGGATCCGCAGATGGCGGTGGATGCACCGCGCTGGCGTGTGACGGATGGCTTGGGGGTTGCCTGCGAGACCAGTTTGCCGGGCAAAACGCTGGAGGCATTGCGGGCTTTGGGTCACGAGCTGTCTATGGAAGCGCCTGACAATGCATTTGGTTTCGGCGGTGCGCAGCTGATTGCGCGGTTGAACGGACGTGGCTATGTTGCCGGGTCTGATCCGCGCAAAGACGGGTCCGCGATGGGTTTCTAAGACCCCTGCCCGCCTTTGATGCAGTTTGTTAAATCGATCTGATCATTCGACATCGGGCAAACCATTGGTCCTTGACCAAGTGGTAAATATTTGTGCTTGATTGCGCGAACAACTGGGGGACGACCAAATGAAACCACATCACCGTATCAACCGCCGCCACTTTATGGCCACAACGGCAGGAACCGCCCTGTTGCTAGGTGGGTTAGGCACATCGCGCGCTTTGGCAGCCGACCCGATCAAGACAGCCGGTATTTATACCGTACCTGTAGAGCAACAATGGGTCAGCAGGATTCACCAGGCAGCCCTGACAGCGCAGGAACGTGGCGACATCAGCTACAGCTTTTCGGAAAACGTTTCGAACACGGATTACGCAAGGGTCCTGCGCGAATATGCCGAAGCTGGCAACACGTTGATCATTGGTGAAGTTTTTGGCGCTGAGCAGGAAGCACGCGAAGTCGCTGCCGAATATCCGAATGTGGCCTTCCTGATGGGATCAAGCTTCAAAGAAGATGCAGCGCTCCCGAATTTCGCAGTTTTTGACAACTATATTCAGGACGCCTCCTATCTGTCGGGCATTATCGCAGGGTCCATGACCACAAGCGGCAATATCGGCATGGTTGGCGGCTTTCCGATCCCCGAAGTCAACCGCCTGATGCATGCCTTCATGGCCGGGGCGCTGGAAATGAACCCCGACATCACCTTTCAGGTGAGCTTCATCGGCAGCTGGTTTGATCCACCCAAAGCCAAGGAAACCGCCTTTGCCATGATCGAAAACGGCGCAGACCTGCTCTATGCGGAACGTTTCGGCGTATCTGACGCAGCCAAGGAAAAGGGCATCCTCGCCATTGGCAATGTGATTGATACGCAAAGCGATTATCCAGAAACGGTCGTGGCCTCTGCGATCTGGCATTTCGAGCCGACATTGGACAAGGCCATCGCCGAAGTACAGGCCGGGTCCTTTGTTGCGGCCGACTATGGCATCTATTCGTTCATGAACCAGGGCGGTACATCTCTTGCGCCTTTGGGAACCTTTGAGGGCAAGGTGCCCGCTGCGGCCATGGACCTTGTGACCCAACGCACCGAGGAGATCAAATCAGGCGCATTTACGGTCACGATCAATGACGAAGAACCCAAATCGTCCTGATCTGACATGGGCAAGGACGCAGTTCTTCGCCTGCAAGACATCACCAAGACGTTTGGCAGGCTGGTTGCAAATGACGCAATCAGCCTGACCCTGCACCGGGGTGAGGTCGTCGCCCTTTTGGGCGAAAATGGCGCTGGCAAAACAACATTGATGAATATCCTGTTCGGCCAATATACGGCGGATCACGGGAGCGTCGAGGTGTTTGGCCAAACGCTTGTACCGGGGAACCCGCGCGCGGCGCTTGATGCAGGCGTGGGCATGGTGCACCAGCATTTCACACTGGCGGGTAATATGACCGTTCAGGAAAACATCACGCTGGGGGTGCAGCCGCTTTTCTCTTTGCGCTCATCCGCTTCGGTGGCGCGGGACCGGATTGCGGAACTCTCCGACAGATTTCAACTTAAGGTCGACCCGGACGCGCGGGTCGGCGCGCTTTCTGTTGGCGAACGCCAGCGCGTAGAGATCCTCAAGGCCCTCTACCGCGATGTCAAAATCCTGATCCTTGATGAGCCTACAGCCGTGCTGACCCCACAGGAAACCGATGACCTTTTCGCCACCCTGAGAAAAGCAATCGCCAATGGCCTGTCGATCATTTTCATTTCCCATAAGCTGCATGAGGTCATGGCGATTTCGAACCGCGTGGTCGTCTTGCGCCATGGCAAGTTGGTGGGAGAAGTCGAAACCAGCGACACTGATCCCAAAGCCATGTCGGCCATGATGATGGGGACCAGCTCCGCCCCACCCCAGATTGCCCCTGCGACACCCGGCGACGTCTTGATGCAATTGGACCGGGTGAATACCCCAAACATGGGAAACGCGCCAGGCCTGAAAGACGTTTCGCTTGGCTTGCGCGCGGGTCAAGTGACCGGCCTTGCCGGTGTCTCTGGCAATGGGCAATCCGCTCTGGCCGATCTTGTAGGGGGAATGTCTCGCCCCGCGTCTGGCACGTTGACTTTGAACAGCAAGCAGCCAACCCGCTGGACACCACGAGACGCCGTTGCTCAAGGCATCGCACGGATTCCAGAAGATCGCCATAAGACCGGAACAGTCGCTGATTTCGACCTGACCGAAAATGCGATACTGGAACGCTACAACACCCCAGATTTCAGCCAATCCGGCTGGCTCAATTGGCCCGCAGCACGCAGGTACACGACAGAGATCATCGAAAAATACGACGTCAGATGTCCTGGCCCGGACACCCGCATCCGCCTGCTCTCTGGCGGTAATATGCAAAAACTCATTCTGGGCCGGGTGCTCGAAGCGGCGCCGCAGATCATCCTGGCAAATCAGCCGGTGCGCGGCCTTGATATTGGAGCAGTCAACTACGTGCACAGCCAGTTGCTGGCAGCACGCGACGCCGGGGCGGCCGTGCTTTTGATCTCCGAAGACCTCGATGAAATCATGGCGTTGTCAGATGTGATCCATGTCATGTCTGATGGCAGGGTCTCACCGGAATTTGCACGTGGAGAGATGACACCGGCGGACCTCGGCATTTGGATGGCCGGACAAGGGTTTGAGGAGGATGCTCATGCGTCTTGAACCCATCGCCAATCCCACTTTGCCGCGTCGCCTTGGCTTGCCCTTGATCGCCATTGCCGCGACAGTTGTGATCGCCTCGCTGCTCGCGATGGTGGCTGGCGGCAATCCGTTCTCTGTCTTGGGGCTCATCATCAACGGCGCATTCGGATCCAAATTTGCGCTTCTTGAAACGCTGAACCGGGCGACACCGTTGATCTTTACCGGTTTGGCCGCAGCCGTCGCCTTTCGCGCCAAGTTCTGGAACATCGGTGCTGAGGCGCAACTCTATGCGGGCGCTTTGATCACTGTGGTTCTGGGCACGGGCGTGATCGCCTGGCCCAGCCCGATTTTGCTCCCGCTGCTGGCGCTGAGCGCAATTGTTGCGGGCGCGCTTTTGTTGTTGGTACCTGCCCTTCTCAAAACCCGTTTTGGCGTGGACGAAGTAGTCACGACATTGCTGTTCAATTTCATTTTCCTACTGTTCATCTCCATGCTGCTCGAAGGTCCGCTCAAAGATCCTATGGGCATGGGCTGGCCCAAATCCGCCCGGGTTCTGCAAGAGGCGCGCCTGCCACGCATCGTCGATGGCTTGCGGCTGCATTGGGGCTTTGGTCTTGCCATTTTGTCGGCCATCTTGGTCTGGATCATCCAGACACGCAGCACATTGGGATATGAAATGCGCGCGGTCGGAAATAACCCCGAAGCGGCGCGATTTGCGGGTATCCCGGTCAACACCGTGCTTGTCAAAACCGCCCTCCTCTCAGGGGGTCTGGCGGCGCTTGCGGGGTTTTCCGAGGTCGCCGGCCTCAAAGGAAGCCTGACACTCGATCTGTCTCCGGGTTTTGGCTACACGGGCATCATCGTCGCCATGCTGGCGCTGTTAAATCCCATCGGCGTCATATTCGCCGCACTCTTTGTGGCGGGTATATTCGTTGGGGCCGATAGCATGAGCCGTTCCGCAAATGTGCCCACCTATCTTGCCGATATCATGCTCGCCACGGCCCTGTTGTTGATGGTGCTCGCCATCATGCTGACCCGCTTTCGCGTTGTGAGGGATTGAGATGGAACTTCTCGACATCCTCCTCTCCGCCAGCTTTTGGGCTGCTGCGATCCGCATCGCCAGCCCGTTGATCTTCGCAACACTTGGAGAGCTGATTTGCGAGCGTGCCGGTGTTTTGAACCTCGGGATTGAGGGCATCATGGTCGCAGGCGCTTTTGCCGGGTGGATGGCCGTCTATTCCGGCACCGGGCTTTGGATGGGCGTTGCGGTCGCCATGGCGGTCGGCATGCTGTTTGGCCTGCTGCATTCCACGCTCACAGTGCCCTTTGGTCTGTCACAACACGTCGTCGGACTGGGTATTACGCTGCTCGCGACCTCCGCCACCTACTATGCCTATCGGCTCGCACTGCCAGAGGTCACCAGCCCTCCCAAGATCGAGGCCTTCCAGCCCTATCCGATCCCCGGCCTGTCCGAACTCCCCCTGATCGGACCCGCACTTTTCAATCAAACCCCTCTGACATATGCGGCTTTTGTCCTCGTTTTGGTCGTGAGCTACACGCTCTATCGCACGCCATTGGGACTGGCCGTGCGCGCGGCGGGCGAAAACCCGTCCGCCGTCGCCGCACAGGGCTTGTCTGTCACCGGCATCCGTATGGGTGCGGTAATTATCGGCAGCGGGTTCATGGCCGTAGGCGGCGCCTTCCTGACAATGTCCGCTTTTGACAGTTTCTTCTTTGAAATGGTCAACGGACGCGGCTGGATTTGCATCGCGCTTGTCGTCTTTGGCGCTTGGCGACCGGGCAAGGCGCTTATGGGCGCGGTTCTATTTGCCGCCTTTGACGCCCTGCAAATCCGCGTACAACAAACCAGCCTCGGGGCCGCCGTCCCCTATCAGATATTCCTGATGACACCTTACGTCTTGTCCATCATGGCATTGGTTCTGGTGTCGCGACGTGCTGAAGTACCGGCGGCTTTGATGGTACCTTTCAACAAGGGAGAACGCTGATGTTCGATCTGATTATCAAAGGCGGCACGCTCACAGATGGCACGCGCGCTGACATTGGCATCACCGGAGACCGGATCACCGCTATCGACAATCTGACCGATGCTGAGGCCGGTCAGGTCATCGACGCCAGCGGCGATCTGGTCAGCCCACCTTTTGTCGATCCTCATTTTCACATGGATGCCACCCTGTCTTATGGCCAACCTCGTATCAACGCGTCGGGTACCCTGCTCGAAGGGATCGGCCTGTGGGGTGAACTCAAAAAGGTCATGACCCACGAGGATGTGGTGGCACGCGCGCTGGATTATTGCGACTGGGCCGCCAGCATGGGGCTTCTGGCAATCCGCAGCCATGTGGACACGTGCGATGATCGGTTACTCGGCGTTGAGGCCCTGCTGGAGGTGCGCGAAAAGGTCAAAGGCTACATTGACCTGCAACTCGTTGCCTTCCCACAAGACGGGTTTTACCGCGATCCAACGGCGCGCGCGAACACCATCCGCGCGTTGGATATGGGCGTGGACGTGGTCGGCGGCATCCCGCATTTTGAACGCACGATGGCGGATGGCGCCGCATCAGTGCGCGAACTTTGCGAAATCGCCGCTGAGCGCGGTTTGCAGGTGGATATGCATTGCGATGAAACAGATGATCCCATGTCGCGCCATATCGAAACCCTTGCCTGTGAAACGCAGCGCCTGGGCCTTAACGGGCGAGTTGCCGGGTCACACCTGACCTCGATGCACTCCATGGACAATTATTATGTCTCGAAATTGTTGCCACTTATGGCAGAGGCGGAAATTAACGCCATACCCAACCCGCTGATCAACATCGTTTTGCAGGGCCGTCATGACACCTACCCAAAACGGCGCGGCCTGACCCGTGTCAAGGAAATGCAGGCAATGGGTATCAATGTCGGTTGGGGGCAGGATTGCGTGCTGGATCCATGGTATTCGCTCGGCACGGCGGACATGCTGGACGTGGCCTTCATGGGCCTGCATGTGGCGCAGATGACCAGCCCTGCAGAGATGCGGCGTTGTTTTGATATGGTAACCATCAACAATGCCAGAACCATGGGGCTGGTGGATTATGGTCTTTATGTGGGCGCCTGTGCTTCATTGGTTGTCTTGGATGCAAGTGACCCGATTGAAGCCCTGAGATTGCGGTCAAATCGCCTTTTTGTCGTCGCCAAAGGCAAGCTGATCAGCCAGATGCCCCGTGGGGATGCAACACTGACGTTGCCAGGTCGGGCTGGGTCGATCAGAAGGCGGCACGAGGCATAGCCACAAAATAGCATTGCTTTGCCCCAAGCGATGAAGCGCCAGTTTTCAAACACACAAGCTCTTTGATCTAAAACAAGGCGCGCATCGAGCGCGCAGGTTAGTGTTTCGACAGAATTGATTGAGCGGCACTGTGCCAAGACTTTGCCGGAGTCCTGGTCTCGCCCGAGCCGCCGCCGAGCTTTTCCGGTATACACAGGAGGCTGCCATGTCCGTTCTAATAATCTATGCGACCGTTGAGGGTCAAACCGGGAAAATTGCGCGCGCGGTTGAAAGCCAGCTCAAGGATTTGGGGCAAGAGGTGACAGTTGCCGATACGGCGGAAAGAACTGCGCAAGTCTCCTTTGAAGGCGTCAAAAAAGTCATCCTGGCGGCGTGCGTACATGAACGCAGACACCCGCAAACGTTTGAAGTGTTTCTGTCAGCGCATCGCGAGGACCTGGCGAAATGCGACACGCTTCTGCTGTCCGTCAGCCTAAGCGCCGCTTTTGAAGAGTGTCTCGAAGAGGCTGAGGAATACGTTACCGAACTGAAAATGCGCACAAAATTCGCCCCTACCGCAGAACTGTTGGTGGCAGGCGCGGTGCGCTCGCATCATTATGACTACTACGCAATGCAAGTGCTTCGCCATGTTGTTCTGCGGGGCAAAGAATACGACCCATCCGTGGATGAACAGGAATTCACCGATTGGGACGCGCTTGCACAAAAAGTCGCACGTTTTATAGAGATTGACGTCGCTGCTGAATAGGCCTGTCGCAATAACCTGCCGCGGGTTGCGTCACCACGGGTTGTTTTTTTGCGGTTTGTCCCGTGCGGCTCGTTCTGGACTGATGCGGGTCATGACCTCTTGGCCTTTTTTCCTCCCCGTTCCACCACAAAAGAAACCTTGCCAATAGGGTGTTTGAAGCAGGATCGATTTTATCGAAAGGCCCCCAAAGATGTTGGCAACCAGAGTTTTGCGGGCGGTCTTTTCTTTGAGAAATACGCTCTTTAAGGGCGATTTTCCCATGTCCTTCTCGAATTTAATCAAACCCGAGCTTTACCCTTCAAGTAACCAATCTTTTGTACTCTGCCGCTAGCGAATCGAAGGCGGTCGGATGCAACTTTCTGAAATCTTGAAAGATTTCCTGTTACTAACGCAGGACGCGGTTGCCGTGAGCCATCGCATTCCAGGCGAGGAAAAGAGCGCTAAACTCGTCTATGTGAATCCGGCTTATGCGAGGCTCTTTGGCTACGAGGTCGAGGAACTTATTGGGCAGTCGATTTCCATCGTTCACGACCCGGAGCATTGGGACGAATTTATCGAGTCCGTCGCGCAATGGCATCGATCCGGCGCTAAACATTTTACTGAAACAGCTCGGTGTGTAACCGCCAGCGGCCACAAATTCTGGTCCAGCCTGTCCTTTTTCATTGTAGAGGACGAAGAAACCGAAGGACGCTATAGTTGCGCGGTCTTTCGCGATATTTCCGAACTCATGGATCGCGAAGAGGAAGCCGCGCGCGCGTTGGCCGAGCGCAACCAGATACTGGTCGAAAAAGATCGCACCTTCCACGAGTTACTGGACACACAAACGCGGCTGTTGTCCGCGATGAATGCCTATCCGGAACCGTTTGTCATCTACGACAAAGACATGAGAATGGTGATCTGCAATACCGCTTACCGAAATTCGATGTCCACAAGACCAAATGCCATCAAACCCGGCATGCACATTCGTGACGCGCTGAATGAAGCTTTTGACAGTGGCCGCATGATCGTGCCGCCCGCTGGTCGCGACGTGCTCTTTAATCGACTGCTTGATCCCGACCGTTTTGCGCTGGCGAGTGAAGACCTGGAACTGCCAGGTGACATCCACCATCGCATGTTGCGCAGTAAAGCGGAGAATGGGGATTGGGTCGTCATACGGCTGGATATCACCGAACTCGTGCGCCAGAAGCGGAATGCCGAAGAGACGCAGGCGCGCCTGCTGTCAGCTATTGGTGCCTATCCCGCGCCTTTTTGTATTTACGACCACAATTCCAAACTTGCGGTCTGGAATGATAGTTACGCCGCAGCCCTGACGGATACTCCTGACGACCTAGAAGTAGGAATGTCGCTGGAGAACGTTATGCGCGTCGGTCTGAAAAACGGTCGCTTTGCCGAAGCTTTTGGACGCGAAGACGCATGGTTGACGGAAATGTTACGCTCCGCAAAACGCACCCGCGCCATCGAAGACATCGAGATCGCGGGCGATACCCATCACCGGATTTTGCGGTCCCGATCGTCCAATGGCGACCTTGTCATCGTACGCCTTGATACGACGGAACTTGTCAGACAGCGCCGCGCTTTGGAAGAAACACAAGATCGCCTGATCTCTGCCATCAACGCTTTTCCGGACCCGTTCGCGATCTATGACAACAATCTGAAACTCTTGACCTGGAATCCGGCTTTTGCCTCCACCCTCACGGAGGATCCCAATGATGTTTCGGTCGGAATGAGCGTTAACGAAGTTCTGCAATTGGCCGTACGAAATGGTCATGTGCCAGCAGCCAAAGGGCGAGAGGCCGAATGGTTGAAAGAATATAATGCCCCGGAGATGGCTAATCTCGACGCGGAAGAGTTCGAATTTGCCAACGACGTCCACTACCGCATCATCAGGTCGCGCGCCGACAACGGTGAAGTTGTGGTGCTCAGGCTGAATATTACTGAATCCGTAAGACAGCGCCGGGCGCTTGAAAAATATGCCAAGCAGCTCGAAGAAGCCAACCAGCAAATTACGCATAAAGCCTTGCACGATCAGTTGACCGGCCTTGGCAACCGGCGTTTTCTGTCAGAGAAATTTGAAGAATTGTCAGCTAAACGCAAACTGGAAGGCGGCGAGTTGGCCGCTTTGCACATTGACCTGGATCGTTTCAAACAAATCAACGACACCATAGGTCACGCCGCCGGCGATCATGTTTTGATCGATGTCGCCAACCGTATTCGCGCCAACGTAGGCCCACAAGACGTTGTGGCCCGTATTGGTGGCGATGAATTTGTAATACTGCTGTGGCAGGCCGAGGCCAGCGACAAGCCTCAAAAGATGGCCCAATCCTTACTGGAGGATTTGTTCCAACCGTCATATTTTCAGGGGCGTAAATGCCGGTTTGGCGCATCTATAGGCATATCGCAGACCCCATTGGCCGATGAAAATGACTTACTGACAAATTCAGACGTCGCGCTCTACAAGGCAAAGCGGGCGGGACGCGGGCAGATGGCCATATTCAGCCAGGCAGACATAGAAGAAATGCGGCACACAAAGGCGCTCGCGGATGATATCATGCGCGCGCTCGAAGAGGCCGAGTTCTTACCTTATTATCAGCCGCAGATTGATACCCGGACCGGTCAGGTCGTTGGTGTAGAAGCTTTGGCGCGCTGGCTTCATCCATTGGACGGCATCCTGACACCGGATCGGTTTCTGTCTGTTGCCTCTGATCTGAATGTTGTGGCTGATATTGATCAGATGATTTTTGAGAAGGCGATCGCTGAGTGTGAACAAGCCTTCAGCGGTTTGGCAGTATTGCCAAGCCTTTCCTTCAATGTGAGTGCGAAACGAATCCAGTTTGAAGAAATTCAGCGCATACGGAAGATCGCGGCCGCTTATTCAGGGGAAGTCTCTTTTGAATTGCTCGAAACCATTTTTCTGGAGGAAGAAAGCGAAGCGTTTCTCATGCAACTCGATCTACTGCGTGATATGGGCATTAAACTCGAAGTGGATGACTTCGGCAGCGGACGGGCCTCGATTGTTGCGCTTCAAAGGATTGATCCTGATCGGCTAAAGATCGATCAACGGCTGATCATGCCAATCAAAAGGGGAAATAGTGCCGCGCGTCTGGTTCGATCAATCATCGAAATTGGCAATGCACTGAACATCGAGATAATCGCCGAGGGCGTGGAAACCATTGAACAGGTGCGCGTTCTGACCGATCTTGGGGCTGAACGTTTGCAAGGTTACTATTTCTCGCGGCCGCTCGATTTACCGGGGCTGTGCGCATATCTTGGTGACAACATTAAAGTGCGTGGAATTGGATGATTGCTCCGACGCGTTGGGATTGTACTGGTTTTGGGTGGCTTGTCACGCGATCTAGGGCCGCTGCAACCAAACCGCGATACCGGGAGGAATTTACAAGGAAGCTTGCAACAACTGCTGTGAATAGGTGTGTTTGGCTTCCATTTGGCGCAATGCTGCTACATCCATGATTTCAACAATTTCGCCATCTTTCATGACGGCGAGGCGATCACACATATGCCCTATGACCGACAGATCGTGCGACACCATCAAATAGGTCAATCCCTTGTCGGCCCGCAGATCCGCCAGAAGGTTCAGAATTTCAGCTTGTACTGAAACATCCAAAGCTGATGTTGGCTCATCCAGCAACAACAAATCAGGTTCTGGCGCAAGCGCCCGCGCAATTGCAACCCGTTGGCGTTGCCCTCCTGAGAGTTGATGCGGATACCTGAAACGGAATTTTTGCCCAAGGCCTACATCTTCCAGCAACTTAACTACTCTCGCGTCGATGTCACGAAACCCATGTAAATGCAGAGTTTCTCCAAGGACCTGATCCACGGAATGGCGTGGATGGAGCGAGGCGTAGGGGTCCTGAAACACCATCTGAACGGTTTTGAAAAACGATTTGGGGCGCGTCTTTCCAATTGCGGTGTCTTCGACCGTAATCTCGCCCGACCAATCTGGCGCGAGTCCAGTGATGGCGCGCAGGATCGTTGACTTGCCAGACCCGCTTTCACCCACCAGTCCAAAACTCTCGCCCTGCGCCACATCAAATGTGGCACCCTTTACCGCATCCACGCGATCGCGGTGGGCCCCAAACCAGACGTTCAACCCCGTGACTTCCAGCATTTTCATATGCGACCGCTCACACTCTCGGCCACTGACCACGCAGGATCGCGTTCCAGAACCTCCAGGCGCGCCCGCGGCGTGTCCAGACGCGGCAGCGAATTCAACAACCCACGGGTATAGGGATGTTTCGCATCATGCAGCTTGTCGGCATCACAGACCTCCACAATACGTCCTGAATACATGATCAAAACCCGATCACAGAAGTCAGCGACCAGATTGAGATCGTGGCTGATGAAAATCAGGCCCATACCGCGTTCTTTTACCAACTTATCCATGATATCTAGCACTTGGCGCTGAACGGAGACGTCCAGCGCTGATGTGGGCTCATCCGCGATCAGGATTTCAGGGTTTGGAATCAGCATCATCGCGATCATGATCCGTTGTCCCATTCCGCCCGACATTTCATGCGGATAGGCGCGCATCACGCGTTCAGGATCGCGAATGGAAACAGCCTCCAGCATCTCCAGTGACTTTTTATACGCATCCGCCTTGGAGGACGCATTGTGCAATCGATAGGCCTCGATGATCTGATCCCCAATCGTCATGACCGGGTTCAGCGAGAATTTAGGGTCCTGCATGACCATGCTGATCCGCTGTCCGCGTACGGCCCGCATGTCTTTCTCAGATTTTTTCAGCAGGTCAACCCCGTCCAGGTTGATATGATCCGCATCGACGATTCCCGGCGACCGGATCAGGCGCAAGATGGCACGCCCCGTCATGGACTTTCCCGACCCACTTTCCCCGACAATGCCCAACCGTTCCCGACCTAGTGTGAATGACACACCACGCACCGCATCAAAAATGCCGTGACGTGATGGAAATTTCACCCAGAGGTTTTCAACGTCCAAAAGCGCAGCCATTATTCACCTGCCTTTGGATCGAGCACATCCCGCAGCCCGTCGCCGAGCAGGTTGAACGCTAGCGATACGGTAAAAATCGCGAGCCCCGGCACGGTGGCCACCCACCAATGATCCAGAATGAAACGGCGCCCTTCAGAGATCATCGCACCCCACTCCGGGCTGGGAGGTTGCGCACCAAGGCCAAGGAAGCCAAGGCCAGCAGCTGCCAGAATAATGCCTGCCATGTCCAGTGTGACCCGTACGATCAACGACGAGATGCACAAAGGCCAAATGTGTTTTGTTATAATTCGCAAAGCGCCGGCACCCTGTAGTTGGATCGCGCTGATGTAATCCGATGATCGGATGGTCAGAGTTTCAGCACGCGCAATGCGCGCGTAGGGCGGCCAAGCTGTCAATGAAATAGCAAGTACAGCGTTTTCGATCCCTGCACCGAGGGCCGCGACAAAGGCCAGAGCAAGGACCAGACGGGGAAAGGCCAAAAAAATGTCCGTTATCCGCATCAGAACCGTGTCCGTCCAGCCTCCCACATACCCAGAGACCGTTCCGACCAGAAGCCCCGCGACAGGTGCGATCAATGCCACCAGCGCCACGATGTAAAGAGTGATGCGCGCGCCGTAGATCAGACGCGATAGGATGTCGCGCCCCAGACTATCGGTGCCAAAAACATGCCCCTCGCTCCAGAGTGGTGCCAGCCGATTGCCCAGGTCCTGAACATAGGGATCATGCGGGGCCAAAAAGGGCGCTGCGGCGGCAATGAGAACCAAAGACACCAAAATGGCCAATCCAATCATTGCCATGGTATTGCTGCGAAAAGACAGCCAGCCCTGATAGAGCGCAGAGAGTTTGGCGTGGCGTCGCGATGTTGGCGTATCCGTCAGGAGCCACGCGCGCAGGGATTGATCAGCCATCTATTTGGCCCTCGGATCGAAGACCTTGTAGAGCAGGTCAGAGAAGATGTTGAGCAGGATGAAAATCAATCCAACGACGACGGTGCCGCCCAGAACAGCGTTCATATCCGCGCTGAGGAGTGCCGTGGTGATATAGCTGCCAATGCCGGGCCAAGAGAAGATAATCTCGGTTAGGACAGAACCTTCGAGCAGGTTCGCGTAACTCAGCGCGATCACGGTGATCAATTGCACGCGGATATTCTTGAAGGCGTGCTTCCAGACGACGTCCCATTCCGACATGCCCTTGACCCGCGCGGTGGTGATATATTCCGCGCTCAACTGTTCCAGCATGAAAGATCGCGTCATCCGGCTGATGTAGGCCAGTGAGTAATACCCCAGCAAAGATGCGGGTAGGATAATGTGGCTAAAGGCGTTCTTGAACACCTCCCAATTGCCATCCAGCAAGCTGTCGATCAGGATCATGCCGGTGACGCTGGGGACAATGTCGACATAGAAAATACCGACACGTCCCGGCCCGCCGACCCAGCCCAGAATGCCGTAAAAGACCAATAGCCCCATGAGGCCGAGCCAGAAGATCGGCATGGAATACCCCACAAGTGCGATGACACGCGCGATCTGGTCAATCCACGATCCCTGGCGCACGGCCGCCACGACACCCAGTGGCACACCCAGAACGATGCCCATGGTGACCCCTAGGGTGGCAAGCTCAAGCGTCGCGGGAAAAACTCGCGCGATATCGTCAGCCACAGGGCGTGCGGTCAAAAGGGAGTTGCCAAAATCACCGTGCAGCACGTCCCAGACATAGATGGCAAATTGCACAAGGATCGGACGGTCAAGGCCGAGGGCTTCATAAGCTGCGTCATAGGTCGCTTTGCTGGCCTGTTCGCCGACAATTGCCAGCACAGGATCAATCGGCATGACCCGACCGATGACGAAGGTAATGAACATGAGGCCGAGCATCGTCACCGCGATGGAACCCAGCGTCAAAAGTGTGGTTTTCAGCCACGCAGGAAGGGACGCCACCGGGCGCCCCTTCGAAGTGTTATCGGTCAATGCCATTTATTTGGTCACGGGCCAGTAAGAAACGGACGTGATCGCGCCGCCCAGGTTGAGGTTCTGGACGTTCTCCGCACGCCCTGTTTGTTCGATCTTTTGGAACATCACAGTGAAAGGCGCGACATCGCGGAACTCAGCCTGGATTTCCTGATACATCCCGGCGCGCACATCCCGGTCACCTTCAACAACAGCGGCCGCTGTTTTTTCGGTCAGACCGTCCGTGTCCCATGAATTACGCCATGCCAACAGACCTGTTGCACCCGCTTCATCTGAGTTGTCGGGGTTAAATGCAAACGTGCCTGCATTTGTATGGGGATCAGGATAATCAGGGCCCCACGCACCCATGTACATGTCCAATTCACGCGCCCGATAACGCGACAGGATCTGTTTCGCCGTGCCGACGGTGATGTTCAGCGTGATGCCCGCCTGCGCAAAGGTGTTTTGCAGCGATTGTGTAATCTCGATGCGTTCCTGCGCCTCGCGAACGCCGACTTCGATCTCAAACTCGCCTGCGCCCGCTTCGGCCAGCAATTCTTTGGCCTTTTCGATATTCAGAGAGAACGGGTTTTCATCGACCGACCCTAGGTAAGTGCGCGGCAGGAAATTCTGGTGGATCGTATATTGACCGTTGAGGAAGCTGTTCTGCATACCCTCATAGTCGACCAAATACTTGATCGCCTGACGGACCTGCGGTTTGGACAGTTCAGGGTGCTTTTGGTTGACCGAAATATACATCAAGCGGCCACGCAGTTCGTCGTCAATCGCAACGCCGTCCGCTTCGCGGGCACCGGCGATGTCTTCGGGGTTCAGGTTGCGTGCCACGTCGATGTCACCGCGCTCCAGCAACAGACGCTGTGTCGCGCTCTCCTGTACGTGGCGTACAATCACGCGCTCCATCGCAGGAGCACCGAGGTAAAAATCAGGGTTCGAAACCAGTGTCACGCTCTCGTTTGGCTTCCAGCCGACCAGCTTGTAGGCGCCGGAACCAGCCGAATTGGTTTTCAGCCACGTGTTCCCCATGTCACCGTCAACTTCGTTAGCCATGACCAGTTCCTTGTCCACGATCCCGCCGATGACCGCAGTCAGACAGTTCAGAACAAAAGATGTCGCATATTTTTTGTCGGTGGTGATCGTCAGCGTGTTGCCATCCGCCTTGATGGTTTCGGCGACATTGTCCGCCGTAAATCCGAATTGGGTCAGAATGAAAGATGGCGTTTTATTCAGGATGACCGCGCGCTGCAGCGAGAATTCCGCATCCTCTGCCCGCACCGGATTACCGGAGTGAAAAGAGACACTCTCGCGCATGGTGAAGGTGATGGATTTGCCGTCTTCACTCACCACCCAGCTTTCGGCCAGATCAGGCTGATAGCCCGCATCAAGGTCCATCGGGTCAAAATTGACCAAACGGCCATAGATGTTACGGCTAACGTCGGAGCCTGCAAATTCGAAGGATTCCGCCGGATCAAGCGTGGTAATGTCGTCAATCCGGTTGGCCAAAACCAACATATTTGCAGGCGTCTCAGCATAGGCTGCAAAGGACGTGACGCTGACCGCAAGGCCGATCGCAGCACTTGTCAGTAGTCTGTTAAAAGCATTCATTTTAGAACCTCTCCTGTTCCGTTTCAGTTTATTTTCTGCGGGCGTTCTGGGGTTATGCCCCCCAAGTTTTTTCCAGCACCCTCAGCCAATTCTCGTGGCAAAGCTTGGCCATCAACGCATCGTCATAGCCATGTTTCGCCATTACAGCGCGCAAGCGAGGAAGGCCCGCGCAAGTCGTGACATCTTCGGGGACAACCGCCCCATCGTAATCAGATCCAAACCCAACCCGGTCTTCGCCCAGATGTTCAATCAGGTGATCAAGGTGGCGCACCATCTGTTCCAGCGGCACATCCGACAGCATCCGCCCATCGTCCCGCAGGAAAGCCACTGCAAAATTCAAACCCACCATACCATCGCTTTCGCGGATCGCGGCAAGCTGTTTATCCGTCAGATTACGGCTATGCGGGCATATGGCATGAACGTTGGAATGGGTCGCCACGAGCGGTTTGCTTGAATGGCGCGCAACGTCCCAAAAACCCGCTTCGTTCAGATGGGAAAGATCCACCATGATCCCCAGATCATCGCAACGCCGCACGAGCCGCAACCCGTGATCGGTCAAGCCGCCGCCAATGTCCGGCGTGCCGGGATACCGGAACGGTACACCGTGACCAAAAATCGTTGACCGGCTCCAGACTGGTCCGATGGATCGCAGCCCGGCCTGATAGAGCACTTCCAATGTGTTCAACTCGGCATCAATGGCCTCCGCACCCTCGATGTGGAAAATGGCGGCAAGTTTGCCTGATCCGAGTGTTTCGCGGATTTCTGCTGCAGTTTTGCAAACTTTCAGCGCGCCCCGCTTTTCCAGATCAAACAGGATCGCCGCCTGTGACATCACAACCGGGAAGGCATCTTCCCAATCTATGGGATCCGGCAAAGGCAAATCATATGTCGGCTTTGCCATTTCTTCCAATTTGAAATCAAGATCGATGGGCGATGGCACATAAACAGCAAAAAACCCGCCACCAAACCCGCCTGCAGCAGCTTTGCCAATGTCAATTGCACCGTCGCGACCCGAAACAAAAGTTTCTGCTGCCGCCGCGCCGCCGGCACGGTAGAGTTTCAATAGAACGTCGTTATGACCGTCAAAAATGGCGGGCGCGGTTTGAATGCTCACGCTATGTACTTCCCCAGGACCACTGTCGCACCTTATATCACTAATTCTCATGGACCAGCTTTTTGTTCATGATATTTACTCATTACCTGATGAGAATCTTGCAGATGATAAAATGGTAAACAAACCGACGCACAGCCTGCCAGAATACCAGGCACTTCGCGCATTGATGGAAAGCGGGACAACGTCAAAGGCGGCTGTTCGACTGGGACTGTCCCAATCCGCGGTGAGTCGCTCGATTGCCAGTCTGGAGGCCCGCACCGGGCGCATCTTGTTTGAACGCGACGCCGGGCGATTGCGTCCGACAAATGAAGCCGCCCAAATGAACCGCCGTCTTGATCCCTTGTTTGAGGCGCTTGATCGCATCGATGGCCCGCCAGAGGTGGCGCAAGAGACGTTGCGCATCATAGCGCCGCCCACTTACGCGCATCGGTTTTTGGTGCATCACATTGCGACCTTTCTGAAAACAAACCCGCATTTCTATGTGAGCCTGGAGGTTTCTCCATCCGAAGACGTTATCCGGGGCATCCTTGAAGAACGCTTCGATATCGGTCTGACCGGCGTTGAGCTGTCGCGCGATGGTGTGAAACTGACTCCTTATCGGAGTTCAAGCGCGGTTTGCGCCATGCCCAACGATCACCCGTTTGCAATAAACGACACGATAAACCCCGAAGACCTCGATGGTCAGCCGCTGGTGGCCCTGACCCATCGCCATGCACGGCGTGCGCAGTTGGAAAGGGTCTTGCATGTATGCCGTAGCACGCCGCGCATTGTGGCGGAGGCATCGACGTCCTTTGCAGCCGTGGATCTGGTCAAGGAAGGGCTTGGTCTGACAATCGTGAACCCCTTTCCGGTGGTTCAATACCGATCCGATGATGTGGTTTTCAAACCGTTTGCCTCGCAGATCGAATACCGCAGTTACTTTGTCACGCCCGATCACAGGCCAACATCCGGCATTGCGCGCGCCTTTATGCGCCACCTCCGATTGCACACGGCCAAAGACGCGTTTTCAAAAAAGGCTTGATCCAGCTCAGACGGCGATTTTTACATCAGCCTCCGATCCGTTTGATCCTGCAAAGCGGTGAATTTCTGCCGTCCGGTCTGTGGACCTCACAACCATGGTCGTTTAGGGGATAGGGAAATTGCAAAAGATCAAGGTAGGCATGACATATGGATAATCCCGACATCGTATATACCAAGGTTGATGAGGCTCCGGAACTTGCGTCCGCATCTCTCTTGCCCATTATCCAGCGCTTTGCTGCAGCGGCAGGTGTTTCTGTCGGAACGCGTGACATTTCGCTGGCCGGGCGGATCATCGCCGCCTTCCCCGAGGGGCTCACAGAAGCGCAGCGCCAGACGGACGATCTCGCGGTGTTGGGCGAATTGGTGAAAACACCGAATGCCAATGTGATCAAGCTGCCGAATATTTCTGCATCTGTCCCGCAACTTGTTGCCGCGTTGAACGAGTTGCAATCCCAAGGTTATGCAATTCCAGACTATCCTGAGACACCAACAACAGATGCAGAAAAAGCAGTACGTGCGCGGTTTGATGCGATCAAAGGCTCTGCCGTGAACCCGGTCCTGCGCGAGGGCAATTCGGATCGTCGCGCCGCGGCTGCCGTTAAGAATTACGCCCAAGCGAACCCGCATTCGATGGGCACATGGTCCGCAGACAGCAAGACCCATGTTGCAACCATGGCGGCCAATGATTTCCGCTCAAATGAAACCTCGGTAACACTGAGCGCCGCGCAGGCCGGCGCCGCCCGCATCGAGTTGGTTGGAAAAGATGGGTCTGTCACGACGCTCAAAGAGGGTGTCGAGTATCCCGCCGGCGCAGTTGTAGATGCGACATTCATGTCCGCCAAGGCGCTGAGCGCGTTTTTGTTGGATCAGATTGCAGCGACCAAATCCTCCGGGATCCTTTTCTCGATCCACCTCAAAGCCACTATGATGAAGGTGTCGGACCCGATCATCTTTGGTCATGCGGTCAAAGCTTTCCTCAAGCCTGTGTTTGACCAATACGGCGATGATCTGACCGCCGCAGGGGTGAACGCAAATTCCGGTTTGGGGTCTGTTTTGGAGAGCGTTGCCGCCTCACCGAAGGCGACGGAAATTCTTGCGGCGATTGACAAAGCCATGGCCGATAATCCGCCGCTGTATATGGTGAATTCAGACAAGGGCATCACAAACCTTCACGTCCCTTCAGACGTCATCATTGACGCCTCGCTTCCTGCATTGATCCGTGCAGGTGGCAAGGGCTGGGGACCCGACGGCAACGAGGCCGACACGGCATGTATCATTCCGGACAGCTCTTATGCCGCAGTTTATGATGAGGCCATAAATGACTGTAAAACAAACGGCGCGCTTGATCCCTCAACGGCCGGAACGGTCCAGAACATCGGATTGATGGCGCAAAAAGCCGAAGAATACGGTTCACACCCCACAACGTTTGAAATCCCGAGTGATGGCACAGTGCGCATGATTGCCGCCAATGGCGATATTCTGCACACGCATGAGGTTGAGGCCGGGGATATCTGGCGGTCTGCATCAACCCGCAAGGCCCCGATCGAGGACTGGGTGCAACTCGCCATTGATCGCCAAACTCTGGAGGCATGTCAGGCGATTTTCTGGCTGGATGAAACCCGCGCGCATGACGCACAACTGCTGAATTATGTCAAACCTCTACTGGCGGCGGCAGGTGTTGCTGACAAATTTCAGATCCTCGCCCCGCGTGAGGCGACGCAAGTGAGTTTCGCAACGATCCGCAAAGGCGAAACCTCGATTGCCGTCACGGGCAATGTCTTGCGCGATTACCTCACAGACCTGTTTCCGATTCTGGAACTGGGCACGTCCGCGAAAATGCTGTCGATTGTGAAATTGATGCAGGGGGGCGGCCTCTTTGAAACCGGCGCTGGTGGATCTGCACCCAAACACGTGCAGCAATTGGTTGAGCAAAACCACTTGCGATGGGACTCGCTTGGCGAATTTTGCGCCCTGGGAGAGAGCTTGAAATTCCTCGCGCAGGTAAAAGGAAACCCCAAAGCCAAAGTTCTCGGCGATGCCGTGGATCAGGCCACGCAAGGGATTCTCGACAATGATAAGTCGCCGGGGCGTAAAGTCGGACAGCCCGATAACCGTGACAGCCATTACTACTTCGCACGCTATTGGGCCGAGGCATTGGCAGCACAAACAGCCGACGCTGACATGGCCGAACACTTCGCGCCCATTGCTCAGAAACTGGCAACCAACGAGGCCGCCATTCAAGCAGAAATTGCCGCCCCGCAGGGCAATCCAGCTGACATTGGCGGATACTACCACTCAGATGCGCCAAAAACGGCGATGGTGATGCGTCCGTCCCCAACATTGAACGCGATTATCGACTGACTTGCAGGTAACTAGCCCTCACCGACATCCAGACGGTGGGGGCCAGCCACCCTTTGCCTCAGGTGACAATGCGATCTCGCCGACATATCTCAAGGCGAATTCCTGTTACACTGAGATACTGTTGGACAAGTTGGTTGATTGGATCGTACAGCCCTGGTTCACTTGTTTTGAGACGGTAGAATTGGCGATGATAGGACCGTGGCAGGTGGCGCAAGGTGCGTTGTTTTATGAGTTTTCAATCGAAGAGTTTGTGCCGCAGGGTCATCCGATGCGTGGGATTGTTCGTTTTTGGATCTGACAAATGTGCGGCCTCTTCTGGCCCCGTGTTATAACGCGCATGGCCGCCATTCGATTGATCCTGAGCTACTGATCCGCATGCTGTTGTTGGGTTATTGTCAGGGCATCCGGTCCGAGCGGCGGCTTTGTGAAGAGGTACATTTGAACCTGGCCTATCGCTGGTTTCTTAAGGTGGGCATGTTTCGTCAACTCCTTTTTGTCTTCTTGGGATTTGGTTGCGCCCGAAAGGGTTCAGGCTTCTTTTCGTGCTCGACGCCTGACGACGTCGACGGACAGGATGGGGTATGAAGGGTCGGACGGCCTAGCTTTGCCGTGCAATTGGTAGTGAATTTCCCACCGTCGCAACCAACGATGCGGGCTCATCTGCCCCTCGCACCCTCCCGGGCGCAACGTTCCACCAGAAGGCGGATCTCAGTGTCGTGTATTTAGACGACTGCCATTGTGTGTTAGGCGATTGCGGGTCCGACCAGCGGAAGTCTGTGCCGTCAGACCACATGCAATGCATGACGACAGCCAGTTTGCGTGCGAGAACAACCTTGGCCGATTTCACGCTACGGCGTTTTGCGATCCGCATGGCCCATGCCCGCAATGAAGACCACCCGCCATGATGCATCAGGACATGTGCGGCCTGATAAAGCGCCGTCCGAACCATCTCGTCTCGACATCGGCTGATCCTCCCATCATAGTCAATTTGACCCGAGCTCCATCGTTTCTGGGTCAGTCCAACATGGGCGCCCACATCACGTGATCGTTTGAAGCGCTCCGGGGCGTCCACGCCAGTCACATAAGTAAGCGCGACAATCACACCCACTCCCGGAATTGTCATCAACCGCCGACAAGTCGGGTCACGTCGAGCAAGCTGGATGCAAAGACGGTCGAGGCGCTCAAACGCCTCTAGGATGGCACGTCTTGCACGTAGCAGCGGCTTCACAAGCGCAATCAGGCTTTGGTCACCCGTGACAAGTTCAAGGGTACGACCTTCAAAACCGCTCTTCGTGATGGCACCGGTTCTGAGCCCAAAAAAACTTTAGGGACCCACGAATACAATTCTCGATGTCCTGCGACTTGCCCAAAAGATGACTGCGGCTGACGAGCAGCATCCGGGTCCGTTGAGCTCTCTTCACTTTTGACAAAGACTCGACGGAACCAACCGAGGCGGAAAAGTAGCGCAATGCCACGTGCGTCATTACGATCCGTCTTATTGCGCATTGCCCCAAGTCCAGCTTTCACATATCTGCATTCCATACAGATTGCTGGCAGACCAGCCATTTGCAACTCGCTATAGAGCCAAGAAGCAGTTGGCCCTGCCTCGAGGCCAAGCCTCATAATTGGATGCCCGAAACTCTTCAGCAACGCGATAATCGCCTCTGACTCCGCCTCGATCTTACGCTCAGGGCAGACCGTTCCTTCATCATCGACAACGCAAACGTTCACGGTCTCAAGAGACGCGTCGATCCCGACATAATGTTCCATTTTTTTTTCGATCAGCAAATTGATGGAGCCATCATCAACCACAAAGGCTCGCCCACCTACTCCATCTCTGCAAGCAGGACCTGGCCGATCAAGTTCCGGACCATTCGTCGTTCTCAAAGAACCTTCATGGCCGTTTCCGGGAGAGCGGATTGTTCCGTCATTCGTTCGAGACAGTTTTGCGGCGCTGGATGGATGAAGGCCTTGTCGGTGGCCGCAGCTTTGGCGTTGATGCAAGCTTGATCCCCGCTAATGCGGGCCAGACGCGTGGCATTGATAGCCAGAATGGTCTGCCAGAAAACCCGAGTTCTCGTGTCGTCAACGAATATCTTGAGACCCTTGATGACGCTGCTTTTGACGCATCGACCAAGTTGGCTCCCAAATACATCCCACCAGTTGATCCCGCAGCGCGCTGGAGCGGAGCGGATAATGGGGCCGCATTCTTCGCCTATTCCACCAACTATATGGTGGATTTGGACAATGCGGTCATTGTGGATGTCGAGCCATCTGTTCCGATCCGGACCGCAGAAGCCTTTGCCGTGCGCCGGATGATTGACCGGATTACCGAGCGCTTCGACATGACGCCAGGCAAGCTGGTTGGCAATACGGGCTACGGATCAGCGGAGATGCTTGGGTGGTTGGTGGAAGAGCGCGGTATTGCTCCGCACATTCCTGTCTGGGACAAATCGAAACGGACGGACGGCACCTTCTCACGCGAAGATTTTGTCTACGATCTCGCGACCGACAGCTACACCTGTCCGGGCGGCAAGGCGTTGCAGACCTATCGTCGGAACGTCTCAACGCCACGAAAAGCAAATGGCGGCAAAGACGGCTTCATCAGATACCGCGCCTCCAAACATGACTGCGACATATGCCCTTTGAAACCGCAATGCTACCCGAAGAACCACGGGAGACGCCTCATGCGCTCTGTGCACGAAGCTGCCCGAGACGTCGCGCGCGATATCGGAAAAACTGACGCCTACATGACCTCGTCCATCCAGAGGCGGAAGGTCGAAACTCTCTTCGCCCATCTGAAACGATACATCGGTGTCGCAACGATGCGGCTGCGAGGACCCAGAGGCGCATATGAACAGTTCCAGCTAGCAGCCGCTCCCCAAAACCTCAGGAAACTCGCAAAACTGGTCCCGCAAACAGAACCGACACGAAGAAGGGACGTGTCACCCCAAGTCTCGACAGCTGTCAAACCTGCCAAAACACCGAATTCTTCAACACTATCCGGACAAACCTGCCTTTCATCCGCGCAGATGTTGGAAAGGGTGTACAAAAGTCTATCTCTTTGCTCCAAATCAATAACTTGGTCGAAAATAGTCACGGTCCGCACCAGTTTTTCCAATGGATGTTCCCGTGATGGCCGACGCGCGGTTCTGCTGAGCAAGACCAATGAACGCATCCGTTCAGGTCAACATGTCGCCAAGCACCCGTGACAAGGCGAAACCACTGTCAAACGCTGTCTCTACTTTGCCTTTACCGGTCCAATCGCCGCAAGCTGCGAGCTTGCGTTCATGGTCGATCAGATATGGTATTCCTGCGGGCGTGGCGACATTGGCATAACGCCACCGATGCAAACTGACATAGCCAGCCTGCGCTGGATCCATCCCCGTGGCCAAAGCGAAAGCCGCCAGCAATTCCGATTTTACGGCTTCCTGATCGCCTTCGAGGTGATCTTCCGCCCATTCATTGGATGTTTGGCAAATGATGTTCAGGGGATGTGTCCGGCCAGGTTTGGACGAATTGACAGCAATCCATGTCAATGGACCCTCGGAAACACGCGCCGCGTCCCAGTCCAAGTCCAGCGGCTGATCAAAACCAAGCATGAGGCTGTAACATCCCTGCATTTTTGTCGCTGCCAAGACCTCCTGACCAGAGAACGTTGGCGGCATGATCCGGGCGGCCTGTACACAGGGCACTGAACTCACAACCCAATCAAAACGCCCGAAATCCTCTCCCGCCTTTCCCACCAGCTCCCAGCCGTCACCTGCCCGTTCAATACTGGAAACCTCGGCTTGCATGGTGATCTTGACAGGGTCGGACATGGCCTTGCACAGGCTGTTCATGGCAGGCACGGCTGTGTACCGCGGCGCCGTCCAGACGGAAGGGGTTACCGACGGCGAGCCCAGTGTGACAAGTCGGGGCCGCCACTCTTCAACAATCCCATCTCTTAGGAAAGGCGCCAGAAATGCCTGAAAATCCGGACCCTTCGCTGTAAAATACTGCGCACCATGATCAAAACGATAGGCTTCTGACCGCCGTGTCGACATCCGGCCGCCGATACCACGGCTTTTGTCAAACACCTCGATCTGTGCCCGGCCGCTGAGACCTTGCGCGAGTGTGAGCCCCGACATGCCGGCGCCAATGATTGCGACTTTCAACTGTTCTTCCATGGTCCCGACCTACACCAATTCTGCGCAGAAGATATGCGACTGTTTGATCCACTCACATAAGAAACTCAGATCGTACAGCAAAAGTGAGATTGCCTATGCTTTAGACAGTATGCATGGAGGTTAGAAAAATTTGCCGCGCCAAAGGGCCAGAGAGAAATCAAGCTCGCGATGATCTTCATACGCTCGGTCACAGGGATTGTCTGTTCTTTCAGATTGCCAAAAGCATTTCGTGCAAGGCAGTCCTTTGTCCTAAACCTGTCAAAACTGCTCCGCATGAGATTGGCAGCTATCTGTCATAAGACCCATGCAATGAGTGTTGCAAGAATGCGGAAAGCCATTTCGGTTTAACTCATTGCCTTGCAAGCTGTATCGCCCGAATGGTCCCAAAACCCAGACGGCTTTTGAAATAGCTTGCGCGTTGTTCATCAGTCTGTTTGCGTGACCTTTTGCACAACAGACGCAAACATTTGCGCGGTATCTGTCCACTCCGGCAATGACCGCGCCCGTACTTTGGACAACTCACTGAAATCCCTTGCCGTCTCAGGGTTTTCAAGGAACTGCCTGAGAGCTGCAGCAAAGGCCTTCGGATCGTCAGGGGGCGTTAGAATGGCAGCCTCCCCCACTGTGTCAGGAACCGCGCCAACACGGCATGACACGACAGGCAAAGCAAAAAGCATGGCCTCGCTTAAAACCATACCATACCCTTCATACCGCGTTGCCAGTGCAAAGACTGTGGCGGAGGCGAAATGCCTCGACAAAGCGGCTTCTCCCAACTCTCCGGGGAATGCAACCCTGTCTGCAAGGCTCAGCTGTTGGCATTGCGCCCGCAACTCATCGGCAACAAATGCATCATATTCCTTTCCGACGATCACCGCTTTCCAGCTCAGATCCTTGATGCACGAGAGTGCGTTCAGAAGCACATCATGCCCTTTGCGGCGCGCCAATAATCCAACGGATAGAATGACAGGCGGGCTCACTGGCATTCTATTGAAAACAGGTCGCTCAAACCCCGGCGGTGCGATTGTTACAAGTCCCTCATCAGCGCCGAATTCGCGGATCAAGACGCGCGCGGTGTGCGGGCTTGGCACGATGACTTGCGCCGCATGTTTCAGGTTTGCCGCTTCATTGGCGCGCAAAAATGCAGCACGTTCAGGTGTCAGACCCGTTTCGGTCCCCAATGGATGATGGATCATGGCGATGATGGGCGCCTTGACGCGCGCAAGTCCAACCGGATCAATCGCACCAAAAACCAGACCGTCCAGAATGATCGGGAGATGATCTGGCACGGCGTACAAAGCCTTCAGAGCGGTCATCATCTCTTCCGGCGTGGGATCAGGAAAGCCATCCGGCAATTCAAGATGAGCCGTTTTAATCCCCATTTCGTTGAGGGCGCGCAAGACTGTCGCCTCATATAAAAATCCACCGGTCTTGCGGTCTTTATCACCGGGTATCGCAAAAACAGCTTGAGTCATGTCAATTGTTCACTCGCATAAACTGTCAAAACTGCGCGTTCCAGCCAAAGCACAATCACGTAAAGCGTCACTGCAACCAGCGCTATCGCGGCAATACATGACCAAAGCATATTGTAATTCGAGGTGGTCGAGGTGAGCGCCATAAGTACACCGATCCCGGTGCCCGTTGCCAGCCATTCAGTTGTTGTGACGGCCAGAATCGCGGCAGGAACCGCCATTTTGGCCGCCGCGAACAAGGCGGGTAGCATTGTCGGAATCCGGGCCGTGAACAAGATCCGCAGTGACCCGGCACCATAGGTGTTGAACACGTCAATGATCTGCTTTGGCGTTTGTTGCAAACCTTTAAGGCAGGCAACGAAGGTGGGGAAAAAAATCATGACCGCGACCACCGTTATTGTTCCAGCCGAACCCCGACCCAGAGCCAGAACGATCAACGGCGCAGTTGTTATAATAGGTATGGCGCGCAGTGCGACCGCGATAGGCAGCACAAAACCCGCGGCCTTGGGTACAAGGATGACCCCAACCGCCAGCCCGGCACCCAGAAGCAAGCCCGCCACGAAACCCGGGATCGTCGCGCTTACCGTCTGACGCAAGGCCTCGAACAACATGAGGCGTGCCTCTCCATTGCCCGCCAGATATGCGACGACATCTCCGGGTCGTTTGGCAAAGAACCGATTCAAATCGAACACATCCATCACCACCTGCCACACGAGCAACAGCAACACCACTGCTGCAAGTGCTTCTGCAAATCTGGGCCAAAAATTTCGCCGCGCCAGGGATCGTGGCGGTGACAGAATGATGATTGGCGCGTACCCCTGCATCCGGCGCGCCACCACGCCAACAATTGTATAGGCTAACATCGCGACACCGGCGGATATGATGGCCAGTGACCATGTCGCATCAACATCCAGACCCCGCATGGCCCTCAGAGTGAGGACACCAAGACCGCGTTCGGCCCCAGTAAATTCACCAATCATCGCGCCGAGGAATGCCGCAGGCGCGGCAATCTGCAAGCCAGCAAAGAAATACGGCAGGCTGGAACGCGCTCTGACAATGAGCAATGTGGAAAGCGCTCCACGGCCGTAAATGGACATCAGATCGGACCAGCTTTGCGGCATCGCTCGCAGGCCGACGATCAGAGCCAGATATGTGGTATAGTACACGGCAAGCGCTGCAAGCGCGATCTGCGGCACATCGCCGGGGCCGGAAATGACCCGCAGGATGGGTCCTGTGGCAACGAGAGGCAGGCAAAAGACAACAAGTGCAAGGCTCGATACCAGTCGCTCGGCTCTCGGAAGTATTATCACAGTCGCCGCCATAAACACGGCCGCAAGATTGCCCCAAAGAAACCCCAAGGCAGCGTTATAAGTCGTTGTAAACGTTGCGCGGACCAAAAGGTCGGACTGCCCCAGAACATATGCCCATATCCCAAGCGGGCCGACTACCAGAACACCATCCGAAAAAACCTGTGCGCCCGCCTCCCAACACATCAGCGCGATTGGGACAGACACAAGCCAATTGGAAAACCGCATCTAGATCACGACCCCAAGAGCGTGCAGGACCTGTTTTGCTTTGGTCTGGAATTCTGGCTGGCCGGTCAATTCCGTTGTGCGGGGCGTGGTAAACAGCACCGGTATATCCGCCAAAACCGTTGCCGGGCGTTGTGACAAAACAAGAATGCGGTCCGATAGCAACACGGCTTCGGCAACAGAATGGGTAACCATAATCGTGGTGGTTTTACTGTTGCGCCACAAAGGCGGCAGATCGACATTCAACCGGTTGCGGGTCAATGCGTCCACCGCCCCGAAGGGCTCGTCCAACAAGAGCACCTCTGGTTCGGAAATGAGGCTACGCGCGATGGCCGCGCGCTGACGCATACCGCCGGACAATTCGGCAGGCCGGTGCGCTTCAAACCCGGCCAGACCAACCAATGAGATGAGCTCCTCCAGGCGACAATCCGGTTTACGCGCCAGTTTCGCCCCCAAAGAGATATTTGCGCGCACGCTGCGCCAGGGCAACAAAGCCGGATCCTGAAAGGCCATCGACAAAGCACCCCGCCGGGCAAGATCTGACGGGCTTTGACTGCCGATGCGCACGCTGCCCTGCGTGGGTGCTTCCAGCCCGGCAATCAAACGCAACAACGTCGACTTGCCACATCCTGAGGGTCCGACCAAAGCGGTTGTCTGACCTGCGGCAAAGGTAAGCGTCAGCGGTCCAAGAACCGCATCGCGGTCAAATTGCTTGGTTACCCCGTCACATTCGATTTCGTTGACCGACACAGATCTTACGCGTGGACGTCTTCAAGCAGAGAGCGATCCCAAAGATCCGGGCTGACGTCGCGTCCGAGCAGCGCAAGCGTTTCTACATTGGCGGCCACTGTCTGATCGGTAAACCACCCAAATCCATTGGTCTCGGTCAATTGCGAGAACATGAGCGGCACTTGACGTTTTGCCTGCAACGCTTGTGTTGCAGGATCAAGCCCCGCATCTGGAAACATCTCGACGGTCAGTTGTGACGCGGCATCCGTGTCCGATAGGTAGTCATTCCATCCCATGACTTCGCCCTTCAACAAAGCCACAAGGTCAGAGCGTCGGTTGGCAATGCTGTCCTCGGTTGCAATGTAGGTTTGAGAATGCACGGCGTACCCATAGTCCGCCATCAGCATGGTCGTGTTATCGACCCCTTGAATATCCATCGCCACGGGCAGATCCGTTTCCCAACACAATAAACAGTCCACCTGACCGCTGACCAAAGGCGCCGGATCGTATTGGGTTGGGACGATTTCAATCTGATTGATGTCAATACTGTTGATCGTGCAGAGCGCCTGCAAGACCGGCGTATTTGACACTGCCATGCCGATTTTTTTACCAATCAGATCGGCCGGTTTGTTGACCGGATTGGCATCAAGCGACGCAATCGCAAAGGGGTTCTTCTGCATCGCCACTGCAATGATTTTGAAAGGAGCGCCCTGGGCAACAGCGGCTGCTGTGTAATCTGCAGCAGAAATGCCCATCAGGGCGGTACCGGATACAACCGGCGGCTCTACGGGCGCGTTTGGCCCGCCTTGTGTCAGTGAGACATCTAGCCCCTGCTCAGCCCAATATCCACGCTGCGCGGCGATGTAACTTCCACCAAACTGCACGGAGTGCAGCCAAGACAGTTGAAAGTTAATCTGGGTATGGTTCTCCGCCAAAGCCGGCAGACCAAGGGACGCAGTCCCCAAGGCGACACCGCCGGTCTGTAAAAAGGCGCGACGTGTCGGGTGAAAAAGATGTCTCATAGCAAGTCCATTTTCGAATTTTGAGGATAAGGAATGGGGTCAGGCGCCTTCAACCAGATGAGAACCGCCGGCAAAGCCGCAAGTGTCATGACGGCGCCGTAAGCAATACCCGCCGCGATCCCAGCGCTTGGGTCTGCGCCTATCAGTGGGAAAAGAGCTGCAGCGGCCCCTTCCCGCCAGCCCCATCCGCCAACTGAAAGCGGGATCAGCATAGAGCACAGGATCAAGGGGATCACAGTGAACCAAGCATCCGAACGGATGATAGTATGCGTGGCCCGGGCACAAGCGTAGAAGCTGAAGATCAAGAGTATTGCGATAAGCAATGACAAGGCAATCAATCGGGGCTGCCTTGACAGATCCACGCACAGTTGCAAAAAACGGGACGTCGCGGTCTGGAAACGGGTCGTGGCAATTGCAAGTGCCGCGACAAGCACAACCGCGCAAACGCCGAGCCAAGCCCATTTCGACCACGCCATGCCCCCCGGCATGATCAAGGCGCAGATGAAAGCGATGGTTGTAAGCGTGAACATGAAAATCTGACCGATCAAGCGCTCGGCCGCCACGGACTGAGCCGCGCGTGCCAGATCAAGTTTCTTACGAATGCGATAAGCGCGGCTTACATCGCCCAAGACACCGCCGGGCAATGCCAGATTTGCCAACTGTGCCAGATAATATTCGGCCAAAGCATGGCCAAATGAAAGTTTGATCCCCAAAGCGTCTGCTACGATCTGCCAACGGCGCGCCATCAGCACCGTCAACGCGGTCAAGGTTGCGAAAGCGATGCACAACCAAAGGATGTCAGCATCCTGCAATCTGTTAGCCACAGCCCGCGCGTCCGCCCACCACATCAGGGCACCTACAATCGCGAGGGAAACGCTCAGTTTCAACAAAAATGGCATCATTGGATCACGCCCACCAGTTTCGCATTTTCGCTGAACGCCGAAATGAAATCGTTGCGGAACATGTCCATGCGCCTGACCGGCCCGTCCGGGGATGGGATCAACCCGTCCGTCCAACCCCATGCGCCGATCCGCTGCACAAGGTGTGGCGGGCCAATCATGTGTATCGGCACATCATGATTGTCGCTGCCCGCAACAAAACCAGCTGCCTGATGATCGCCGATGACCAAGACCAGAGGCGCCTCATTCCCCAAGCGCGCGACGTGAGACAAGGTGGCCTGTAACGCATAATCGACGGCGTCCCGGTATGCGATGCGCACATCATCGCGGTTTTTCCAAAGGTCACGCGGTGTTGGACCTTTTTTCGCCATTTCATTGAATATTGTGCCATCGCCGATGTCATCCCATGGAACCATCTGCGGAATTGGAACCCATGGCGCATGCGAGGAGATCAAAGCGATCTGGATAAAATCAGGGCGCGGATCTGCTGGCAGGAGCGAGGAATAGGCCGCGAGCGTGAATTGATCTGGCATCGTCACCCAGTTGAACGGATCCCCCTTGTACGGAATATCAGCGGCGGGGAAGATCAACTCAAACCCCATTTTGCTGCTTTCAGGCCAGTTCAACGTGATGGCTGGCATGATCGCAGCGGTACGATACCCGGCCTCCTGCGCGAAATGGAACAGCCATTTGTGCCCGCTGGCCAGCATCGCATTGTATCGACCATTGTCACTTGTCCACAAACCGCTCGCCAGAGTCCCGTGGGCAAGCCAGCTTTGGCCACCTGCTGTTGGCGAGGTCAGCCAGCCACTTTTCATGGCAAAACCCGCGTCCCTCAGGGCATCCTGACCTTGCGCCAGCGTCGCAAGGTGGACAGGTGCATAAAGGTCATTGTCAAAACTGGCACGGCCATAGCTTTCAACGTAAATCAGGATCACGTCTTTCCCGTCAAGCTGATCCAACACGCCTGTGACACCCGCGAAAGCGTCCAACTCTGCCTCATTGCTGAATTGAACGAGGTCTGCCGCAGTTGCGCGCACTTCAACGATGCGCTTGAAGGACAGGCGCGATGTCCATGCGGTACCAGGTGGGCTGCGGTCGAATTTCCAATACCCAAGGTGATGGCCTGCATCAGCAACCGCCCAGACCCCAAAGACCATCACACCAACCAATGCCACTCCGCGCGCGTAGAGAGGAACCTGAAGTGACGCCCATGCATACAAGCTGCGCAGCAGCGCATAGAAAATACCAAGCATCCCAATTGCGAACCCGGCAATGGCGAGATAAGCCAGTGGGCGGCCAATACTGTCGCTGAGCAGGTTCAACCCAGCCTCGATCAAAAACGCATCCAGCACGGGATTGAACGTGCGATTAAAGGCTGCAAACATGCCGAAATCGGCCAGCTTCAGGAAGGTTGCAGCAACCAAAAAAGCCGCCACCGCGCCCACAATCCAGCGACGCTGACCAATCGCGATCATGCCCAAAATCAAGACCGGCAACTCAAGGGGAAATCTGTTCAGCGCCGACAGGTTCATTGTCCCCGGGTGGTTGGGCAAAACCAGTGCCAGAAAAAGCACGGCACTCGCGAATAGAAGACGGAAGGGGTGCATCATCACCTGCGCGCCAGCAACCAAAGAGTGTCTCGCCCAAAAGACCAGAGCAGCAGCAAGGCGGCGCACCATGATATCGGGTGCATCAGCCAAACAGGTGTCAAAGGACACAACAACACAATCAATGCGGCAATCTGAACAACGCAGACAGATTTGCGGCGCAGGCTTTCAGGAAGAACCGCCAACAGTTTGGGCTCAAAAAAACCTGCGGCAACAAAGACATATCGCGTGAAACCCAAGACCAGAATTTCAAGACCGACATGACCACCCGCCAACAATATGGAGGCCAAAACCGCACCAAGCAGAGCATCTATTTCCATGTCGAACCGCGCACCGAAGGCGGAGGTCAAACCGGATTTGCGAGCAAACCATCCATCAAATCCATCCAGCGCAAAGGCGACACATGCGATGGAAAACAAGATCCAGCTTTTCGGATCTGGCACAAGGATGGCACCTGCAAGGACGGCAATCATTGCGGCACGGATCAGTGTCACGGCATTGCAAAGGCCCAGTCTGAGGTGAGGATATTGCGACTGAATTCCGCACAGACCGAAGACTGAGATGATCATAAAGAGCCCTACCGGAAGAACGAAACCCCCAAACAGAGCACCCGCGGCAAAGGAAAGTGGCACCAGCAAGATCAAAGCCAGCAGTGCAAATACGGACACGGGGCCAAACGAACCCCATTCTGACCAAATATGCTGCCGTATACTATTAATCACTGTCAGAACGCCTGCTTTTACCAATAAAACCAGATAGGTCACCAATCAGATATGACTACTGCCTGTCCTTGTTTTCACCAGCGTTTTTTTGCCAGTTCACGGCACAGTGACCACACCACGCAAAGGGCGATGGTCAGATGCCATGTTTGTGTCGGGGTGATCGACGGCGTGAACCTCCTCCACATGCCCTGGCGCGTCGGTCAAAATCCGGTCCAGAGCAAGCAGGGGCCGTTGCGTCGGGAAGGTGGCTTCTGACGGCCCCTTGAACTGGCGACCGACAATTTTTTTGGCAAAGGCCATACCCAACCAAGGCCGCCATTCATTGAGATCGCCCAGCAGGATTGTCTGCATCGCCGGCCGCCGCCTCAGGTATTGTCCAATGACCCGCATCTGAATGATGCGAAGCGGTTGTGATAGCGACAGATGACAGGACATAATCCGGATCGGGCTTTTTTCCGCCATCACTTCGACAACGACGGCGCCACGGTGGCAGTGCCCTGGCATATCGATGACATCCGCACTGATCCTCTGGAAACGCTTGTTCAAAAATAGAATTGTGCCCAAGAAGCCATCGCTGTCGGGGCCCCATCGCAGGGTCGGTTGATCATGGATATAAGAGAGACCCGTTTGCGCGGCAATCCTTGCGACGTCCAGAATGCGCGCATGGGGACGGCATTCCCCATCCGCCTCTTGCAAAGCGAGGATGTCGGGATCAAAGGGTGTCAGAACCTGTTCAATTGCATTCTCGATGCGCGCAGGATCCGTTCTGCCGTCGCGCCCCTTTGCGCGATGAACATTCCAAGTCATACAGCTAACCTTGTGCAAATGCGCTACTTTCAGTCACTTTGGGGTTATCGCACAACATAACGGGTGCACGGTGGCCTTTAAGTTGTAAACATAGGCACTAGATCATGGGAACACAGAACCGGGAGAAACTGATGCATCTTTTGACAAGTACTGCCTTGGCCACTGTTGTTTTTGGCGCCAGTGCGATGGCCGAACCGGCGCGTTTTGAACTGGATCCTTCACACACAACGGTTTTTTTCACTGTGGATCACATCGGCTATGCGCGCACCTTGGGAATTTTCGGCACAGTCAGCGGCACTTTTGCTTACGATCTGGAAACTCAGGATCTGAGCGATGTGCAGGTCAGCATTGATGCGGCAAGTGTCAACACATTCCATGACGCACGCGATGGGCATGTCCGCAACAAGGATTTTCTTGACGTCTCAAACCACCCTGAGATCACGTTTGCCGCCTCCGCTGGCACCGCAGCCAGCGAGACGGGCGGCACTGTCACGGGCGACTTGACCATCCTTGGACAGACCCAGCCCGTCACGCTCGATGTAACACTCAACAAGGTAGCAGAATATCCCTTTGGCCATAAGCGACTGGTGCTTGGACTTTCGATGGAAACGACCATCAACCGCAGTGATTTCGGCATGTCCTACGCAGTTGACAATGGGTTGGTCGGCGACACCGTCTACATTCAAGTTGAGACTGAAGCGATGAAAATGGAGTGACCTTCAACTGATGTCGCGTATCAAATCATGCGACATCACGCGCGAACTCTGTCACGCCATAAAGCACTGGTACCATTGGAGTTTTAGGCGAATAAGCGCATTTTCCCAGACCTCGGCCCGCGCGCAAAAACCCAATCCACAGAAGACCTGTGGATTGGATGTTGTTTTATAAGTTCGCCTTCTGTTAGGCCGCGAACCCAAGCTTGGCGACATGTATTTCAAATGTCGGGTGCATTTCGGCCCCCACCACAGTTTCTTTGTGATGACGATATACTGAGCGCCAGTAGGGTTGCACGATAACCCCCTCATCTTGCATGATTTTTTGCAACTTTGCCATCACGTCACGGCGCTGGTCAGCATCCGCGATCGCCAGTGCCTCAGCCAGCAGCGCGTCAAATTCCGCGTTGGCGAAAGCACTTTCGTTCCAAGCTTCGCCAGAACGATACGCCAAAGCCAGAACCTGCACGCCCAAAGGACGCTGCGCCCAATCGGTGGTAGAAAGTGGATATTTCGCCCAGTCGTTCCAGAATGTGGACCCCGGCAGAACAGTCCGTTTCACGTTGATGCCGGCATCGCGCAGCATTGCCGCTGCTGCATCTGTTGTGTCCTTCCGCCAAGTGTCATCAATCGAGATCAGGTCATGTTCAAAGTCTCCCATGCCCGCTTCGTCCATCAGCGCTTTAGCGCCTGCGGGATCGAAAACCGGAGCGGGCAGTTCTGCGTATTCAGGGTGTATCGGGGATACATGATGGTTTTCGGCGACCAACCCGTTGTCCGAAAAACCCAACTCCAACAATACGTTATTGTCGAGCGCCATGGCCAGCGCGCGGCGTACGCGTACATCCGCATAGGGTTTCGTTCCATCGATCTCAGCCTCCTGATTGGGCCGAATGACGACGGTATTGGCTGTCACCGCTTCGGACTTGGCCCAGCCGATGTCATCCATGATGAAGATAAAATCGCCAATGGATTCGTAAACCATATCGACCTCATCCGCATCTACTGCGGCAACAATACTGGCCTGCTCCGTCCCAAAATCGAGGTATTCGATACGATCCAGGTAAGCGCCCTCACCCCACCAAGTATGGTTTTCATTCTTGATCAGCACCGCCCGCACCCCAACCTCAAACTCGCCGGGCAAATAGGGTCCCGTACCGATTGGATTGTCGAGCGGGTCACCGCTAAAGCTCTGATGGACAATGGCAGCTGGATAATCAGAAAACCCGGCGGTCAAAGTGATGTCGGGCTGGCCCAATGTCAAGCGCACGGTCGTATCATCCACCACCGTGATGGACCCATCACGCGCTAGACCTGTCGCCTCATCCACAAGCGATCCCATACGGGACGCCATTGAGTTGCCCTCGACACTTTTGTCGCACCAACGCGCAATATTGAAAGCCACATCCTGCGCAGTGAAGGGATCACCGTTGCTCCACGTCACGCCCGGGCGCACAGACAAAGTATATTCGGTCGCATTGGCGTTGACTTCCCACCCCTCCAAAAGTGCGGGATTCAAACTTCCATCTGTTTGATATTCAACAAGATATTCAAGGTAACCGCGCGTGTAGTTCGACATTTGCGGCCAGTCGTAGGTGCGCGGATCCTTCAATGCCTTCACCGAAGACTCGATGCGCAAAGTCCCACCTGACTGCGCATGGCCCGCCGCTCTCGCGGGCTGCGAAAGACCCAGCAAACCGTAGGCAGCAACGGCACTTACTCCCAGCGATGTGGCGCGCGTCAGAAACTCACGACGCGACAGCGAACCGGCGGCGACTTCCCTTGCATAATCCTGTGCTGCGGGGTGAAGACGTGCTTTAGAATGATCCATGAAACCCTCAATTTTCTTTGTTGCGCGGCAAAAGTCCGACCGTCTGAAGCAGATATGATACGGTCGTTCGACTGGTCTGGTACATAGCTCAAAAACGACATTATCAATCCAAAGCAACGCTTGTATACAATTAACTTTCTGGAATCTGCGCATTGGATCAGGCCTTATCCTTAATGAAGGCTGACTTTTTTGGCAGGTTTGAAAGATTGGTGCATTGGACAGATTTTGCCCCATTTACGGTGTGTCAAAACAAAGGGTTGGTTTGAGTCCCGTCGCAACGCGCCAAACCTACCAACGAGCCGCAACCAAAATTTCGCGCTGCGAGGTTCCGTTCGTCAGGCCAGTCTGCGCACCACTTGCATCACGTATCGCGACGGCTCCCCATTGGAGACGATGTGGAAAGAAACCGTCACGCCCAAAGCGGCAAATCTCCTTTGTCTCAATTGCCGCATGCTGGAAGGATTTTCGGAAATCGCGGTTTGAATGTGATCCGACGTTCGTTGGCAAACTGATCGTCCATGCCCCTGCCATCCGATCCGACAATCCCATGCGACGCTGGCGCGCGGCGCCGGAAAACCAAACCTGTCAGCTTTCAAAAGCGGCAGGAAATGGTCTTTGCCTGTCGCCATGAGCAATGGTCCAAATGCCATTATCCGGGCTTGGGTTCATCACGGTTTCCGATGCGCAAGCTGCCTTGATTCATTGCACTTTATCCTCGCGCGTCTTTGGGACACTTTTTTCAAGTGCGAAATCCACAGGAGGGAAGCTGCCTTCAAGGAGCCTCGGCTGCCAGTACACCGATGTCCGCAAGTATATGCCGAACAGTCTGTTCGCGCCTGTGTCGATCCTGAGAACTTGCCATATCGAGATTAAAGGCGAAAATGTAAATCTCCGGCACTGGTTCATTTTGCTCCAGCCATCCAACATACCACCCGATATCGGGTTCATCGACTCGAAGTCCCCACCCCGTCTTGGCATAAAGGCTCCAATCGGGTCCGCTGTCGGCACGCATGATCTCTCGGGCCTTATCCACTGTGCCGGGTGACACCGACAGTTTGTCCGAAACCAACCGTTCCAGAAAGTCGATCTGCTCCAGCGCCGAAATTTTCAGCGGTCCTTGCAGCCAATACGTCGTTAGCCGCGTCGCATCACCGATATTACGATTTCCATATTCCAATCGCTGGATCCAATGCGCCATCTGAGCATGTCCAACCGCGTCTGCAATGTCCTGAAACACCCAAACGGCGGATCTTTGATAAGCAGTTGCAAGCGTCTGATCCATGTTCCATGAGTCGAGGAAACGACGCTTCCCGTCCCATTCAAACACAGTGTCAAAAGATGAAACCCCGGTCTCCAAGGCGACGATCGTATGCGGGATTTTGGAGGTGGATGCAGGTATGAAACGTTCAGCCGCACGTTGTCGGTTGCTGATCCATGTCTGACCATCTGAAACACGGCGGATCACGACGGTGGACGCACTGATATCCACGCCGGATTCCCGGATCGTTTCAGACACATCCACCGGTGCTGAGATTGCCATGGGTGTTGCTAAAAAAAGTACACATAGTGCGATCACGAAACGCTTGGTTCTCATTTCGAATCCTTCTTTAGGTCTGCCCGAGAAACTGTTTGAGGCAAATCAGACTGGGATGATCGGTTGGTTCTCTCGCCTGTAGCGGTTCTACCATTTGGCGAACAATTGCGTGTCTTGGACCTCAAAAGATCTTGGTTTGCAACGTCGTTTTGGCGACGCGTCTTTCCGGTCTCCGATCTGGGGGAGTTTTCGTTGGTCAGCCAGTGGTCGACGACGGCACGTTGGGTCTCTACGGCCATGATCTCAATCTGTACAAGGCATCAAGCGGTCGCCAAAATGCCGTCGCATATCTCTTTTTTATGCCTTTTTTCGGCTCAGGATCCGCCACGCACGCAGGTCAGCCACCGTTTTTAACGTGGCTGCCAAAATCAATGCGGACAGGGAGATTTTGGAAACTGTTTCCATGGTTCCCTCAATCAGCAATGCGTGCGCTACGGTACCCGAAACGATGACCACGGCCAGCGTCGTATGAGCGAAACGCCACGTCCTCAAACGAAGCCGCCGCCGAAATACAACCAACAGCGCAGAGGCAAAGAGTGCCCACATGGCAATAACGCCCCAAACCGAGAACGGCGTCGGTGACGCAAAGAGAAGGGCGTCCACAACATCTGGCGGGCTTGTAATCCAAAGCGCCGCAACATGGATGATGACCGCAATCAGAAGAACACTGCCCACGATCCGATGTATCCACCGCATTTTCGGGACCGACAGACCCGGCAAGTAGCCGCCCGCCAATAAGGGTTGAAAGAGCATCAAACCCATCGCAAGGACACCGGCCAGTCCAGCCGCAATATAAATTGGTTCACGCCAAGCCAGCAGGGGGCTGGCCGCGGCGGCGGCAATCGGAACGACAATTGCGGTGATAAGAACTGTCCAAATGAGGGCCGTCCAGATCGGCTTCATCTTTTTGGTATCATCCTCGCTCAGGCCTGCTGAAGAACGAAATCTGCACTCAGACTTGTGTCGCTCGCGCGGTTCATGACTGGGCGCAGGAAAACCGTCTCGAATTCATCGTCGTCATACGCAAGGTGACCATGCGCCTGGCCAAACGCGGGAACGATCTGTGGCATCTCAAGCCGGAATATGCCGTTTGCGTCGGTCAGTGTGGCACCGTGGCTTTGCGGATCACGCTCGTGTCCTTCCGTTGTATGTGCCCAGATTTGAATCCGTTTTCCCGCCAGGGGTGCTCCATCCCCCGCACGGCGCACGCTGCCAGACATCCAGAAACCACCGCCGCCAATGCGTTCTACAACAGGCGCGCCGGGCCGGTAATTATTCGATCCTCCTCGCATCGAGCGGGTCGGTTTGATATCTTTGGCACGAGCAGGCGAGATAAGTCCGGTCGCTCCGGTCATCAAAAATGCGCCAGCACCGGTCAGAACAGTACGACGGGTATCTAGTTTGCTACTCATTTGCCATTCTCCTATCAAAACCATCTAGAGCTGTTGTCATCCGCGCGCTGCACTTCAGATAACAACATAGTGACTTTTCCAAGAAATCCGACCCCGGGCAGAAAATGGATGTGATAAAAAAATCTCACAGCTTTGTGATCCTACGCCCCCACCTGCAATACCCTGTGTCTCTAGTAAAATGTCCAAAGTTGGTGGGTTCGGAACTGCCACTACGCGTCCCGGTGCTATGGCTTTCTTGGCAAGGTCTGGCGCTTCGGGGCCGGTCCAGGTTTGACTTTTCCGGGGCTTGTCTGATTTCTGCGCGCTTGAGTGTTGATCTCGACTGGCGTCAGATAGTGGACCAATGGATCAATTCATATGTGGCAGTTTTGACGGCTCGAACACTGCGCCGGGGCGAGGATTGACGCCAGTGGTGAACAGATTGTTGGTCTCGCCAGCCAGAATATTGTCATTTCAAGTACCAATCAAGCACCAGGCCACCTGATAAATCTTTGCCCGTCGCCGATCTCTTGTGGATCCCCATCTCTACGCTTTTTTGACGTGCCCCGGCGGCGCCTTTTGGGCCCTTGCGTGTACATCACGGCCGCGTATTTTCAGAAACAGTTTGCGAAAATGTGGGCGTGAGGACACCTCGATCAAAACCCCGCTCGACAGGGTAGGTCATGGGTCAGAACTGCCAGAAGCTGGCGAAGTGCTATGTGCCTAGCAAACAACTCTCGGTGCCTCATTTCACTCGCCCACGCATGAAATGACCAAGACCGGGTCCTGCTCAATGATATTTACCGAAAACAACCGATTACCCGGCTTCAGGAATTAGGGTACACCGTTCAAATGGACATTGTCGTCATCACGACCATTATTGCGTCGCTCTTTATTGTGATTGGTGTGGCCGAACCACTCGCAGCGCGACTGCGCGTTCCCTACAGCGTCATTCTTGCCGTGGTGGGCATATTGATCGGTCTGGGCGCGACTTTCTTCTTGCGCACGGAGCTGACGGACGCATTGAACCCAGTTGCCATGGCAATTCTTGGGTTGCCGATCAAGTCCAATGTCTTTCTGTACGTCTTCTTGCCCACGCTCCTTTTTCAAGCCACGCTTGGCATGAATTTGCGCCGCATGCTCGACGACTGGATGCCTATTTTGATGATGGCTGTTGTGGCTGTCGTTGTGGCAACACTAACCGTGGGCTATGCCTTGAGCTGGGTCAGCACGCTTCCACTGGCGGCCTGTCTTTTGGTCGGTGCGATTGTATCGACAACAGATCCGTCAGCGGTGGTCAGCATTTTTCGGTCAATCTCCGCACCACGCCGATTGGCTCGCATCATCGAGGGCGAAAGCTTGCTCAACGATGCGGCGGCCGTTGCTCTTTTTGGCCTGTTCATGGGCTTTGTCATGCTGGGCGCGCCAGATCCGGCTCTGGGCGAGACATTGGCGCAGTTCCCTTTATTGATCGCAGGTGGTGCGATCACCGGCTGGCTCGCCGCGAGGATTGCCGTTTGGGTCATGGCGGCCTTCGAGCGATATGAGGTGGCACAGATTTCGATTTCGATTGCGTTGCCGTATCTTGCCTATATCGGCGCGGAACAAAGCGTTGGCGCTTCCGGCGTGATTGCCGTCGTGGCCGCGGGACTGACCCTGAACCTGATCGGCCCTGGCCGTTTACCGCCCTCCGCCTGGACCAGTTTGTGCGAGGTCTGGGATCTGCTGGCACATTGGGCTGGCGCTTTGATCTTCATTCTGGCAGCGCTGCTTATCCCGCGGCTCCTTGAAGAAGTCCGCCCGTCAGACATCGGCTTGCTTGGTATGGTGATCGTTTCGGCCATTGCGGCGCGCGCAGCAATTCTTTTTGGGTTATTGCCGCTTCTGGCAAAAATCCGTCTCTCTCCGATTGTTGAACGACCTTACCGCACCGCAATCCTCTGGGGCGGCTTGCGCGGAGCTGTGACGCTCGCACTGGCTTTGGCGGTCACGGAAAGCGTGCGCGTTCCCGTAGAAGTCAAACGCGTTGTTGGCATTCTTGCCACCGGTTTTACCCTCTTCACGCTGGTTGTTCAGGGCACCACCTTGCGTACAGTCATTGCAAAGCTTGGCTTGGACCGTCTCTCTCCGCTGGATGATGCGCTTTCCCGTCAAGTGGTTGCAGTGGCTTTGCAAACCGTGCGCGAGGACGTATCGCGTACTGTGGAGAACTATGAACTGACCCGTGAAATTGTAAGATCGGAAGCCAAGCAATTCGGCGATAGGCTGGAACAAGCGGTCAAGGACGCCGAGGAAAACATCGAAATTCTCGATCGCGATCGTGTTACGCTGGGTTTGATCGCCCTTGCCGGAGCGGAACGCGATACCATCCTTGCGCGAATGCGCGAGCGCACAATTTCATTCAGTATGAGTGAGCAGATACTTTCAGATGCGGACCGTCTGATTGAAGGCGCGCGCACGGGCGGGCGCATCGGATACAGTCGCGCAGGCAATCACAGCATTGTCTACAACCGGTCATTCCGGATGGCTGTCTTTGTGCACCACTATCTGCGGTTTTCAGTACCCTTGAAGCGACTGACGGCGGACAGGTTCGAACTATTGCTGTCTCAACGCCTTATTCTGCGCGATCTTGGCGGTTTTGTCGGCGGACGCATTCGACGTATTCACGGGCGACGGGTGGCGGACCTTCTCGATGAGTTGTTGGCGCGTCGCGTCGAAGCTGTTGAGGCGGCGTTGGAAGGTTTGCGGTTGCAGTACCCGGGCTATGCCGAGGAATTGGAACGCCGCTTCATTCGACGCACTGCACTGCGACTGGAAGAGCGTGAATATACGATCATGCGCGAGGATGGCCTTGTCGGAGAGGAGCTCTATACCGTGTTGATGCAGGATGTAGCGTCACGCCGTGCTGCATCCGAAGGACGACCACCTCTGGACATTGCATTGAAGGGGCCCGATCTGGTCCGGCAATTCCCCTTGTTTGCAGATTTGGATGACGCAGCACTGAAAAAACTCAGCAAGGTTCTAAGAACGACACACGCAAATTCGGGAGATGTCATTCTTGCTAAGGATCACCCGGCCAAGAGCGTCTATTTCATCGCGTCGGGGGCGTTTGAGTTGGAAACAGGTGG